>JBBITB010000053.1:0-40806 GCA_037440985.1 Microcoleaceae cyanobacterium bin_387
GTAACTGTCAACTGTCAACTGTCAACTGTCAACTGTCAACCTTCTTCCTTCTTCCCTCTTCCTTCTTATTTAGTTTTGGGTGAAGCGATCGCGACATCGACTTGTAAATTGGTTAAACTCGCGACTTTTTGACTATCTTGAGGATTTAGATAAATTTTCACTTCGACAACGCGACTATCTAAATTTTCTCCGGGTTGGTTACTAAAAACATTTTGCCGTTTCACCTGTAAACCAATCTCTTTAACAATTCCTTCCAATTCTCCCGAAAAAGCTTGACTACTAATTTTAGCCAAGTCTCCGATTTTGACTTGTTTAATATCCGTTTGATAGACTTCCGCGACAACTACCATTTGATCAGTTTTCCCTAATTCAACTATCCCTTTATCACTTATTTTTTCCCCCGATCGCGTATGAATTTTCAAAACTTGCCCCGTCATGGGAGCACGCACATAAGCCTGATCCAATTCGGTTTGAGCTCTTTTTAACTGCGCGATCGCGCTTTCCACCTCAGCTTGGGCCACTTGGACATCAACGGGGCGAATTTCAGCAATTTTATTTAAGGTTGCACTCGCTTCTCCTAATTGCTCAACCCCCGTTTTCTTAATACGCTCAAGAGTAGCATTACCCTCTTCTAATTGTTGACGAAAAGTGCTATTAATCCGATTAAGATTAGCATTAGCCTCTTCGATTTGTTTGCTAAAAGTGCTATTAATCCGATTAAGATTAGCCTTACTTTCTGCAATTTGTTGGCGAGTCGTTTCCACAGTTAAACGTTTAGTATCTAATAAAGACTGTGCGATCGCGCCCTCTTGATAAAGTTGTTCGTGACGTTGATATTCCGTCTCCGCATTTTTCAATTCAGCAGATAATTTATCTAAAGTTGCTTGCTGTGCTTTTTTCTCCCCTTCCCATTGTGCCTCTACACGTTGAATAGTTGCTTGTTGTGCTTTTTTTTCCCCTTCCCATTGCGCTTCTACACGGCCAATAACGGCTTGTTGTGTGATTTTATCCCCTTGTAATTGTGCTTCTACACGACTAATTGTAGCCTTTTGCGCGACGATTTCTCCTGTTTTCGCACCCGCGTTGATTTGAGCTAAACGTGCTTCTGCTACTCGAATTTGTTCCTTCTGTTGCTCTAACAAAGATTGTAAACGATCGCGGGAATCTAAAATCGCGATAATTTGTCCTTTTTCTACCTTATCTCCCTCTTTGACTAATAACTGAGAAACGCGATCGACATTCAAATTCATAGAAACCCCCAAACTAATCACTTCTCCCAGAGGCTCTAAACGCCCTAAAGCCGTAATTTTTCTCTCTTGAGGTTTGATAGTAACGGTGGGAGAAACTTCAGGGGTTTCCCCTTTGATCGAAAATTGAGACAAACCATAAAAAGTAGTCGTTACTGTAATACCAGTCCCCAACAAAATCAGTCCGACAATCCATCGTGGTTGTATAAACCATTTTTTCTCCATAACTTAACCTCATCATTTTTGCTCTAAATAAGTAACGAGAATTTCTCTTAATAAATGACTTTCTTCAGCAAAAGAGATTCTTTCGCCTAAGTAAAATCGTCTTAATAAAAAACCTTCAATTTGATTAACAATAAAATTAGCTAAAACTCGATTCGATATCCCTAAATATTGACACAGAGCTTCTTCATAGAGATTTTCGGCTCTTTGTAAAGCTTCATTATTAAAATCCGGCTCTTTCTGCTGAGAAAAATCAATCATAATTAAGATTTTCTTCAGTAAATACGCCTCATTTTTAGCCACAAAATTCATCATCCCATCAATGCGTTCGGCTAAAGTTTGAGGATTGCCTAATTTAGCAATTTCTTCTGGAGACGTATCCTGTCTGCTTAAATACTCGACTAATTGTTCAAACAGACTTTCTTTACTGGGAAAATAATGATAAAGAGTCCCCGTCGAAACATTTAATTCTGACGCGATTTGTCGCATTGTTATTGAGCTATAACCATACCTCGCAAATAAATCAAAACATTTCCTCAAAAGTTCTTGACGGTACTCATCGTGATCGACAATTTTTGGCATAAATTCTACTGTTTTCCATAATCAATAACTTTATATCGAACATTCGTTATAATTAAAAAGGTAACAGAAATGGGGGGATATTGTCAAGGGGGTAGGCGGATATTGGTGATATAGCAATCCTAAATCATTGTCAAGAGCTAGTAGGTTGGGTTAAGCGCAGCGCAACCCAACACCAAACAATAATTAATGAATGATGTTGGGTTTCATTTCATTCAACCCAACCTACTAGCTACGAATCTCCTTGAATATGTTGGGTTTTGCGCGACGCACACCCCTGGGGAACGTGCCTCAACCCAACCTACGAATCTGTGCCTTTGTGGTTCACAAAAAAAGAAAATATCGCACTATTATATCACAAAATAGAGACCTAATTTAACCATAATTTAGAGACCAACTAAGTCCCCGATCGCGCTTTCCAAACCCGAAATAACTCTTGCGGCTTTATCGAAATCAACTTTATCAGGAGTATCCTCTGATGTATGATAAAAAGGGTAACGATAGGGTGCGGTATCTGTTATCATTATCCCTTGATAACCATGTTTCCAAAAAGACGATTGATCGGACCAACCGATACCGGGTATATCATCAGGAAGAGACGCGCCTTCTGAGGGAAATTTGGCATTCTTACGGAAAGACGTGATCGCGTGTTTTACCAAACTTGCCGAATCAACATTACCAATAAACCCAATAAAATTACCCGTAGAAGGATAAAAAAGACTTAAGGGAGGTGGATACTTTTGACTATCCTTGGCATTAGAAAAATAACCAATAGTTTCCACACTCAACATTGAGACAATTTTCTCCTGTCTTTCTCTAGCCCGTTTTGCATAAACAAAACTACCCATATTGGGGGTAAAGAAAAATGGTGGCTCCTCATTAACAAACTGCACAAAACGCAGCGTTTTATCAGGTTTTTTCCCGACAAAGAGTTTAGCTAAGGCCAAAACACCCGCGCTACCCGTTGCATTATCATTCGCCCCTGGACTAGCAAAAACAGAATCATAATGCCCACCGACTACGACAATTTCATCAGGGAATTTTTTACCCTTTATTTCCACCTCAATATTGGAAAAATCTTGTTTATTCACTTGATAGGTTTGACGTTTTACCTCATAACCCATTGCTTGGAAAGATAAATGGAGAAAATCCGCAGCCTGATTAAGTTGTTCATATTTTATATAATTTCTTTCCCCAATTTCTCCCGCGAGTTTATTGACATCCCGCGTCATCTCCTCTCGCAAAGCCAATTCTTTTGCGGTTAAGGGTGGGAAGTCGCCATTATAACTATTTCCTGGCATAGCAATCATTATTTTATGCCCCCAAATACTAAGGATTAGTAAGATTATTCCTAGTATAGCAAGTCGGATTAATCCGGGGCGATTAATCAAGGGCATTTTTGTGAATTTCATGTTTTTTCGCCTAGGATTGGTTTGAGGGTAATTTATGTTTAATCTTAACAAAAAAATGATAGACAAATTAGAGACTTTAGGGAATGAATCGATCGCGGATTCCGCAACCACGATCGCGCTGGTTTTGGGTGGGTTGGGGGCGGGTTTATTTGACTGTTGGCACTTTTCTCTGGCGATGGGTGAAAGAGCCCCTACAACGCGATCGTGCATTCAAGGAATATGTTGGGTTTTGCTCCACGCGCACGCGACGCAAGCCTCAACCCAACCTACGAATCAAAGTCATTGACAATAGTATCACTTTTTGATATCATTGTCACAGTTAAACTAAACTGGAGTGTTATATGTTACAACCGATCGCGCACTTGGGTGACAACCCTCTAGTTAAATAACGAAGGAATAATCTATGGATGATCTCAATAATAAACAGCGCAGGACTTTAGACGCAATTTTTACAGATCCGATTCCAGCTAATATTAATTGGCAAGATATAGAAAATTTATTTATCGCTCTAAATGCTACTATTTCTCAAGGTAGAGGTTCGCGTGTTCGGGTTTTATTAAATGATGTTATAGCTATTTTTCACGAGCCACACCCTCAGAAAGAAACAGATAGAGGTGCGGTTAAATCGGTTAGGGAATTTTTGATAAAGGCGGGAGTTGAACCATGAATACTTAGCTATTTTTGGGGTAATATTCACGAATTACCCAGGAAAAAAGCGGGCTAAATTCAGCTCCTAAAAAATGATCAAGAATGGTACAATTAACTAGGAATAATTATGACAGCTATGATGACTTATAAAGGCTACACAGCTTATGTAGAAGTGGATTTAGACGCGGGTATTCTGTTTGGTAGAGTGCTTGACATTAATGACGTAGTAACATTTAAAGCACAAACTATTGAAGAAGCTCGTGAAGAATTCCAAACCTCCGTTGATGATTATCTAGTCTTTTGTCAAGAGTTAGGAAAGGAGCCTGATAAGCCATTTTCAGGCAAACTTCCCTTCCGTACTACTTCCGAACATCATCGCAAAATTTTTCTCGCGGCAAAGAAGGCTGGGAAAAGTATTAACTCTTGGATGGATGAGGTGTTAATTAGGGCGGCAGAGCAAGCTATTCATTCTTAAGTACATTCATTTCAGACTATGATAGAATTATGATAATTTATGAACCCAAGAAACCCGTTTTTTTTTTGACTCTTGATCAAATAACGATGTTATTTCCAGAAACCCCAAAAGCACGATCGCGCTGGTTTTGGGTGGGTTGGGGGCGGGTTTATTTGACTGTTGGCACTTTTCTCTGGCGATGGGTGAAAGAGCCCCTAGAACGCGATTTCACCCCGTGGGTGCGGGTTTATCAATACCCCGGAGCTAAAAAAAAAGCCCCCACAGGTGAGTTTATCTGATATTTAGTAGGATCATCATCGCACTTAACTGTCTGAAAACAGGGCTGATGGAATCATCGCAAATTGGCAAAAAAAACTGTAGTGCGTTGGCAGCAAAGACTACAGGCATTATAGAGATACAAAGATAAGATGCTCCGGGCAAAACCAGAACATTTTGTGTTAAATTAAGAATCAAATTAGTCAGTAAATTATTACGATTGCTCCCAAGTGAAAATCCTCTTTTGGGTAAGTTACGAACAATTCTTAGATATATTTGGAGTGATTCGCGATGAAAGCAGATAGTTGGAAAATTTCCAAAGTTTTCAGTTCCGGTGGTGCAGTTCATTATGTTATGCCCCACTTTCAACGTCAATATAGTTGGGAAAAAACTGAATGGGAAATGTTATTAAAGGACGCGATCGCAATTTATGAGGAATACGATCCTGATAGAGAACCAGAACATTTTATAGGATCTCTAGTAGTCATCAATGATGGAACACGCAATGGCACAATAACAGCTTTTAAGTTGGTTGATGGCCAGCAACGTTTGACCACCCTATCCTTACTATTTCTTGTTTTGCGGGATATTATCAAGCTCACCGATCAAAAGCTTGCTAACAAAATTAATAAATTTGTCGTCAATTCAGATGAGGAAGAGGAAGGGGATGTTTATTTTAAACTTTTACCAACCAATAAATATGGCGATCGCCAAGCTTATCAAGGGATTATTTCAGAAGAAAAATCTAATCAAACGGAATCTGGCATACCTAAAGCTTATAATTATTTTCGTCACGAAATCGAATCTAAAGTTAAAGAAGATGAACTAGATATTGGTAAGTTTTTTACGGTATTACAGAACTGTTTTCAAGTTGTTTTTATAGAACTTAATAAGAATGAAAGTCCTTATCATATTTTTGAAAGTCTTAATGCCAAAGGTAAACCCTTAACTCAGGCAGATTTAGTCCGCAACTATATCGCGATGATGCTACCAACATCTCAGCAAGAAAATGCTTTTACTAAATATTGGGAAAAAATAGAAGGATTATTGCAAGAGAAACGAAGAGTTGGTAAATCAGGGATGGGTGAATTAACGGCTTTCCTTCGACATTATTTAGCAATGACAACGCGAAATCTTTGTGCTGAATCCCATATTTATGCACGATTTCGTGATTATTGTAAAAAATTAGATGATACCAAATTTGTTGAAGAAATTGCTAATCTCCTAAAATTTGCTGAATATTATAACAAACTACTGCGACCAGATACGGAAGTCAACCAAGATATTAAAACTGCCTTAATTCGCCTCAATACTTTCGACATTTCTACTGCTTATCCGTTTTTATTAACACTTTATAATGAGTACCACTCTGAACAAATTGATTTTGAGGAGTTTATCGAATCCATAAGTTTACTAGAAAACTATCTAGTTCGTCGCTATATTTGTGGGAAACAAACTAACTATCTTAATAAAATGTTTCCCTCCATTTGGAAAGATGTAGAAGCAATCAAAGATGAAGAAATTACTTTACCAGAAGCTTTGAAGAAAGTATTGATTGCCAAGCAATATCCTAATGATAATGATGTGAGACAATCCATTAATAGCCGTAAACTTTATGATAAAAATAATCCCCAAAAAATATGTCTTGTTATAGAAACAATTAATCGCTACTTATCTAAAGGAACCGGTGGGTTTACTTCCCTCGATCAAAATCCAACTATTGAGCATATTTTGCCACAAACATTAAGCAAAGATTGGGAAAATGAACTGGGAGATAAATTAAAAGAAATCTACCGAGAGAAATTACATACCTTGGGAAATTTAACTTTAGTTACTTCTGAATGGAATGCCAAACTTTCTAATTCATCATTTTTGGTGAAAAAGCAAAAACTGGCTGAACACGCGTTGCGAATTAATAGTGATTATTTTTCTCAAAGTATTAACCGATGGGATGACAAAGCTATTCTTGAGCGAGCTGATTTCCTGGCAAATAATTTTCTAGAAATTTGGCCATCTCTTGGAGAATATCAAGCCGTTTCTACTCCCACACGCAAACCAAAGTTCATAAAAATCTGTGGTGACGAAATTCCTCTTCCTAAGCAAACTTGGCGACAAGTTACCATTCAATGCTGTGAGTGGGTGATTAAAAACCGCTCAGATAGTTTTGAAACTGCCAGAATTTTACTTAAATCTCATTTCCAAGATAATATGCCAGATAAAAGTAGATGCCATCAGTTATCCAATGGATTTTGGATTTACATCAACAAAAGTGAGAGAAATCATAGCGATTTTTCTCGTCCTTTTCTAGCTGCCGTTGGTATCTCCGAAGACGATTGGAGTATTGAATATGTCAGTGATTAGGAATATGATCGCGCCTCTCTTCTTACCTTCTCAAAGAAACCGGGTTTCTTCCTTGAGGCTGTTAGTGTTAGGAAAAATTTCCTAGAGAAAACCGGTTTCTCAAAGAGCGCGATCGCGAGTCGATCGCGTTCCGGAGAATGAGCTAAAACCTAGGGATATCGTCATAAATTGAGACTCCTATTTTTTATCTAAAATCCGGTATTATTGACTTTTTTATATATGTCAGAGAAATAAATCGGTTGGGCGGTATCCGATTAATTGTAGCCATTACTGATGGTTGTCAAACCAACCAAAGAAAGCGGGTTTCTGGGGTTAAGAAACCCGCTTTCTACCATGATAACTCAATTGGTTAGAAGGCAAGGGGTAAAACAAAACCCAATCCGAATAATAAACCACCGATAAAATGCAAATAAACCGCGATAAATTTGCAATTACTCACTTTTTCCGGTTGATCATGATTGGCACTCACATGACGACAAAGTTGAATAGAAAAGGGTAAACTGCCCAAAATTAATAAGGTTGTGATGGGGAAATTTCCCAGAATTATAAACAGGGCTGTCAACGCGTATAAACTTCCACATAACCAAGGTAATAAATCTGAACCTGTTTTAGTTCCCATGCGAACTATTGGGGATTTTTTACCCGCGGCAATATCATCAGCAACTTGATGAAAATGAGAACAAAATAAAATGATACTGGTGACAATACCGATAATTATGGAGGCAGCAAGATTAGAAAATGACCAAGTTTGAGTTTGACTATAATACGCGGCGGATAATGCCATTGGACCAAAAGTGAAAAAACAGATAATTTCCCCTAAACCCTGATATCCTAATCGAAAGGGAGGACCTTGGTAACTATAGCCAAAAGCACAGGCAAGGAGTATAATCTTAATTACCATTGGATCTTTTTGCCACCACGCGATCGCGCCTATTCCGGTAATTCCTAACAGTAAAAAAAGATTACTTAACCAGAAAATCAGACTTCTATTTCCGGTTAAATTTACCAAAGAATGGTGTTTGTTTTTATCAATTCCTGTGTCGGAGTCAAAAACATCATTGCTCATATTTAACCAAGCAATAATGAAAATAGCCGACATTAAAAATGTCAGAAAAATTGATAAATTGAGAGTCTTGGTTTCCCCCCACGCGATCGCGGTTCCCATCCAAATAGGAATCACTGCAACCGTGTACATAGGGGGTTTGATCGCGGCCATCCAAAGTTTACTTTTGGGAGGATTAATTAACTGGGTTGTCATTTCAGTAACTTGATTTTCTGTCGAGAAGAGGATTAATTTTACAATTTTAAGGCAACAGGGTACACTCAATAATGAGAGAAACAGGGAACATAACGACAGGGGATTGGGCGCATTTTGGGACTCTTGACTGGGGAAAGACAGGGGAAACCTCCACCTCATCACGTCTCCCTGCCTCTCCGTCTCCAATATTCCCTGATCCCCATGCTTCTGCCAATCAATTTAACATGATTGCTTCCATGCCAGTAATACCCCATTGTCTTCATCTCTTTCAAGATTGTCAGGATCTGTGTCAATTTCTCTTAAATTGTCAGCAGACTTTAACCGCGATCAATCCCATAAAAATTGTTAGTATTTCTCTGGAAATTCCCTCGGTTGATCCCCTCGCGATTCTCCAGCATTTTTATGTCTCTGATCGCGTCCATTTTTATTCGGAAAAAAAATATCATCAAAATGCACATCATCCGGGGCAAGATTTGGCGATCGCGGCTTTTGATAGTTCCCTTCATTTCACCCTAGAAGGACGCGATCGTTTTAGTCGTGCCCAAAAATTCATGGCATCTACTCTGGAAAATACCATTGCTATTGGTGCGACTCATCTCCCTTTTGCGGGGCCTCATTTTTTCTGTACTTTTACCTTTTTTGACGAAAATATTACCAAAAATGCCGCGTTTCCTGCCGCGACAATTTTTTTACCAACATGGCAAATCACCCGACAAAATAATCATTGCATTCTTGTTATTAATACTCAACTTAATGCCCAGAGTAATGTCCAAACTTTATCCCATAGTATTTGGCGACAAATACAAACGATGACTTCTCCTCATCTTCTCGATCAAATTTTAACCGATTTTGCCTCCCCCTCTCCAGCTAAACATCAAATAAATTTGAATAATCCCCATCAATTTCAAAAATCTGTGATTGATGCTTTAAAATCCATTCGCGCTAATCACTTTACTAAAATTGTTCTTTCCCACGCGATCGATGTCACATCCACTCGCCAATTTAGTCTGACAAATTCTCTTCATAATCTGCGAAATTTTTACCCCGATTGTTATATATTTTCCACCAGTAATGGCAAGGGTAAAAACTTCATCGGAGCAAGCCCAGAGCGTTTAATTCGTATCCAAGATGGAGAATTAATTACTGACGCGTTAGCTGGCTCGGCCCCTAGAGGTAAAACCCCCGCGGAGGATATCGTATTTGCTAATAGTTTATTATGTAGTGAAAAAGATTTACGAGAGCATCGTGTCGTGATTGATTTTATCATGCAACGTCTGGTAAATCTGGGTTTAACTCCCCATTGTTTACCCTCACCTCACCTCTTACAACTCTCCAATATTCAACATTTACGCACACCTATTACTTCTCAAGTTTCGGCTAATATTCATTTGTTAGAAATCTTAGCTGAATTACATCCGACACCCGCCGTCGCGGGTTTACCCAGAGATATTGCTAAATCACAAATTCGCCATTATGAAAATTTCGATCGCTCTCTTTTTGCCGCACCGTTAGGATGGGTAGATCATCAGGGAAATGGTGAATTTTTTGTCGGTATTCGCTCCGCGTTAATAGACGGCGATCGCGCGCGACTTTACGCGGGTGCAGGCATTGTCGAAGGATCTGAACCCGATAAAGAATTCGCCGAAATACAACTGAAATTACAGGCTCTTTTAAACGCGTTAGTTTAAGTCTATTACCCCAATCTGAGAGGCAATCATCCTATACTATTTTATTAAATTTTCATTCCTAAACACTTTTGTTGAGCGAAAATAGTAGGGGATCTTTCGTCAATATCTATGCCACCAAACTCTGAAATCAGAAAACCCGCCCCTAAAAACCGACAAATGGCTAATTAATGGCATTTAATCCTTGGTTTGGGGCGGGTTTATTCTGGTTATTTGTTAGTTTCGTCGGCTGGGTTAAGGCTGTTACCCCAACATCTTCTTACAAAAAATGGCGCAGTTTCCTCGGTTAGGTTGAGGCACGTTCCCCTGGGTTTGGCTATCGCTCAACCCAACCTACAAAAAATGGGGCAGTTTTGTAGGTTGGGTTGAGGCTGTTACCCCAACATCTTCCTTATCTGAGGGCAATTTCTTCTCTTCAAACCCGTTTTCTGCTCATATAACCGTGTCACTACCACTATGTTGAGTTTTCACCCATTTGAGACGTTTCGGAAACACAGAAACACGGGCTGTGACACTTCCCATCACCACAAACCAATGCAACATATAAACAGTACCCCGTAATGCCTGCCAACAAGTCACAAATAATGAAGGTACTAATAGGTTATCACCCTTGGCATCTTTTTGACCTTGAGTGCGACGCAATCCACCAAACATTCCCACTAAAGATAAAGTGAGAGTGAGAAATGTTAAGGGAGTGGTAATAGGAAGACTATGACGAGCGCTCGCGATTAATAAATCAGGTATCGCGGCAGTAGGTAAAATATATTGAGTAATCCAAAACCCAAATAAATCCCAACTTTTACCAATACCCATAGGGTTTTTCACGATTAAAGGGAAATAATCTAAATAACGCTGATAACCCCCTTCAGCCCAACGATTACGTTGATGCCATAACGCGAGAGGAGTTTTTACTCCTTCTTCCCATACCGCGGGTAATAAAAGAAACTCAATATCCCATTGATCTAAATGCAAACGCATGGTTAAATCTAAATCATCAGTAATCGTTTCTTCATTCCAACCCCCACAACTTTCTAAGGCACTGCGACGCACAAATTGGCCATTTCCCCGTAATTCCCCAATACCTCCAATAGAGATACGTTGTTGTTGGAAAAAACTATCTAAAGCCATTTCCGCTTCTTGCCCGCGAGTCCAGAAATTTAAAGGGGCATTCGCGATCGCCTTTTGTACTTGTACCGCGCCCACTTTTTCTTGATCAAAAAGGGGTAACATATCGCGTAAAAGTTCGGGAGCTACTTGGGCATCAGCATCAAAAACCCCCACAAATTCACCTTTTGTTAGGGAAAAAACTTGATTAAGCGCTCCTGATTTCCCACCCGTTGAATTAGGGGGGCGACGAAATATCTTTAACTGACTATATTCCTTCGTTAATTGCTCTAATACCAAGGGAGTCTTATCGGTACTGTTATCATCAATTACCCATAATTCATAGCGATCGCGGGGATAGTCTAAATTACAGATACTTTTTACCAGATTACCGATCACCGCTTCTTCATTTTTGGCCGCGACTAATAAGGAGACAAAAGGCCATTCTGAGCGATTTTCCTCTTTCAGAGGCTCTGGAGTCGGTTTGGGTTGGGCAAATAACACCCGGAAAGCTTGTATCCACAGTACACCCGTCAAACTCCATACCACCCAAGAGCCCCAGGAAAGTAAATGAAGAGTGAGAATAATACCCCAGATAATTATTAAAAGGAGGGCGGCTTTCACTCTACGCCCTTGATATAAACTCGGTGGAAAATCAGGGGATATTGGCAGTGTTGATATTTGCTCATCAACGGGTACGGCTGGGAATTGCGCGATATTCTCCGCCAGCTTACTGTCAGAATTATTTTGCCAAGAATTCTCTGGCTTCATCTTTCTTAATTTTAACCTAGGATTGTGTCTAAGGAGCGCGATCGTGTCCCCTCTCGAAGTTATATCAAGTCTGGTTAAATACACCCAATGACAGTAGGGGTGGGTTCCCCAATATCTTCACTAGAAGCGAAAGATTCTGTAAACCCGCCCCTCCTAATTATTTAATGCTCCACCAGAGTTAATATTAGGGGCTTTGAGAAATTTACTAGCCACCTTAAGGGAGAAAGGCGCGATCGCGCTGAATGACAGTTATTGTACGTTGTTGAGGGGGTAATGAGTAAGAGGTAATGTAATAGGTGATAGGTAATTGGTAATGGGTGATGGGTAAGAGGTAAGAGACAAATCCCCAAATTATCTCGATCGCAGGATTAGCCTACGCCACAATAGTTGTTGGAGATGGGTAATCGGTAGTCCCCAGTCCCCCATCGCCAATTACCCATCACCAATCCCCGGATTAATCAAGTGAGGAGGTGCGAGATAAATTTTCTTCCAGGTGCATCCGCTGCTCCATTTGGCGGAGGAAATAACCCGTCATCATCGCGGAGCCTAATAAATTCGCGAGGTTATCTCTGTCTGTTGTAATTTGAACATCAAAGTGCTCGGAAGGTAATGCGCCTAAAAGTCCCTGCACATTTTGAAAAATGATTTCTTTAATTTCGGGACTCACGGAATTAGCAACATGGGCGAGTACCTCTGGCGGTTGGTGTTGGAGGTATTTCAACAGGGGGTTGATAGTGGTTTGCTGATCATGAGAATTTGAGTCTGAGGGAAAAACCATTGGATGACTATGTTTGTCAGGCTTATGAATTTAGTTTAGTTTAATTTTCCACGATCGGCTCTGAATTTATGGGAAAATTGAGGGAAAGTTGTTTGGGCAGTTGGTCAACTTGGAAGTATTGGTGAAATTTTTCGGTTACTTGTAACCAAGAAGAGCGACTTTCGGAGTGTTTCCGTTTTCGGATGAATCCTAATTCTACCAGTTCTTGAACGTGCTGATAGGCTCCAGATCCCCGCAGCTCCACTAATTCACTTTGGGTAATCCCTCCTTTGAGCGCGATCGCGGCTAAAGTCCTCAAAGCTCCTACTCCTAATTCCGAAGGAATGAGGCACTGCATGAGATTACTATATTCGTCTTTCAGTTGTAAACTATAACCTTTGGGAGTTTCCACGATTTCTAAGGCTGTGTCTCGATAGGAGTAGTCTGACATTAATTCGATCAACCCCTCTTCTACTTGGGCGCGATCGCTTTTCGCGATTTCCGCGATCTCTGAAACCGATAAGGATTGACCTTTTAAGTATAGTATCGCTTCTATTGTTGTTGCTAATCGAGCCATAGGAATTAGGTAATCGGTAATGGGTAATTGGGAATGGGTAATCGGTAATCGGTAATCGGTAATCGGTAATCGGTAATCGGTAATCGGTAATTTGAGAAGAGGATCGGGTTTATTACCACTTCAGCTTTTATGACGATAATAATATCGATCTCCACTCATCCTTAATTTTTCGTAGACTCTCTTTTCTATTAGCCATTACCCATTACCCATTACCTATCACCCTAATTTTAATCCAATTGACGACCTGTTAATTCAACAAAAATATCCTCTAAATTGGAAGGACGCACCATCATTCCCGTTTTATCCGGTTGTTCTTCTAAATAAGAATTAGCCTCTTGTAAGGTGGGAAAAAATTGATAATCCCACCGCTCTCCGATTTGTTTCATGACTAACCCTTCTCCATGTTTTGTCCGAAACTCCTTCAATGTTCCTAATTCAATTAATTTCCCGGCATCCATAATACCAATACGATCACATAAATATTCTACTTCATCCATATAATGAGTAGTTAATAACATAGTCATCCCTTGCTTATTCAAATCTAAGATAATTTCCCATAACCTTCGCCGAGTCTGCGGATCGAGGCCAACGGTAGGTTCATCTAAAAAAAGAATTTCCGGTTGATGTAAAAGTGCGCGTGCAATTTGTAAACGTCTTTTCATCCCCCCGGATAACGTTTTTACCAGAACATCAGCGCGATCGCTTAATTCTACATAATTTAACCATTGATTAATTAAAGTTTGTCGGTTAGGGTTAGGAATATGGTGTAAACGACCATGAAATTCCATATTTTCCCAAACCGACAAATCTCCATCCACACTGGTTTGTTGTAAAACCACACCAATAGATCGTTTTACCTGTAAACTTTCTTTAGTAATATCAAATCCCCCCACCTCAATTTTACCACTGGTAGGTTGAGTTAAAGTAGTTAACATCCGAATAGTAGTCGATTTTCCCGCACCATTGGGGCCAAGTAAGCCAAACATTTCTCCTTTGTTAATGGTAAAAGAGAGATTATTGACAACAGGCATTTGATTATAGACTTTACAGACATTTTCTAAATAAACAGCCGCGCCCATAGAGATAATCAACCCAAAATAGACAATAGTTTATTGTATCATTTTTCTTTCTCTTTTAAGTCTGTGGGATTCTGGGACGGAGTAATAGTGGGTATTATTGTCATTAAACGCTGATCCATTGTACTAGCTATATCACTAATATTCAAAGTTTCCGGGGTCTCATTCATATACATGAACACTAGCAAACCGAAAAAACGATCCCGCCGAAAAGTAACCAAATCTAAACTGGTGGAATTATCCTTAATGTTGGTGTTAATAGTCCACCCTTTAGCCGCTTCACCAATTTTTTTAGTTAATGTAAATGGCTGTGGTTTGGGTACTGTTCCTCCAGGTCGAGTCAGGGATGAGACAAATATATTTGCGAGAACATCGCTCTCCATAAATTTATCAAAACCTTCTTTGTCTTTCTGGGTAGGAAGGGGTGGTAGTTCTTGAATCAATCCCATAATATGAATCGGTGATTTTTGATTTTTTATGAAAGCAAAAGCACTGAAGTCACCTTTCATGGAACTCATACTCTTTTCCATCACATTTTTTAAGAATAACTCTTCCTCAAAACCCGGAGGGAGGTCTTCCTTTGTGATAGTTGGTATTTTTGACGAGGTATCTTTCTGAGATGGTGATGTTTCTTTGGGTGTTTCTGTCGATGAAGGAACCGGGGGGGGAGTAACGGAAGCCGCGATCGCGCTGTAAGGATGAGAACCTACCACAAAAGAAGTAATAAGTAAAGAAACCCAGAGCAAATTTTTGTTCATGGTGTATATCCTTAGTTTTGTTGATATTAGTTTATTCTAATTCTTCAAGTTCTTGAGTTGATTGCCATCCGGGTATCCAGAGAGCGCGATCGCGCAATTGTTGGGCATTGAGCCAAAAACGGACATTAGAATCGCAAGACGCGACCATTTCTGCGAATACCCATTTCCCTTCATTTTTACGGTTAACAACTTGAAAATGTCGCCACCCCCAAGTTTTTTGGTGTGCAGTCCATTTAGAACCTACTAAATAAGGAAATTTCTGTTTTTTCGGCATTAATTTAATTTACATTAATGATATTGTTATAAAAATAGGGGCGTTTTTATCACGCCCCTATCGTCTTAATTCTCTATCGTCTTATGCGCGATAAAATCTTGAAAATCTGCAACCGAATGAATAGTAATTGACTCTTTATGCAGATTTTTTAATTCTGATAAATCACTAATTTGATTGATACTATCAATGAGCGATCGCGGAATTTCAGCAAATCGTGTCTCTAAGATTTCAATCACATTTTCTTGCAAGTTTTTCATTATGGCATCGCGTTCAATACTCATCAGGTAAGGCATTCTTTTTTCCTCCTCATAACGACTTTGCGCTTCTTGAAAACTAAGTTCTAACTCTTTGGGTAATACCATCATCCATTGAATTAACCGAAAGAGTTGTAACACTTCATTTTTCGTATAACCTCGTTCATAGAGGCTGCGAATCAATGTTAATTTCCATTGTAAACGCTCTTGGGGTTGATTGCGTGTTGCCTTGGTTTTCAGATGTGCCATGACAACGATCGCGAAAGGATTGTTATTGGTTTCTAAGTTTTCCCATTGTAACTCATAATCTAAGAGTTTGACAATAGGAAATTGTAAACTAACTTGACAACCCCAGAGGGAATATTGATAACAATGGGGGCGCCAAGTGCGTTGTTCATCGCCTAAAACGGCTAAACTGACAATTTGACGCTCATAACGGTCAAACAAGCGGTAATTATAAATATACATCCGTTTGGCAAAATCGAGTTCGACTTGGGATTGAACTTCTAAATGAACTAAAACCCAAGACTCCTCCCCTGTGAGTCGCCAAACTTTAACTAATTTATCCGCCAGACGCGTTCCCAATTCCGCATCTCGCACGACTTGTTGCAATTCTTTGTCTAAAAATTCATAACCTTTTTCCCAGTCGATATCAACATACGCGTCTGGGAAAAATAAGGCCATAAATTCGGCAAAATAAAGTTCGATCGCCTCTTTCCAAGGACTATCATAGTCGGCTTGTATTTCACTCATGGTAATTTCCGATTTAGGATGGAAAAGTTAATAGTTATGGTGCATTGCCATCCCATTATTAAAGATTCGCGATCGCGACTTCTGGGACTTTTTCTGCTAATTCAAACCCAAACACCCGGCTATAGAAATATAATTCCCCATCCAAGGTACGTTTAATATTTTCCGCCTGTCGAAAACCATGTTGTTCCCCTTCATAAGCCACATAAGCCACAGGTAAACCTTTCGCTTTAATGGCTTCTACCATCATTTCAGCCTGATTCGGTGGTACAATTTTATCTTCTAATCCTTGAAAGAAAATTACCGGACAAGATAAGCGCTCCGTAAAATTAATGGGCGATCGCGCTTGATAAACGTCTTTTTTCTCAGGATAAGCACCAATTAACCCATCCAAATAACGGGATTCAAACTTATGAGTATCTTCCGCTAAGGCTTCTAAATCACTTACTCCATAATAACTCGCGCCCGCGTGAAAAACATTACGGAAAGTTAAGGCACAAAGAGTGGTATAACCGCCTGCACTTCCCCCCGCGATCGCCATTTTTTCCCCATCAACTAACCCTTTATTTGCTAAATATTTTGCCCCATTAGCACAGTCATCAACATCAACAATTCCCCAATTATTTTGCAGACGTTGACGATAATTTCGTCCATATCCGGTACTACCGCCATAATTCACATCTAAGACAGCAAAACCACGACTTGTCCAATATTGAATTTTCAAATTAAAAGTGCTAGAAGTCGCCGCGGTGGGTCCCCCATGACTTTTCACAATTAAGGGGGGTTTTTCATCACTTTGGGCGGCAAAGTCTCGGTTTTTGGGCGGATAAAATAACCCATAGGCTGTTAACCCATTTTCCGTGGGAAATTCCAGGGGTTCGGGCACAGATAAATAACCCGGATCGATTTTTACTTCACTGGAGCGTCGCAATATTTCTCGCGTATTTGTGCTTAAATTTAGAGAAATAATCGCGCTGGCTTCCGTGGGAGAACCCCCTAAAAATAACACGCGATCATCCTGAACACAAATTAAAGAAATATCAGTGTAAGGTGTCTCAATCGGAGTTAATTCTTTAGTTTCTGTGTCAAGGGTTGCTAAATGCCAAATCCCATTTTTAGTGTAACTACAAATAATTTTATTTGCCGAAATAAAACTATAGGTTGACATACCGAAAACCCATTGGGGTAAACCAAATTCTGCCTCCATTTCATAGACAGATTCACCTCCCCCATTTCGCGAAGAGGAATTAAGGGGGGTTTCACAACGATAAAGATTCCACCAGTTGTCGCGATCGCTGACAAAATATAAAACCCCATCAGGGGACCATTCCGGTTGAAAAATAGACTCATTAACGCCACCGGCAATTAAGACTTTTTCCCCTAAAAAGCCATCAGAATTAACAGGTGCAACCCATAATTCTGTACCATCCCAAGGCATATTGGGATGATTCCAACTAATCCAAGCCAGTTGGGAACCATCGGGACTTAAACGAGGAAATGAGTAAAAATCATTACCTTCTGTTAATACCTGAATATCCGCGCCATTTTCCCGATTAATACTAACTAAACTATTAACAGGTTCTTGGCCGGAAGTATGATCTTCTTGGACACAAATTAGCCGATTTCTCTGAGAATCTAAAATGGCATCAGCATAACGGCAATTATTGTCAGGAGTAAAAGGTTCCGGCTCTTGATTTATTAACTGACGATAGAGACGTTGATCGGCAAAATTAGAAAAATAAATAATACCATCTTCAACAATAAAAGACGCGCCGCCGTATTCATGAACACGCGTTCTAGTATTAAAAGGTTTGGGGGTAATATCAGTCATATTACCATTGGGAGTGCGACGAACAATGACATTTCGTCCCCCTTCTGAAGCACGTCCTTCCAGCCAGTAAATATCCTCACCATCGACAGTAATTCCACCGAGTCCAATAGTTCCAGAAACAATTAAATCAGAGGTAATGGGGGATTTCCAAGAGCCATAGTGGGCAATTTTAGTCATAATTTGTCCCTTATCGTTGGTAATAATGTATGAGAGAATAGAAAGACAAAAAAGAAGTGCAAAAGCACTTCTGTATTATACAATAAAGCAGAGGCTTATGACAGAAAAAATAAATTAAGATGGGAGAAGCTCATCAGAAGAAACCGATATTTTTTGTAAATAAATTTCGCCAATATCTTCCGGTAAATTTTCTTCCAAGGTTTGGTATCCCTTATTTAATAAAGAACGAACTTGTGCGGGAGAAATCGCTTCTCCTTCCGCTTGTAAATAAGCCGCGATACGAGTCTCACTCCAATGGAATGTTTGCGCCATTAATACCACAAGTCGTAATAATGGTGCTAATTGATCTAAAGATTGTAAAACATAACACCAAAAGGGGGGCGATGCGGTTTTTAAAGAATAATGAATTGATTCAACGGGGGGTAATATTGCTTCATTAATCCGAATCGCGGTAACATTAATTAACCAATTTTGAAGAGAGAGATTTCCCCCTTCGGGGTCTGACCCCTCGCGTAAGTCTAAATCTCGCAATTCATGGAAAAGATATCGCCATGTATCGGCAAAGAGGTAATCTGCTTGAACAGGCGATCGTACAGAATGTCTAATTAGACTATAGACAATCTGTGCATAACGACAGAAAATAGCTGTGAAGTATTTACCCTGCTCCAGATGTGTCTGAAAAAGAGTCAATAACTCTTGATCGCTGAGAGGAAACAGCGATTTGACAATCGGATGGTTTGATTCAGGAAATTGAGGCGTTTGCACGATTGTTTTGCACTCGCGTCGCTAGTGGGGATAATATATTGCATTTTATACTATAACTGAGCGATCGCGTTTTTTTGCCATTTTTGTCAAATTTTTTTCACTTTCCCTATATCCCTTGTCCCCAATGACTAGACAAACTCGCCCCCAAAACCATCTTTTACTACTGTTATTTCCGGCAACAATATGGTTAATTCTGTTTTTTGTGATTCCCTTATTAATTGTACTCCTATACAGTTTTTTACAGGCCGATGTTTATGGGGGAGTCAAGGGTATTTTTACCCTAGAAAATTATCAACGTCTTTTTGATGAAATTTATCTCAACATCTTAGCGCGATCGCTAGGAATGGCAACCTTTACAACCCTCGCGTGTTTAATAATTGGTTATCCTCTCGCGTTTTTCATTGTCACCCGTTCCCCCCGTTGGCGAGGCGTATTATTATTATTAGTAGTAATTCCCTTTTGGACGAATTTTTTAGTAAGAACTTACACATGGTTTGTCTTATTAAGAAATGAAGGGGTAATTAATGTCCTGTTAGAAAATTTACAAATTATCAATCAACCCTTAGAATTATTATTTACCCCCTTCGCGGTTAATATCGGTTTAATTTATGGATATTTACCCTTTATGGTTTTACCACTTTATACCACATTAGAGCGATTTAACTTTAGCCTAATTGAAGCCGCGCAAGATTTAGGAGCAAATGATTGGCGTACATTTGCGCGAGTCGTGTTACCTTTAACAGTACCGGGGATAATTTCCGGTTCAATTTTAGTATTTATACCCGCATTAGGAGCATTTATTACCCCAGATATTTTAGGGGGAGCAAAAACAATGATGGTAGGAAATCTGATCCAAAATCAATTTATGAAATCCCGTGATGAACCCTTTGGCTCGGCCCTTTCCATGTTGTTATTAGTGTTAGTATTAATTCCCATCTTAATCTATTTCCGTTTCTCCGAAGAAGATAAACCCTTGAGGTAATGGGGATTGGGGACTGGGGATTGGGGATTGGGGATTGGGGATTGGGAAAGTTTCCTTCTTCCTTCTTCCTTCTTCCTTCTTGCTTTGTGCCTTTGTGCCTTTGTGCCTTTGTGCCTTTGTGGTTTATTACTTCTGTCTTCTGCCTTCTACATTCTGCCTTACTTTTGAAAAGTTATGAGTCATCAAAGAAGAAGAAAAAGAGATTTACTAATTCGTTATATCGGGAAACGGTGGTTACAAATACACACCCTCCTGAGTTTTGGCTTCTTATATTTACCTATTGTCATCTTAATTATTTATTCCTTTAATGACTCCAAAACGAACGCGGTTTGGCGGGGGTTTACCTTCAAATGGTATTTAAGTTTATTCAGTGGCGCGATCGGTTTAGATACCACATCAGGTAATATTAATTTGGGAGATGCTGGAATTTGGGGGGCTGTTAATAATAGTTTAATTATAGCAGGTATTTCTACGTTATTGGCGACAATAATAGGGACAATGTTGGCTCTGGGTATCGGGAATTTTCGGTTTCCGGGCAGACGAGTCATGGAAATATTAGTATTATTACCCATTGTCATCCCCGAAATCACAATAGGAATATCCCTATTAGTGTTTTTCACCCTAATTTTTCGCCTCATAGAAAATTTAACAGGGATTCACTTGACATTAGGCTTACCCACCGTCATCATAGGTCATGTAGCCTTTAGCATATCCTTTGTCACCATAACCGTGAGGGCAAGTTTAGAACAATTAGATCCCATATTAGAAGAAGCAGCATTAGATTTAGGGGCGAATGAATGGCGTACATTTTGGCGAGTGACATTTCCCCTAATTTGGCCAGGAATTTTTAGCGGAGCGTTGTTAGCCTTTACTTTATCCTTAGATGATTTTGTGGTGACATTCTTTACAAATGGAGTGGATTCGACAACTCTTCCTCTTTTTGTCTATGGAATGATAAAATTTTCCATAACTCCTGCCATTAATGCTATTTCTACGTTAATGTTGTTAGCTTCCCTGCTCTTGGTGGTATCATCATTAACCGTTAAAAAGCAAAAACAGGAATAAGAAATAGAGACTTATTATATTTCCCTCTTCCTCTTTGCCCTCTGTGCCGTTGTGGTTCATTCCTTCTTCCTTCTTCCTTACCATTTATGAAGCGTTTAGTCACTTGGTTTCTGTTATTTTTATTGAGTGCAATTGTGCCATTAGGGTGTAGTGGTAGTCGTACTAATATACCCCAAGCGTCCCCAACTGGTAAAACAAATGTCAATCAAGAAAAAGTGCTTAATGTTTATAATTATGCGACTTATATTGCACCGGAAGCACTTAAACAATTTGAGAAAGAAAACGGTGTCAAAGTAAAATATGATACCTATGAAGATAGCGAGGCTATGTATTCCAAACTCAAAGCGGGAAACCCCGGTTATGATTTGGTTTTTCCGGCAGACTATTTAGTGAAAACTATGATTACGGAAAAAATGCTAGAACCTCTTACTTTAAATAATATTCCTAACAGCAAAAATCTTGATCCTAAATTTATTAATCAATCTTTTGATCCGGGTAATAAATATTCGTTTCCCTATCAATGGGGGACAATGGGCATCGGTTATAATCTGAAAAAAACAGGAAAAGAGATTAATAGTTGGAAGGCTCTCTTTGATCCTAAATATAAAGGGCAAATTGCATGGCAAGATAATATGCGTTATACCTTGGGTGCGGCTTTAATTTATTTAGGCTATGATGTGAATACGAAAAACCCTGATGAAATTAAAAAAGCACGCGATTTGATTATCAAAAATAAAGCTTTAATTAAGGCTTTTGCACCGGATACTGGTCAAACAATGGTGGCCCAAGGGGAAGTGACTTTAACTTTAGAATGGAGTGGGGATATGTTTCAAGTAATGAAAGAAAATCCCGATATCCGTTATACTATTCCCCAAGAGGGAACCATTGTTTTTACTGATAATATGGTAATTCCGAAAGGTGCTCCTCATAAGGAACTCGCGGAAAAGTTTATTAACTTTATTTTACGTCCTGACATCGCCGCAAAAATTTCTAATTTTATCCATTTTGGCTCTCCTAATCAAGCCGCGATCGCGCAGGGTTTAATCGACAAAAAGGACTTGCAAAACCCGCAAATTTACCCACCGCCAAAACTCTTTAAAAAACTGAAATTTCTCGAAGATGTCGGCGCAGCTACCAAATTATACGATCGCGCTTGGACTGAAGTCAAAGCCAGTATCGGACAATAAAGGTTGACAGTTGACAGTTGACAGTTGACAGTTGACAATTGACAATTACCCATTCCCCATTCTCCAATCCCTAATCCCCAATCCCTAATACCCAATCCCCAATCCCCATTCCCCAATCCCCAATCCCCAATCCCTAATCCCCAATCACTATTTATGCACGCGGTAGAATTAGTAAATGTTTCTAAAATGTTTACAAGTGATCCTAACAAAGAGTTTTTAGCCGTCGATAATATTAACCTCAAAATAAACGATCGCGAATTTTTCTCTCTGTTAGGGCCTTCGGGATGTGGTAAAACGACAACATTAAGAATGATCGCGGGTTTTGAACACCCTACGGAAGGGGAAATTTTCATTAATGGAGAAGCCATGAAAAGCCGTCCCCCCTTTCATCGTCCCGTTAATACTGTATTCCAAAATTATGCTCTATTTCCCCATTTAACCGTTTATCAAAATGTCGCGTTTGGACTAGAAATGGAAAATTTACCCAAGCCAAAAATTCGCCAACGGGTAGAAGAAACCTTAGAATTAGTCCAATTAACCGATATGAAAAAGCGTTATCCTCGTCAATTATCAGGGGGACAACAACAACGAGTCGCCTTAGCCAGAGCCCTTGTTAAACAACCGGAAGTTTTATTATTTGATGAACCCTTGGGCGCGTTAGATTTGAAATTGCGTAAAGAAATGCAATTAGAATTAAAGCGAATGCAACACAAATTAGGCATTACCTTTGTTTATGTTACCCACGATCAAGAAGAAGCTTTAACTATGTCTGATCGCGTCGCGGTAATGTATCAAGGAAAAGTGCAACAAATTGGCTCACCGATCGACATTTACGAATATCCTCAAAATAAATTTGTCGCGGACTTTATCGGAGAAAGTAACTTTTTAAGTGGGCGAGTAGTGGAACAAAAAAAAGATGAATTATTAGTTTTAGTCGATGAAGAATTAACCGTGCTTGTGAAAACTTCTCAAGAAATACCTCTAGGGAAATATTTAACTTTAGTCCTTCGTCCCGAAAAAGCTAAAATTTATCCAGAAAATTATCTCCAAGAAAAAGGATGGTTAGGAATAATAGAAGAAGCGATTTATATTGGTACTGATACCCGCTATGTGATACGAGTCACAAGTAATAGTGTAGTGGTTGTCCGTTGTCAAAATTTACATCGAGATGAATTAAGACGTTATCAGGTTAGTAATCAGGTAAAAGTAGTGGTTTCTCCTGATAGTATTGGCATTTTGGATCACGACTCTGAGAAACCGGGTTTCTGAAAAAAACTACTTTGAGTCAATAGCTCCTCTGAGAAACCCGGTTTCTGGCTAAAACCTGAGCGATCAAATCAGGTTTTGAGATAAGATAAATTACTTAATTCCGAGTAATTCAACATCAAAAATTAAAGTCGCATTAGGGGGAATTACACCGCCTGCACCACGGGAACCATAACCTAATTCCGGGGGAATAATTAACTGACGACGGTCCCCAACTTTCATTGTACCAACGCCTTCATCCCAACCTTTAATTACTTGTCCTACGCCTATTTGAAATTTGAAGGGGCTATTACGATCGCGAGAACTATCAAATTTAGTACCATCTTCGAGAGTACCTGTATAGTGAACTTCCACAGTTTGCCCTGTTTTAGGAGTAGCACCGTCTCCCTTTTTGATCTCGATATATTTTAGGCCTGAAGGAGTTGTAATAATATTGTCAGTCATTTTATTGCCAGCCGTTGTCGCTGGTTGTTTAAGAACACTTGCATCCGCGATGAGGGGATTAGATTTGACTACAGATTCCTTTTGGGAAACCTGTAATGTTGTCTGGGGTTGAGCTGTGGTAACTTCCCCCGCGATCGCGTTGGGGCGAGAGCCGGTAATTTGGGAAATAACCAATACCACAAAACAAACCACCATCACCCCTAAGCTAATCAGAATTGGGCGCAAAATCGATCCTCCTGTTAACAGTAGAGAGTTACTCTCTCTCTAGTTTACCGCCAGAGGCGATTTTCTAAATCACGCAATTGTCGCTCTAAACGATCAATACGTCCCCGTAACTCGTCCACTTCCGATTGACGGGCAATCCCCAAATCCTGCATCATATTTTTCAGTTGTCGTTGCATTTGGGCATCCCAGGTACTCGGATCGGCGTTAAACTGTTGAGTCATATCCTCAACAAAGTGACGGGCTTGATCGGGATTAAGTTTGCCATCTTTTACCCATTCTTGGCTCACTTCCTGTAATTTCTCGGCCATTAGGGATGTTGTACCTATACCAAGCATCAGGATTTGATTCAATAAGTTATTGTTGTTATCCATATTATTTTGATGTTATGGAATAATCCAGACATAGTTTCATTATCCATTGTTGCTTATCTTTTTCTCCTCGCAAGAGTGTCGAGGTGTGGAAAACTCACCAATCTTTTATGAAGAAATACGCGTGGGGCTGTCTTACTCACCAAAACTACGTCTGACGGTGGCGGCTGGGGTAGATATTTATAGCAGAAGGAAGAAGCAAGAAGCAAGAAGCAAGAAGCAAGAAGCAATAACATCAAGGGTTTCAGCTATTAAGAACGTCCTAACAGGGAGCATTTCAAATTTGCAAAAAAAAACTGTAGTGGGAGCGTCTCGAATCGGCGGGATCGGGCTAGGGAGCGAGACGCTCCCACTACCAATTTACAATTAGGAGATGCTCCCTCCTAACATCTACTTCGACTGCTATACCGTTGCCGTTTGATACAGAGATAGTCACAAACTCACCCGACAAGACAGCAGTAATTATAACATATAATTATGTTTTTGTCAAGACAAAAACGCTCCCTTCGTTACCTCTACCCAGTCGTAAATCATTATCCAAATAAGTGATATCTAACCAACCTTTTTGATCGCGTCTTTCGATGGCAAAGTCAACGGGTTTAAATTGAAAGCCTCTCTCAATTTTACTAATAAAATTATTGGGATTTTCATATCCTAATAATCTTTGTAAACCGACGATTCCTCTTTCAAAATTGACTTTTACTCGTTTCTCGGAAACGGCTTCAAAGGCTGCCGCGACGCTGACGATTCCCTCTAAATAGGGTAAACCGGAAAATTCGGCAATGTTATAAATTTTGCCTTGATTGTAACGGATACATTGATAAATTTGCCTGACTTTGACTAGAGGAAATTTATCTAATCCTAATAATTCCTGACTGGTGGTATATAATAATCGCCAATTGCCTTCCAATAACTCCCCGGCTTCGACTGGACGTGGTGTCGGGTTATAATCTTCTAATTGCGCGATCGCGCTTAAGATTGCCCTTTTTTCGGTATCTGTGGCGAGAATGCCACGATTTTTACCCGCGATCGCCTCTAATAATGCCTGTTTTTTTCCCATCATAAGCTTATTGATAAACCAAAATATTGAACTTGATCCAATGTAAAAGAGTTCGCTGTAAATAAGCAATCTCATTTGGTGTTTTAGTATAACGTGTAATCAATTCTCCTACCGTAATTACTCCGGCTTGTTGAATTGTCGCGAAAATCTCTGTTTCTAGTTCAGCCGGAAGTCTTCTATCCCTACCAACACTGGTAATCCAGAGTCTTTGAATCATATCTAAACTATCTGGTTTCGCCATGCTCCCTAAACTTAATTTCATCTCAAGACTGAGAGTATTAGTCGTATAATGATTAAACATCCGAAAAGGTGTATCACAGAGAGGATAAGCGGGTTTTCCGGGTTTGACTGGAACTGACTCTTGGGATTTTTCTCGTATTTCTCCTAACTCTTGCCATAAATTTTCATAAGCTTTAATTACTACTTGCCAATCATAGACTTCTTGCACTCGTTTTCGTCCATTTTCTCCCATTTTATGACGTAATTCTTCATTATTGATCAATTGACTTAAGGCTTGAGCACAGGCCTCAACATCGATCGCGATCGTCAGAGAAGTTAGCCCGATATAAGTCGGCCAATTAAGTTTATCATTCATATAATCCCAGGTAATATCCACACAAGAATCAGGAGAAGGGATTAAAGTAGAAATACGAAAACCATCTCTTTGATCGCGGACTGATTCTTTATAGCCATCCCAGTCAGAAACCACCACAGGTAAACCATTAGCCATTGCTTCAATGGGAGTTAAGCCAAAAGTTTCTTGAATGTTATCAGAAAGGGAAATAAAAATATCGGAAGCTGACCAAATATTAACACGGATATCGGGTAAACGTCCATCTAAAAAGATATGATTTACCGAAGGGGCAAAAATTTTGCCACTATTTTTAAACTCCGGCTCTTCCCTGGGATCATCAAACCATCCGGCTTGAATTAAGTGAATTTTTTGCTTAGTAGTTTGGGCGGCTTTTTCCAAAGCCATATACATAGGAACCGGATGAGCTTTTGCTGAAAAACAGAGTCTTCCCACAAATAAAACGACTATATCATTATGATCTATGCCTAAACTTTGACGGAGGCGTTGACGAGACACGATCGCGTCATTTCCTTGAGGAAAACCCTGTTGATCAACCCCCAAAGGAATAATCGGTAATTGAATCAGGGGTTGGGGTTGTCCGCCCATTCTTTCCATTAAATATTCACCCCAAACACCAAATAAATATTCAATAGATTTTCTCACCGCGACAGAAGTACAAATTAACGCGTCCCAAGGTTGAGATGGTGCGATTAATAAATTACCGATCGCTTCCATTACGCTTTTCGTCGCGATCGTATGGGTGACACCACATAGACTATAAGCCCGTTGATTAATAAAACGACGTTGCCATATTAGTTGAGATAACACAGGATCAGGTCGATATAATACCCCCGCGTCGGCAATTAACCAAGGTTGTTCTTCGTTAATCCACTTAACTTTTCGTGGTTGTGTTAACCAAGGAGTAATTAACTGACAAAAATCCTGAAATTCTGCTTCAGTGCGAGTGTAGCAGTGAAGAGATTCCGCAGTTCCATATTTCACCCAACTTTTCAGAAATCCCTCCCCCGCGGAATGCCTACCTAAAAGTCGATCGCCGCGTGTATTATAGCCATCTTTGGTATAAAGAATTGCTGCCGTTTTACTCATATTGTTAATTGTTGATTGGAGATTTTAGATTGAGTGATAAAAAGGATGTTTCGATATCAATACCTGCGCCATTTTTTGTAGGTTGGGTGGAGTGGGAGCCAAACCCAAGGAATATGTGGGGTTTCCCGCGATTCTCTGTTTGGTGAGGTGCAGTCATAAGGGCACAAAGACTTACTCCAAAAGCATTTTGCTGTACTTCATAGAATTAAGAACCGTGATAGGTTGGGTTTCGTACCTCAACCCAACCTACGAATGGCGAATATATTGTATATAAAAATCCATTTTTTAGGCTGTTAGTCTGGGCAAAGAAACCAAGTTTACTCATCCAGTGACCATTGTCCTCTGTTTCCCATATCTATAAAATAGTTTATATGGGATAATGTTAATTAAATTTTTTCAGGAAGTTACAGCCCGTGACAATGTATAACCCTTCTTTGCGTCAATCTCCTCGCCATGAACCCGCGGAGGTTATCCCCGTGCAAAAAGACACCTCCTTGTTAGACTGGTTAGAGGCTTCAGGCCGTCTCCTGGCGCGGGATGTTCAGGAGCCGGATTATCTTCTTGATGAGGAGCCGGAAATTTCTGATCTGATGGGTGCTGATGATGGGCCCTATGATGATGACGATGATGAGCCTCTGGGAATTGATGAGGAAGGTTAGATCCACGATTAAAGTGGGGAGAAGATGCGGATAGAGGAATTTTGACTGTTTCCTCTATCCTTTCTACTCACCTGTGTGATATACCAGGGGGCAGACTTAATCTTTAAGTGGTGTGTGTGTAGAGGAGTGAGAAAGTGAATTTTGTTTACGAAAAGTTTTCGTTGATTCGATCGCGTCCATTATCGGGCTCAATGCTTTTTGCTTTACTGGGATTGGCTTTAAGTGGTAGCGCGATCGGTTTGGATGTGATGGGGAATCGCGTTTTTAGTCTCCAATCTTTGTTTTTACCCTTGATTGTCAGTGCTTTAGTCGCGTCAGGTTTGGGATTTTGGGTGATACCGATGCTGCAACGTCTCAAAGCCGGCCAGGTGATTCGAGAAGATGGGCCTCAAGAGCATTTGAAAAAGGCGGGGACTCCCACAATGGGAGGGATTTTTTTTGTGCCGGTGGGAGTGGGCATCGCGATTTTTTGGTCCGGGTTTAATCTTGATGTGTTAGGAGTCTCAACCCTGACGTTAGCTTATCTTTTTATCGGTTGGTTGGATGATTGGCAAATTCTGCGTCAAAAGTCTAATAAAGGTATTTCTCCTCGGATGAAATTGGGGTTGCAAATTATTTTTGCAGCCCTATTTTGTGTTTGGATGTTGTTTCATAATCCGGTTATTTCGACAAGTATTGCTTTTCCCTTGGGATTGGTTTTACCCCTAGGATTTTTGTTTTGGTTATTGGCGGGTTTTGTCTTAGTCGCCGAAAGTAATGCCACCAATATTACTGATGGTGTTGATGGTTTAATGGGGGGTTTAGGCGCGATCGGTTTTCTGGCATTAGGGGAAGCCGTGGCCTTAAAATCCCCAGAATTAATGATATTTTGCGCCTCTATGAGTGGCGCGTGTTTAGGATTTGTTTCCCATAATCGTAATCCTGCCCGCGTGTTTATGGGCGATACGGGTTCCCTCGCCTTAGGGGGAGCATTTGGCGCGATCGGCTTATTAACAAATAACCTGTGGGTGTTATTACTTATTAGTGGTATTTTCTTGATCGAAACTCTATCGGTTATTGCCCAAGTTGGTTATTATAAAGCGACGAAAAACCCTGATGGTGTCGGGAAAAGATTATTTAAAATGGCTCCTTTTCATCATCATTTAGAGCTCTCTGGATGGAAAGAAACTCAAGTTGTCGGGACATTTTATTTAATTAATTCGATTCTCGCGGTTTTAGGGATTTTGACGATCAGAGGTTAAAACTTTTCCGGTGCGATCAAAAGAAACCGGGTTTCTAGCATATCAATGAGATGAGAAGTTTGTCAGTGAAAAGAAACCCGGTTTCTGGGAGTTTAAATTAAGAGAGAAGTTTCTAATTGATAAAATAGAACCGGATGCCGTATTATATTTTATCAACACGCTTTACTTTAAAGCCCCTGTAGGTATTCGTGCCACGTCAATGCCACCAAGGGAGAATCAAACCTTTGAGATGATAGTCGATCACCCATTAACGTTGAAAAAATGGTATTAATTAAGATCACCATTTTGTTGTGCTGAATCGAAACCCCTAGGAGAAGAGACGAAAATATCAATCATATTTTTAATCACACTCGCGAGGGGTACTGCTACTAATAAACCCAGTAATCCTCCGATTTTAGCCGCGACTAACAAAGACATAATAATCCAAACCGGATTTAAACCTGTAAAACCTCCTAAAATGCGGGGAGCGATACCACTTTCTATAACTTGTTCGACAATAAGAGAAACAATTAAAATTGTCACCCCAAAGCCAAAATTATTTAAGATCATTAATAATCCTACAGTCCAAATACTCGCGACAGCACCAAAGGGAATTAATGTCATTAAACCAATGATCAAACCAAATAATAAACCAAAGGGGACTCGCAAAATTAAATACGCGACGATTAGAGACGCGCCCATTAACATTGCTAAGGTAGCTTGGCCAATGTAATAATTATGAAAATTGCGCTGGAGTGATTCTCGTAATTTGCTGCTAATATTCAAGGGTAACAATGAAAAAAAATCATCCCAAAGATACTCTCCATGCAGAAGTAAATAAAAGGTTAATAAAAGTGTGAGAAGCAGATCAGCAATACTTCCGGCTGCCCCTAAGACAAAACTGAGAATTTGTCCCATTAACCCTTGTAATTGGGTGGAAATTCGATCGCTTAATTGACTGGTTAAACCACTAACATTAATGGGCAGATTACGATTTTCTGCCCATTGATGAAACGTCTCTATTTGATCAATTCCTGATTTAATCCAAGTAGGTAAACGGGTAGCTAATTCATTAAGTTGTTGGAAAATGAGGGGAACAAGGGTAAGGGCGATAATGAGTAATACTAATAGTGTCAGTGCTGAGACTAAGACGATCGCGCTATTACGTTTCATCCCATAACGTCGCAGGAGACGCACGGGATAGTCAAGGACAAATGAGAGTAATGTCGCGAGGATAAAAACGGTAATTAAGGAGCGAAAATACTCAAAAATGAGTAAAACTATCCAACAATTCAGTACGATGAGGGGAAATAATAAACCCCACATCCACGATTGCCAAAGTTTATTAATGGGTTTCATTGTTAAAGGGGAATTGGTAATGGGTGATGGGTGATGGGGAATGGGGAATGGGGACTGGTGACTGGGGAATGGGGACTGGTGACTGGTGACTGGGGACTGGTTGCTGGTGACTGGGGACTGGGGAATTGTGACAAATGAGAAGATATCCCATCACAAATCCCCCATCACAAATCCCCCATCACAAATCCCCTTATTCCCATTACCCATTACCCATTACCCATTACCCATTACCCATTATTTATTTCGATCGCGGGCAAATTGAATTAATTGATGGACTAATTCGGGAAAAGGAATACCTGAATTAGCCCAGAGTTGGGGATACATACTTGTGGAAGTGAAACCGGGTAATGTGTTAATTTCATTTAAGAGAAGTTCTCCCGTTGATTCTACATAGAAAAAGTCCACCCGGGCTAACCCCGCGCCATCTATAGCTAAAAATGCTTTAATAGCCATTTCTTTAATTTGAGACGCGATCGCGTCACTAATAGGTGCTGGAATAAATAATCCGGCTTGCCCTTCAGTGTATTTAGTTTCATAGTCATAAAAATCACTATTATAGGTGATTTCTCCAATGATAGAAGCTTGCGGTTGATCGTTCCCTAAAACCGCGCATTCTACTTCACGGGGTTTGGGAATACCGGCTTCGATAATAATACGACGATCATAACTGGCTGCACTATCTAACGCGGTTTCTAATTCTTTACGGGATCGCGCTTTAGAAATACCAACAGAAGAACCTAAATTAGCCGGTTTAACAAAACAAGGATAACCAATATTCTCCTCTATCTTATCACATAATTTCGGAAAAATACAAGGATTTGACCAAATTTCATCCCGCGTTACGGCCATATATTTAACTTGAGGTAAACCCGCGTCGGCAAAGGCAATTTTCATCGCGATTTTATCCATACCAATTGCCGATCCTAATACCCCAGAACCCACAAAGGGAACTTGCATTAATTTTAATAACCCTTGTACTGTGCCATCTTCACCGTTTGGCCCATGTAAAATGGGAAACCAAACATCAACGGTTTCAATAATAGGAATAAGAGAAGGGGGAATCGGAAAAGAAGGACGAGTTTTCGTTTCCTCCACTTGTAAAGATTTTCCCCTCTCTAAGACTTGTTGAGAGATTTCTGGATTTTGCCAATAGCCATCTTTTTGAAGGTAAAAGGGTAAAACCTCGTAACGACTGACGTTTGCCTCGCTTCTCAAGGCTCCTTGGATCGCGATCGCGGAATTAATGGAAACTTCATGCTCACCCGATCGCCCTCCGAATAAGAGCCCTATCCGTAAAATTGTCATATATCCTCCTGGCACTTCTCGATTAATATAGCAGAAGGAAGAAGGAAGAAGGAAGAAGGAAGAAGGAAGATGCAATAAAATCAAAGGTTTCAGATTTAAAGCATACTATACTAGGATAAGCATCCAGCTTGTCACAGGCTATAAACCCGTATTACTCATTAGAATTTTCAAGGTTTAACTGCTTATAACAGACTAATGATCTATCATTTTTATTCCTATTTCTTATTCCCCCTCGCCTTTTAGGAGAAGGGGCTAGGGGGTGAGGTTAAGATACAAAAACGACGCGATCACACCTGATTATAAATTCCACAGAAACCGCGTTTCTCTATCCCAAATCTTCATTTTAGTAGTAGGGACACGGCACTGCCGTGTCCCTACTGGCAAAATCCCACCCCACAAGGTAAGAGTTTAGCAAAGGTATTGTTTAATTAAATGGGTTCTCCCGTTAAACTAAAGGGGCGAACTTCCGTAATTTTCACCTTAACTAATTTCCCTCTTAATTCCTCTAAATTACCGGGAAAAAAAGTGAGACGATTCCCTTCTATTCTCCCCATTACTTGCGTTAAATCTTTCTGATTTTGTTCTTCGACTAATACCTCTTCAATTCTTCCTAAATATCGTTGTGATCGCGCTGCGGCTTGAACCCCCACTAAATGATTTAATCGTTGTAAACGATCGCTTTTCACCTCTTCACTTAATTGATTTTCCCAGAAAGCGGCGGGAGTCCCAGGACGAGGAGAATAAGCCGCGGTATTAACCAAATCAAACCCAATATCTTCAACCAATTTGAGGGTATTTTCAAATTGAGATTCCGTTTCCCCAGGAAAACCGACAATCACATCACTACTGAGAGAAGCATCAGGCATATATTCGCGAACTTTATCAATAATACGACGATATTTTTCCTGAGTATAACCCCGTGCCATTGCCTTTAAAATATCATTATCACCCGACTGAAAAGGAATATGAAAATGTTGGCAAACTTTCGGCAATTCTGCACAAGCACGAATCAATCTTTCGGTAAAATAACGGGGGTGAGAAGTGGCAAAACGGATGCGTTCAATCCCCGGTACATCATGGACAAAATAGAGTAAATCCGTAAAAGTATATAAATGACTACCATCAGCTTTAGAACCTCCTAAATCACGACCATAGGCATCAATATTTTGACCTAATAATGTTACTTCTTTATAACCTTGTTTGCCTAATTCTTCCATTTCTGCGCGTATAACTTCCGGGGTGCGAGACTGTTCAATACCACGCACATTGGGAACCACACAATAAGTACAACGCTCATTACAACCATAAATGACATTTACCCAAGCTGTGACTTTACTATCACGACGGGGCTTAGTAATATCTTCCATAATATTAACAGCTTCCGTCGCGACTACTTGATTTCCATTTAATACTTCTTCAAGTAAATCTTGCAAACGGTTCGCGTGTTGAGGTCCCATTACTAAGTCTAATTCAGGGACGCGACGCAGAAGGGATTCTCCTTCTTGTTGCGCCACACAACCCGCGACAATAAGTGTTAAATCTGGTTCTTGACGTTTCCGTTGTGCTTGTCTTCCTAAATAGGAATAAACCTTGTGTTCGGCATTGTCACGAATTGTGCAAGTATTATATAAAATTAAGTTAGCATCATTGGGGTCTTCTGACCACTGGAAACCCATATTTTCTAGGATACCAGCCATGCGTTCGGAGTCGGCTTTGTTCATTTGACAGCCGAAGGTGGTAATGTGATAACGGCGAGCAGTGGTTGTCATAGTCTCTTTTTTAGTCTTTAATCCTGTGGGAATCTTGTCTTTTGGTTTTATGGGATAATGGCCAATTTTTGATTATAACTCAGTTTTACAATTATATCCCCTGGGGGTTCTTACGGAAAACAAAGCCTCCTGGGGGTTCTTGCCAACAAAAAATGATGATCGCGTTTCTTCCCCAAGGAAGCGCGATCGTGGACTCTAAATCTTCAAAATGATCTCAATGGAAATAATAAAAACCCGCTCTCGGCAATCCAAGTTTAATCGGGCAAATCAGGATCAATACCCAATTCGCGTAACTTAGCCGCCAAGCGTTCGGCTCTTTGGTGTTCCTGCTCTGCCCTTTGGCGTTCCTGCTGTGCTTGCTCGGAACTCCACAGTAACAAATTACCAGACTTATCCCACCAGCGGAGCCAATTCATCGTTTGTCCCAAGCGTTCCCCAAACCAAATTCCTAGATATAATTCCAGTTGTGGAATCCACACGCGCCCCTGCTCATTGGCTGAGTGTAAAACATATCCTCCATCTTGCCAATAACGCACTTCCAGACTCCCTTCATAGGGATCATAAGTGATGTATGTAGGCACTTGCAGAATCTGTTCGTAAAAGTAGAATTTGCCATAGGGGGGAGTTGCTCTGAGGGATAATTCTCCTCCATCTGCTTCCGATAGAAATTCCATCACGATCGCGACGGCTGCACCATCAGTATTAGGGGTATAACTACGGCGAATTATGCCCTCGGCTAGAGGCTGCACTTGAGGTACATAAAACCAGTCAGGAGCTTTGACAACAATTTTTTTATTAACAGTTGCGACTAGCCCTAAATTAGAGGCAATTAGCATTTCTGGTTGGATATATCCTGCGGCTCCCAGTGCATCAGTAAGAGCCGCCGCCAGAGAAGGTTGTTGAATATTTTCCACAGGATCGTCGGGTAAAACGAAGTTAGCTGGTAGGGGTTCCCAAGTGACGGTTGGTTTGGCTTTGATAGACGGGGTTTCCAGTAGCATTTTATTAACCCTCAACCAGAAATGTTTGTGTAAATTTATCTATATTAACTCAACGATGGCCGGATGTCTGCCCTACAGATGATAGAGTGCCTCACTCTTGAACCCCATTGAGACGCGATCGCGCTTCCGACAAACAAAAACGATCGCGCTTCTGTCAGGAAGATACGCGATCGGATTTGCTCAAAAAAACAAGTTAACTACGGCTAATAGTGACTGATCGAGTTAATCCTATTCACCACTACCGCTCTGAATACCAACGTGATCTGAATCTATTGAGATAATCCTGAAACGCTTTATCGTTAGGAAAACGTGATCTGAACTCTTGATCTGCTTTCATCTCACGAATAATACTCTCTAAATTTTCATCAACCTCAACGGAGGTATTTGTGGGTTCAAGGGATGTATTTGTGGGTTCACTTGTGTATGTTAGTTCTCCATCAATGTTTTCAATCCCATTTATGCGTAGACTGGTTGATACCCATCGACCATTTCGGGTTCGACATTGGGCAGAAATTACATCTCCACTAATAGAGATACCCCGACAAGACTCATCAAAATTAGCAGGGCGGTAAGAAGAAGTTACCTGGAGGGTGCCATCAATATTTTCAATCCCTCGTAACAATAAATTAGTCTCATTAAGTGATTGATCACTTTTTCTGCAATTAGCTTCTAATACAGAACCGTAAATCTTGATATTTTCGCAATTCAGTGTATAACTACTTGGAGCCGCCACCGCAGACAAGGGACGGGCGATCAGCGCAACGCTAAAAACAAATATCAAGACGCACAGTGCCTTAATTGCGCGATTTAAGTTCACTTGAAACACTCCTTTTGTTTGTGAGTTTTTACCTAGGGATTCAGGTTTGTCTTTGATCTCTACACTAATAAAACGTTTCCCAGAGTCAATTTCTGAATTTTTCGAGTTTGATCTGTTTTTTTGCTCAAACCTATAGAGATAATGCACCCATAAAACCCATCTAAATCTCAATCACCTTTCACTTTTTTTAAAGCATCCTGAATCTCCTTGTAGGCAGGATAGAGTACCTGTTGACTCAAGGCACTTTGATAAGCCTGTATAGCCCCCAAAGCATCCCCCAACCCTTCTAAAGCTCTCCCCAACCAGTAATCAGCCATAACGGGGTTAAAGGCCCTTAATTGCCCACTTCCGTAACAAGCCGTTTCCCACCAGTGCCGACTTGTGCCATGAGCCCCCAGCACCCAATAACTATCCCCCAGCCACACCGCGGCAGGAACAGATTGCAAATATCCCCCATTTTCAGGTAAAAACTGCCATCCTTGTTCTAAAGCCTTCACCGCGTCCGGGTGTTTCTTGGCCAAAGCCAATACCCGCCCATGACGAAACCAAGCATCAGGTAACAAGGGCTGAAGTTGAGTTCCCTCGAAAGAAACACGACACCCCCTCTCAATCTCCTCAAAGCTTTCCACGAGTACCCGCCCCGCGGTTGCCCAAACACTCCAGCACTCAGGAAAACGCTCAAGCATCTCTTCCACTATCGAAGCAAGGGTTATCTTATCCCCCTCTCCCATTTGGAGATCCCCCCCAGCCCCCCTTAAAAAGGGGGGAGTCAGAGGCGCCCCAGCCCCCCCGAAAAAGGGGGAAATCAGAGGGGAAGATATCATTCCGGTAAGAGGCAAAATTTCGCACAAGGCGCGATAGATTTCACAATCATTGGGATAGAGACGATAAGCTTTTACTATCACCTCAGCCGCGCTCTGATAATCCCCCCTGTGGAACAAACACAGCCCATAGTAATACCAACCGCGGGGATTATGAGGATGTTCTTCAGTAAACTCTTTCAACACCCTTACTCCTTGTTCCCAATCGCCTCGGAAAATGTAGTAATAGGCCAAGGATTTGTAGGCTTCGGCTCCGTGAGGCGCCTGTCGCAGAGCACAGCTAATCATCTTTTTCGTCTGCTTGCCCTCTTCACTAGATACCAATCTCATCGCGCAGCGCCGATCCAATTGTCGTTGAAGTACCCGGCAATCATCGGGAGCTAAGACGATTAATTTATTTAACCGTCGCTGTGCTTCCTGAACATTCCCCAACGCGATCAGCGCATCATAGCTATGAATTAGGGCGACAATATCATCTGGGTTGATTGACAAAATCACATCAAAGGCTCGTAAAGCCCCAACTGCATTCTCTCTACCCATTTGCAATTGTCCCAAAGCCAGCCAGTAAGCCGTGTTGTCGGGTTCTAGGTGAGTCGCGGTTTCAAACGCGATGATGGCTTTTTTCGTGTCCCCTTGACAAAGGGCAATCAATCCACGAATGTGTTTTTTCGTCGCTTCATTGTTTAAGAGGGGCAAGGCATTCTGATAAACCTCGATCGCGTCGGCTTGGCGAGCCATTAGTTGCAAGAGTTTCCCTAATTTCAACCAGACATTTATTAATTGAGGTTGCCGCTCAATCACTTCACGATACTGCTCAACCGCGGGTTCCCAGTGTCCCATCGTGTAGAGCAAATTAGCTAATTCCAAACGTTTCTTCCAGCCAGAGGGATACTGCTGCACATACTGACTTAATGTTTTCAGTTTCTGCTCTTGTCTGGTTGGCTTTTCTTCTAAGAGTAGGTGAACATTCAACTCCACCCCAGAGGAGTGGGTGAGTGATACCAAGTATGAGGTAGTGTTTCCAGACATATCGCGGTTACTTGATAATTAAGGGAATGATCAAAATCCCCCTGCTTTTGTCGAGGGGATGGGGTTATCTCTGGGTAAGTCGTGATTATTTCATCGGAGTTGAAACTCTCTACTGTGGGTGTCCCCTTTTTCTGCGGTGACTCCGAGGACTCTAATAGGGATTTGTCCAAGCCGGACAAATATTTTGTCAGACGCGTTTGTAAAATTTTTCGCGCCCGTGAAATACGTTTGCAAAGGTTATCGTAAGATATACCTAGCTTTTGTGTTATCTCCTGATAGGATTTCTCCTCAATAAAGTGCAGGATAAATGGTTCACGTAGTCTCGGCGGCAAATCCTCAATGGCACGGTGAATGATTATTGTTAGTTCGCGCTGCAAAGCCACGCTTTCAGGAGTATGGGAGAAGGAAACCTGCCCCTCGAGCCCTTTCTCCACTATTATTTCCAAGCTCTCAACGCGATCAGTTAACCTCTTGTATTCTCGATGTATATCCACACAAATGTTATAAGTTAGTCTGGTTAACCAAGCTTTAAAATTAGTAATGACACCAGTACAATCTCGAACCTTCTCAAGGGCTTTGATCATCGCTCGACTAAGGGCATCTTCAGCTTCCGTGGGGTTGCCCCCCATCCACTTCAGACAGCAACGGTAAAGATAATCTTGATACTGTTGCCATACCTGCCAAAACACTTTTTCTGCATCTTTTGTGCAATCCCACACAAAGGTAAATGGTGTTATGGAAGGGATTGAGGGATTCAGTCCCTCTACCCTTTCACTCGCGATAACCGTCCCCAGATTCGCCCCCACGAGATGAGTCGTGACAGTTGGAAGTAAAGTTTTATTGACTTTCATTTTTTGACTGCTTCAGAGTTAATTGAATGAGTCGGTTACTGTTATTCAGCTTTGAAGTAAATGCAATTCCCATGATAGATATTACTCGCCTCTGTGACAGGAAAGTTTAATCCACACAATTCTTTAAACTAAGTTGCTACTCCCCCAAGAAAACGGTAGCAAATGATACCAAACTCCGTTTTTTTTTAGTATTGCCCCATACTTTTTTTGGGTTTAATCTTTAATTTTTTTTTGATAATTAAAGATTGTTTTTTTGGGGGGAGCAGGCGTTTGGGACTGTCATCGCGTCGGTTCATAAAGTGGATGAGAATGCTGGAAAATAGGAATAGTAATGACAAATGTAGTGCCTTCACCCCAACGGGAAAAACACTCTATTGTTCCCTGATGTTTTTCGATGATTTGATAGGAAATAGATAATCCTAATCCTGTCCCTTTTCCCGTATCTTTCGTCGTATAAAAAGGTTCAAAAATATGTTGATTTACTTCTGTTTTCATCCCAATGCCATTATCGGTAATGGATATTAGTACCTGGTGGGCTGTAATTAAATTACTTTTGATATTAATTATTAATTTTGATGGAGATTGAGGAAAGATGTTTTTCCGGGCATTTAAGGCATCAATAGCATTAGAAAAAATATTCATGAAAACCTGATTTAGCTGACTCGCGTAACATTCTACTTTGGGTAATTTACCATATTCTTTCATCACAACAATTTCAGCGCGATCGCCTTTTGCTTTCAAACGATGTTGTAAAATTAATAAGGTACTGTCAATGCCATCGTGAATATCAACAGGTTTCATTTCAGCTTCATCGAGTCGGGAAAAGTTCCGCAAAGATAAGACTATATCACGGATACGATTTGCCCCTATTTTCATTGATTCTAACATTTTGGGCAAGTCTTCCATCAAGAATTCTAAATCACTATCTTCGATCGCGTTTTGTATTGTTTGAGGAGGATCGGGATAAACTTCCTGATATAAGTTCAGTAAATTTCTCAGAGTTTCGACATTTTCATGGACATGAATGAGATTACCATAGATAAAATTAACCGGGTTGTTAATTTCATGGGCTACTCCCGCGACTAATTGCCCTAAACTGGACATTTTTTCGGTTTGAATCAGTTGAGTTTGAGTTTTTTGCAGTTCTTTTAAGGCAATTTCTAGCAGTTTTTTTTGTTGTTGTAATTTCTCTTGAGCAGCTTTGCAAGTAGTAATTTCATAGCGAATTGCTAAATATTGATAGGGTTTTCTCTCCTCATCTAAAAAAGGGACTACTGTGGTATCAACCCAATAATAACTTCCATCTTTTGCTCTATTTTTTATTTCCCCTTTCCAGACTTTGCCCGATTTAATGGTTTCCCAAAATTCCTGAAAAAAGGCTGGACTATGATATCCTGAATTAATAATTTTATGGGTTTTTCCAATCAATTCTTCGCGACTATATTGGGAAATGTGACAAAATTTATCGTTCACATATTGAATGATGCCGTTTTCATCCGTCATTACAATAATCGCGGATTGATCTAATGCTAAATTAAGTTCATATAATTGTTGGAGTTTTTCTTCCAATTTTTCATTGATAATTATCTGAGCCTGAATTGGATTTTTCTCTAATACTTGCTCAGGAATTTTTATTCTTCTTAATTCAATTAAGTGATTGATAAATTTCATCGGATTATCCCAATAATTTTCATTTTTATTTGACAGAGATTCCATTGTTTTTTCCCCTCAGAAAAATCTCTTGGTCGTTTTCGATTTAACCCCATTCCGTATCTCTGTTAATTAGACAAGAGAAGACACTGTTATGCTGTGTCACCAAAAACGAGCTTGATTGTGATCAAAAAGATGTGATTGTGAAACACTGCCCAAGGCTAAATCTGCCCTTTCCAGATGGTTTGACGCTCATATCTCTTGTTACTTACCAAAAGGGGCAAGTCGTTACTTATTTTTTTAACAGATCATGTTCTGAGATTACGTTAGCTTAAAAAAAATTAATGTTAATCAGACTTTTATCTTTTCATTGATATTTATCTGTTTGAGTTTCTTTATCAATATCTGAAAAAATGTAACATTTTGTTAAGAGGTATTATGTCCGAGCAATTACTTGTGATCTCGTCAGCCAAGATATTGATTTGAGAACACGATTCTGCCTCAGTGGTGACGCACAGGGCATCCTCCCCCCAACTCGCGATCGCGCTCCCCTCTCCAAGCAACGTTCACGAAGTGTGCGCGTAGCGCAATCGTGTCTCTCTCCAAAAACTCCCCAAAACAAAGATTGCGCCTCCCCCCAAAAACTCTATCCCCAAAAACGATCACCGTCTCCCCATCCCCAACCCTGATCGTGGTTAGGGCGGCTGAGAAACCGGGTTTTTACAGAAGATATCGGTTAAGACGTAAAGGTTATCTGAAAAACCCGGTTTCTTTTGTTTGGGCACTTTTTGACTTATTCCAAAAGATCGAT
>JBBITB010000054.1:0-22581 GCA_037440985.1 Microcoleaceae cyanobacterium bin_387
GTGTTTCCATTTCAGAAGTAAAACTTGTGGCACAGGCATCTTGCCTGTGACGGGCAAGATGCCCGTACCACATTTACATCTCATTTAAAAATGCTATATGTCTATTTCTTATGGGTTTGCGTCTGAAGTTGACACGCGATCAGCTACTGGAGACAAAAAACATCGGCTCCGTTACCGAGGCTCTCTCAACAGCGCGATCGCGCACCACACCCGACAAAATATAAAGGTTTAACTTATGACAAAAGCAGATAAAATACACTCAAAAACCGATCCAAATTACATAATTCCTGACATCCAAGAATTGTGGCAAATAGAAGATAAAACGAGGACAACCGGACTCATAATTTTGCGTGGAAAAACCTCTCAAAGAGTACATCATTTTGATGGCAGAGAAGGATACGCGTTACAATATTTTACCGGAGAATACACCGCGCAGCAAATTTGGCAACGATGTCAACTACAATTAGGTTTTATCCCCAGAGACTTTGTAACAAGACTCCTAGAAAAACTAGAAACATTAGGTATTCTCTCAGAAGAAAAAAACCCAGTTTCTCACCCTCAACCCCTTGCTGAAAACACCTTTGTCGATAACACCTCTCCCAGAAACCCAATTTCAGCACAAAAACCCCTTCCACAACCCCAAGAAACCCCAGAAACCCAAGAGTTACGCGATCGTGTCTCAGCAGAAAAGAAATATAGTCCAAATTTAAAAGAAATCGTGGAATGGATAGCCCATCCCGACGGTTATTGGATAATGCGAAACCCCAAAGACATCACCTGTTTACAAGTCGAAGACTTCGATAAACAAATCATTTGCCAACTAGGAAAACAACCCATTCCCGCGATAGTAAATCACTATGATATCACCATAGACGAATTACAATCACTCTTAAAAATGTTAAGTGCGACGGGAATGCTAGAGGGAACCGAACCCCCCAAACCACCCAAAGGGCAAATTTCCTTAATGCAATTATTATCCCTCAAAATTCCCCTAATTAATCCCGATCGTTGGTTAACCCAAAATATTGATAAAATTCGATGGATTTGGACATGGCAATTTGGCTTTTTTCTCTTAGCCTTTTTCACCACATCCGTCGCCCTTTGGATCGCGTTTTCCGATGAAGTCATTACCACCAGTAAAGAAATCTGGACCACAGGAGAATTAATTACACCAATCACCTTTATTTTATTATCAACATTAGTAGTAACTTGCCATGAATTTGGTCATGCTTTAACCTTAAAACACTATGGAGGAATCATACCCGAAATAGGCTTACTATTAATGTTATTCATCCCAGGCGGTTACACTAACACCACCGATCAATATAGTTTAGTGCGACGGAAAGAAAGAGTGTTAGTCGTCGCCGCGGGCATCATAGTCCAATTAATAATATGGGCTGTAGCCTTTGTGACTTTGTTATTTTCCAAATCAATTCCTTGGTTACATAATGGTAGTTATTTACTAATGACAGCCGCATTATTAACCGTAATTTTCAACTTAAATCCATTAAACAAATTTGATGGATATTATCTCTTAGTCGCGTTAACAGGCATTAATAAACTCAGAGATAGATCCTTTCAACTTTATGCCGATTTTATCACAAGGGAGGAAAGTTTAGAAGAAGATAATGACAAATGGATTTTAGCTCTTTACGCACCAGTCAGTATTGCCTATACAGTCTGGATATTTACCTCATTATTTACCTTCGCGAAAGATTGGTTTCTGCAATATTATCCCCTTCTTAGCCATCCTTTCTAAGGGAGGTTAAATCCCCCCGGAGGTTAAAACCTCCGGCTAATAGCTAAAGTCCGTTAAAACGGACTGAAACTGGGAAAATTTAGTCGGTTTCAACCGACTTGAGCTATGAGCCAGGGGTTTTAACCCCTGGTGGACTCAATTTATAATTATCAGAGGTGATTACCATGAATAGCTACCAAAAATTAAGCCTTATTTTGAAGGGCACTTAAGCTATCCCCCCCAGAGGTTAAAACCTCCGGCTAATAGCTAAAGTCCGTTAAAACGGACTGAAACTGGGAAAATTTAGTCGGTTTCAACCGACTTGAGCTATGAGCCAGGGGTTTTAACCCCTGGTGGACTCAATTTATAATTATCAGAGGTGATTACCATGAATAGCTACCAAAAATTAAGCCTTATTTTGACAGGAACATCTTTTTTGATGATGACACCTTCTGTCGAAGCCGCAACGTTAACTCAATCATTCTCCATCAATCTCAATAATCAACCCTTAAATAGTAGTACCAAACTGCTTATCCCCAAATTTAATTCACGTTTGGGAGAATTAACGAAAGTTTATATTACTATGAACTCAACCGTTAATAGCAACATCAATATTACTCCTTCAGGGACTTCAAACTTCACCGGAAATTCCTCAATTAACGCGGACTTTGCTGTGAATTTACCCACGTTAAAAGCTGATCCCACTTTATTATTAAAATTGGCCGTTGATTCAGCCAATACCTCGATCGCGAATGGAAGCACCGGAAATCTCAATAGTAGCAAATCCGGTAGTGCATGGACAACGATCGCGGACGCGGGAACTTTGAGTGCATTAAGTGGATGTCAAGGGCAGACGATCCCGTTAAATATTAAGACACCAGGTGGAGTCATTCTCAACGGTTGGCCATCAAGTACAGGCTTTTATGATGGTGATATATTCACTAACTCCAAATTCATTCTTACCTATGAATATCAAGGGAGCGACTCTGCACCCGTTCCCGAACCCATGACGATCGCGGGTTTCGGGTTAGCTACCGTAATAGGGGGTTGGTGGAAGCACAAATCACTCCAAAAAGGCTAAGTTAACACAAGCATAACTGAGGCACAAGAAACCGGGTTTCTCCCAAGAGAAAATTTGCGATGAATAATGTATCGTAAAGAAACCCGGTTTCTAAATAGGAGCGTTAATGACAATTTCCCTGAGCCTCAGAGAGAAACTGCTCTACAGTTGTACCTCTGCTGGTGTTAATATTATTATGACAACAGTTTCCACCTGGTTATTGTACTTTTGGACACCACCACCAGACTCTAGTCGTCCTCAATATCTTAGTGTAACTTTAGTCGGATTATTACTAACTGTAGGTAGATTTTGGGATGCTTTAATTGCTCCCTTAATTGGACATTGGAGTGATATAATTCATACTCCTTGGGGACGACGACGGCCTTTTTTGATGTTCGCAACTCCCGCGACGGTTGTTACTCTGGTGTTATTATGGACTCCACCTGCTTCTCATTCAGGATATATTAATGCCTCTTATTTTTTACTGATAACCATTGCTTTTTATACCAGTATTCATCTTCTCGGAATCCCCTATGATAGTAGTTTACCCGAAATGGGGAATACATCTGCTCAACGAGTCAGTTTGAGTATGTGGAAAAATATCTTTGGTACGGGAGGTGTCTTAATTGGCGCGATCGTTGCCGCACCTTTATTTAGTTCCTTTGGCCCCATTTGGATGAGTTTTGTGGTAGGTGCTGTTGGTTTAATTTCTGTCTTTTTGACGCTGATGGTGTTACGGGAAAAACCAACCCCTCCCAGTCAGACTATGACACTACGAGAAAGCCTTTCTCTTACGTTACGAAATAGTCATTTTTTGCGACTATGTTTGTCTAATTTAATGGTGCAGACGGCTTACGCGATGTTATTGGCAAACTTACCTTATTTTGTTACATTAGTAATAGGAAAAAGTGAAGCTTCCGTTAGTTTATTTGAAGGGGCTATCGTGATCTCGATGATGTTAGCTGCACCTTTATGGAATTGGCTTTCGAGACGTTATCGCCATCGGGAGTTATTAATGATAGTGACATTCGGTTTAGCTGTAACCATTGCTCTCAATTTTACCGTCGGGCTTGTGCCCGGAGTGAATACAAGTCTCTACGCGTTGCTGACATTGAGTTGTCTTGCACCATTTTTGGGGGGGTATTTTATCCTTGTTTACGCGATGATGGCTAGTGTCGTCGATTACGATGAATTTTTGACTCAACATCGACGGGAAGCTTTTCATTATGGTGCTTTTTCCTTATCCGCGGGAGTGGGAATGTCTTTGTCAACATTAATTTTGCCGCGTATTTTTGCTATGTATGGTTACACTGTTGCCCAACCTTGGGGAGTGAGAATTGTCTTTTTAGTCGCGGCTATTATTGTTTTCCTAGGCGCGATCGCGTTATTGGGTTATCGTTTAGGTGATACTCTCGAAGAAACTCAATTGAATTTGGGCTTGAAAGCGCGATCGAAAAGTTAAACAAGTATTATACACTTTCATGGTTTCATAACTTTGGAAAAGTTGTATAACCCCAATACTGATTGCTGAATTTCATCATTAGCAAACCTTCTCAAAAACTCGATCGTAGATAGCTCATATTTAGTCTCAAATTCTTGTAAACGCTCTTGGGTGCTTTGAATCCCTTTTTCCAGGCTTTCTATTCTCTCCCTAAGCGCATCTTGGCATAAATGTCGGATAAATTTTGGTTGTTAACATTTCATTTTTAGTTCAGCTATTGGTATGACTCCTTTATCGTCCTTCAATTTGTGTGGCTTCGGGTTGTTATGCTACTATTTCACTATAGCAGTTATGGGATAAATGAGGTATAGATTTAAACTGAAAAAGCTTGACAACACTGTTTTTTTGCATACTCCATCTTTGTGAGAACCGCGATATCTATAACACTTGCCAATGCTTTCTCCTCCTAAATGAGTTTGACTCATAAAATTTATTGTAACACAGACAGTCTCCGAAGACTATAACAATTTACATTTTACTCAAGATTTTTCAGACCAAAACCTATTCGCCTTTAACATCTCATGCCATTCTATGTTAAATTATAGAAACAACCAATTTTTACACCAAGCTCCGACTATGGACGCTCAAACCATCACCTTACAAAATCCCCTCGAATTAAACATCGAATTAACAGATGAGCAATTTTTCCAACTTTGTCAAAAAAACCGTGATTTACAATTTGAACGCACCGCGAATGGAGAATTGATAATTATGCCACCAACAGGGAGCGACACTAGCAACCGCAACATTGACATCGCGTATCAACTCCAAGGTTGGAGTCGCGAGAATAATCTAGGTAAAGCCTTTGACTCCTCTGGCGGTTTCAAACTCCCCAATGGTGCAGATCGTTCCCCTGATGCTTCATGGGTTAGTATCGAAAAGTGGAATGCTTTAACGCCAGCACAAAAAGAGAAATTTGCTCCCCTGTGTCCCGATTTTGTCATCGAATTGCGCTCTCCTAGTGATTCCCTAGAAAAATTGAGGACGAAAATGAAAGAATATATAGATAACGGTACAAGATTAGGGTGGTTAATCGATCGGAAAAACCAACGAGTAGAAATTTATCGCCCTCATCAAGATGTCGAAATTCTCGAATCCCCAACTACTCTCTCAGGAGAAGATGTACTCCCAGGATTTGTCTTAAATTTAGAGCAAATTTGGTAATGATACCACTGCACAAAAGTGATGCAACACCCCGGAGCATCCCATTGGGGATGCTCGCGTTTCTTTGATTTGGGAGTCGCGTTAAATAAGGAGAAAATCCCCTCCCAAAACCGGATTTTTACCATAACTCGCAATTTGAGTTATCTATATAAACTATTCCGGTAATTTGTATTGACTGATAATGCGTTTGGCAAATTCGGGAACATGAGCCTCTAATTTTTCCGGGTGATTTCTTTTCACATAAAGATAATTTCGGGTAAAATGAGAATCAATGGAAAAACGGGCATATTCCAACCCTTTTGGCCCGATTTTCTCAATAAAAACTCCCATTAATTTAGCTGCCCACATTGGCAATGTCACCCCCTTATCATAGGCGGGAATACTTTGTTGTACCGCTTGAACGCGATCGCCTTTGGATGTCACAGGTTGAGTATTTAACTGATCCATTACTAAGTCTAACATTTCTTGACCTGTATCATTACGAACGACTAACCATTGCCAACCAAAAGGCGCACCCATATAGCCCACAACCAGATCCGCTAAAGAATTGACATAATCAAAACAACTAAGACAAGAAGGGGCAAAAATGTTCTTAAGTTCCTTCGTATTTAAACCGAAAAATGGTACTTTTTCGATACTACCATCTTCATGTTTAAAATGAACGTAAAAATCCTGCATAAATTCATAATAAACCACCGTTTCAGGGGATTTACTCGTCGTGTCTAAAAACTTTTGTAAACCCGCACGAGTGACATTATCGACACAGGGAGTCCCTAAAACATAGAGTTTTTCTAAGCCCAATTGTTTTTCCACTGTGCGTAGGGCTTGAATTTGACAACCGACACCAATGACTAAAAGGCGTTTCATCCCAGATTTTTCAATTTCTTCTAAGATAGAAAGATTAGGAGAAAGGGTGGGTTTATTCACTCTCGCGGCTAAAATTTCCTCTGGAGTTCGGGCAATAACGGGTTTAGGTTGAAAACGATCTTCCTTGGTGTTTTGAACACACACAACCCCTTCTACCATCCCACGATTTAACATTTCGATCGCGATCATACTGACAATGCCAGTCCATTGAGCCCCTTCAATGGGTTCTTTTTTGCGGGCAGCAATCATTTTTTGATGAACGCCAAAATAGATATCATCAGAATTATCAAGATCGCGACTTTTGCCGTGAATTGTTGCTTCTAATTCCGCGATATGTTGAGTTAAAAAAGCACAAGCATCCTTGACATAATGGATATAATATGTATCGCAAAGGCCACACTCGCTACAGAGTTCTTTTGCCGGACGACGACTATTCGCTTTGAGGGCTTTTGCTTTTTTGTGTTTGGGTAAATCAACAGCAGTCATATTGATTGGTAATGGTAAATTAAGGATAGCTATAATTAAGGATAGCAAAAAATTCATCCCAATTAAAAGAAAAACCCAATGTCTCCCAGAATAGCTTGTGTAAAATCCTACCTTGTCGGGTAGAATTTTGCGATTAGTAGCTTGGGGATAGCTATTGAAAAATCCCTTTCCCAAAAATCCAGACAGGGTTTTATACCAAGAAAAGTAGGGACACGGCACTGCCATGTCCCTAAAAGAAATGGTATTATGGGGGGAGTTTTACAAATCAATAGCCTGTAAGTGTTAAATCCACTAGGTATCAATAAGAAAATATTGGGGAATGTATTGCCCAGAAACCGTTTCTTCCTTCTTCCCTCTTCCCTCTTCCCTCTTCCTTCTTTCCTCTTCCTTCTTTCCTCTTCCTTCTTGCCTATTGTTTATTCATCACAGAGGAGAGTATCACGAGTATTATTTCCTGTTATGGGGTTAGTGCCTTTGGCCAATTTACACAATATCTCTTTGGTATCATCGCGCATAAAGACATCAGTAAAATCAGCCCCATCAATAATGGCACCATCAAACTTAGTATTAAAAGCGAAGGAGCCTTGTAAAAGAGCATTTGTTAAATTAGCACGCATCAGACGAGCCGTATCTAAAGTAGAATTTTGGAGATTAGCCCCTGTCAAATCAGCTTTTTGGAGATTAGCCCCAAAAAAACTAATCCCTTGGAGATTCGCATTACTAAAATTACTATCACGAAGATTGGCTTGATTAAAATTGACCCCTTGCAAATCCCGTCCCGAAAAATCAGAGCCTATCAATGTTTCTTTCGCGTAATCTATAGCTAACGCGGGTGTGGGGAAAAACGCGATCGCGCCCCAACTTACACCAATAAAGAGAACAAAAGAGAGTAAAATTGTATAAACTTGCCGAAAATTTCTGCCCATCATAATCAGTTAAACCCGATGAAAAGCCATAAGAGAACCAGAAAATATGATACCACAAAAAGGGAGATAACTCAAGTGACGACGACCAAAATCGGGACAATGGGGGAAGATTTAGTGGCACAATGGTTAAAAAGTCAAGATTGGGAAATCTTAGAAACACGATGGCGTTGTCGTGGGGGAGAAATAGACATTATTGCCCTTAATCATAATTCTCCCCTATTAAGCTTTATTGAAGTCAAAACCCGTAGCCAAAATAATCAGGATCTCGACGGTATATTAGCAATTAATACCAAGAAACAAGGGAAACTTTGGCAGAGCGCAGAGATATACTTAAGCGATCGCGCATCTTTAGCCCAATACCCCTGTCGATTTGATGTCGCCCTAGTCAGATACCAAAAAGGAAATATGAAGTTACAACCCCTATCACCTCAGACGATCGCGTTGGCTCAACCTATCTGGGTAAATGGTTACATCCTGACAATTACAGACTACATCGAATCCGCTTTTATGACTTAATTAATAGAATTTCAAGCCAAAGTTTCGGGGCAGTAACCCAATCCCTTGACAAATTGCTCACGAAAGGCTTCAATTTCAGTGCGCTCCGGTTGACCATGAGACACCACCGCGACTTGATAACGACGCATCACACTTAAAGGGGACTGTCCCGTTTCCAAACTCCATAAAGCCATTTGTATGCGAATTTCCGGCTCGTAGGCAACCCCTAACTCATTCATAAATGCCCGAAAATCCCCATGCTGATGTGGAGTGAGAGAGTCATCCATTTTTACCTTGATTACCCAACCGTTAATCAAATGAATCACACTAATAAATTTTAGAGGAAGATGGTTGACTCCACGCAGATAATCAATTACCCGCAGAGTCAGACTGGTATTTGCGAGATAGTAAAGGTATTCCATCGCGTTTGAGAGAGCCATACTAATGTTATACTTGTATTTTCCTGGCTTTTCCCAATTATTACTAGGGGAAATGCACCCTAGTTTATATAGGGAGTTCTACCCAATTTATCTTAAATAAGGAAGAAGGAAGAGGCAACAAGGAAGAAGGAAGAGGGGGAAGAGGACGAAGGGGCAGGGCTGTGATTCTCAAGGGAAAAATGCCATTCTCCACGATGAAAAACCTTTCACGCGAAGGAAAATAAGACCTATTTTAATATAATTTATATTTGATGTGAAAATAGACCCAATAATCTTTACTAGCTAAAGGTTTCAGCCATCGGTAAATTTGAGAATAAGCCAGCCCTGGGGGGACTTGGGGAAAGAGGGGGAAGTATTTTGGCACGAGTCAAAGCGCGATCGCGTTGAGGGTTCGCGGTGGAATGCTCAAAGTTAAGACAAACTACAGACAAACAGGGCATCCTTTACCCCCTGTCTTATCTGTGTTTCAGGGTTGACATGAGGGGATTGACTTTTTCAGGGATTTCTCCTTGAGTGTTGAGAATTTGTTGAATACAGTTTTGCCAATCTTCCCAAGCAGCAGGATCGGCGGTTATTCCTTCTTCAGACATTAATAAATCCGACAGTAATCCACCAATGTCATCAGAATTAGTCCGGTGATAAAAGTCTTCTAAAAATAATACCATTGCTTGAAATGCCTGTTTTTCAGTTAAAGTCATCATTGATATTTCTCCTTGAGTTTATTTGTAAAATTAGGGGATATCGGGACGGGAAAATCCCGTTTCAGAATGCCAAGTTTTAGAAGGGAGATTATAACCTGCGTTTCTGATTTCACCGTTTCTGACTTGTACCCAAATTTGCTGTCCAGTGCTTAACGTTTGTCATTACCATTTTGTTGCATATTTGTCAATACCTAGATAGTTTTCGGGAGTCATTACGGTATCGAGGAACAATTGTCGATTTTGAGAGTTATCCTCAGAAAAATGTCCTTGACGATTCCGAAAAATATGTTTGGCATTTTTATGAAAACCTTGTTCTAGTTTGGCTCCGATGGCTTCAGCATCGGAATTAGACATTGTTATTTATATTGTAATTCTCAAGTTTCTAAGATAGTGCGTTGTTGCCCGGTAAGTATAGATGGGATAAGGTGGGGTTGATGGGGGGAGAAGGTGGGAATGGTGGGGTAAGTTGGTGAGATAAATTTTGCCGTCGAAAGCCTTAAGGTTTTCTTTTTTGTACAAATATTGTAAATATTAGCTATCCTTAGTATCGCCAATTACCATGACAGAGCTCGACTTATCCTTAAATGCTTATGACTATGAACTTCCCCCCGAACTCATCGCGCAAGATCCAGTAGTCCCCAGAGATAGTTCACGTTTATTGGTAGTGGAGTCACCCACAACTCATCGTCATTGTTTTTTCCGTGATTTACCCGAATTTCTCCAACCCGGAGATTTATTAGTTTTAAATAATACCCGTGTCATCCCGGCACGTCTTTATGGGCATAAACTCAATGATCTCCCCGTGGAAATTTTACTTATGGCCGAGCGAGGCGATAATTGTTGGTTAGCCTTAGTCAAACCCGGAAAGCGTTTAAAAGTGGGTGCTCGTATTATTTTTAACCCCCAAAATAAATCATTAGAAACCCAAACGACTATTGAAAATCCCTTAACGGCAACGGTAATTGAACGTGATGAGATGACAGGGGGAAGGATTTTGCAATTTGATCTACCTGATAAAATATCTTTAATTCAAGTTTTATCCGACTATGGGGTGACACCTTTACCTCCCTATATTGCCCATACTCAAGCATCCCCGGAACAATATCAGACGGTTTATGCCCAAAAACCCGGCGCGATCGCGGCTCCTACTGCGGGATTACATTTTACTGAGGAATTATTTACCGCCTTAGAAACCAAAGGAATAGAGAAAACATTTGTCACCCTTCATGTGGGGATTGGAACATTTCGTCCCGTAGAAGTCACGGACGTTACCACTCATAAAATGCACGAAGAATGGATAGAAATTCCCCCTATTACCGTCGATAAAATTAAGGAAACAAAAGCGAGAGGGGGTCGCATTATAGCCGTAGGGACAACCGTTGTTAGAGCCTTAGAAGGAGCAGCAAAAGCTACCGAAAAACAGGCAGATTCTTCATTAGAGCCCTATTGCGGTTCTACGGATTTATTTATTTATCCGGGTTATCAGTGGCGTGTCATTGATGGTTTAATTACCAATTATCACTTACCCCGATCTTCTTTATTAATGTTAGTCAGTGCCTTAATCGGACGAGAACGACTCTTAACTTTATATCAAGACGCGATCGGGCATAAATATCGTTTTTACTCCTTTGGCGATGCCATGCTTATTCTACCTAGTGGCAGTGTTCAACAATAGAAACGCAACAATGGAGAATGGAAAACAAAAGCGGAATGTAACGCATTTTCCATGCTCCACTTGCTGTGAAGTTATTACTCTTCGCCTTCTTCCTCTTCATTAGCTGGATAGACGAAAGTGGAGCGCCCAGTCAAAATGGATTTACCGAGAGAATAAGCTTTTTGGGCTTGGGCTGCGGCCTTACGCTTCCAGTTTGCCTTACGCATATCGCGCTTAGACTTGGATTTTTTCTTCTTAGGGACTGCCATAACCGTTACTTTCTAAGTTTTTACAGACAAACTCTTATCGTACCACATTATGACCAGCCTCCTCCAAATGAGCCAGAAATATTTTTAGAGATGGGAGATCCGGCCACGGTTTCCACCGCGGGGTACTCAGATTTGTCTCCTGGGGGGCAACAGGAATATCGATCGCGCCCCTGTTGTTTCGCGCTGTACAAAGCTTTATCGGCTCGGGCAAGGAGTTCATCAGAGGATGTTCCGAAGCTGGGAATAATCGTAGCAATTCCCATACTGATAGTCACGAAATCACTCACATCAGATTTGCGATGAGGAATTTTTAAGTCTCGGATGGCCTGTTGGATAAACTCAGCCACCGCGATCGCGCCAGGGGCATCAGTATTGGGGAGGATGACAGCAAATTCCTCGCCCCCATAGCGCACAAAAAGATCAGAGGAACGTTTAACCGCCTGTGCCGCGGCTCTCGCGACTTGCACTAAACAAATATCGCCAGCTAGATGTCCATAGCAATCATTATATCGCTTAAAAAAATCTACATCCAACATAATCAGGGAAAGCTCTTGTTGTCCGCGCATAAGGCGCAGCCATTCCGACTGCAATCGCTCATCAAAACCGCGACGGTTAGTAACTTGTGTTAATCCGTCTGTCGTCGCCATTAATCTTTCCAATTCAGCCTGATGTCTGAGAATCTCCTCAACCTGCTTCTGTTCCGTAATATCAGCAAAAGTAGTCACTACGGCATAAGGTTGAGACTGATTAGGATATAACAGGGGTTGGGAATTAATCGAAATCCAAGTCAGAGTTCGATCCCGCTTGCAAATGCCCATCACCACATTCGACTGGGGCTGTCCAGTTCTGAGAGTCACCATTGCCGGATGCTCTTCCCCTGGAAAGGGAGAACCATCTTCCTTAATAGTTCGCCAGTCCATATCTACAGATGTACGCCCCATCATTTGATCGGGGGTCAGACCTAAAATCCGCTCGGCACTGGGGTTACAGGCAGTAATTTGGCCGTCAGCTAACTGGAGTACGATACCCTCTGTCATGCTCGTAATCACAGAACGATATCGTTGCTCACTTTCCTCTAATTCACTCAAGAGAATATTTTTCGCATCAAACTCTGAAGCCAGATGCAAAGTGCCTGCGAGAAAGCCAGCCATCAGTTGTAAGCTTTGGATATCTGACTCCTTAAAGGCAGAGGGTGTGGAGGAGAAAACATTTAAGACACCAACCACTTCTTCTTGATAGAACAATGGAATAACGACCATTGAGCGGATACCAATGCGCCGACAGACCGCGATATCCACGCGTGAATCGGTTTCTGTATCAGGACAATAAAGGATTTTAGCGCTCATAATACATTGGTAGGGACACGGCAGTGCCGTGTCCCTACTCGTTCGTCGTAATCCGACATAGCCCAGGCCGATACCACTCGCGGCTCGACAGACGATTTCATCCCCTTCAAGCATTTCCATCAGTGCGCCATCAGCATTGGTCAACTGTTGAGTCCGTTCCACAATTACCGCCATCACTTCATCGAGGTTGGGATTGCGAATCGCGATTTCCTGTTGGGTGGCAATCACCACGGAAAGACGCTGGAACTCTTTTTGTAATGCTGTTTCTGCCTCGACAAGCTCGGTAATGTCTTGGGTTGTGCCAAAGAATCGAATCACTTTTCCCTCGGCATTGAGTTCCGTCTGTCCTCTAGTTTCGGTATAACGGATCGAACCATTGGGCATAATAATTCTCAGCCGCAATTGAAAGGATTCTCCTGTGCACAGGGCTCGTTCAATTTTCTGGTGTAGCTGTTGTGCCTCTTCGGGAGGATAAAGGCCCAGATATTCTTGATATGTGGGTTCACCCAGTGCGGGGTCACGTCCCAAAATCTGGAACAGTTCAGGAGACCAGGTAATTTTATCTTTGATGGTGTCATAGTCCCAGTTACCGATGTGGGCAATCCGTTGGGCTTCACTGAGTAGGGATTGACTCTTTTGTAGGGCTTTTTCTGCCTCTTTGCGATCGGTAATATCTTTCATAAAACAGTGATGTCCGATGAACTGCTGTTGATCATCGTAAATTGAGATCATCACCAATTGTTTGTAGAAACTAGAGCCGTCTTTGCGAATGCCTCTGGCTTCTACTTCTACTTTGCCGTCTTTTAGCATTTGTTGATACGCGGCAATTAATTTTTCTAAATCATCGGGATGTACTGTTTTGGGCCATAACATTCCGATCATTTCTTCTGGTTGATATCCCGCGGCATTGGCATAGGATTGATTGACAAATAGATATCGTCCTTGAGTGTCCAATTTAGAGATGCCAGAAACGGCATTTTCTAAGGCAATGATCAATTCTCTACGCTCAAATTCCGCGTATTTTCGCTCACTAATATCGGTGTGTGAGCCACACATCCGAATCACATTGCCGGCCTCATCCCAAAGGGCTTGACCGCGATCGAGTATCCACTTATAACTGCCGTCTTTGCACAGTACCTGATGCTCTGAAATGTAAAATGGTGTTTTCTTGGCAAAATGGTCAAAAATTAGTTGCTTTACCAAATCGAGGTCGTCGGGGTGTACGCGTTTTGACCATTCATCGAGATGGTTAGATATTTCGTGTTCTTCAAATCCCAACATCTCTTTCCAGCGACTGGAAAAAAAGACTTCGTTGGTTTTCACATTCCAGTCCCAGATGCCGTCGTTATTACCTCGTAGTGCTAGTTGCCAGCGTTCTTCGCTCTCACGTTGTGCTTCTGTTTGTTCGATCAGCTTGCGAGCCGATAGACGTAGTTCCATCTCATCCATGACGATCGCGGCTAGATCGGCTAAGGTGTCTTTTTCTTCTGGGGAAAGCTCACGGGGATGCTTATCAATGACGCAAAGTGTTCCGACGTTATACCCATCATGGGTTTTGAGTGGAGCCGCGGCATAGAATCTCAAACCCAATGGACCCGAAACTAGGGGATGTGCCATCGTCCGTGGATCTTCACGAGTATTGGGAATTTCATACACATCATCTTGCCAAATCGCGGAGGCACAGAGTCCGGGTTCCCGATCTATTTGCTCGACATCCAAGCCGTAATGAGATTTGAACCAAATCCGATCCTGATCTACCAAGGAGACAAGCGCGATCGGGACTCGCAGAAAACGAGCCGCGATCGCGGTGATACGATCAAAGGCTCCATCCGGTGGAGTATCCAAAATCTCATAGCGCCGTAAACGTTCTAATCGTTCAGACTCCTGTGTTGAATCATTGATTGTAGAGTCTTTTTGTGTACTCTCTGGCACAGTCATTGTTAGTGGCTTTTTCTCTATGATATCCGTTTCTTTTTCTTGATGTTCAAGAGTTCCGATCTCTAGCTTTACTTCTGATTGGTGAAGTTTTTGCCCTCGTTTCCCAGCCTCGATCATCGCGTTGCCAAGTTTGATGACCATTTTTTGTAATAATTGTACATCCTGAGATTGCCATTTCCGCGGACTTTTACAGTGATGGGCAATCAATAATCCCCACAAATTGCCCTGACTTAAAATCGGTACGACTAAATTTGCCCGAACCTGAACGCGATCGAGCAGTTCCACATAACAAGCTTCAATATTACCCGCGTGAGTGTCAGAAATGGATGTGGTTTGTCCCTGTCTGTAGCGCTCTATCCATGTTTCTTGAAAACAAGGATCATAAATCAATTGCCCCAGAATCGGAGTCCATTGACTACCCACCGATTCCGCAAATACAACAGCATCTCCCTCGGGAAGGATACGATAAATAATCACGCGATCGGTTTGTAGTCGCGCTCTCGTTTCCTCTAGGCCACGATTTACTATTTCCAACTGATTGATCGACAGGTGGATGGGGAGCGCGACGATCGTGGACTCTTTTTCTGGTATTTCTAAAGGATGGGAAGAAGATACCGGGCTTGTTAACATCGGATTGTCAATATTACACAGTTAACAAATAATGTGTAGCTTTTACTACATATTATCCTACAAAACTGACTCAGGACTCCCCGATCCTGATCGCGATCGGGGAGTCCTGAGTATTAATACTTGTCACAACCTCGACGGCGGTTCAGGTGGTTAATGACCCAAACCATTGATTTTATCGGGTATTCCTTTATACTTGCGTGTTCATGACTTTTGACCCGAAAGGTTGTGTAATTAAAATTTTTCCTAATCGCCCCTTACCCCATTCCCCGGAAAGTTTGTTGCAATTCTTAACGCAAATAACAGTTTTAAGGACTCTTAGATTGCTACACTAAAAAACATGGCATAATAATTAAGCCGTTTTAGAGCCAGATTCCAGAGGTGGAAAACACCCACGTTCTCTGGAAAGGAGAGGGAAGGCACATCGCCCATAACCCCCAAACCTGCGGCACGGAAGTTTAACAAGATGTCAAACAGAACCATTCCAACAGACTTATGGTAGATTCCCTCAAAAGACCCACATTTGAAGAGCTGCGACCTGGGATTAAAGTTCCGGCAAAGGAAACGATCCTCACGCCTCGCTTCTATACCACCGACTTCGACGCGATGGAGAAAATGGATATCTCCCCCAACGAAGACGAATTACAAGCTATTTTGGAAGAGTTTCGCATTGACTACAACCGTCATCACTTCGTTCGTGACGCGGAATTTGAGCAGTCTTGGGACCATATTGACGGGGACACTCGCCGCTTGTTCGTGGAGTTTTTGGAGCGTTCCTGCACCGCGGAGTTTTCTGGGTTCCTCCTCTATAAGGAATTAGGCCGTCGTCTGAAGGATAAAAGTCCTGTCTTGGCTGAATGCTTTAACCTTATGTCTCGCGATGAAGCGCGTCACGCGGGTTTCCTCAATAAGGCCTTGTCTGATTTTAATATGTCCTTAGATTTAGGATTCCTGACAAAGAGCCGTAGTTATACCTTCTTCCAACCTAAATTTATTTTTTACGCGACATACCTTTCGGAAAAGATTGGTTATTGGCGTTACATCACGATTTACCGTCATTTAGAATCCCATCCCGAAAACCGGGTTTATCCGATTTTCCGCTTTTTTGAAAATTGGTGTCAAGACGAAAACCGTCATGGAGATTTCTTTGATGCCATTATGAAGGCGCAACCCCAATTCTTAAATGATTGGAAAGCGAAATTATGGTGTCGTTTCTTCCTGTTGTCGGTGTTTGTCACTATGTATTTGAACGATATTCAGCGTTCAGATTTCTATGCTTGTCTTGGTCTCGATGCACGCGCTTATGATAAGCTTGTGATTGAGAAAACCAATGAGACCGCGGCTCGAGTTTTCCCGGTAATGTTGGATGTTAACAATCCAGAATTTTACGATCGCTTGGAAGTTTGCGTTAAGAATAACGAGAAGTTAACCGCGATTGCTGAGTCTAAGGCTCCTGGTTTTGTGAAGTTATTACAAAAACTTCCTTACTTTATTTCCAACGGTTTACAGTTCCTCCAATTATATTTCATCAAACCCATTGATGTAACTAACCTTCAGGGAACTGTTCGATAAATTATTACAAGTTTGCTCCTCTTTTTGTAGGGGTCCTGCTTTGGGCGGGACCTTTTTTTTTGTCCGAATTTTTTTATCGCCCCTGTAGGGACACGGCACTGCCGTGTCCCTACTGCCGTGTCCCTTGTTAAAATTAAAATAGGGGGTATTTTTTGTGGTTTTTAGATATTTTTTTTTACCGCAGATAAACGCAGATAAACACAGATGTTTTTCTTCCTTGTGTTATATTAAATTTTCATTCTTTGAGAAACTCGGAAAGGGTTTGAAAATATCGCGTTCCTGCGACTTCCATCACATTATTATGGCCGGCTCCTTCTACTTTGAAAAAGCGTTTGGGGGGGTGCGCGATCGCGAATAAGGTTTCTCCATGCCAAAAGGGGATAACATCATCATTCGTGCCGTGGATAATTAAGACGGGAACATGAATGGTTTTTATTTTATCTAAATTGGTGAATTTATCAAAGGGAAAAAGGGGAATTTTGGTGATCACTCGAAAGGCACTGATAAAGGTACTTTCTAAAATTAATCCCGCGACGGGTTTACGGGAAACTAAATCAACGGTAGGACCCCCTCCCACGGAACGCCCCAATGCTAAAATACGATCGCGTGGTATTTTTAATTGAGTGGTAAGATAATCATAGGCGGAGTCTATATCCTGATAAGTATTTTGTTCACTAGGAGTGCCTTCACTGGTCCCATAACCTTGATAATCATAGGCAAATACGGAAAAACCCCCTTGATGTAATTCTTTCAATACAGGACGAATATCGCCTAAATCTTCGGCATTTCCATGACTAAAAAGAATGGTATAATAAGCTTTATTATTCGGTAAATATATCGCGGAAATTTTGTGTTTTCCCCCGGAATTTAATTTAATAATTTCTGGGGAGTCTTGATAACTGGAGGGTTGGGGTAGAAAAATTGCGCGATCGCCCCAAAACACCCCATAGAGCAAGACAGATACATAAATAAAAACGAAAGATAGGATGAGACGTTTAAACGAAAAATCACCAATGAGAAGTTGTTTCAGTTTCTTTTTATTCATCGTACAATGTCAACGGCTAAAAATATTATAAGTTTACTGAGGAAGTAATTATGTCATCTCAATACCCAGAGGATCTCAAATACAGCGACACCCATGAGTATGTGCGACTGGAGGACGATATTGCCACAATCGGAATTTCTAGCTTCGCGGTTAACCAACTGGGTGATATTGTATTTTTAGAAGTCCCAGAAATTGGAGCACTCGTGACAAAAGGGGACTCTTTTGGCACAGTCGAATCCGTGAAAGCCGTAGAAGAGCTCAAAGCACCTGTTTCCGGTACGATTATTGAACGTAATGATAGTATTATCGACGATCCAGAGATACTTAATCAAGATCCCTATGGTGAAGGGTGGTTAATAAAAGTCCGCGTTAATGATCCCAGTGAGATTGATGATGCCCTCTCCGCGGATCAATATCGTGCATTAGTCGAAGGGCAATAGGCGAATGGGGATTGGGTAATTGACAGTTGACAGTTGACAGTTGACAGTTGACAGTTAACAATTATCAATTATAGGAATTACGCATGGCAAGGGCAGCATAAGGCTTTGACAGTCAGTCAGTCAGGGACTCAAGTCCCTGCCTAATAGCAAAAGTCGTCTGAAGACGACTCAAAGAATAATTGATAGTCCTCTTCAGAGGACTTTTGCTTTGAGACTCTTACTTGAGTAAGAGTCGGACTTTTGCTTTGAGAGAATGAAACAGTGCTGAGGATTGGGTAATGAGTAATTGATAATGAGTAATTGATAATTGATAATTGATAATTGTCAACTGTCCACTGTCCACTGTCAACTGTCAACCTTCCCGTTAACAAAATGTTACACAATATATAGACGTTATATTGTGGAGAAACCCCTTGACACCTAATCACCTCGCGTATGATGGTTTTGTCGATCGCCATATTGGCCCCACCTCGGCAAAAATCACCGAAATGTTAGCAGTCTTGAATATTGCTACCATTGATGATCTCATTGATAAAACCGTCCCTGCGACGATTCGCCTGCAAACACCTCTCAATTTACCTCCCGCGATTAATGAATATACGGCTTTGGCAGAATTAAAAGAAATTGCCAGCAAAAATCAGGTTTTTCGCTCGTATATTGGCTTGGGATATTATGACTGTATTACCCCCCCAGTAATTCAACGCAATATTCTGGAAAATCCGGGTTGGTATACTGCTTATACTCCCTATCAAGCGGAAATTGCCCAAGGGCGTTTGGAAGCTTTATTAAATTTCCAAACTATGATTATTGATTTAACTGGATTGGAAATTGCTAACGCGTCTTTATTAGATGAAGGTACTGCCGCGGCTGAAGCCATGACGATGAGTTATGGTTTGGCTAAAAATAAAGCTAAAGCTTTTTTTGTCTCTAAAGATTGTCATCCCCAAACGATCGCGGTATTGGAAACCCGGGCGAATCCCTTAAATATTAAAGTCATCATTGGAGATCATCAAACATTTACTTTTGATGAACCGATTTTTGGCGCGTTGTTACAATATCCGACAACGGATGGCACAATTTATGACTATGAAAATTTTATCGCGAAAGTTCATGAAGTAGGAGCATTTGTCACCGTTGCCGCGGATATTTTAAGTTTATGTCTTCTGAAACCGCCGGGAGAATTTGGTGCGGATATTGCCGTGGGAAGTACACAACGATTTGGAGTTCCCTTGGGATATGGTGGGCCCCATGCTGCTTATTTTGCTACTAAAGAAGAGTTTAAACGACAAGTGCCTGGCCGTATTGTGGGTGTTTCTAAAGATGTTAATGGTAATCCCGCGTTACGGTTAGCTTTACAAACCCGTGAGCAACATATTCGTCGTGAAAAAGCGACGAGTAATATTTGTACGGCTCAAGTTTTATTGGCTGTGATCGCGAGTATGTATGCTGTTTATCATGGCGCGTCTGGGTTAAAATCTATTGCCGAAAAAGTGCATCGTTTAACGGTGATTTTGGCGAAAGGGTTAACTCGTTTAGGCTATGAAATTGCCCATGAGTCCTTTTTTGATACTTTGCGAGTGGAATTAGGGGATAAATCTCTTGATGAGATTTTAGCGATCGCGATCGCGCATCAAATTAATCTGCGGGTTGGGGATGATAAAACCCTTGGGATTAGTCTCGATGAAACGACAACGGAAAAAGATTTGCTCGATATTTGGCAAATCTTTAATCTGGGTAAGGATTTACCTTTTAGTCTGGATGAAATTACCAAGGAATCATCGGGGACAAAACCTCTTGCCCAATTTGCCCGTACTAGCAATTACTTAACTCATCCCGTTTTTAATTCCTATCATTCCGAGACAGAATTATTACGGTATTTACATCGTTTAGAAGCCAAGGATTTATCCTTAACTACTTCTATGATTCCTTTGGGATCTTGTACGATGAAATTAAACGCGACTGCCGAAATGATGCCCGTGACTTGGCCCGAATTTGGGAAATTACATCCCTTCGCACCGCGATCGCAAACTCAAGGCTATCAAATTCTCTTTCAACAATTAGAAGAATGGTTAGCAGAAATAACCGGTTTTGCCGGAGTTTCTTTACAACCTAATGCGGGTTCCCAAGGGGAATATGCGGGATTATTGGCGATTCAAAAATATCACCAAAGTCGCGGTGAGAGTCATCGTAATATCTGTTTAATTCCCCAGTCTGCCCACGGCACAAATCCCGCGAGTGCGGTAATGGCAGGGTTAAAAGTTGTCCCCATTAATTGCGATGATGACGGTAATATTGATATTGAGGATCTCCAACGTCAAGCCGAAAAATATCGGGATAATTTAGCCGCGTTGATGATTACTTATCCTTCAACTCATGGCGTTTTTGAGGAGGGTATTAAGGAAATTTGCGCGATCGTTCATGCAAATGGGGGTCAAGTTTATATGGATGGGGCTAATATGAATGCCCAGGTAGGTTTGTGTCGTCCGGGTGATATTGGTGCTGATGTTTGTCACTTGAATTTACACAAAACTTTCTGTATTCCTCATGGTGGTGGTGGCCCTGGTATGGGACCGATTGGGGTCGCGTCTCATTTAGTTTCTTTTCTCCCTGATGTATCGGGTGATCCGCCCCTACCCCCCCTTAATAAGGGGGGGGATTTGGCCGTACCTGCTGTTAATAAAGGGGGAGAAAAAATGGGTGCAGTTTCGGCGGCTCCCTGGGGAAGTGCGAGTATTTTAACGATTTCTTGGATGTATATTCGCATGATGGGGAGTCAGGGTTTAACCGAAGCCACAAAAGTCGCGATTCTTAACGCGAATTATATCGCGAGTCGTCTTAATTCTTATTATCCGGTTTTGTATAAGGGCAAAACGGGATTAGTTGCCCATGAATGTATTTTAGATTTGCGATCTCTCAAGAAATCTGCTAATATTGAAGTGGATGATATCGCGAAGCGATTAATGGATTTTGGTTTCCACGCGCCTACAGTTTCTTGGCCTGTTGCTGGTACGGTAATGGTGGAGCCTACGGAAAGTGAATCGAAGGAAGAATTAGATCGCTTTTGTGACGCGATGATTACTATTCGTCAGGAAATAGACGCGATCGAAAAGGGGGAAATGGATAGTCACAATAATCCTTTGAAAAATGCACCCCATACGGCTGAATCCTTGTTAGTTGATGAGTGGAAACATCCTTATTCACGACAAAAAGCCGCCTATCCTGCCCCTTGGATTAAAGAATATAAATTCTGGCCTTCTGTCGGGCGCATTGATAACGCGTTTGGCGATCGTAATTTAGTTTGTTCCTGTTTACCTATGGACGCGTATCAAGAGTAAGACAGGGATACAGTTGTGTGAGAAACCGGGTTTCTTTAGTAAACTGTTAGTAATAGCAACAGTCTCTCTCAAGAAACCCGGTTTCTTGGATTTGAAAAGGAGAAAAATATATGAGTACAGAGCGCTGGGATGATGATAAGCTAGATCGTCTGGCTAACATGGTAGAAAGTAACGCGCGCGTCATTCAAGCTTTAGCTAATGTGGCTGCTGAAGCAAGAGAAGAAAGGCAGCAATTATTTCAAAGGATGATTCAACAACAAGAAGAGATTCGTGGCTTACAAACGGAGAATCGTCGCATCCTTGATATCCTCTTAAACCAACGTAACCAGGGAGATAATTCCCCTTCTTAACAAAAATTCTATGCGGTTGTAGGGGCGCGATCGCGAATATCTGTGTCACCAAACAGATATACTCGAAAACCTGTCTCGTTTTTTTGAAACCGCAGATAAACGCAGATAAACGCAGATGGGATAAGCATGGATAGATAGATATTGTGGTGATGGAAGTCCTCACGCACACGCGACGCTCAGGGCTCAAGGGCAGCAGCACTCTGGTTTCTGTAACCTGTAGAGGCGGGTTGATTGAGGTATGATGAGGGATAAATTCGGGCTCACCCGCCCCGACAAAATCGCCATCCCCATCTGTGTTCATCTGCCTTCATCGCGGTTAAAATTTCTATAGGGTGGGTAGGGGCGCGCACATCTGTGCCAGCAACCCATGAGAATTGATCCTGATTTGCCATTGAATGCCATTTTTAAAGATATTTGGGGAGAGGGAAATGACGATAGGTAAAATTCGCCAAAAAATTCAACAAGTCAAGCAACAACGCCTCACTGAATTAGATTTGAGATATCATTCATTAACCGAAATTCCGACTGAGGTGTTTGAGATGGTATGGTTGGAAAAACTTTATTTAAGTAACAACCAACTGACGAGCGTACCAGAATCTATCACCCGTCTCACCAATTTATCCCAAC
>JBBITB010000054.1:22681-40115 GCA_037440985.1 Microcoleaceae cyanobacterium bin_387
CCAACTGACGAGCGTACCAGAATCTATCACCCGTCTCACCAATTTATCCCAACTTAATTTAAGTGAAAACCAACTGACGAGCGTACCAGAATCTATCACCCGTCTCACCAATTTATCCCAACTTAATTTAAGTGAAAACCAACTGACGAGCGTACCAGAATCTATCACCCGTCTCACCAATTTATCCCAACTTGATTTAAGTTGGAACCCCCTCGAAGATCCCCCACTTGAAATTGCAGAAAATGGTATTAACGCTATCCGCGAATATTTCCGTCAAAAACAAGCCGGATCAGCCACCGTCTACGAAGCCAAATTAATCATTATTGGGGAAGGGGGAGCCGGAAAAACAACCCTTGCTAGAAAAATTAAGGACCCCAATTCTCCCTTGCCAAAACCCGATGAATCAACTCTAGGGGTGGATGTGGACAAGTGGTATTTTACCATGGAAAAAGGGGCTGATTTTCGCGTCAATATTTGGGATTTTGGCGGACAGGAAATTTACCACGCGACACACCAATTTTTCCTGACAAAACGTTCCCTCTATCTCTTAGTCGCCGATAGTCGCAAAGAACAACCCCATCTTGACTATTGGTTAAATGTGGTAGAACTATTGAGTGATAATAGTCCCCTTTTGCTGATTAAAAATGAAATACAAGATCGACCTGTGCAAATTGATGAATCCCAACTGCGCGGGAGATTTAATAATTTTAAAGAGAGCTTGGCGACTAATCTTGGCAATCCCCAAGGAGGAAAGGGATTAGAACATATTATTGAATCGATTAAGTATCATATTCGTGAACTGCCCCACATTGGTACACAATTCCCCAAAACTTGGATCAAAATCCGTACCATTTTAGAACAGGATGAGCGCAATTATATTTCCCTTGATGAATATTTTGATATTTGCGATAACAATGGGGTGACACAGGGAAATTCTGGAGATGGACGCTTAACCCTCAGTCAATTTTTACACGATTTAGGTATCATTCTTCACTTTCAAGATGACAAAACATCCCTGTTGTATAAAACGATAATTCTTAAACCGAATTGGGGAACTCATGCCGTTTATAAAGTCCTCGATAACAAGGGAGTGAAGAGAAACTTAGGAAAGTTTACTTATAGTGATGTCAGCAAAATCTGGCAAGATTCCCAATACAACAATGTGCAGGGTGAACTGTTAGAATTAATGCTGAAATTCAAGCTTTGCTATGAACTGAACAACCAAAAACAGACCTATATAGCCCCTCAATTACTAGACTCCAAGTCCCCCCAATACGAATGGAATATCAACGATAATTTATTTCTGCGTTATGAATATGATTTCATGCCCAAAGGGATTTTAACTCGTTTTATAGTGGAAATGCACCACTATATAGAGGAACCGAAAGTCTGGCGCAGTGGGGTAATTTTAAAACGGGATAATACCTGGGCGGAAGTCATCGAAACCTATCACCGCCGAGAGATTAAGATTCGCCTATCTGGGACAAACAAAGGGGGATTTTTAGAAGTAATTACCGAGAAACTAGACGAGATAAATCAGAGTTATGAACGATTAAGAGTCAAAAAGATGATACCCTGTAATTGTGCGGTGTGTAAAAATAGCCAAGAGCCTCATTTTTATGATTTTGAGAAGTTACGACAACGCATGGCTAACAACAAACCCAATATTGAATGTGAAAAACCACCTTATAATGAAGTTGATATTTTGAGCTTAATTGATGATACAATCGGGAGAGAGAAGTTAATCGAAAAAGAGAGAGAAGGAGAACCCCGAATTGATTATCATTATCATATTCAGGATTCTGTTGTACAAATCCATCAAGCAAAGGGTATTATGGAAGAAAATCAAAACAAACGGATTAAAGTGAAAAGTGCTTGGGCCGATGGCTCATTTTATCTATTTGTCTTTGTGGTAGTAGTCGCGGGAATCGGCTTTTTAGGAAATCAATTATCCTTTCCCGTTTTCTGTGTAGTGGTAGTTGGTGGAGTGTTATTTGTTCCCATAATTGGTGCATTACAACTGAAGCAGGATGCACGGGTAAAAGATGAAACTTTCTTGGAATTAATGAAAATGGTAATTGGCCAATTACCGTTAATTGGTAATATTTTAGGTAAAGTTTTAAATCCCAGTGATAATTCCCCGGATTGAATAAGTTTTAATCAAGGGTTTTTCGTGATGAAATTCGATGGGTAGGGGCTCTTTCACCAATATCTGTGTCACCAAACAGACAAACCAGAAAACCCGCCCCAACCAACTATTAAATGCAATTAATTCAGAATTTGTCGATCGCGCTTCTCCCATCGGCTTTAAGGCGCGTTAAGACATGGTATCAGAAAATCGAGAATAAAGGAAATGAGATAATAAAGGATCAGAAATCTTATCCCAAATTAAATCCGCGAGCAATTGGGCTGTTACAGGCGCGAGCAAAATCCCATTACGATAATGTCCCGTCCCCAGGGTTAAATTCTCCCAGGCACTACTTCCTAAAATCGGTAACTCATCCGGTGTTGCCGGCCGAAACCCCCACCAAAATTCCAAAATTTGATAATCTTTTAATTGGGGAAAAAGACGATTTGCCCCTTGTAATAAAGCTTGTATTCCCCCGCTAGTATTCCCAGAAGTAAAACCCACATTTTCGCTCGTCGCACCTAAAACAATTGTACCATCTCTTCGTGGCACAACATAAATTTCCTCTCCAAATAAAACATTTTTTAACGGTAAATCTCCCCCTTGATCGCGGGGAGAAATTGATAACATTTGTCCTTTGGTGGGATACACAGGTATCATCGGTAATAATTCCTGTATCCAAGCCCCTGTCGTTAATACATAATGGGATGCTTGATATTCACCTTGGGCAGTTTTTACCCCTAAAATCTTGGTTTCATTATGCCAAAATTCCGTAACATTTTCCGGTATTATTTCTATTTTGAGAAGATTCACCGCGGTTTTTAATGTTTCATATAAAGCACGATTATCCACTTGTGCATCATCAGGATACCACCAACCGCCCTTGACTTCTGCACTTAAACCGGGTAAATGTTGATGTACTTCTTTTTTATCTAACCAATGGGCATTTTCACTAAATTTATTTTCCTTAATATCCTTGACAGATTCATAAATTGGTGCTAAAATACCACAATCCCAATAACCGCTATTTAAACCCGTTAGAGATTCTAATTTTGCGATCCAATCTGGATATAAAGAGCGACTTTTTAAACATAAATCTAGCATGGGACTAGGAGGGATTTCTTCCGCTTGGGGGGCTAACATTCCCGCGGCAGCCCTCGCAGCAGCTTCTTGACAATTCCGACTCAAAACGGTGACGGATGCTCCTCTTAATTTTAATTCAATAGCTAAAGAGAGGCCAATAATACCACCACCAATAATTAAAATATCCTCGGCTAGATTCATTACCATTTTATTAATTTGATTAATTCCATTCCGCGTCTGGTTCTCCTTCTACTTTGGCGATCGCGTCTTGGGGTGAAAGATTACCATAAAGCAATGCCATAATACTAGGGAGATACTCATCCATCATACCTACATTAGCATAAACCAAGTGTTTAATCAACGCCGTAGTCACGCGATCGTCCTTAACACGAATGCTAGTTTTATAACGAATTTCACCATCGGAAAAATCCAACTCAAAATTCCCCAGGCGCAAACCATAATTAATCCGAGTTAAAAGTTCAGACATCGCGACTCTTTTCGGTTGAGGAACCTTAACCGGACAAGTCGAATAAAAAGAAAAATACTCCCCCTCTTCATCAGCATTAGCATAACATAACCATTCCCCATTGCGTCCCGAAACATCTAAACGCAAAATCGTCTGATCTGATAGTTGGAAAAATTTCCAATCATCTTCGCGAAAAAAGTCCAACATCACATCAAAAATACTACCCATTTTCTTAACTCCTGATAGCAATAAAAAAGGGGAAATTCCTGAGAAAAACGCCCTTTTTTCTGTATTAGTTCAGCCTTCGGGTGTCCAGACTTTTTGCGAACCCTGTCCCCAAAAACCATCAAACTTAGTCAACTTGACATCACCTAAAACTTGAACTTGACAAGATAAACGTCGTCCAGATGTGGCAGAATGGGGAGGGAGAGAGAGTCGAGTTTTTTCCCGCCACTGGGGTTCGGAGACATCCCCTTCTATCTCCACAGCACAGGTGCCACAGGTACCAATCCCGTGACAATTAATCACCTTCGCGTTACCATTATAAACCTCAATGCCATTTTCCAGTAGGCTCTGACGCAAATTAGCCTCCCGTGAACATTCAAAAGTTTTTCCTTGTGCTTGTATCTTTACCATCTTAATTGACTCCCATGAATACTATCTTGATTTTGCCAAGGCTCTAAAAATTGTCCATTAAGTATTACACATAATGGAAAAAAAGACGTTATTTGACTAAAATAACTCCGACGCGTCTATGACTGATTACCTATTACCGATTACCCATTACTTATGACAAAGCCAATCTGGATTTATGATACCACCCTCCGAGATGGAGCGCAACGGGAAGGCCTTTCTCTTTCCTTAGAAGATAAAGTGCGGATCGCGCATCAACTAGATGCTTTAGGAATACCCTTTATTGAAGGGGGTTGGCCTGGAGCAAACCCCAAAGATGTAAAATTCTTCTGGCGTTTGCAGGAGGAACCCCTTAAACAAGCACAAATTGTCGCATTTTGTTCTACCCGTCGTCCCCATAAAACCGCGTCTCAAGATGAAATGTTACAACCGATTTTAGCCGCGGGAACTCTTTGGATTACACTATTTGGTAAATCTTGGGATCTTCATGTTACTGAAAGTCTCAAAACTACCCTAGAAGAAAACCTCGCGATGATTCAGGATACCATTGAGTATTTCCGTAGTCAAGGCCGTCGGGTAATTTATGATGCGGAACACTGGTTTGATGGCTATAAATATAACCCTGAATATGCCTTAAAAACTTTAGAAACGGCGGCAAAAGCCGGGGCTGAGTGGTTAGTTTTATGCGATACAAATGGGGGAACTTTACCCCATGAAGTGACAAAAATTGTCAAAGATATTGTTAACTTTTTTGCCGAAAAAATGAATCCCGCTCCCCAAATTGGCATTCATACTCATAATGATGGCGGTGTTGCTGTTGGCAATGCTTTAGCGGGGATTATGGAAGGTGTCACCATGATTCAAGGAACCATTAATGGTTATGGGGAACGCTGTGGCAATGCTAATCTCTGTACTTTAATTCCTAATCTTCAGTTAAAATTAGGCTATGCTTGTATTAGTGATGAACAGTTAGAAAAATTGACATCCAGTAGTCGTTTAATTAGTGAAATTGTCAATTTAGCTCCTAATGATCACGCGCCGTTTGTGGGGTTATCTGCCTTTGCCCATAAAGGGGGGATTCATGTTTCGGCTGTGCAGAAAAATCCCTTAACTTATGAACATATTGAACCGGAAAAAGTCGGGAATAAACGACGGATTGTGATTTCAGATCAGGCGGGTTTAAGTAATGTTTTAGCCAAGGCCAGCACTTTTGGAATAGAATTAGAGCCGAATCATCCCGCGTGTCGGCAAATTTTAACTCGCTTGAAAGAATTGGAAAATCAAGGTTATCAATTTGAAGCCGCGGAAGCTTCTTTTGAGTTATTAATGCGACAAGCTTTAGGGCAACGTCCTCAACTTTTTGCGATTAAGGGTTTTCAGGTTCATTGTGATAAGGGAATTGATGAAACTGTTAATTCTTTAGCGACGGTGAAGGTGACTGTTAATGGTGAAGATATTTTAGAAGCGGCTGAGGGGAATGGTCCGGTTTCTGCTTTAGATGCGGCTTTGCGTAAGGCGTTGACTAATTTTTATCCCACGATCGCGTCTTTTCATCTCAGGGATTATAAAGTGAGAATTATTGATGGTGGTGCGGGAACTTCTGCCAAAACTCGTGTCTTAGTGGAATCGAGTAATGGGGAAAAACGCTGGACTACGGTAGGAGTTTCTACTAATATTTTAGATGCTTCTTATCAAGCTGTTGTGGAAGGGTTAGAGTATGGTTTAATGTTAGAACAACAACAACAACCGGAAAACGCGATCGTCTCCAGTTATTAACCATAACCGCTCATAAAAAATACCAGTAGGGGTGGGTTCTGGCAGATCTTTTGTCGTTGGTTAATTTCTCAATCAACCTACTCCTACAAATCTTAAAAGGTTGATAATTTAGGGCTGTTTTTTATGATTTATCACCCCACAGAGCGAAGCAGCTTCATCATCTTTTACATTTTACGACTTCCCCAAAAAAACAGACTTCTCCGATAAATATTCCCGTAATGCTCCCAAGTATCGACTCAGAAACCGGGTTTAGAGCTGTACCTAAGTCGTAATATTTGTTAATATTTCTCATAAAAAAGAGTAATAGCTCTGGTATATTTATAGTAATTCCTAATAAGAATGAAACAGGTAGTTTGGGTTAAACGGTAGTGAAACTAAACTTTTATGACTGATGGGAAGTTCCCACTTTAATCGGAATTATTATAGTATTAAAACTCTTGGTGCATCGAAGTGACCAAGTAAAAAAAACTCTAGGAGTTTTTGGCGTAACTAACTGCGAGTACCCGTGGCTCTACATCTGAATTTTTTTTATTTGAGATGAGAGATCATCTTTGAAAAAAAATTAGCTCTTGACACGCGCTCATCGGGGAGAAAAACTTTAGATACAAAAACAAGAGAAGGGAAAAATGACACAAGAATCACACAACAAAACCCCCAATGAGAACAAAGGGACTCACACCGAAGCCGCAAGAACTAATCTATCAAATTTCGAGAGTAAATTTCGAGAATTAAATGAAAGTTTTGAGAAAATATCAGGCCTAGAAGATTCCGTCAGCCGTGAGTATGCACTCATTGAGGAAGCCAAAAAACAAGAGATTCCTGTAGAAAGCTATCGACGGATGTTTGAAATACACTGCCAAACTCTAAAAAACACGCAGTCAAACATATTTCTCTTAAAACCTGTATCTTGGCTCGATCAGCGGTTTGGGAATTGGGTGGAGTGGCTACGCACAATCTCACTGGTTAAGTTTTCTATTCTCATTGGCGAAGTCACGCTTTTAGTCGCGATGATTTCCTATGTTAGAGAAGCTCCAGAGCGACAAGAAAAAACCATTAATGATGCCCGTGATCTGATCAAAAATCATCGCGATGAAGTTTATAGTGAAGCTCGCAGAAATGCCTTGAATCTTCTCAATAGTCATTGTGCTGTTATCAAAGAGATTCAAGCTCCTAAAGCATCTCTGCCAAAGATAGAATTGAATAAATGTTATAAATTTCAATTAAATCAGCAAAGTTTTACCCAATGGCCCCCCCAATTTTATCGGTATAAAGGGATAGATATGTCTTACGGAAATTTAGCGGGTGCGGATCTGGAAGGGGCAAATTTGAAAGGGGCAAATTTAAAGGGAATGAATCTGGCAGGTGCTAATTTAGAGGGTGCTAATTTAGAGGGTGCTAATTTAGAGGGTGCTAATTTAGAGGGTGCTAATTTGCGGGGAGTTAATTTTAAGGCTGCCAATTTAGAGGGGGCAAATCTTGACAAAATTCGTATGAGTCGAAGCAATCTTGAGGGAGCGAACTTACAAAATGCCAAGATTACTAATGGCGCACTCCTATGGACAAATCTCCTAGGGGCAAACTTAGCTTTCAGTAATCTTGAAGGTTCTAATCTCAGTCGTGCTAAACTCAAGAATGCTGATTTATATAAGGCGAATCTTAAGGGAGTGAATTTTAGTAATGCAGATCTCAGAGATAATACGATTTTGATCGGTGCAAACTTAGATAATGCGAATCTCCATGAAAGCCAATTAGGATCTATAGATCAGCTCAAAAGAGCTAAAAATTGGGAGGAAGCGCAGAAAGATACTGACTGGGAAAAAAACATCATCACACCGCCCAAAACCGAGTATAAAATTGGTTTAATTAAACAGACCGACTGGAATATTTTCGATGATTACCAAAAAGGAATAGCCAAAGTCGGGGCGGGGCAAATTATTACCGTCGAGTCAAAACCCGGAATTGAAAATGAAGCCAACGCGATAAAAAAATTAATAGAATCGGATGTAGATATTATACTTTTTCGACCACAAGATCCCATCAAGTCTGCCCGCGCGATTAGAGAAGCTTATCGCGTAGGAATTGTACCGATCGCGCTGGGAGATTGTTTAAATCCTACCGACTCCAAACACTATGTTTTTGCTTGCTACGAAAGTGATTCAATTAAGATGGGTTTTGATTCGGCTCTATCTCTCACAAAATCCGCGTCTCAACTGCACAAAGACAAAGTTTTAAATATCGGTTTAGTCGATGGAGCAAATTCCGAAAGAATATATCCTTATTTTAAGGGGTTTATGGAGGGACTCAAAGCATCCAAGGTATCATGGAAAGTCATCGGATTAACGGATGCACAATTACCGAGTGACATATCCAAAGTTACAGAAATGTTACAAATTCATCCTGAAATTAATGTGCTCTGGGGGGGATCGAATGTGACAACAGAGTTGGCAATTCAGGCTGTTGAGGAATTAGGCTTAAAGGATAAAATCCTAATTTATGGTATTTTAGATTTGACTCGTGATAAGGCAAAAATGTTGTTAAATCCTAAAGAGCCTTTACAATTATTGGTGGATGAAAATCCCCAAAAAGCCGCGGAAGAGGCGACGAAGGCTGGGATATCAATCCTCAATGGAGCCGTTACGGGATATGAATATCACTTACTTCCCCATCGCTTGCTCACCCCCAATGATCATGCTCTTGTGCGGAAGTTATTGGCAGATTTATAGCCATCAATAAAAGATATCAAGTCATTTCTTCTGTAATAATTTGGGCAATTTTTTTCGCAGCACCGGGTTTACCGCGTACCCCACGAAGCCGATCGCGCATTTGTTCTAATTTCTCTGGATGGCTTAAATAATCAATTACTAATTCTGCCACTTTTTCGGGTTCTAAATTACCGACTAATTCGGGGACAATTTCTTGTTTTGCCCAAATATTAGGCCACGCGAAAAGTTTACCTTGTTGCCAAACTAACCAATTAATTAAACGGGCAAATAGTGAACCAAATAGGGGTAAATTCGCTAAAATTCCGGGGATACCATCCCAGGCACGCATGGCATCGAATTGTTGCGTCGGTAATAATACAATCATGGGAACGGCTAAAGAGCCTAATTCCGCGGTATTAGCACCCACTGTCGTTAAACAAATTTGACATTGAGAGAGGATTTGGTAAGCGGGATTTTCGGTAATAAGTCTAATTTTTAATCCGGTATTTGTTTCTAATAACGTGTGCTTTGATAAAAATCGGGTTTCTTCATCTTTTGATGATTTTTCGGGGTTTTCTAAAGAGAGAAAATCGTTCTTTTCTGAGGAGTTGGTTAAATTAAGTTTGGCAGAAATTCCTCCCAATTTTGGGATGAGAGGATTTTGTTGAATATCGGCAAATTTAGCTAGGGTTTCTAAGTCTAATGTGGGTGCTACGGGAATGATAAATTCTGTTTGGGAGCGTTGGGAGTGGAGATGATGCGCGATCGCTAAACATAAGGGCATTCCTTGAGCTAATTTGGCTGGTTTAGATCCCGGTAAAAGCCCAATTAATTCAATATTTTCCTCTCCATTGTCTTCAAAAAAGGGGATTGGGGATTGGGGACTAGGGACTGGGGACTGGGGACTGGGGATTAGGGAAGTCTCCTTCTTCCTTCTTCCTTCTTCATCCCCTCTTCCTTCTTCCTTAATAATATCGGCAATTAAATCACCGACAATGGTAAATTTATGGCTATATTTAGGGGGAACTTTTGTTAAGATATTTGGTTGCATTATGGCAAAGCGATCGCACCATTTTTGCCAACGGGCTTCCCATTCCGCGTAAATGACTGTTCGATAATTTAACCGTTTACCAATGACAATTGTAAAAAATTGATCGCCTCCTAAAAATAAAACTACGCCTTTGTCACGCCAATCCCAATTGTCCGCAGTTTTCCCCCATAATAAGAATGGGAAAAAATGCTCTGGAGATTGCACTCGATCAACTTCTGGATAAGATTGCGCGATCGCGGTTTCTTTTCCCGTCGCGTGGGGACAAGGGGATAAAATTACCGAAATACGCACAAATGCGCGATCGTTTCCCGATAATTGACGTAACGCGTGGACAACGGGACGTACCCAAGTGGCTAACTCTCCGGGGCCGTTAGAAAGAATTAAAATATCAAAGGCCATATAATGTTAAATTATTGAGAGAAAATGATGAAAAAACTATAGAGGAGCTATCAGATACAACCATGACAAACTTGATCGAAGCTGTCCAAAATGGCGATATTTCTCAAGTAGAAGAGTTACTCAAACAAGGCGTTGATGTCAACACCAAAGGGGATGATGGGTTAAACGCGTTAACAGCCGCGAGCGAAGCCAATTCCCTTGATATTGTAAATAAATTACTAGAAGTCGGTGCCAATGTCAATCAGGGTGATAATGATGGTTGGACGGCTTTAATGAGTGCTGCGGCTCAAGGTAATTTAGATATGGTAAAAACTTTACTTGATGCTGGTGCGGATGTCAATGCTAAAACTGATTTTGGTTTAACCGCGTTGATGAGTGCCGCGGCTAAAGGTAATGCTTCTGTGGTAGAATTTTTGATTGATAATGGTGCTGATCTTAAGGCTAAAGATCATCATACTTGGACGGCTTTGATTTGGGCTTCTTCTGAGGGACATTCTCAAGTTGTTGATATTATTAAGAAAGCTCGCGATCGCGCCTAATATTAAGGTAAATCGCGACGGAGAAAAAACCACCCATAACAAAGGAGGTTTCTCGATTCATCCCTTTGCCAATTTGAAGAGGTGGCAGTAGAAACTGGAGTCTGATGAATACCGAAAGGTGAGATAAGCTGTTAGCCATTTCAAATTTTAGTAGCATAGGTAGGATACCTGTGCTACTTTATGTGGTTTAAATGCGTAGAGTATTATGGGCAAAAATAACGCGATCACGCATTTTTCACCCCAAAGAAACCGGGTTTCTGATTACCCGATCAATTAACTATTAGCTTGACATTTAAGCGCGTATTCTTTAAACCTTTCTAAATCAGCTTGAATTGTACTCTCGACTATTTTTCCTAAAAATAAATTATCCATTAATTGTCCTAACCAACCTGGTATTCCATACGCGATCGTTAATTTGACAATACTACTACCATGTCGATCATAAAAACGCACCGCGCCTCGATTGGGTAAACCATCCACTGATTCCCATTGAATAATTTGATTAGGAATTACCTTTAAAATCCTTGATAACCAACTAAATTCAAAACCACCCGTGGCTAATTTCCATTTGGATAAATCGGGATTATCTTCGAGAATATGTACTGATTCGATCCACTTCATCCAACGGGGCATTTGTTCTAAATCCGACCATAATTCCCATGTTAATTCAATAGGAACTGCTACTTCTACTTGTACACTATGTTCTAACCAATCTGACATTTTTTTAGGTAATTGATAATGGGGACTCTTGACTGGGGACGCAGAAACCGGGTTTTTGGAAAAATTGGTGATTGGTTGTCAGATTTTGGGGACAAAAACCCGGTTTCTTAACTAGGAGCGAAAACTGTTTAAAATGGCTTTCGCGGCTTGACGGCCAGAAATGGTGGCTCCTTCCATACTATCAATATAATCTTGTTGTGTGTAACTTCCCGCTAAAAAGAAGTTGGCAACAGGGGTTTTTTGGGGGGGACGATAGGGATCAACGCCTGGGGCTTCTCGATATAATGATTGTGCTAATTTTACAACACTATACCATGTCATATTTAATTCCCTAGCCGAGGGGAATAAGTCTTGCACTTGTTTCAACACATGATGCGCGATCGCGTCATTTGTCTGTTTAATAAAAGGATCACCGGGCGTTAACACTAATTGTAATAAAGATCCTTGTCCTTCCCGATAATAATCTTTAGGGCTAGAAAGGGCTAAATCGGAAAAACAGGAAAAATCAGCATCCGCGGTATAAAGTAAATTATCTATGCCGACGGCTTCCTTTAACTGTTTCGATTTTTCAGGATCATTTAATTCTGTTACCCATCCATCAAAGCGTAATTGTACTGTAGCTACGGGTACGGTATCTAACTTATAAATATTGTCAAATTCAGGCCATTTGCGCCATGCTTCGGGTACAATTTTCTGAATCCCAGGGACATCACAGGCACAAACAAAAGCATCAGCTTCGATCGTTTCTTCTGTTTCCCCACTGGCAACAATAAAACCTTTGACACGGGTTTCGCCATTGGTTTCATCAAATAAAATTTCGCGTACTCGTCTGCGGGTATGAATTTTTGTCCCCCTTTCTTCTAAATAATTAATCAGGGGTTTGTGTAAATATTCATGGGGAGAACCTGCTAACATTCTTAAGACAGAGGCTTCCGTTTTTGCCGCGAAAAACTGGAAGATTGTTAACATACAACGGGCCGATATATTTTCGGTATCAATAAATCCTAACGCGTAGGCGATGGGATTCCACATTCTTTTTAAACTGCCTTCGGAACCCCCTTGACGCAGAAACCAATCGGCAAAACTAATTTTATCTAAATTTCGGATGGTTTTCATGGCTCCATCAAAGTCAATTAACCCTCGTACTATGGGACTGGTTCCTAACGCGATCGCGTTTTGAATTTTATCTTGAACGGTTAATTGTCCTGTGGTAAAAAAGGCTTTTAAACCATGAAAAGGTGCGCCGACAAAAAAGCGAAAATCGAGGGATTCTGTCTCCCCTCCACGGTTAACAAAAATGTGAGTATGTTCCTTGAGAAGTAAATTCTCAAAAGCACCCACTTTTTCCATTAATTGAAATAGGTTGTAATAGCAACCAAAAAAGACGTGTAAACCCATCTCTATATGATTACCATCAGGATCAACCCAACTTCCGACTTTCCCTCCCACAAAGGGACGAGATTCAAAGATTTCTACTTGATGCCCAGCATCGACTAATTCAATGGCTGTGGCTATGCCCGCCAATCCTGCACCCGCGATCGCAACCCGCATTATCTTTTTTCCTTCTCACTGTCGTTACACATTGTAACAAAAACCTGTGACACTCTCAAGACATCCTAAAATTTTTCTGGTTGATTTTTCTAGCCGGGACAAGTTGTTTATCATACTTAATTAAATTTGTCAATCACTAAAACGACAGAAATTTGCTAGAATAAAATGTAAAATCGAAAAAAAGGTGATAATGATAGCATTTACGCGGAGGAACAAAAAAACGAGGTTTTGGGTTTTCAACTTTAGTCTTAAATGAGTTAAGGGTAAAGCAGTTGCACAAATAAATATCAGATTAAGGATAATAGAAGTATGAATTATGGAATAGTAAAAACGATTTGGCAGCAACGGATGTTAGCTGTACCATTTATTATTTTCCTAAGTTTTGGGGGAATGGTGGGATGTGATCGCGTTTCGTTAAAATCATCAAAAGCGATGGAAGAAAAAACACCGACACGCGAGGCTCGCGGGATTTCACAAGAGACAACAACACAAACCCCTCTTCCGAGCAATATTAATAATCAAAATTTTGTGGTTGACGCGGTGCATAAAGTCGGTCCCGCGATCGTGCGTATTGATGCAGCAAGGGAAGTAAAAAGTCGTAAGAATGGATTAGGAAGTGAGTTTCCCGATGATTTTTTTGGGATCGAACCTCCCTCATCAAAAAGACGCGTCGAACGGGGTACAGGTTCAGGATTTTTAATTAGTTCAGATGGTCAAATTTTGACCAATGCTCATGTAATTGATGGAGCAGATCGGGTGCGAGTTTTCCTGAAAGATGGCCGTAATTTTGAGGGAAAAGTATTAGGAGAAGATACTGTAACGGATGTAGCAGTTGTGAAAATTGACGCGCAGAATTTACCGATGGTTTCTCTAGGTAATTCCGAAAATTTACAACCCGGAGAATGGGCGATCGCGATCGGCAATCCCTTGGGTTTAGATAATTCTGTTACTATGGGAATTATTAGCGCCACCGGGCGATCAAGTCGTGATGTGGGAGTACCCGATAAACGCATTGGTTTTATCCAAACAGACGCGGCAATTAATCCGGGTAATTCAGGGGGGCCTTTACTTAATTCTGCGGGAGAAGTTATAGGCATGAATACCGCGATTATTCAAGGAGCACAAGGGTTAGGATTTGCCATTCCGATTAATGATGCCCAACGCATCGCGAAACAATTATTATCGACGGGAAAAGTACAACACGCGTATTTAGGAATTGAAATGACGACTTTAACTCCTGAGCTAAAAGAGGAGATTAATAACAATCCTAATACCAATATTCGTTTGACAGTAGATAAGGGAGTATTAATTTTTAATGTCATAGCTCAATCCCCCGCGGCTAAAAGTGGATTACGTCGGGGAGATATTATTCAAAAAATTAACAATCAGGAGATTACTAAATCGGAAACAGTGCAGCAAATAGTCCAAAATAGTGATGTGGGAACTCCCTTAAATATTGAGATTCTACGCCAGGATAAAATTATCACTTTACCCGTTACTCCCGGTAATCTTCCTACTAAGCAATCAAAACGCTAAAATTAGAAGGAAGAAGCTTAACAGTTGACAGTTGACAGTTGACAGTTGACAGTTGACAATTATCAATTGCCCATTACCGATTAACAAGGAGAAATTATGAGGGAAATATTGAGAATATCCCAATTAGGTAATCCGGTTTTACGCGAGATTGCCCAACCGATTACAAATGTTCCTGATCCTGAGATTCAACAATTGATTGATAACTTAATTGCCACGGCTAAAAATGCCACAGGTGTCGGGATCGCGGCTCCTCAAGTCGCGATATCCTATCAATTATTAATTATCGCGTCTCAACCGAATGCACGTTATCCTCATGCTCCTAAAATGGAACCTACCGCGATGATTAATCCTACAATTATCTCCCATTCTCAGGAAATAGTTAAGGATTGGGAAGGGTGTTTAAGTGTGCCTGGTATTCGCGGTTTAGTGCCACGATATCACGAGATTGAAGTTGAATATCTTTGTCGAGATGGCAAACTCCAAAGACAAGTGTTAACCGATTTTGTCGCGAGAATTTTTCAGCATGAATATGATCATTTACAAGGCTTCGTCTTTTTAGATCGAGTGGAAAATACTCATGAATTAATGACAGAGCAAGAGTATCAAAGGCAAATCATTCAACAACAAAATTGAGTTTGGTGTTTTTTTCCTTGTCTATTACCGAGGAATTACGCTCTAACCTTATTTCTTTGGTGATCCCAAAAACAAGTAACAGATTTCCCCCGATCGCGCTCTATCGTGCTTATCCTAAGAAAGCAGAGGATTTTTTTAATTCAAACCATTTGCCCTATCCAGATTTTCGGAAAAGATGAATAATCAAGAGATTTTAGAAATCACAGAAAATTATCTTCAAGAGTATGTCGCACCTCACGCGAATCTTATGGATGAAGATGCTCAACTTTTAAAACAAGCACTTTTGGGAATGCAAACGCGATCGCTCTTATCATTATTCATACCTAAAGAATATCATGGTTTAGAAATAGAGCCAGAAAAATTCTCTAATTTTCAAGAAATGGTGGCAAGATACTCCGGGGCTTTATACTTTCTACAAACGCAACATCAAAGCGCAACTCGCCTGATCATCAATAGTGAAAATGACGTTTTAAAATCAGAAATATTATCAGAGATTGCGGAAGGAAAATTATTACTCGGTATCGGATTTTCTCATTTGAGACGAAGCGGTGTAGCCGGGGTTATTGCTAAACCTACCAAAAACGGTTATAGATTATCAGGTGAAGTTCCTTGGGTAACAGGATTTGGTTTTTTTCAAGCTTTTATAGTAGCAGCAACTAGCCCTGATGAAGGGACAATTTTTGGCATTATTCCCTTTTTAAATTATCAAGAAAATTCTGGTGTAATTAGGGTAAGTGAAATCATGCCGATGGTAGCAATGACATCCACTAATACCGTTAGTGTCACCTTAAATGACTGGTTTTTACCCGAAGAAAATGTTATTTCGCGCAATCCTTCCGAATGGATATCTCATAATGATGTTCGTAGTATTTTAAATACTATACCCGGAACTTTAGGATGTGCTAGAGCAGGCTTAGACGTGATTCAATCTATAATGAATAGGAAAAGAATACCCTTTATTATGACTACTTATACATCTTTAGAAGCGGAATTACATCAATTAAAAGAACAATTTAAAATTGTGTCAAAAAGAACTTTTGAACATCAATTAAAATTGCGCGCGGATGTGATTAATTTTGCCGCCCGTTGTAGTTATGCCGCGGTAATTGTATCAAGTGGTGCATCTAATAGTAAAATGAATCCCGCAGGGCGTATTTATCGGGAAGTCTTAGTTTATACGGTGTCGGGACAAAATACCGCGATCATGGAAGCAACGTTAAATCAATTAATTGATGATTTGTAGTGAGAGATTTTATGAGTATTAGAATTTACGGAAATCGACTATTAAAAACTTTACCCGGTTTGGCGACTCGCCCGACTCCTGCACGGGTACGCGAAGCTGTATTTAATATTTGGCAAGGCTCGATCGCGGGTTGTCGTTGGTTGGATGTTTGTGGGGGAAGTGGCTCGATGGGTGCTGAAGCTTTATGTCGTGGGGCAAAACACGCGATCGCGCTGGAACAGTCTCCTCGTGCTTGTAGCATAATTCGAGAAAATTGGCAACAAGTTACGGATGAAAATCAAACTTTTCAAGTATTACGAGGGGATGTTGTTACTCTGTTAAAAAAAATCAGAGAGCAACAATTCGATCGCGTTTATTTTGATCCGCCCTACGCGAGTGATTTATATGAACCCGTGTTAGAAATTATTGCGGGGAAAAATCTGCTCGCACCCGATGGAGAAATAGGGATAGAGCATCAGCGCGATCGGGTGTTTCCTGAAACTATTGGGAAGTTAGAAATCGCTCGCCAAAAAGTTTATGGAAATACCGGGTTAACCTTTTATCGTTATCCGTTAGAGGATTTTTTCAATTAATATCCATCCATTGACATCTATCAATATTTTATTTATACTGTCTATAGAGCGTATTTCAGGTTTATGAGGTACGCAATTAATGAAAAAAATCGCCATGAACAGACTTTCATCACTGTTCCCTGTTGCCTGTTACCTGCTGTAAGGGAGTTCAAAAGATAATCAAAAAGAGGCAATAAAATGACTTTAGAACAAGTTTTTTTTAGAGAAAATTCGGGAATTATCGCCCTCTCAAAAAAAAGGAAAACTAATAGTTTAATTTAATGAAATGTCCTCCTTCGTAAGGTTTAAAGGAAATAAGCAGTAGATTGGGTTAGCCATAGATGCCTCTACCAAAAAAATTGTGAGAGTGTATATAGCAATCCTAAATCATTGTCAAGAGTATGATATAATGAGATACACGAC
>JBBITB010000055.1:0-40098 GCA_037440985.1 Microcoleaceae cyanobacterium bin_387
CCTATTACCCATTACCTATTACCCATTACCTATTACCCATTACCCATTACCCATTACCCATTACCCATTACCTATTACCCAATCCCCTTCTAAAGATTGAGTTGTTGTTGGGCGAGGTGAAAATAAAGACCGCGTTGCGCCATTAATTGATCATGGTTGCCCTCTTCGGCTAAAAGGCCTCGATCGAGAACTAAAATCAAATCAGCATTCCGCACCGTTGAGAGACGATGGGCAATAATAAAGGTGGTACGATCGCGACTAATTCGGGCTAAATTTTGTTGAAATCTACGCTCCGATTCCGTATCTAAGGAAGATGTCGCTTCATCTAAAATCAAAATCCGAGGATCTCCTAACAAAGCGCGCGCGATCGCGATCCGTTGACGTTGCCCGCCGGATAAACTAGATCCCCCTTCTCCTACAGGGGTTCGATAGCCTAAAGGCATATCTTGAATAAACCCGTGAGCCTCTGCTAACTTAGACACTTCGATCGCCTCTTCTAACACGCTCGCGGGGTCAGTTTGAACATCTTTATAAAGAGAAATATTTTCTAAAATCGTGCCGGAAAATAAGAAACACTCTTGAGGAACTACCCCTAATTGACTCCGCAAAGAATGGGGAGAAATATGACGAACATCGTGCCCATCAATTGTCACTCTTCCCTTTTCTGGATGATAAAAACCCTGTAATAGTTTGACTAAAGTTGTTTTCCCAGAACCACTACGGCCAACAATCGCGATCGTTTGACCAGGTTCTACTTCAAAGGAAATATTTTGTAAGGTGTTACGTTCATCATCTTGGGAATAACGGAAAGAAACATTGTCAAATCGAACATAACCCTTAATCCGAGGTAAAATTAACATCGGTTGTTGGGGATTTTCCTCTGGAATAACTGAAAAAACATCATCCAAGCGTTCTACAGAAACCAGAATTTCTTGAAACTCATCCCATAAATTAACAATAGATAACACCGGACTAATCACTTTACCAATCATCATATTAAAGGCGACAAACTGCCCGATGGTAAGTTGATCTTGAATAACAAGGGATGCACCATACCAAAGTAAAGCTGTACTCCCCAAGGTTTGAATCGTACCCCCAATGATATGTAAACTATTACCCATTTTTTGACCCCGAAAACGGGCATTCATTAAACTGGTTAATTGATCTTCCCAACGCCAACGCATTTCGTCTTCTGTCGCGGTAGCCTTAACGGTGGAAATACCTGTAATCATCTCTACTAAGGAAGAATTTTGCTTGGCAGATTCCGTAAAAATTTCCCGTGATACTTGACGTAAGAAAGGACTCGCGACGACTGTCAAAATGATAATAGGTGGTAAAAGGGCTAATACTAAAAGGGTGAGTCGCAAGTTGTAATAAACCATTAAACCAACATAGACAATGCCCATCAAGGCATCTAACCAGATGGTGACAGCTTGACGAGTGAGGAAATTCTGAATTTTTTGGTTTTCTTGTACTCGCGTAATGATGTCACCAACATGACGAGATTCAAAGAATTTTAGGGGTAAACGCAGGGTATGATTAATAAAGCCACTGATCAGTATTAGATCAAGTCGGTTAGAAAAATAATCGAGGAGATATTGACGAGTCGCACTTAGGAAAATACTGCCGATCCCAAATAATAAGAGTCCAATGGAGAAGATGTTAAGGGTGGCGAGACTTTTATTGACGACTACGCGATCGAGAATAACTTGAGTAAAAAGGGGAGTAATTAAACCAAATATCTGAATCAAAAATGACGCGATGATAATTTGCCCGATTATGCCCCGATAGGGCCAGAGAATACCCAGAAAGTTTTGGGTGTTAATACCCTTATTTTTGGGTTGATTTTTATTGGTGTAAAATTCGGTTGTAGGCTCTAGGAGCAGAGCATAACCAGTCCAATTACTGGTAAAGGTTTTGGTACTAATCCACCGTTTTCCTACGGCGGGATCTGCCACTAAGAGACGATCGCGTTGACTCCGATAAACGACTACATAATGATTCCCTTGCCAGTGCGCGATCCAAGGATTTTGATTCCGAAGTGGTGTTAGGGATGCTCTCACGGGACGCGCTTGAAATCCTAAACCCTCCGCGGCTTTCGCGAGATTTTTTAGACTGGCCCCGGTTTGGCCGACAGCCGTGAGATTTCGTAGATAATTGAGGCTATATTTTTTACCCCAATATTGACTAATCATGGCTAAACAAGTGGCACCACAGTCTTGGGTACTTTGCTGTTGAATAAAGGGATAACCAGTCCACCAATTCCCTCGCGGTTTTGGCTTGGCAAAAATAAGCTCATTGTTGGCTTGTTTATTATTATCCCCGGTATTTTTTTCGGTGCTAGGTTTTTTCGGTTTGGATGACTGCACCAGGGTTAATTGAGGACTTTCTATGGGAGCTCGTTTGCGCGTAATAGTTGGGTTCCCATTCGTGGTTTCCATGAGCGCGATCGCGCTTTCCCATTCCGCGGCACTTAAGGCATATACCAGTAAATCGGTTTCTGCGATCCAGTCTGGGGAAATAATGTCAGGATATCCCCAACTTTTTCCTATTTTTGGTGCATTCTCCCCTTGAATAGTTCCCTGACACAACCAATAACGATGCTCCGAAGACAATAGGATATTCTCAGTTTCTTTTTTCTTTTTCTTGTCTCCCTCATCAGATTTTAAAGGGGCGATCGCGGATATTTTGATTTCTTTAACAGTGGGTAACAGGAAAGGCCAGAGAATTTGTTGTTGGCTTACCGAAAGGGTGTTTAATTCTGTGATAGTTTTGAAGAAGATTAGCCGTTGACGCTGTTGAATTTGTTGGTATAAGTGTTCTTCCAGTTGAGGACATTTTGGGAAAAATGTTTGGAGTTGGGAATAGGAAATCCCAGCCACTTGCCCATTACTCGCCGCGATCGCGCGATAACCTAATCCACCTTCTCCTATCCATTCATCAGCACCAAAAACATCTCCCACTTCGAGGACAATAATAGAAACTTCTTGTTTTTGTTGTGCGTCTAAAGCTAAAACGCGTACTCTACCTTGGCATACTAAATAGAGTTCACTATTATTGTTTCTGTCTTTTTCTTCTCTCATGGAAGAAATAGGAGAATGTGAAGACTCGCGGGGAGTCCATTTCGTTAACTCATCTCCTAACTGAAACTCTACTCCTTCCAAAACTGCACTTAACTCCGACGCGAGGTTTGTGCTGTTGGGAAGGGGTGTTAAGAATTTCAAAAGGGCGGGTAAAATTGCCAAAGATTCCCCCACAGGGAACCCGTTTTGCGCTCGCGAACTTCCCTTCATACTACATACCAGATTGTAATCTTTTGTTAATTAGGACAAGTTAGACATTTGGGACTTGGGAACCCCATAAAATGCCAAATTTTTATTTTTTATTACAGACAGTTTTTTGTCAAAAGTGTTTTTCTAAATTAATGATGCCACCTATCATCCGTGATTATATCCTCCTTAAGATAGATTCTAGCATGGAAAACTAAAATTAGTATGCACCCTATTTTGTATTTTATTGCCAAGTATACCCACACCAATTAACTCCGATTTTTCACAGAAAAAACAGAAAATTTATGGGTAACGCAACTAGAAAAAAAAGGCTTTTCTCCTAGATGATTCTGACAAAGTTTTTGTTTCTAAAATATCATTTTTTTTCCTCACTTATCAAGACTTGACCCTTGATTTTGCGAACTAAATTGAGCAGTCCCATAAAGACAGCACTTCCTAATACCGTTGATGGTTCGGGAACTGAAGCTATATTTTCCTTGTATTCCATAAGGGCAATATTGGTATTCTCATCAAAAACTCGTGAATAAAAACCATCGATCCCGACTCCTATGTTTTGTTGATTGCCTCCGAGATTTTGTGAAACTTCTATCATGCCTGAAAAATTAGAACCGAAGCTATTAAACCCATAGTTTCCTACCCCTTTAGTTCCTAAATTACCGAAAAGACTAAAGGAGTCTAAAAGCAGTCCTGTACAGGCATTAATGATTTGAAAATTGATTTGCCCTTGAGCATGGGCGTTTTCTCTTAAGGGATCATCAATGGATGTGAAAAGATTCAATGATGCACCAAAATTAAACGCGAATGTTTCATTTTTTCCCACGGAAAACATACCGAGAATTGCCGCGCTACTTTGGGCTACTCCTAAATAGTTATATCCTTCACCACTGGTGATACTCTGTGTTTGATTGAATGCAACTCCCCCTAGGTTAGTATTCATCCCTTGAGCACTGGCTGACGCGATCGCGGCTACTTTACCTGGTGGTGAAGCTGCTGCAAAGGTATTTGCTTCTGTTGCAGTTCCCCAGAGAAAGGCTGAATGGCTAATAGGAGCAATTTCGACTTGCGCTTCTGACAAGGCAAATGTGGCGGCATAAGTGCTAGACGCGGAAATCGCGACACACAAACCCGTCACCACAGGTGTTTTCCAAAGAAACCCTGTAATGCCTAGATCGTATTTGATTTTCATAAGAAGATTTTAAACGGATGATTATAAAGTGTTTTTACGGAGACGACAAGTGATCAGTTGATCTCTGGTCTCAGTAATCATACTAACTGCTCCCACAGGAAAATTTTTAAAGATTCTGTGAAGATATACAGCTTTTTTGACGTTTTATTTTAAAGATTCTGTGAATTTTTTCTCAAGAAATTATTATTCACATTTCTTCACAATGCCTGTATCTTAGATATCATAAGACTTTGCACTCGAAAAAACTCTCTTTATCCCTCTTTTAACGAAGTTTTGTTAAGCTATATTAAGTAATATTGATTACTCCGATCTCTTAAGTATGATTACGGATATTATACTCCGGTCTCTAAATGTTACAAAACTTAATCTTTTTTGATGTGGAAATTCTGTCATTCATTATAGGCGAAAGGAGGTAAGTCATCTCAAACCCTTGTTTTTTGCTTATCTTGTCTGAGTCTGGCGGATCAGATCCGCGGCAAATTCCGCGATCGCGATGATAGGAGCATTAGTATTTCCACTGATCAGGGTAGGAAAAATTGAACCATCAACCACGCGTAACCCTTGGATACCATAAACTTGTAATTGTGAATTAACGACGGAGGTGGAGTCTTGTCCCATTTTACAAGTCCCCACTGGATGATATAGGGTTTGTGCGGTGGCGCGAATATATGTCGCGATTTCCTCATCGCTTTTTTGTGTAATTCCGGGTAAAAGCTCTTCACCTCGATAATTCTCAAAGGCTGATGTTTGCAGAATTTTACGCGCCAGTTTTACCCCTTCTATTAATGTCTGTAAGTCACTTTCACTGCTTAAATAATTAGGTTGAATAATGGGATGTTCGACGGGGGAACGCGATCGTAATTTAATATAACCCCGACTTTGAGGACGTAACACGGTGACACCTAAACAAAAAGAATCACCTTCTCGTTTAGTGAAACCATGATTAGCAAAATAAACTGGCGCGAAGAAAAATTGTAAATCCGGTTGTTTTAAATCGGGTTTTGTTTTAATAAAAGCTCCAGCTTCTGCTACATTAGAAGATAAAGGTCCTTTTTTGAATAATAAATAGTTGAGCCAATTTTTGAGGGTATTAGCACTTTCTAAACTAACCCGTTGCCGACAATCATAAAAAACACCCGATACCAAATGATCTTGTAAATTTTGTCCGACTCCGGGTAAATCCATATTAACAGTAATTCCTAAAGACTTGAGATGTTCTGCATCACCAATCCCTGATAACATTAAAATTTGGGGAGAATTAACGGCTCCCCCACAGAGTATTACCTCTCCCGATACTTGGGTTTGAGAGATTTTCTGCTGTTTATCGAGATATTCTACACCGATCGCGCATTGTCCTTCTAAAAGAATTTTAGTAACTTGTGTTCCCGTAATCATCCTTAAATTAGAACGATTTAGACAAGGTTTTAAATAAGCAATGGCTGTACTTTGACGTTGACCATTTTTGATAGTAGTTTGATAAACTCCTACCCCTTCCGGCTCAGGAATATTAAAGTCTTCTTCATAGACAATACCAGTTTCTTTTGCCCCTTGGATAAAGGCATGAGTTAAGGGGTTAAGTTCCGGTAAAGTGCTGACATTTAATAAGCCATTTTTTCCATGATAATCCGAGTCAAAATATTCTTGACGTTCGGCTTTTTTAAAGTAGGGTAAAAGAGCATCATAACCCCATCCCTTATTTCCTAAAGTTTCCCAGTGATCATAATCGTGACGATTCCCTCTAATATAAATCATCGCGTTGATCGAACTACAACCCCCTAAGACTTTACCTCTAGCCCAATACATTTGACGATTGGCCATTTTACTTTGGGGTTCTGTATAATAATTCCAGTCATATTGAGTTTTGAATAATTTAGAGAAAGTCGCGGGAATGTGAATTAAAGGAGAACGATCACGTCCCCCCGCTTCCAAAAGAAGAACAGAATTTTGGGGATTTTCGCTTAAACGATTTGCCAAAACACAACCCGCCGATCCTCCACCAATAATAATATAATCGTAAATCATTTAAAGAATATTAACTGAGAAGTTAACCAATTTTATCATAATTTTGGTAAATATATACTGTTGACATTTCCGAAGTAAAACTTGTGGCACAGGCAGAGAGCCTGTGACGGGATCTCTGCTCGTAACATATTTACATCTCATGGAAAAATGCTATAGCAATCCTTAACCTAAGTTATTAGTGATAAATACGGATACCGGAAACCGTCATGATCGCGTGACTCAAGAATGACTGATCGGCAAAATCGGTTTCTCAAGGAAAAAGGAGCAGAGCAGTACGCGATCGCAATAAAGGCAGTTTCTTTAGTTTAAGAGTGTCAGTGTTATGAAAGATTTGATACAGATATTTACCCAATTATTATCTTCCGGTCCAAAAATCTTAAGAAGTTGTTAAAATAATTATAAAAAAGCAGAATATCAGGGACAATATCAAAGCTAATAAACCAGTGTTATACCTCTTTGGGATTTGGCATCTGTATTGTAGTAATAGTTACAGCTTGGTAGAAGCAAGGTAGGGCAATTTTATCGGTATAAATCCCAAAAAGAAATGGTATTAGTGGAACAAAAGAGAGGCATTATGGGAGAACAAAAACGCATTGGTATTCTTACCAGTGGCGGAGACTGTGCAGGTTTAAACGCGGTAATTCGTGCTGTTGTGCATCGCGCCATAGGAACATATCACTGGGAAGTTTTGGGGATTCGTCAAGCGACTAATGGTTTAATGAGTCGTCCCCCCGAAGCGATGGTTTTAGATATAGAAACTGTTAACCCCTGGTTAACTCTAGGAGGAACGTTATTAGGTACGACAAATAAAGGCGATCCCTTTGCCTTTCCGATGGGAGATGGAACAGTACGCGATCGCGCTGATGATATTATAGAAGGATATCATTTATTAGGATTAGATGCCTTAATTGGTATTGGGGGTGATGGCAGTTTAGCGATATTACGACGGTTAGCAACCCAAGGAAATTTGAACTTTGTTGCTATTCCCAAAACTATTGATAATGATGTGGGAATTACAGAAAGATCCATTGGTTTTGATACCGCGGTTAATATTGCCACAGAAGCCCTTGATCGCTTACATTTTACCGCAGCAAGTCACAGTCGAGTCATTATTTTAGAAGTAATGGGACGAGACGCGGGACATATTGCCATTAGCACAGGGATCGCGGGTGGAGCGGATGTGATTTTAATACCCGAAATCCCTTATAAACTTGAGAGAATTTGTAATACCATTAAAGCGCGTCAGGAGCAGGGAAAAAATTACTGTCTAATTGTAGTCGCCGAAGCAGTACGCACGGAAGATGGGGAAACAATTAGCAAAATTAAGTCTTTAGGAGAATCTCGCTTAGGGGGAATTGGTGACTATTTAGCGGCACAAATTTCTAACTTGACAGGAGCGGAAACAAGAGTTAGTGTATTAGGTCATGTTCAACGGGGGGGAACGCCCTCGCCGTTAGAAAGATTAGTAGCTTCTGCCTTTGGTGTCGCGGCTGTTGATTTAATCGCCGAAGGAAAATTTGATCAGATGGTAACATGGCAAAAACGCGAAGTGGTTAGTGTTCCAATTCAGGACGCGATCTCACAATATCAAACCGTTAATCCCAATGGTACTTTGGTAAAAACCGCACGCGGTTTAGGCATTTATTTAGGAGATTAAATCCGGCATAAAATTCAGACAAAAACCGGGTTTTTTTTACTAAAAAATTATGCTTTTAGCAAAGAGACAAATGTCAAAAACCCGGTTTCTTGTTATGGGCGAGAGAAAAACAATTAACGAGCCCAGTCAGTCCCTTTCCACATCGTAAAGAAAAGGATCGCGGAAATCACCGCCCCAATCATCCATTTGACAGAAGTTTTAATGAGCGCGATTCCCTGATTTTGCTTGACAGCATTTGTTTGTTGTTTTAATTGCTCTTTCGCGGGAGTAATGCGGGCAAGAATTTGATTTTTCAACTCTTCAGGATTTTGAGCTTTTACCTCTAAACCCATTCGCTTTAATTCATCAGCCAAAGTTTTTAAATCCTGAGCGGAGCCTTTTTGTAAGCGCTCTTCTACGGCTTGAAGTTGAGATAATTGTTGCTGAGATTGAGCCGCAATTTGCGTATTAGCCTGAGAATTAAGTTTGATAGTGTTAAAAATGCCTAAAGGAAGCATTAACAGAAAAATAAGCGCGCTCAGAAGGCAAACCCAGGATAATACTTTGAGGATAATTCCTTCCAGATTCCCTCGCTCTTCATCCTCCCCTAGAAAAATGAGAGCAAGTCCCAATAAAGGAACCGGAACCCGTTCCACTAAAGCCCCAATAGTTTGTAATTCCCAGGCGGGATTCATCAAATTGGGTGGGATTAAAACCGCGATGGAGTCTAAAAGTGATAAGACAAATAAAGCATAACCAACCCATCGCAATCGAAAAATAGATAAACTAAGTTCACCCATAAAACTTTTACCTTTTGTGATTCAACAACAACTGTCATTTTCCTATAATTTATTAGGGATTAGGAAACTTATTTTCCCACTGTTTATACCAGGAAGCCCAGGCAGATTCTAGTAAATGGTAGGCATCCTTTTGAGTAATCTGATTCAGGGGAATTGACATCTGAGTCCAGAGACAACGTTTATCGCGTAATTCTCCACGTCCCGTTAACCATATTACAATACGATCTAACCGCAGATCATAAGTATTGTGATTATTTCGGAATTGATCATCTGTGACTGTGGTATTACCACGGGGATTAATACAGGTACTCAGATAAGCTCGCTCTTTAGTGACAAATAAACCATGCCAACCTATACCCGGAATATTTACCAATGATAGTCTAACAGGAAATCTCTGATCAAATATGTATGTTTCTGTTAATCTATCGAGTTTACCATCGGTATTAACCAGATAGCGCAGATCAATATCAAGAGATGTTTTATCTTTTTGATAGCGATAACGGCTGGTGGATATAATGTTAGAACCTGGTTTAATGCTCAGAGGTTCTTTCCCTAACATTTGCCAACCTTCTAAGGAGATATTTTCAGGAAAATTAAAGGGTTTAATCTGTGGATATTTAGTAGGATAGAGGAGGATTTTCCCCAAAACTAAGGCGACTCCACTGAAAGTCACGGCTAATAATAAAATTCGTGGGATTTGCCAATCTTTGTTCATCATTATTAACCGTTTTGTGTGTTGTTATCCTGGGGGGGGGTTCGCAAGACGGTAAGCCAACAAAAGATTCCAAATAGGGCAACCGCGATCAGGGAAAATATCAGTGAGCCATCCCCTTTGTGCCAATATTCAAAAGCTTCTTTGGTGGAGTAGGAGACTAAAACTGCCATGAGAGCTACTCTTACGGCATTGACGAAAAACGCGATGACGATCGCGCTCAAGGGTAAGATGATTTTTTGATTTAAGTTAGTAGGAAACATCAGGAGAAAAATCAAAGATAGTCCCAGAAGTTGGTGAATAATATTGGCTCCCGAACACCCATAATAAACTTCGACACTTCCTGTGGGCAGTCTCAAAAAAAGCCCCTGACGAGTGATGTCATAACCTGTGTAATGCAAGATTAACTCAGCGGTTTTAGCTGTTAATAAAGATAGGTTGATCATTTTTAAAATAGCTCCTGGGGGAATAGCAAGCCAGATAAATATGATCCATTCTGACAGATAGGTTTTTAATCCCTTAAATCCTGATGCCATTAAACCTAGACTTAATGTCGCGAGTAAGGGAAAAATTCGCAAAAAATAGTCGTAACCGACTACGGTGGAAATTTTGCTCAGGATTAATGCCATTAGTATCAAACCTATCCCCGTAGAAACGCGATCGCTTTCTAGGGGAATTTGCTCTTTTTTTTCCCACAATAAATAAACGACGATTCCCCATACCAAAAACGTAGTCCCTGAGAAATCACTCTCGGCTGATCGCGATGCCAGGGTAATATGAATCACGATTAAACCCGTCGCGATCGCCAGTAACCAGTATTTGGGTTCTAGGAGATATTTATTCCCATTGGTTAGAGTCATCACTTCCCCCTTTTTCCAGTTGCTTAAATGACTGTTGGTTTGATCTGACTTTTTGGGTATGAAAATAACCGGGGTTATTTTCCAGTTTTTCCCTATGTTCTATTATGAACGAGTGCTTATTGTTCGCGATCGCGTTTTCTCAAATTTTTCCCAAATCTTCATAAAACTTATTCTTGACAAATTTCATTAGATATGGTAATAAAGTGGTACGAATGAGGAATTTTGATCCCCCCCAACCCCCCTTCAAAAGGGGGGCTTTAAAATAGTTTTATCCCTTGCTCAGGGGTGTTTTTGCCAAAAATAAGTCCCTTGGTGAGGGTGCTGGAAAATAGTTTTATCCCTTTATCAAGGGAGCGTTTCTCAAAAATCCCCCCCTTTTTAAGGGGGGTTAGGGGGGATCGTAGCGTGTTTTCTTATGCCCAAATAGTCGGTGTTATTTAATGGGCATAAACTTGTCGATAATAAGCTTGATATTCATCGGATAAGAGAGGTTCCCACCAGTCTCGATGATTCAGATACCAAGTGACAGTTTGTCGCAAACCTTGTTCAACTGTAACGGAGGGACTCCATCCTAATTCGGTTTTAATTTTGGTAGCATCAATAGCATAACGGCGATCGTGGCCGGCTCTATCTTTAACAAAGGTAATTAATTTTTCACTAGGAGTTATGGGTAAATCGGGAGCTAATTCATCCATTAACTGACATAACATTTTTACTAAGTCAATATTTTTGACTTCATTATTCCCTCCAATATTATAAGTTTCACCGGGTTTGCCTTTATTAATAACGGTATCTAAGGCACTACAATGATCTAAAACATAGAGCCAATCTCGGACATTTTGACCATCACCATAGACGGGTAAGGGTTTCCCTAAAAGTATATTAATACACATTAAGGGAATTAATTTTTCGGGGAAATGATAGGGACCATAATTATTAGAACAATTAGTAATTAATGTGGGTAAGCCATAGGTATGATAATAGGCTCTCACGAGATGATCACTTCCAGCTTTAGAGGCGGAATAAGGACTATTTGGACTGTAGGGAGTTGTTTCGGTAAAAGGGTGATCGTCGGGGTTAAGACTTCCATAAACTTCATCGGTGGAGACATGAAGAAAGCGCATGATTTTCTGTTGGGAAGATGATGCACTATTGAAGTGATGACGGAAGGCTTCTAAGAGGGTAAAAGTACCAACGACATTAGTTTGCACAAATGCACCCGGCCCTAAAATGGAGCGATCGACGTGAGACTCCGCGGCAAAATGGGCGATGGTATCAATATTTTCGCTTTGGAGAAGGGAATCAATCAGGGCGCGATCGCGAATATCTCCTTGAACAATCCTAAAATTAGGTTGCTCTTGTAAGGTAGTAAGATTATTAAGATTACCGGCATATGTGAGGGCATCTAAGACTACCATTCGATCGCGCTGATAGTGACGACACCAATGATGGACAAAATTGGAGCCAATAAAACCTGCGCCACCTGTCACTAAGATGCAACGGCGCGATCGTTCATTTCCCGATTTATGATCTGTCATATTGTGAAGAGTCTCTTGATTGTGACGAAACCTTTTCCAAGATATCAGCACTGAGGCATTGTCAGCAAACAAACCCAGTTAAAGATCAGGGCAAAGGCATAAAAATTGAATCCATTACCTAGCAATGCCTTCGAGACTAAGTATTTTTACTTAGGGTTTTCTCGAAGTCTTAAGGGCTATGGCTTGGGAAATTTTCATGGGTTTGCCCTGTGGGATAAATCTCTTAAACTACTGAGAAGTAGCTCATCAACAAGAGGGAGTTTATCTCTGTCAAAAAAGTTAAAACGCTCCGTTTAAAACAGAATTTAGTTTTTCTTGATGTCGCTTTGGAATGTTTTGAGGAGCAGATATTTTTAGGAGAGATTCGTCAAATTCAATATTAGGTATATGGGCAAGAAAACCTAAAGGTTTGCCATTTTTGAGACGTTGTTTTTTGCATTTAGCTAAAGCCATCAAAGTTTCACGCTTTTCACCAACACACTCAAAGGGTTTCTCAGAATTTGAGTCGAATAAACGTCTCCAAATATCCTCAAGTGTTGTGATACTTAATAAGTCTTCTCCCACTACCTGCATAGCAAAAGAATAATCTGTTGCCGCTTCGATTAAAGCATAAGAAAAAGCACATTTTGGACAGTGACCACACCATCGCGAGTCCCCTGGAGCCCACTGTGCTTCATTACAGGAAGTCAGATCATTTAGGATGCTTTTTTTCCAAAGGGATAGCTGGTGAACTGTCGCGATCGAATAAACTTCTTCGCAGATACTAACATAACTGAAGGGAAAACCCTTGCGCTCTAAAAATTTGTTAAAACGTTCTATATAAGCCGCTCCCTTGGCACTTTGATGATTAACTTCACGTCCCTGATATGTAGTATTTGACTCATTAGAACTCTTATCATTTGCTAAGACAAGAAACCGATGTCCCTGCTGTATTGCAATTATCATCATAATGAAAAGTGCATTAGTAATAGTGGGGTCGTTACGAACCCCCTTGTAAGCAAAATGTTCAGCCGGATCTTCCTGGGGATGAGCCTGTATTTCCCACAAGTTCGTTCGATTTCTGATATACTCAAATACTGGAAACTTTTGCTGCCAGTTGTTTCCTAGTATTCCTCCTGCGTTGTGCAAAGTAAATGCTTCTGTGGGAAGGTTCGCTTGCTGCATCCACTCAAAGGCAAAGGTACTTTCTTTGCCTCCACTAACGGCAAGAAGGTAGGTATCATTGACTGATGGAGACCAAGAATTTTCTGTATAATTTTGGGAAAACTCTATTCGAGGCATTTTATCCCAATCCCAGTTTTCCAGATAAAACTTTTGCTGAAGATACCAGTAAATATCATCATTCCACCAATCTAATTCCCACTGTAGACCCTGATACCAAGGTACTTCCACTATCTCCGGGGTACATATTTCACAAAGGCGATATATTTCTGCCATTGCTATCCCCATTAAAATAGATGGGTGAGTTTTTTCTTGATTTTTAAATTCTAGTGGGAAGTCGATATAATAAAAATGCTTCCATTGATCAATTATAAAGGGAAAAATAAGTCTATTACTTTTCCAGTAAGGTGCTTGAGAAGAAATGACTGAACAGGTTGGGGATTCTCCTGTTGCCATGTATTTTATCCGCGACTCGTGATATCGACTCTTGAATTTTTCTGTTGAGTTCATTTGCTTATTTATGTAATAGGGCGACTTAGAAAAGTCTTCGTGGTTAATAGGTTTGAAAACCTTGCTAGGCAAGAAAAATACGTCAACAGGGGTCAAATGATTTCAACCCCATAGCAACCGGGGATACTCACGACTCCAGTAAAACCCATACTCCCAAAGGTTTTAAGCCCTTTTTTCCATATTTTTTTGTCTAAGTCCCGATAGTAATAATTTGGCAATCTTAGCAATCAAATATTGTCAAAAAGCTCTCAACACCTTCAAGGTATAGATATTCTATCATTTATTTTTTCTGTAATCCCAAGGTTTTACCAAATCAGGATCTTTCCCAAATCCTAAATTTCCATTGCTCGGGTATTGCTCGGAACTTTCTATATTCGAGGGGATGGGAAGAGGGAACGTATCGCGGGCTTTGCTCCTTCGATTTCTTGAGTTAACCAGACTACACTCGAAGCCATAGCTTGACTGTTGTCTAATTAGGAGGGAAATGGATTTATACTCCCAGTGAGGGGATACTACCAACGGCGGATATATACAAGCCAGTGATGGAAGTGCAACCTTCATTTAGAATCAGTCTTGAGCAAAGTTCGTTGTACCATTTTCCGTCAAATGCCATGATTTGTTCTGCTGAAAATAAATCATAATTTGAGTCTATCAAAAAATCAGGAACTTCTCAATAATAGCTGGTAATTCTGATGTACCATAAGGATTTTGCGTCATTTTAGTTTTTTTCGGGGGCAAACCGGCGGTTATAGAAAAATTGGGATCAAGTTATTTGCTTTAGAAAGCCCTGACTCTGGTGAAAATGACAATTGAATTTAAAGAAACCGGGTTAGATTTGTCATACTATGACCCCACGAGGTTTAAAATTGATAAAGTCTAGAAAATGTGCAATTACCGGTATCAGTTTTACTTATTAGGGGTAAACCAATTATGAGTCGCCATGAGATTTTACTATTAGCGAAACAGGGAGATCATCGCGCGATCGCGTTTTTTCTCAATGAAGCCTTCAGCAGTCTTGGGTTTACGGTAAAAACTACCCGCGAGAAAGAGTATCTCTATATTCTAGTAGAATCAGAGCCTTTACCGTCTCAAGACTCTTGCATTCGTGTGATTGAAAATGGACTACATCGTCTCCAACCGGAAGATATCACCAATGTTACCATTTATGGTCGTCTGATTGGTCAACAATTACCCTCGTGGGCGAAAACGATTGAATTAAAAACGCCGATCGCGTCTTCTGCTCCTGTTACCAATTCTCTCCCTCCGGCGAAAGCGATCTCATTCCCAAAAATTAAAGAAAAATCAGTCCCGAAAAACTGGTTATTTGTCGGCGCGATCGGGTTAATTCTTTTACCCTTATCAGGTTTTCTCCTCAATACCCAAATCAAACGTCTGCGTCACTCACCATTAACTCCCCAAACACCCTCTCCAAGTTCGACTATTTCTCCCAAAACAGAAAAGGGAAAAGGCGTTTCACCTGCACCTAAACCCGCGGGTGTGAAAACTTCTATCACGCCTAAATCTTCATCCTCTCCCAAGGTATCAACCCCAAAGACACCCAACACGAAAACACCCTTACCTTCTCCCCAAGTTTCGCCTTCAAACATTCTGAAAACCCCTGCACCGTCTCCTAGTGTTTCGATCCCGAAGACTCCCAATAGTGAAAAAAAAGGCGCGAGCATATCTCCGACACCCTCAGCCACTCTTGTCACGACATTAAAAATACCCAAGATAGAATTACAGCCAACATGGGATACAATAATTAGTATCAAAGCAGTAGGCGATATCATTCCGGGGACTAATTATCCTTATAATAAATTACCCCAAGATAAAGATAGTTTATTTAGTAATGTCAAAGGTTATTTAAGCGGCGCGGATCTTTTATTTGGTAATTATGAAGGAACCCTAACGGATTATGCCTATAGTTCTAAAACAATGGGAAGAGGGTTAGTATTTGCGTTTCGGACACCCCCCAGTTATGTAAAGGTATTAAAAGATGCCGGTTTTGATATTTTAAATATTGCCAATAATCATTCCTGGGATTTTAATGAACAAGGTTTTAAAGATACCATCAATAATATTAATAATGCTGGGATGCAAAGTATTGGCAAGAAAAACGAAATTCACTATGAAACAGTGAAGGGAGTAAAAGTCGCATTTATTGGTTTTAGTAATTATGGAGAAGTCCATAATACTTTATTAGATATTAAAGAAGGTCAAAATTTAGTCAAAAAGGCGAAAGAGAATGCCGAAATTATTGTGATCTCAGTTCACGCGGGAGCCGAGGGGACAGGTGCGCGTCATGTGAATAATACTAATGAATATTTTTTAGGAGAAAATCGCGGAAATTTGATTGCTTTTTCTCATGGGATGATTGATGCAGGAGCGGATTTAATTTTAGGACATGGCCCCCATGTGGCAAGGGCCCTCGAATTGTATAAGGGCAAATTAATTGCTTATTCTCTGGGTAATTTTTTGGGATATCGGACATTATCAACGGCGGGTGAATTAGGAAAAACCTTAATTTTAGAGGTAAAAATGAATCCTCAAGGGGATTTTGTTTCAGGGAAAATTATTCCGATCAAACTTGATGGCAATGGAGTCCCAGGCATTGATAATGACTTCGCGATTGTAGGGTTAATTCGAGATTTAATAAAATCTGATTTTCCCAAAACGCCGCTAAAAATTGATAATCAAGGGCAAATTTTGAAGGATAATGGGTAATGGGTGATAGGTAATAGGTAATGGGTAATAGGTAATGGGTAATGGGAAGCTAAATATTACCTTTCTCAAAAAAAGCGCGATCGTGTCACTCTTTTCTCTTATTATATCTTCTCCGTGTCCTCTGTGCCTTTGTGGTTCATGAAAAATGATTGGGAAAGAAGCATGATCGCGCCTCTCTCTCACATTTCCCGAAAAATAATAACGACATAGCAATGACTATTCGACAAAATAGATAGTCCTTAGCAATATCAATAACTTGACACAGATATTCGGTTGAGTTAAAATTAAGCTAACCCATCAAAAACCAACACAAAAAAAAATGGCAGAAACTCCCACTCGTAGCCAAGAAAAAACAAATGGTATCCCCTTCAGAGGCGAGAATGGTGTCCTGATTTATCTTGATCCTGATAAAGCTGAAGGGAAAGCCTTAAAGCGAATTAGAGAAGAACAAATATTAGCAGAGGAAGAAAATCCTTTTAGAGGAGAACTAATAGTAGCAACGAAACCAGAACAAATATTAGCAGAGGAAGAAAATCCTCTTGATAATAACCCTCTCTATCTGATTGATGATGAAAATATTGCCATTTTATCAGAGGATAATCAAGCCCGTAAATTGATAAACGTTGAAGATGTTACAGCGGCGGATTGGCAAGAAACCATCGAATTAATAGATTATTTTTTAGCTTGTATTAAAGCTTTAAGAAAATCATCAAAAGAGATGGAAACACAGGTAATTTAGGGATAAGAAGAAAAGACGCGTGACTACAAAATCAAGATATTTGTTGAAGACACACCCAGATTTTGATCGAGAAGATATGCCATCGCTTCCCCAGGAATTAAGAGAGGATTTTTCCAAAATTTATAAACCTCTCTTAATGACTGATCCCTATAACTGTCAAGGTTATCCTACTTATGGTAAACGTGGAGATTTAGCGGGATACCGTGCCCTAGAGATAGATTATGGTGAAATAGCTTATCGACTTGTATATCGTATCTATGATTCCTCCGCACCTAAATGGGTTAAGATTATAAGTTTTGATGAACATGATCCAGCTTATGAGAAAGCTAAAATACGCATTAGCAGAAAATAAATATTAAAATTAATTATCTATAGGGACTGCTTAAATAGACGCGATCACGTCACTCTTTTCTCTTATTATATCTTCTCTGTGTCCTCTGTGCCTTTGTGGTTCATGAAAAATGATTAGGAAAGAAGCGCGATCGCGCCTCTCTCTCACATTTCCCGAAAAATAATAACGACATAGCAATGACTCCTTGACAAAAGAGACATTTATTGTTAAAATAATAATGTCTATGTCTAGCAAAATAAATTCAATGATAACCCAATAAAAAAGCTTATGACAACAAAAGAATTAGAAGCACAACTGCTAGTTTTATCCCCATCGGAAAAAGCAGAAGTCATTCAAATATTAACCCGGAGTCTCAACAAAAATTGGCGGGGAATTACAAAAAAAACTGGTGTTTGTGGCGGAGATGCTTGCATCGAAAACACTCGTATTCCTGTTTGGGTACTGATAAATGCTCGTAATTTAGGCATTAGTGAAACTCAACTGCTTTATGATTATCCTACCTTATCCGCGGCTGACTTAGCGAATGCTTGGGTTTATGCTGAAGCCAACCCAGAAGAAATTGCCAAAGCTATCAGAGAAAATGAGGAATAAGAGTAAATGGCACGTCTCTATGCTGACGAACAATTTCCCCGGAAAGTAGTGGAATTATTACGAGATTTAGGTCATAATATTATCACAGTACAGGAAGCCGGAAATGCGAGTCTTCTTGATGATAATCTTCTGGAATTGGCGATTAATAAAAATCGTGCTGTATTGACATTAGATCGACGGGATTTTAAACGCTTAAGGTAGGGGCAATCCCCCCGTGGTTGCCCCCTAACAACCTAATCATTTTGGCATTATCGTGTGTACCGATGATGAAGATAGGGAACGGATGGCGATACGCATTAATAATGCGATTTCCTTAGTGGAAAATTTAACAGAAAAGTTGATTCAAGTCTATAAAACTCCCTTGTAAAAAAAACTCAATTATGTGATTCAATAAAATGATTTTTCTTCTCTCTTGATTATATCTTAGAAGAAGAAGAAGCCATCTTTCAGGCAGAAATTGATACCATCGGATTAGTCGAGGAGGAACAAGTAATGGAGATTGTCACCAGTTGGATGCAACAGGGAATTACTCAAGGCATCCGACAAGGAATTGAGCGAGAAATCGCCTTAGTTTTGCGCCTAATAAATCGCCGTTTAGGAGGAGTGAATCCCACTTTAGAGGCACAAATTCGAGATTTATCCATTGAGAAAGTCGAGGATTTGGGTGAGGCATTATTGGATTTTCAAACGGAGGCGGATTTAGTTAATTGGTTGAATCGTAATTAGGCCGATTTATTAAGGTGCGGTAGCTCCCGTGATCGCGCCTTTTTTTCTCTGGATGAGATCGGGAGTCATGCTTTCAAAAAAAATAACTTTTCCGATTTCTCCAAAAAAGTTAATGTCGAATGATAAAATGAGAGAATGTAATAAGGAGGGTAAAATTGATTCAAACCCCAGAAAATATCGACCATGATCGGCTTTTCAAAGAATTACTATCAACCTTCTTTTGGGAGTTTCTGGAATTATTCTTACCGGAGGTTATTCAGTATATTGAAAGGGATTCAATTTCCTTTCTTCCCGAAGAAGTCTTCACCGATGTCACATTAGGAGAGCGTCGCAAAGTCGATTTATTAACCCAAGTGCGGTTTCACAGAAAATCAACCTGTTTCTTGATTCACCTAGAAACTCAATCCTATAGCCAACCGGAATTTGAAAGGCGGATGTTTCATTATTTTGCACGACTCGATGAAAAATATGGCTTACCGATTTATCCCGTCGCGCTCTTTTCCTTTGATACTCCCCAACGGGCAGAAGGAAATCAGTATATAGTGAAATTTCCCGATCGCGCAGTGTTAGAATTTAGTTATGTCGCCATTCAACTAAATCGACTGAATTGGCGGGATTTTCTCCAACAACAAAATCCTGTAGCAGCCGCGTTGATGGCGAAAATGAAAATTCAACCCAAAGAGCGAGCCAAGGTAAAAGCGCAATGTTTGCGATTATTAGCAACCTTACGCTTAGATCCGGCAAGAATGCAGTTAATTTCGGGGTTTGTGGATACTTATCTGCGGTTAAATGAAGAAGAAGAAGCCATCTTTAAGGCGGAAATTGATACCATCGGATTAGTCGAGGAGGAACAAGTAATGGAGATTGTCACCAGTTGGATGCAACAGGGAATTACTCAAGGCATCCGACAAGGAATTGAGCGAGAAATCGCCTTAGTTTTGCGCCTAATAAATCGCCGTTTAGGAGGAGTGAATCCCACTTTAGAGGCACAAATTCGAGATTTATCCATTGAGAAAGTCGAGGATTTGGGTGAGGCATTATTGGATTTTCAAACGGAGGCGGATTTAGTTAATTGGTTGAATCGTAATTAGGCCGATTTATGAAGGTGCGGTAGCTCCCGCGCCTTTTTTTACTCTGCCAAACCAACTCAGATAGATAATAAAAAAGCGACAGGTTTTAACCCCGTCGCATCTCATCAATAACCGAATCAAAATTGCCACATCACAGGATATATAACAACAAAAACAAAATTACCCAAATGACATCGACAAAGTGCCAATAAATTTCGGCTGCTTCTACCCCAAAATGGGATTCGCTGGAATAATGTCCGGTTTTCAGTGATCGTAATAAAACCATGCCAATTACTAACACGCCAAAACAAACGTGTAACCCGTGAAAACCCGTCATCACATAAAACGAACTGGCATAAATATTCGTCGTCAAACCAAAGGGTAATTGACTATATTCATAAGCTTGACCGCCTAAGAATATAATACCCATAATCGCGGTGAGAGTCAACCAAAGTTTTAAGCCCGCGACATCATTCTTTTTAATAGCAGCATTGCCTCGATTCATCACAAAACTACTAGAAATCAGAATGACTGTATTAATGATTGGGACTAATAATTCCCGTTCAATTCCTTCTGGTGGCCATTGGATCGCGGTAGCCCGAAATACCAGATACGCGGCAAATAATCCGAAGAAAATCATGCCTTCTGCAAACAGAAAGACAAAGATACCAAATAAACGATAATCATGATGCTCTTCGTGATGTGCTTCTGCCACTTTTTCAGCTTCGTTTACGGCGATATTGCCTGCATCTATTGTTTGACTCTGCATGATTCTTTTCCTATTAATCGTTGAAATGACAGGGGGAATGGTGATTGGGGAATGGTGATTGGGGATAGGGAAGAGGAACGGATGTAAGGTTTCTCAGGAAAAAATAATCAGGTTAACTATTCCCAAATCCCCAATACCTATTCCTCATTTCCCAGTCCCCAGTCCCCAGTCCCCAGTCCCCAGTCCCCAGTTCCCAGTCCCCATTACCTATTCTTTCTTCTCATCAGGAGAGTCTTTTTCCATTAAGGAAGTCGTCTCAGTGAAAAAGGTAGAAACTTGTGCTTCTCCAAGAGGAATGGCTTTTTCTTTGGGGCGATCGCCAATCACTTCCTTTGCCATTGCCCGAATGCCTAAAGACTTTTTCACCCCATAATCATAGGGCCCAGTCGTCAACACGGGGGTTTTATGGAAGTTTTCAATGGGAGGAGGTGATGTTGTTTGCCATTCTAAAGTTAACGCATCCCAAGGATTATTTGATGCCTTCTCTCCCGCGATCCAACTCCAGATCGCGTTAATCATAAAGGGAATGGTTGAAACTGCCAAAATATAACTTCCAATTGTGCAAATTACATTCAAAGATGCAAATTGGGGGTCATACATCGCGACGCGTCGAGGCATTCCTAATAATCCTAACGCGTGCATGGGCATAAAGGTTAAATTTGTCCCGACAAATGTCAGGATAAAGTGAGTAATTCCCCAGGGTTCATTCATCATTTTACCTGTCATTTTGGGGAACCAATGATAAATCGCCGCGTAAATGCCAAATACGGCTCCACCAAATAAAACGTAGTGGAAATGTCCTACCACAAAATAGGTGTCGTGAACGTGAATATCGAAGGGTACGGAAGCAATCATAATTCCCGTAATACCGCCGATGACAAAGGTAGAAAGAAAACCAATGGCGAATAACAATGCACTATTAAGTCTTAATTTTCCACCCCATAATGTTGCTAACCAGCCAAATACTTTAATCCCTGTTGGTACCGCGATGATCATGGTGGTGATCATAAAAAACATCCGTAACCAACCGGGGGTTCCACTGGTAAACATATGGTGTGCCCACACAATTAAGCCTAAAAAGCTAATCGCTAAACTGGAATACGCGATCGCTTGATAACCAAAAATGGGCTTACGAGCATGAACCGGAATTACTTCCGAAATTACGCCAAATAAGGGCAGAATCATAATATAAACTGCCGGGTGAGAATAAAACCAGAATAAGTGCTGATAAACAATGGGATCGCCATTTCCCGCGGGATTAAAAAAGTTCGTCCCTACTAATAAATCAAAGGACAAAAGAATCAACGCAGAGGCTAAAACGGGAGTGGAAATTAAAATTAACGCGGAGGCGGAAATCATTGCCCAACAGAGCAAGGGCATATCATTTAATGTCATGCCCGGAGCGCGCATTTGAAAAATAGTAACGGAAAAATTTACCGCGCCTAAAATTGAGGAAGTTCCCAGAATTAAGACACTGAGAATCCAAATTTCTTCCCCTACTTTTCCTGAAATTAAACTTAAGGGGGGGTAGGATGTCCAACCGGCTTGGGGTGCTTCGACAAAGAAACTGGCTAACAGCAGCACTCCTCCTACTGGAATTAACCAAAAAGCTAATCCATTTAAGCGAGGAAATGCCATATCTTTTGCCCCTATCATTAAGGGGATGAGATAATTAGCTATTCCTGCACCCGCGGGCACGATCCATAGGAAGATCATGACGGTTCCGTGAACTGTAAATAATCCGTTATAAAGTTCAGGACTGACGATATCGGGATCGGGTGTGGCTAATTCTGTTCGGATGATTGTCGCGAGTCCACCACCGATGAGATAAAAGAGAAAACTTGTGACTAAATATTGAATACCGATGACTTTATGATCGGTACTAAATCCAAAGTAATCTCGCCAATTTCTTTGTTCTGATTGTTCCTCTGGAACGGGAAACCCGACGTTTTCTACTTGTGCTTGTGTCATAATACCAATTTTTAATGATCGAGGGCAGAGGTAATTGGTAATTGGTAATTGGTAATCGGTAATTGGTGATTGGTAATGGGATATTTTTGTTAGGGATTAAGGCCTAAACGTGAATAGATGTCACGGGTTTGTCACAGAGATATCCGATTTTTTATCGGCTTTTGACTTTTTTCTCTCACCTTCCCTATTACCTCTCTTACCGATTCCCTATTACCTCTTACCGATTCCCTATTACCTATTAGCCATTTCTAACTGCTTCAGGGTATTGGCATTAATGCCCATTTCGGTTGCATAGGGCGCAAGATATTCGCCTTGTGACATTTTCCGAGGATTAAGCGCGATCGCGTCCTGAAGATGATCTTGACTGGCTACTTCTTGTTGACTTGTTATCCAGTTTTGATACTCTTCGGGGGTTTCCACGATCAATGTTGTTCGCATCGAACCATGATAACCGCCACAAAGTTCAGCACAAACAATGGGATATTGACCAACCTTTCTAGGGGTAAATCTTAACTCAGTCGGCATCCCAGGAATCGCGTCTTGTTTAATGCGAAACTCTGGCAACCAAAAAGCATGGAGGACATCCGTCGCGGATATGTTTAATTGCGCGTCTTGTCCTACGGGAAGATGTAATTCTCCCGATGTTATGCCACTATCTGCATAGTTAAACACCCACGCGTATTGTAACCCTGTAACATTTACTACTACTTGGGCGGTTTTGCCTTCATTTTCGGGTGAGGCTCCAATGCCCAGCGCGATCGTTCTTCCTTTTAACATGGACTCCTCAGACATGGGATTCTGATCGGAGGATGCTGACAGGGGAGCCGCGATCGCGGCTCCTTTCATGTGATGGTGAGAGTGCATCGCGACTTGACTCCCAGAGGCCATCGGATCAAGGCCTCCCATCGAGTTATATACCTCAAAACTATAAATGCCAATCCCTAACACGACTACCGCGGGAATGGAAGTCCAAAGAATTTCCAGCGGTATATTACCGTGAATAGGGGGGCCGTCTTGATTATCTTCGGGACGACGACGAAATTTAATCATCGCGTAAATCAGTATCCCTTGGACGAGTACAAACAAACCCGTGCCAATTGTCAACATGAGTTGAAATAACCCATCGACTTGACTCGCTTCGTCAGAAGCGGCAACGGGCATCAGATGGTTATTTTGCCCATACCAGAGGCTAATGATCGTCAAACCAATACCGACGAGTAGGGTAATGATGGAGCTTGGGATGTTCAATTTTGGCCTCCTTGATTCACACCTCTCTCTTTATATATGAGGAGTGGCTTCCTAATTTGTAGGATTTTGATCCTTTTGATTGTAATGTGTTGTTCCAATTCGCGCTTAAGGAATAATACCCATTTGCACGGGTAGGGATTCCGCCGTGCTGTGTCCCCTCTCCTCATCTTAGGAAATACAGCGGAAACCGCGAGGTACACCCACTTATCGTTCAATCCTCCTAGGGACACGGCATTGCCGTGTCCCTACCGTGTTTCATAACCGCGGTAACTGCTGTATCTTGACATTTTAGTGCTTTTATGATATAAGCTTTTGGCAAAGTTATCAGCACTTAGTCACGCTATTGGTGGTTTGGCATAAGTCATAAGACAAATTGTATGTGAGCAAAGGCCGTAGTGCATTGTAATGAAAACGTACAAAAATAGAAAAAATGAAGCATAATAGTGATTTATTTAGTCATTTCAACTAAGATTAAGAAATCCCCAAAAAAGTCACAGTAAGAATTTGCAATATTTCCCGTTTCTCATTTTTATTTTGCATGACTATAAGTGTCAGAAAGCCAGTTTCTTTGCTTCGGGTAATTCCGGCTAAACACAGGCAGGATGCCTGTGCCAGCTTTTAATTTTGTTGTAAATGTTCAAGTAAGCGTTTTTCTAGGCGTTCTAATAATTGATAAACATCCTCAGAAATTTGCTCTAAACACATAGGCGGTTCCGGTTCAGATTCAAATTGAACTAACTTTATTTCTCCTTCTCCAATGCCAATCATTATTACTTCTTTCTCTGGTTGATGAGCATCTAAAATTCCGAGAATTTCTTGAATATGATTTTTGACTTGGTGATTTAATTCCTCGATCGCGTGTCGTTTACAATAAACAAAGCGAGGGGTAGAGACGATATCAATGCCAATGACATCATCAGTAGTTTGCCCCCTTTCCAAATAAAGTCCCCAGGATAACGCGGCTAATTCTTGTTTATGCTCTTTGACAAAAATATCTAATTTTCGTCGCCAATTATGCTCATCTTCTTTTTCGGGTTCTGGAATGCCAAATAATGCCATCATAATGATTTAACCTTTTGCCCAATAATGCGATTATCGTTTTATTTTAAACCAGATTGTACCCTCCACAGACTTGCATAAATGCCTTCTTTTTCCACAAGTTCCTCATGTCGTCCCCATTCTACCAGTTTACCTTGTTCCATTACATAGATACAATCAGCATTTCGCACTGTGGAAAGACGATGCGCGATCGCGATCGTTGTCCGATTTTGAGTGATTTTTTCCAGTGATCGTTGAATCGCGGCTTCTGTTTCATTATCCACCGCGGATGTCGCTTCATCTAATATTAAAATCGGGGGATTTTTTAAGACGGCACGCGCGATCGCGATTCTTTGTCTTTGTCCCCCGGATAATTTTTGTCCTCTTTCCCCAACGATGGTATCATAACCGTAAGGTAATTGTTCAATAAATTCATGGGCTTCGGCTATTTTCGCCGCATTAATAATCTCGTCATAGGAAGCAGAAAAAGTACCATAGGCAATATTTTCGGCAACAGTGCCATGAAATAAAAAGACATCCTGACTGACTAATCCGATCGCCCGTCTTAAGTCTTTTAAGTCGAGTTCATTTAAGGGTATATTATCCAGGGTAATTGTCCCCGAATTAATCTCATAAAGTCTTAATATCAGTTTGACTAAGGTACTTTTACCCGAACCCGTCGAACCCACGATCACGATCGTTTTACCTGCGGGAATTGTCAAGGATAAATCATCAATAACAGTCACTTTTTGATGATAAGAAAATGAGACATTCTGAAATTCTAAATGCCCTTTAACCTGACTCACTGGTACGCGTAGATTACCCGGATGGATCGCGATAGGAGTGTCTAATAAATTCATGACACGATTAGTCGATGCCATTGAGCGTTGATATAAATCTAAGGTTTCTCCCAACCGTGTTAAGGGCCATAATAATCGCTGAGTTAAAAAGACTAAAACGCTATAGGTTCCCACGGATAATCTGCCATTAACGACTTCCATTCCCCCTAATAACATGGTAGCAGTAAATCCTAAAAAGATGATATTGCGAATTAATGGAATAAATGCCGCCGACAAGGCGATCGCGCTTTTATTACTTTTTCGATAAGCTTCACTTTCCTGGGTAATCCGTTGCACTTCATACTCTTCAGAAGTAAAACTTTTAATCGTAGTAATGCCACTAATATTATTAGCTAATTGTCCATTAAGTAAACCCACTTTTTCCCGTACCTCTGCATAACGGGGGGCGAGTAACTTTTGAAAAGAAATAGAACCCCAAACAATAAAAGGCATGGGTAACATGGATAATAAAGCCACATTGGGTGCAGCAATAAAGAAGGCTCCCCCAATGACAATGACAGTGGTAATGACTTGTAAAATTTCATTGACACCGCCATTTAAGAAGCGTTCAAGTTGATTAATATCATCATTAATGATCGAAATTAATCCACCTGTACTCCGCTCTTCAAAAAAGCTTAATTCTAATTCTTGTAAATGACTATAGGCATCTAAACGGAGATGATGTTGTAGATTTTGGGCAAGATTGCGCCAGAGACGATCGTAAGCATATTGAAAGATTGATTCTAAAGCCCAAAGGAGAAAACTCAGCAGTGTTAAAATTAACAATTGAGTGAAGATATCTTTAATTCCCCATTGGGCGATTATCGAATCCTTTTGTTTAACGACAACATCAACGGCTATGCCAATTAACGCGGGGGGGGCTAAGTCAAATATTTTATTTAAAATTGAACAAATACACGCGTACCAAATTTGAACGCGATCGCGTCGTGCATATTTTAGTAACCGTTGGAGAGGATGGAGCGATTTTGATGTAATTTGTGAGCGGTTTGACATAGGGAATAATAATTATTGATGATTATAGTAGGGGCGAAGCATTCCGGCGAGAAATTTCTCAAAGAAACCAAGATTTAGATACCGGAATGCTTCGCCCTACCCTATGGACGAATCTGTACCTCACCTTAAGAGAAACGCGATAGTTTATCCGGGTCTCTTATGGTATAATTAAAATTATTACATTCATTAACCCCCCTTGATCTAAATCTTAGGAATGAAAATTTAATAAAGTAGTGCAGGCATCTTGCCTGCTTTCGCTCTCAAGGGTTGCCCGACAAACAAAATGCTTAAGTTATTGATTTTTCATTCCTTATGGTGTTATGAGTGCAATTTTTCCATTATACTAGAGATAGTATGACTCTATAGCCTTTTTAAATGAGATATAAATGCAGGGATCAGATCCCCTTGATCGCGTATTTTTACCCTTATGCTCCCATATAAGTAGCGATGTCACTATGCTCAGAGTCTTAACCGGCCAATTAAAACAGGAAAATTTAACGATAAAAATTGCGAACCTTCCCCCTTCCTTATCGGGGACAAAACTGGTTCATCTTACCGATTTTCATTACGATGGAATGCGACTCTCCGAAAAATTACTACAAGACGCGATCGCGTTGGCAAATCAAGCCGAACCCGACTTAATTTTATTAACAGGAGATTATATCACAAAGGAACCAGAACCGATACATAAACTGATTGTCAGATTAAAAAAACTCCGAAGTCGTGCGGGAATTTTTGCCGTTTTGGGCAACCATGATGATTTTGTGGACGGGGCACAAACTATGATTACCAATGCCCTGACAAGTATAGGGATTAAAGTCTTATCGAATGAAGTTGTCTATCCATTAGGAGCCGAATTAGCCTTAGTGGGATTAGCAGATTTTTTTGATCAAGAATTTAACCCTTATACAGTTTTAAATTCCCTTAATCCTAACATTCCTCGCATTGTTTTAGAACATAATCCTGATAGTGCTAGATGCTTAAGACAATGGCGCATAGATTTGCAATTATCAGGACATACACATGGAGGTCAAATTGTTATTCCCAACTACGGAGCATTACTCACGATTATTCAACCCAAGCGTCGTCTTATTCCCAAACCAATTAGACGCGTTATTCCCTTAATTTCTAATTGTTATAAAGTGGCAAAGCATTGGAAATGGGCACTAGGATTACATCAAGTCGGAAATAACTTACTTTATGTCAATCGTGGGTTAGGAACTTATTTACCCGGACGTTTATTTTGTCCCCCAGAAATCACCGTAATTACTTTAGAATCAAAGGAAATGACGACTTGACTTAGAGAAACCCGATTTTCACGATTATCATATCATTTTTGATTGAGGTTGAACACACAAAAACACCTGAAAGCCTTGATAAAAGCCACTTTTTATCCTGAAAAACACCCTTTTCCCAACGGATAAACCATATTAAGGAGATGATCCCCTTGTCAATGCCAAAGAGTTGTATTACACTCTGTAACAACTGAAACCCGGTTTCTCCACCGAGATCCCCTCGAAGGAGTTCTCCTGATTCCGTCAACCCGATTTTTTTGATAACACGCTAAATGGAGAGTATGTTTAAAACTCTATTGCCGAATTTCGTAAAAATTTTCTGTATTTTGTTAGTAGGAAAATTATTAATAGACAATCAAGTTTTCTCCAAAATTATTAATCAGGTAAAGCCTACCGCAGATCAGGCGACAGGAGAAACCACTAAAAAATCGGACGCGACATCTAAATTCAACAAACCCCCCGTTTATGAAAATTTTGATGTAGTAGTTTATGGAGATGAAGTCCCTGGAATTTGTGCCGCGGTATGGGCAAAAAAAGCATTAGGGACTAAAGGAAAAGTTGCCCTCGTTAGATCCAATAATGCCCATGAAATTTTTGGAGGCTTGTTAACAAGAGGCGGTTTAGCCTATCTTGATTATGATAAAATCCCTGATTGGTATTATCAACCCTATGCCCAATGTTTTAAAGAATTTTTAGATAAATCTCAAGTTGTTGATTATTGTATCGAACCGCAACCGGCAGATCACGCGATCAAAGAGATGTTATCAGAAGCCGGAGTCACAGTTATTTCCGATGCCAAACTCACCCCTCAAGTAACGAAAGACAAAATAGAATATGTAGAAATTAATGACCAAAATATTCGTCTCAAAGCAGATTCATTTATTGATGCCACCCAAGATGCGGAATTAGCCAGAAACGCGGGTTTATCTTATGCTCGTGGTTATGAAGCGCAAGATGCCCATTTAAGTCAAGAGACGCTCGCGGTGTCTTTAGTTCCTGTCATTCACGGTTTAGCAATAGAGGATCTGCAAAAAATGGAAGATAATATTATCTTCAATACCGCGTTAGTGGATGAACTTAAGAATTACATTAATAAATATCAAACTGAAGCCGTAGCTCAATTTTGGCTGAAAAACTTCTGGAGTCCGATGTATAAATCCTATCGAGATGGTTATACGATTCGCAGTGCCGCTTTAGGCGCAGCCTATCATTATGAAAACAATATTCCCTTTACTCAAGATGGTTTCTTTTTTGATAAAGCGAATGTTTGTGTATATCGAAATGGGGATATTTCTTGGAATGGATTTTTGTTTAAATATCCCACAGACATGGCAATGCAGCTTGATGAAAATGGTAGAAAACCGACTCCTGAGATGATTAAAAAAATGTCATTACTTCAGAATTGGTTACAAAAATATTCTCAAAAAGATGTGAGAGTTATTGTACCTCCAGAAGTTTATGTGCGTCATACCGTGAGTATTAAAGATGTGGTTGATCCCTTAACTGGGCAAGAAATTATACGGGGAGGAACCGCGGCAGAAAATTCGATTGGTAGTTTTTCCTATGATTTTGATTTTCGTGGGGGTGTGAGGGGGTTATCGGTAAAAATTCCCCCTCTTCCTGTCTTTAATTTTGGCATTGAGAATGCTTTAGCAAGCAAGGTAAATAATTTAGGAATTGTGAGTCGATCATCGGGTTATGTGGGTGTCGCGGTATCCGTTGGACGTATTCTGACTTTGAATATTTATGAAGGGCAAGCGGTGGGTGTTGCCGCGGCAATGGCGAAGGAGTTAGGTGTGCCTTTAAATAGTATGAAGTCTGCACAAGTACGGAAAACTTTAGAGAGTTTGACGAATCAAACTACTTATTTTTATGGGAAAGATACCAGTAATGGATTGGATGTTAGTCGGGTGAAATAATTAAGAACGTCGCCAGGGACTTAAGTCCCTGTCTAATAGCGAAAGTCCTCTAAAGAGGACTGAATAACCGATTAGTCTCAAATGAAAACGAACTCAAATGCGTAGAATTGTATTGATTATAATGAGGAGTTTAATCACTTTCACGATTAGGGCGTTGCACAATTAAGGGATGATTTTGTAGGGGCAATCCCCCCGTGGTTGCCCCAAAATCTTAAACCCCCGCGCACGGGGCTGGGGGGGTGCGCGGGCTGGGGGGGGTAGGCACGGGGTGCTACCCCTACAACCGTATCATTCCACAAATGGGCCACACCGCGATTAGTCCTCTTCAGAGGACTTTAGCTTTAAGGCAGGGGTTTTAACCCCTGACGGACGGACTAAGGATTTGACCTTAAGTTGACTCATTTTTGTAAATTGGTAGTGGGAGCGTCTCGCTCCCTATTAGATCCCTAGGGAGCGAGACGCTCCCACTACACTTTTTTTGGCAAATTTTAGATGCTCCCACTTGACTTACTAATCTGTTCAAAACAATCTGTTCAAAAAGCCTCAAACCTCCATTCTAAAAGCCGGGTTTTTACCCCTCATTTTCCACGGCTCCTAATTTTTTCAATGTAGATTTTTGAAACTCTTTTAAACCAGTAACCCCTGTAATGTTCATCCCTTCGTAAGGTTTAGGAATGCTCTGGGTGCCAAGCAAAGTACCTGTTTTAACGTCCCACAAGTGAATAATTCCATCAGAATTTCCACTCGCAACAATTTCACTATCAGGACTAAACGCCACTGACAAAATATTAATTGTATGCCTTCTATCCTCTGTACGCTCTATATTCTCTTGACAATGATGCAAACGTTCATACTCATTAGTATCAGTATTAACCTGATACAAACACAAAGTATTCTTAACACTACCAAAAGCTAAAAATTGACCATTGGGACTAAATTCTACCTGATACGTCCAAACCATTTGTCCCTTAAATTGCTGGATTTCATGGCCTGTTTCTACATCCCATAACCGCACGGTTTGATCGTAACTGCTACTAACTAACAGTTTGCCATCAGGATGAAAGGCTAATCCTATAATTTCTCGTTGATGTCCTGTTAAAGTTTTTATATCTTGATTTGTATTGATATTCCGCAACTTGATCTCAGGTTTAATACCGCCCACCGCGATAATTGTACTATCAGGACTAACCGCCAGAGCAAACAATTGATCTAGTTCGGGTTCCCAAGTCTTGCCATGATTGTCAATAGGAAAATTTCGGATCTTTACTTTATGATCATCACCCGCACTAATTAAAAATTTTCCATCGGGAGTAAATGCTACACAATAAACTTGATCTGTATGTTCTGAGAATGTAACACATTTACCTGTCAGCTTATTTGTTGAGAATTCCCATGATTTTACTGTAAAATCCCAACTACTACTGGCGAGAGTTTTACCATCAGGACTAAAAGCTATCATTTGCAATCGTTCATCATGTCCTCGCCAAGTCTGAAGTAATTCCTTGGTTTCTGTCTTCCACAGTCTCAGTGTTTTATCATCACTGCCGCTAACTAACACTTTGCCATCCCGACTAAAAGCAAGTCCTCGTATCCAATTGCTATATCCCCGGAAAGTTTCTATCAGATACGCTTTATCGGGTTGTTCCACATTCCAAACTCTTACAGTTTTATCACCACTGCTACTGATCAAAATTTTTCCATCAGGACTAAATTTAACTTGGTGCATCCAACTACTATGTCCTTCCAGAGTCTTGATAAGTTTGATATTATTAATATCAGAAATATCCCATAATTTTACCTTTTTATCGCCACTCCCACTGGCTAAAATCTTCCCATCCGGGCGAAAAGCCAAGGATCGGATCTCATTTTTATGGGCATCAGGTATGGTGTTGATATAGTGAATGTTATTCGGATCACTCATATCCCAGAGTTTAATCGTATGATCGATACGGCTACCAGCAGCTAATATTGTTCCATGACGGTTAAATGCAATACCAGCACCTTCTACATCTCGATATTCTGGTATATTTGTCAATAGTTCACCATTTTGGACATTCCAGACGTTGATAGTTTTGTCTTTACTTGCTGTCACCAAAAGTTCCCCATTAGGACTAAAAATAACTAAAGTTACAGGCTCCGTGTGTTCTGATAAAGTCCTGATATGTTCTCCTGTATTCAAATCCCATAACTTTACTTCTCCATTATTCGCACAATTAGTTGCTAATAATTGTTTGTTATAACTAATAGCGCTAACGGTTAATTGATCAGATGCAATGGGAATAATTTTTTGAGATTTTCCGGTTGTGATATCCCAAAAACGGATGGTTTGATCGCGACTGAAACTAATCAATTTTTTCGGATCTGGACTCAAATCTGGACTGAAAATCAGAGAGGTAATGTCAGCAGTATGCTCAAATAAAGTATACTGTTTTTTATACGACTGTTTCATGTCCCATATATGAATGATACCGAGTTCATCACCCACGGCTAAAGTTTGACCATCAGCACTAAAAACTGCGTGCCAGACTTCTCCCATCACTTCTGGAAAAACACAATTTTCTAACTCTGCATTTTCTAAATTAACTTTATGTAATTCAACATCTCTTAAAAAGGCTTGTTTAATAGTTAATCCTGAAAAATCATAACCCTTTAAGTCGGCTTGTAGAATACATAATAAATTGATGAGATTGCCCGCAGCATATCCTCTCATTTTTTTTGTTCTAATTGTGTCAATCAATCCGTTTAAATGGGTGATTAATTCATCTTTCCCACCTAAGTTAGTCGTTAATTTATCAATAATTGGCTGAATAATCAGACGTTTTTGCACCTCTCGAATATTGTCCTTAGAATTGGCTTTTAATAACGCATAAGAATTAAATTTATCTAGTTCTCCTGAGTCGATTTCTTTAATAATTTTTATGCACAATTTTTGCGTCATATATTCCATGATTACATTTTGTAAAGTGTAACCAGAAGAATTTGTTTCAATCAGATATCGCTGGTTCAAACAATATATTTCATTTGACCATTTGTCTGATAGTGGCGGAAGTAGATCATCTTCCAATTCCTCTATTAAAACTGATTCTCGATTAATAGCTAACCAATACATCACCGAGCGTTCTAACATAGGTGCTTTTTGCAAGCGTTCATACTGCTCCTCTAATAATTCATCTAATTTAGTAATAGCTTTAATCTTTTGAGGTCTGCTCAAAAAAGTATTAATTGCACCATGATATACCTCTTTAATCCATTGGGAGACGAGTTTTAAAGCCAAAGGATTTCCATCATAAATATCAATCAATTTATCCTTTTCTGTTGAAGTACCTGATAAACCTTTCTCATCAAGAATTTTTTTTGCTTCTGTCGATAAACCAGAAATAATTTGCGATCTGACGGGTCCATCAATTTCCCCAAAATCTGCCACTTCAGTTGGATTTTCCCGACTGGTAATTACCAAACAACTTTTATGGTTAGATTGTCCAACCCGTGTGAGTAAATCTCCATAATTCTCATAGCCAGGTAAGTATTTCCCTACATTTTGTCTACCTTGAAAAATTGCCTCGAAGTTATCTAAAACAATTAAATATCGAGAGGTTTGTAAAATTTCCATGAAAACCTTAATTTTTTCTGTTAGGTTTTCGGGATTCCTTTCAGGGGCAACAAAGTTAATTAAGTCCGTTAAAATATCATCTAATTTGGGCGCGTCGCGCAAACTTCGCCAGATGACAAATTTAAAGTCTTGTTGAATTTGTTTGACAAGTGCTACTGATAATAAACTTTTGCCCATGCCCCCTTTTCCTAATATGGCCACTAAACGACAGCGATCTGTAATAATCCATTGTTTGAATGTCGTGAGTTCATCCTTTCGTCCGACAAAACCTTGAGTATCGTCTAGTGCTTCACCCCAGTCAATTTTTGGAGAGTCTGTGGGGGTAGGGGGAGAGGCTATTTCTGGTTCCAAGTTAGTAATAGTTATATCCTTTGCTTCGAGTAGTTCGGCATCACTATCGTCATAAATTTCTTCCCAATTTGCACCTATAACCGTACAGATGTTGACAAAGATTTCCTGTGTTATTGGCTCTCTTCGCCAAAATCTTCCTAATGTCGATTCTGAAGTATTTGCTAACCCATACCAAACCTTATCTTTTTTTGCCCAGCCCTTTCTTCTCCTAAGTTTATCAATAATTGCTAATCCTTTTTCAGAGGCTTGGAAACTTGCTGCCATACATTAATTCTACTGAGTTTTTTTCTAGGTTCAGTTTTGGTTCAGTTTCTCAAACGGAAATTAGATCCAATTATGAATTATCTCTGAACCGGAAAGCATTTCTCTGTGCCTCATGCTTGAAATATGGAGACAGCAGTTAGGCCTAACTCGTTTGTTCCCTACTCAAAAATTTGATTAGGAGACACGAGAATGAATTGCAAAATCTTGATTTCCCCCTTATTCATACTAATGTCAGCGATCGCGCCTTGGACTTTGGCATTGGGAGCAGTTGCGAGTACCTCAACTAGCCCAACAGCTAAAACTGAGACTGTGTTGAACAATAATGTATCTCAAAAGATTTGCATAGACAAGAATGGCAACAAATATCACTGTCCTTAATTATTAATAGCTCCCCCAACCCCCTTAACCAGTGGGTTTTTAAGAACCCATTCTTTGTAAGGGGGGCTAGGGGATCGAGGGTTAGGGAGATTTTTGCATAAGTTCTAATTAATCCAGATTACCATTGATGGGATATGTGCCGGATTGTTCCTTCAGGCGTTGTCGTGCCTTCGCCATCCAAACATCTTTATCTCGGCAATGACACTGAGGATACTTGTTAAGGTAATTTTTCCACGCTTCTAAAGCCTCTGTAGGTTGTCCCAGATTGTCTAGGGCTTGTGCCATCAGAGCATGAGTCAAAGCGCGATCTGGTTGTAATTCTAAAGCTTCTTGTAGCTTTTCTAAAGCGTCTTCATCGCGTCCTTGATTTATCCAAGCCCAAGCGAGGTAAGTCAACAAGGCCGCTTTTACAATTTTGTCAGTTTCAACGGTGTCTTCTTGTACCAGTGTTAAACCTCGCCAGCAGATATCAACAGCCAAGTCATAATTTTTCTCTTGAATGATGTATAAGCGAGCCAAGTTACAATACGCGGCGGCAAAACCTTGCCTCGCGGCTTGACGATAGAGTTCTATGGCGGGGCCAAAATCTCCTACTTGTTCGTAACTCCATGCTTGATTGTAGTAACTGGCCCCATGATCGGGGTTGATTTTCAGGGCTAACTCGAACTGTTTGTTGGCTTGAGTTAAGTCACCATTGATATAGCAGTCAAAGCCGCGATTGTTAGCCGCGATCGCGTCTTCGCATTCTGGTGACGGTGGTGGGGCTGGGGGTGAGGGGTGCAAGCACTCCTTCTCTAATGCTTCCAGAACTATCGGCAGGCTCTTTTTAGTTACATTTTTTCCTGTCACCTCTGACAGTCGTTTCCACAAATTCGGACCGAAAGTTTGTTTGATAGTTGTCAACGAATAACCAGGAATCTTCATCTCATCGTATGTCAGACCCTCGCAGGATTGACGGATAATTTTCTTTTCTATCTCTTCTAAACTCTTTCTTCCCTTAGCCTTGACCAACTGGTCCAAATGGCTTAACACCTTTTCAATCTCCATGATTTAGCCCTCGCCCACACTGTTGATGGATTTTATCAAAAACTGGACGAACTTTACGAACTTTACGAACTTTACGAACTTTATGAACTTTATGAACTTTATGAATGAACTCACTCCCAAAAAGCATGAACTTTATGGATTTACTTTTTTGCTCAGAGGTTCCAAAATAACCTTTGAGAGTAAATTAGAGTGGCAATTACCTCAGTAAAATCTCTCAGTGAAAATTGATTTTAAGGTCAATTTTCCATAGTTAATCAACCATTTACTCACACCGATAAAATGTCAAAATCATCATTTTCTTTGGGGCGATTAAGTTTTATAATCGCTCTGCAATTAACCCTCTTATTTTTAGGGAACAAAGCACAAGCAGGAGGTGGAGACTCAGATCCATCAGACCCAGTTGATCCAGCATCAAAAAATCCACCCAAAATCATTAATGCTGCTGCCAAATTTCAATGGGATAAATGGAGTCAACCTTATTGGTCGAATACCAACCTTTGTCGGGATAAAGGTGGTGAGATTATTTGTCTCAAATCCGATAATGCTAGAAATTCGGGCTGGGATATTCCAGCTCGTAATTAATCAAATCACTGTTCTCATCATTCCAGGGGGCTGACAATGAATTTCAAGAAAGTGCAAAAAATTTCGGCCATCGCCATTGCTAGTGTTTCTTTAGCTACGGCACAAGCCGCTCAAGCAGTGGAAACTTTTCAGGTCAATGGTGGATATGCGCTGAATACCAATAACTCTTTTCGCTTAATTGACGGTAATCCTCGGATGTCTATTTACCAACATAATATCAACGATCCTGACCAACAATTCGATCGTTTGACTGGTAATTTGGGGGGGATATTGTTACGTCACCGTTCTACAGGAAAGTGCTTAAATGCTCATTATCTTGCCAATAGTGCGGAAATGAATGTTTGGCCTTGTAACGCTTCCGATCCCGATCAAAACTGGAATTTACTGCCTCTTTCTAATGGGGAGTTTTTAATCCGCCGCAATGGAACTAACTTCTGTGTTGATTCTCCTACTCGTACTAATGCTGGCAGGGTTCATCTCATTACGTGCGATTCTAGTAATGTAAACCAGCGTTGGAAAAGCAGTGCTAATGTTGCAACAGCATGGAAACTACCTTGGCGTGGAGGGCCTGTTTCACGTACTAACAGTTGGCATCCTGATAGTTGGGGTTTCAACAGTTTGGATTTTGGATTAAAGGCTGGTCAAGCAGTTATTGCGCCTATTAATTCCACAGTTGTAGCCACTTGTAATGCTGGAAATAATCATCGGGCAATTAAATTAAAGGCTTCTAATGGGCAATATTACTCATTGATTCACGTCACTACAAGTAGTATTGCGGTTGGTAAAACCTATAATCAAGGAGATCAAATTGGTGTTGTGGCTTCTGACACCCCTTGGAACAGTTGTGCTCAATCTTATGGACCTCATCTTCACATGGGATTTCCTAGCCAAAACTTTAGCATTGATGGCTATAACCTTACACCTTCATCTCTTCCCAGTTCTTTCAACTCAAGTCAATAATAAAGCTTCTTGGTGAAGATTGAGTAAAGCGATCGCGCCCTTTCCAAAGAAGCCCGATCGCGTCTCTTCTACCACCACAAAATTACAGCTATGAAAAAACTTAAGAAACCGGGTTTCTTCTATCTCCTCGTCAAAGGTCGATATCCTCTGAAGAAACCCAGTTTCTTTGACCTCTCATCACCTCCAATGGCTATTTTAAACAACGAATCGCCTCTAATAACCCTCTGGCTTTATTGAGAGTTTCCTGATATTCATTTTCGGGGATAGAGTCAGCCACTAAACCCGCTCCCGCTTGTACACTTACTTTATTTTTCCCATCCCCTTCACTACGCACAATCATAGTACGAATCGCGATCGCGCTATTTAATTGTCCTTCAAAATCATAATAACCATAGGCCCCGGAATAGGGTCCCCGACGACAACCTTCTAATTCATGGATAATTTCCATTGCGCGAATTTTGGGAGCCCCACTCACAGTCCCCGCGGGAAAAGAAGCCTTTAATAAATCCCACGCGGTTTGATTTTCCCCTAATTCTCCCACCACATTACTAACAATGTGCATCACATGAGAATAACGTTCAATAATCATTAATTGATCAACTTTAACACTACCATTCCGACAAACTCTCCCTAGATCATTTCGTCCTAAATCAACTAACATAACGTGCTCGGCTACTTCCTTGGGATCTTTTAACAGATCCTCCTCGAAAGCCTGATCCTCTTCATGGGTTTTACCGCGAGGACGAGTTCCCGCGATCGGCCGTAATGTCGCGATTTTTTTACCATCGGCGCTTTTTTCCGCCTTTACCATCACTTCAGGACTAGAGCCGATAATTTGCCAATCACCAAAGTTAAAATAAGCCATATACGGCGAAGGATTAATTAAGCGTAATGAGCGATATAAAGCAAAGGGATCGCCTGTATATTCCGCGGATAATCTTTGAGAAAGTACCACTTGAAAAATATCACCCGCTTTGATATAATCCTTCGATTTCTGCACATTTTCACAGAATTTTTCACGGGTAATATTACTGGTATAACTTAAATTAGTAAAATCTTCGGTTTGTTTTTCCTTCGGGGGAGTCCATTCTAATAATGTACTTTGTACAGAAAGAGGTGATTTTAATTTTTCCACCAGTTGAGAAACACGATCGCGTGCTTTTTGATAAGCGGATGCCAAATCAACATTAGGATCTCGTAAATCCGCATACGCGATCGCCCAAATTTTCCGTTTTACCTGATCGAAAATCAAAAGATTATCCACCTGCATCCATACGCCATCAGGTAAATCATCATCCGTAGGAGGATAAACAGGAACACGAGACTCCATCCATTGAATTAACTCATAACCCCAAAAACCAAATAAACCACCAATCCCAGGGGGTAATTCCGGTAATTTTACCGGATGATAAACACTTAAACAACTAGCCAAAGCCTGAAAAGGATCACCCTCAAAAACCTTCTCGGAGCCATCACGAAACTTTTGTTTAGTAATATTACCTCGGACTTCTAAAATCCATAATGGATCACAACCTAATAAACTATAACGACCAATATTTTCCCCCCCTTCCACCGACTCAAGGAGAAAATTATAAGGTTGATCCGCACACACACGATACCATGCCGAAACCGGGGTATCAAGATCCGCGACCCATTCTTGATAAACTGGGATAAAATTAAAATTATCGTCTTTTTTAGCTAATTCTGCAAATTGAGAAAAATCTGGAAAAATCATAAGTTCCTTAATCTCTATAAGTTAACACAAATAAATACAGCACTTTTCGATATGATGAGGTACGTTAGATCCCCCCTAGCCCCCCTTAAGAAGGGGGGGACAAAGAAAGTCCCCCTTCGATCGGGGGATTTAGGGGGATCAAGATGTACTGCATAGCAGAGGAAACTGCTGTAATATCCTCTTCTTTGATTGTATTAGACATCTCTAACAACTATGGTGGCCCAGGCTCATCCTGCGATTGACATGATTTTTCAGAGATGTCTATTGTTATCAAAGTCCCATCGCGATCGCAGACAACAAAAACGCGATCGTGGGGTTAATTTTTGTATTTTCCATTTTTCATTGAAAAAACCCGATTTCAGAACTCTCCCCCAAAGATAGGGGAGAAGGAAACCGGGTTTCTGATAAAACCGTTACAACAGCAGAGAACTAATTGTCGTAGGTTTTTTTCCCTGTGAACTTCACAGTGATAGGTTCAGGGTTGCTACCGATATTACGGTCGACCTTACCATTAAATTCACGGCCTGGGTTAACCTTTTCAGGGAAAACGCCATCCTTGGGATGGAGATACTCAGTAGAGCCATCGGGGAAGACTCGATAAATCTTGTAATTATTGATTTTGAACTTCGCCCGTAATTGCTGAGTACCCAGTGCAAGACACTGCTCTTTGCGAGCTAAATAAAGCAAGTTGTCGCCTTGACGCATGATCGCGGCTCCGCCCGTAGGCATTTCAAATACTTGCTCCTTGGCACTGGTCCAAGTGATCGCGTACTTTTCTTCGACTTCAGCCTTAGTCAACAAACCTCCGGTGCTGCCACCGAAGAGAGGGGGTTGTCCTTTGAGTTCTTCTGCCATAGATATTTACTCAAGATTTTTAGCGCATCGTATCATTCCCATGCACCTTGCCTCTACAATTTGTAAGGATCTGTTACACTTCTTAGCCTTTTGGGTCTGTTTTACGCGATTTGCACGGGAATTGGGGACTGGGACTAGGGATTGGGGACTGGGGACTGGGTAATGGGTAATTGATAATTGATAATTGATAACTGTCAACTGTCAACTGTCAACTGTCAACTGTCAACTGTCAACTGTTAACTGTCAACTGTAAACTGTCAACTGTCAACTGTCAACTGTCAACTGTCAACTGTCAACTGTCAACTG
>JBBITB010000056.1:0-39967 GCA_037440985.1 Microcoleaceae cyanobacterium bin_387
AGCCAATCGCTTTTACTTTGAACGATTTAACGGTAGAATGACGCAGCCCTGGGGGCAATCCCCCCGTGGTTGCCCTCTTCTTTGGGGTAGGCACTCTGGTACTACCCCTACAAATCCTTATGAATGATTTAGACTTGCTATATAAGCATCAATTCTTGTGTATAAGGGCGAGTTTTCCACTACTACTTAATTTGATAAATGTAAGCATCTTCAATCCACACCCGATTAACCATATTATTAGTGAGACGTTTCCCTGATAAATTTAAATTCCAGTGTTGTTGTAACTGACGTAAACCCTGAATTAATTCATGTTTGGGACTGACTGCGACAATTGCAGTCCAATCGATTTTTAATTCGGGTTTGACTTGGCGAAAGACGGAGAGGATTGCCTCGTAATAGCATTTCCCAAAAAGTGTGCTACAATATTCTCAGAGTTTAAACATGATTGTATGAAAGTAAACTACCCTGAACGAATTGAGGAAACTGTCACGGAATTAAAAACCATTATGTCGCGAGAGGGAACTATCACTAACCGACAAAAAGTTCAGGCACTTTATTTGTTAAAATCAGGGTCGAGTCCGAGTATTACAAACGTAGCTGAACTTTTAGGAGTCCATAGAATTACGGTTCAAAGATGGTTAAAGCAATATAGTGAGGGCGGTTTGTCATCCTTATTAAAACTGCGCTGCTCGACGGGGAGACCCCGAGTAATTCCCCAAGAAGTAATCGCGGGACTCTCGAAAAAAATAAGTGAGGAAAATTGCGAGTTTAAGAGTTATAAAGAAATTGTGGTTTGGGTGGAAGATAACTATCAAGTATCCGTGAAATATCAAACTTTACACAAGCAACTGCACTATCGCATGAAAGCGAAGTTAAAAGTCCCAAGGTCTGTGAGTAATAAAAAAGATGAATTAGCCGCAAACGAGTTAAAAAAAAAACTAGAAAAATTGCTGAAAGTAGTCTGTTGGCTGGAGTCTGCCACCCCTAATCCCTCAAAAAAAGGTCCTTAGTATTGGTGTCAAGATGAAACGAGAATCGGGTTAAAAACGATTGAGAGAAGAAAAATTACGGGTTGTGGTATCAAACCAATAGGTAAAGTTCAATGGAATTTTAAAGCGTACTATTTATATGGAGCGATAGCTCCGCAAACAGGAGAAAGTTTTGGGATGGAGTTTTCACATCTCGATAGTATGTGTTTTCAGATATTCTTAGATAAATTAGCCGCGGAATATCCCGAACAGTTAAATGTAATTCAACGGGACAATGGTAGATTTCATCTGAGTAGTAAACTGAAAATACCAGAGAAGGTTTTACTGATTTTTCAGCCCCCTTACAGCCCACAGTTAAATCCGATCGAACGAGTATGGCATTATATAAAACAAGAACTGAGTTGGGGAATTTATGATAATCTCGATGCCCTTAAACAAAAAGTCCGTAGTTTTATGGAAGACTTGTCAACAGAAAAAATAGCCTCGCTTGCCGGATGGGATTATATTCTATCAGCACTAGGTACTGTAGCATGATTTTGGAAAAATGGTATAAGTTTTCAGGGGGCCTTTGCGATCGTACAGAGGTGAAGTGAGCATCAGTCGCCAGGTTTCCGGCTCTGGCGCGTAGATCCATAAAGCCGAATCAACGAATAAATCGGCAGCCTTGAGAGCGTCGATTAGTCTTTGGCCTTCTTCTATTTCTTGACCAAATGAATGGGATTCAAGCCCCGTCCTTTTAGGACGGCTTTTCCATTGTTTTTAGGAGTTTTTCTATTTCTGAAACTGGAATTAAATCTATCCACTCTTCCACAATTTGAGTCATCGTCTTTTCTTTTGCTACTGCATATAACCGATTCTTATTTAATCGGTTTTCTGATATCCGAATATTTCATCGTTTTTGTTCATATGAGCTACCCAATGTCAATACATTAATCTTAACATATAAATAAGAAAGGAGGGAGAAATGAAAGCCCGTTATAGTTATAGAATTTATCCTAATGATATCCAAAAGAAAGCCTTAGCTAAGTTATTTGGTTGTGTGCGAGTAGTTTGGAACGATTCGTTAGGACATTGCTTGCAAATTAGGGATCAAGGTGACAAAAAACCTAGTAATGCAGATTTACAAAAATTATTCATTACTCAGGCTAAGAAAACCAAAGAAAGGGAATGGTTAAAAGAAGTTTCTAACATTCCTCTGCAACAATCTCTAAACGATTTAAACCAAGCTTACGAGAACTTTTTTAAAAGTTGTACAGGTAAGCGAAAAGGTAAATTAGTTAAGCCACCTAAATTTAAAAGCAAGAAAAACAGACAAGCGGCTAGGTTTACAAGGGGAGGGTTTAAAATTGGTCAATATAAAGTTGACCTTACTAAAATTGGTAAGGTTAAAATAATTTGGTCGCGTCCATTACCCTCTGAACCTAGTTCGGTAACAGTAATTAAAGATTGCGGAGGTAGATATTTTCTAAGCTTTGTTGTAGAAACTAAGGCAGAACCTTTACCTCGAAATGAGAATAATGTGGGCATAGATTTAGGTATTACCGATTTTGCTACCCTAAGTAATGGAGAAAAAATAAAAGCTCCCAAGCCTCTCAAAAAGAACTTGAAAAAATTAAAGAGGTTTCAACGTTCTTTATCTCGTAAAACTAAAGGCTCTAAGAGACGAGAGAAGGCACGGTTAAGAGTAGCTAAACTTCATACCAAGATTAAAAATGTTAGGGAAGATTTCTTGCACAAACTATCGACAAGATTAGCTCGTGAAAACCAAAGGATAGTCTTGGAAGATTTGAATACGGCTGGCTTGATGAAAAATCGTCGTTTATCGCGTGCTATTAGCGATTTAGGATGGCGACAATTTAGAACTTTTTTAGAAGCCAAAACCGAAAAGTATGGTCGTGAATTGAGAGTAATTGATAGATGGGAGCCGACAAGTCAAAAATGTTCTTGCTGTGGCTTTCGAGGAGGCAAACTCGATTTATCAATTCGACAATGGGAATGCTTAAACTGTGGCGCAATTCATGATCGCGATACTAATGCCGCTATAAATATATTAGTTGCCGGGGGACACTCGGAAACTAAAAACGGACGTGGAGACAAGCGTAAGACTATTTCTAAAGTAGCCGCAGTCAATGAAGCGTCAACCCACTCTGAGTTCAAACCAAAACAGCTTACTCTGTTTGATTTGGATGGATGGGAATCCCAGTGCCTGATTGCCTGGGAGGATGTCAATTACCAATGTTGCTGTAGCCATTGCAAAACTCCGTGACTAGGGTGGGTAATTGCTGAGTAAATATCGAGGGCTTTTTGTCGGTTATGTTTTTCGTAACGGCTTTCTTCAGAGCAGTCTTTGACTGTTGATTATCGAAATTCTGAGGACAAATATTTACAGTTCATTCCTGTCTTATGCAGTTCCACTTTTTGAAGATAAAGCCGAAGGTTTCTACCCCATTGAGATAGATTTATTGGAGAAAATGCCCCGTTTTTAAGAAGGTGCAGATTTGGTTCCCAACACTTGGGGCAACCAAAAGTCCTGTATGGGAAACTGGCAAAACAATATGTTGGTGAACTCCATCAGCGCGAGTTTCTTCCACCGAGATCAGGCTATCATTAGGGTGAGGCACGCGCAATAACCAACCAGTACCGATATCCAGACTGCCAGCAATGATACCCACATCTCTATTTGGTGGGGGTGATATAGTATTAAACAATCCTGTCATTATGCTGCGTCCTAAAAGAAATTTACCCCAATATTTGCGGCTTAATCGGTAAGCAATACTACTGCCGTTATGAGGAGTACCCAGGGTAACAATTTTTCCGCGACGTTGCTGAGGATAATCCTGAAATAATTTATATATTAATAGTCCACCTAAACTGTGACCGACAAAGTGGATAATATCAGTTTCTTCGGCTTCTAAAATTTTTTGTAGATAGGTGGCATTTTGCTCTAAAGAAACTCTCCTAGTAGAATAGTGAAATTGTCTGGTTCGATAACCGCTCTTTCGCAAACGGCAACGCAGAGGTAACATTTCTGCACCCCGAAGTCCGACACCGTGAACTAAGATGACTACTGGCATTACACCTGGGCTCATTTAATCTGCACTTTCCCCATTGCCAAAACTCGAAGGTGTTTCATTGAAAGATATCTGAGTATTTTTTGTCGTGGCTATTTATCTAAAATGTACAATTGCTGTAACTTTCATTGGTCGAGGGTTTCCGCGATGCTTTGTCAATGGTAATGATACCACAATTGACATTAGTATGCAAGATTACCCTTCCTTGTTGTTTCTTGCCTTAATTACGGTGATTATTATCATAACGAATGCGAGCTCCAGCCCATTGTAATTTTTCCCGTAGAGTGCGGTAATAGGAATAATTTTCGCGTAGAATAATAAATTTTCCTTGACAATCTGCCATGCGTACATCTACCCTTTGCCCTGGCCAGATCGCCGTTCCTAAGACTCCATCTGTCCATAGTTTAGTATTTAATTCATAATCGCCTAAAGGCCAAATACTGACAACGGAACCCGAGGGAAGAAGAATAGGACGACTTGATAAACTTAGGGGACATATTGGCGTTACCGCGATCGCTTCCATTCCGGGGTGCATAATAGGACCATTGGCAGACGCGGTATAACAAGTTGAACCCGTTGGAGTGGCAACAATTAACCCATCACCTTGATATTGATCAACTATTTCTCCATCTACTTCCATTTCTAAGAAAGAAGTGGGCATTCGATCCGCACACGCGGGTTTTACACACATTTCATTTAAGGCTAAAAAGCGCTCGCTCACGGGTTGGGTATTACTACGATCGCCTTCAAAAATAGCCGCGTGTAACATCATCCGTTGTTGCACAGCATAACGGTCTTCTAAAAGTCTATCCCAAACGCGCTCCGTATCCTTAAAATCTTCAAAAGACTCTGTTAAAAACCCTAAATGGCCCCCGACATTCACCGCTAAAATAGGTATTCCTTGGGGTGCGAGATGACGCGACGCGGCCAATGCCGTACCATCCCCCCCTAAGACAATTGCGACATCAATAGGAGTGGTAATAGAGGCTAAAAATACGGGATAGGGATTATCTTTCGGACCGGAAGGCCCCATTAATACATGACAACCGCGATTTTCTAATTGTCGGGCACATTGTTCAGCCCACCGTTTTGCTTGGGGATCTCTTGGTTTATGGGCGATGATGACTTGTTTTAGTTGCACGTTATTAGTCGGGAATAGGGAATGGATAATGGGTAGTCGGTAATGGCTAATAGGTAATCATATATTATCTGACTTATTTTGTATAGTGACATACTAAATTAAGTCAATTCCAGAGGTGAATAAATATCAGAATACTGAGGCGAGTTGAGAAGCACAGAGAAAAAGTGAGTGGGAGCATCTCGCTCCCTATTAGAGTCCGCGTTTGCGAGACGCTCTGATGCTCCCGACAGGCTAGGCCAACCCATTACCAATTTACTTGGAGGAGATGTTCCCAAGTGAGTAAAATGGTATCACTTATTAGGAATGCAAAATTAATCAAGTAGTGCAGGCATCTTGCCTGCTTTCGGCTTTTTCTGGGCGGAACTACCAAGCCTATAGTCAAGTTATTAAATTTCCATTTCTTACCTATCATTTATTGGGGATTATGGATGGTGAGTGAACGATATATTGATTGTTTTAATATACCCTCTAATGTTTAATTATTTTTGAGGATTAGGCCAGGGAATAGTAGAGTCAGAAGCGAGATGTTCTGATACGGCTTTGGCTCCTAAATAATTGATGTGACTGGGGTCAAGAAAATAATCATTGCGGTTTAACCATTGTTGAGATAAGTCTCTAAAAATAAAACCTTTTTGTTGCGCGAGTTCTTCCATTCGTTGTTTAAATTTACGTTCTATTCGCAATCTTTCTCGATCTAAATAGTCATCGGTTAAGGGTAAATTGACTAAGATTAAGGGGATTTTACGGGTTTTGGTAAAGGAAACGATCGCGCTTAAAGCTTGTTCCTGTTTTCCCCCTAAACGAAAATCCATATAATCGCGATCGTAATTCCCAGGAACTAAGGGGTGAAGTCGTTGATAAGTCTCTGGATTATAACGCAAAGTTAAAGATAAAAAACCATTAGAGTCGATTCTTTTGCGTAATTCATCTAAGGGTAATGGAGTGGAAGTATTTTCCACGATATCCGGTTCATCGGGGGGTAAATTTGCCCCAGAGGATTCGCTTTCCTCTATAACTTCCGAGGAGACAGTTTGAGCCAAATTCGTCGGACAAGAGTCAGGAAATGAAGAAGAAGGAGGTTTACTTTGAGATTCTTTTTCGGGGAGTTTGGGACGAATCCCCGCGGTTAATTTTTTCGTGCCTTCGGAATTAATAATCCAATTGTATGTATAATCAGTTCGACCGTCATTAAAGGCACGGACTCCATCAGCAAAAATAATCATTTTTGGTAATTGTTCCGGTGTTAATAATTTTTTTAATTGAAACTCTACGACTTGCGCGGTTGCACCATGAATGCCAAAATTAAAAATCTTTAATCCGGGTTTTCCGTGACGGGCTAAAGATATTTCTAATTTTTTGGGATCGACTCCTTCGAGGGCCCGTGAACTCCCCACAATTAAAATATCTGGGACTCCTACCGTCGCGATATAAGATAAATAAAGTTGAATTTGATCGTCAAGAAGATGATTACTAAAACTGGTACTTTTTGTGGGAAGAGGCGCGATCGCGTTTTGTTGAGAAATAGTTAATTGTTTCATATACTCCTTCACTTTTTTCTCCGCGAAAGGCCGTTTGGGACTATTCGTAGGAACTGCGTGCATCCACGCGACAGCTTGTACCCATAATTGCGCGACTTCATCCCAGTTTTCTTTGGTTTTTGCTGATTTTGTCAGATGAGAAGCACGTTGGGCAAATTGTAGAGAAGTCCCAAAAGGATCGGAGGATGAACAAGAATTAGAGAAAAATTTAGGAAATGTTGGCAGTTGAATCGTTTGAGGTAAGGTAAGACCTAATATTCCCCTTCCTTGAAGACGTGGATGAAAGACACTCGCCGAACATCCTACGGTTAGTGTCAGGAATATTATTGTTAGTGTCCAGTTTTTAGGAAATTTTGATATCAAAGGCTTGCGATCAGAGCGACTCATTGAACTTACCTATAACGGATAATAATGCTTTCTAAGATAGAATTTTCAAAACCATCCGATAGTTTATCACAGGATGTTCATTTTGGCGAAACCTTTTCGCCTCAACCCCACTCATCTCTATTTCCCCATTTTTCTGGGGTGGAGACGACCACGGCGCGATCGCTTTTGAGCAGATTGGCCTATATAAATTTAGCATAATAGCGGATGTTTTTTTTCCAGCAAATTTTTACAATTATTTAAGACTAATTTCCCTATAGTCTCTTCATCCTTTGGCACAATGATGTAAAAGGGAAAATGCCCTTAATATGAGGCGGCAATAAGCCTAAGGTTTCATCTATGAAAATCAGTCAACAATTATCAACTCTTTATCGGAATTTATTAAATGTCAATTTACCATGTGCTAATGGTTATTTTCTAGGTTTTCCTCAAGACATATTATTTTTATTGGGATTGGCGGGATTATTGCTTGTGGTTCTATTGCTCCTCAGTGAAAACCAAAAATTGGCTCGGCGTATTCGTGAAAGAACCTATAAAAATATAGGGATAGAATGGTGGGACTTAACACTAAATGAATTAATTCCATCCTGGGATCAAATTACGGGTGATTTAGCCCAAAACATGGCTTTATGTTCTGCTATTTTGGAATCAACCGCAGAGGGAATTTTGGTAGTAAATCGAGAAGGAAATATCACTTATTATAATCAATATTTTTTGAAGATATGGTCTCTACAAGAGGACTTAATGAAGACCCAAAAAGGGATAAGTATTATCAATACTATCTTAGGAAAGATTAGTAATCCTCAAAGCATGATTTCTCATCTGCCCAGATTATATAAAACTCAGATGACCCCTTGTTCCGAGCAGATTAAATTAAAAAATAGCAAATTTATTGAGATTTGTTACTACCCACAAATCATTGAGGAAAAAACGGTGGGAATAGTCATGATTTTTCGAGATATTACTGCCGATCAACAAACAGAATTAGCACTTCGGCAAAGTCACGAAACTAATCGCACTATTCTCAAGTCTCTACCAGATTTACTCCTGAAAGTATATCGAGCCTTAGAAAAAAGCGAAGAACAATATCGTCGAATTGTTGAGACATCCTTAGAAGGGGTGTGGATTATTGATCCCGAAAATAAGACGGTTTTTGCTAACCAAAGAATGGCAGACATATTGGGTTACAGTTTAGAGGAAATGCTTAATCATTCCCTTTTTGAATTTATGGATGTCGAAGGACACGCGATCGCGCAAAATTATATTGAGCGTTGCCAAAAAGGAATTGAAGAAAGACATGATTTTAAATTTAAGCGCAAAGATGGTTCTGATTTATGGGCGATCCTCTCTAGCAATCCGATTTTTGATACAGAAGGACAATATGCGGGTGCATTAGGTATGATAACAGATATTACAGAGCGCAAGCGTAGTGAAGAAGCACTTTCTAAGAGTGAAGCCACCAATAGAGCTCTGTTGAATGCGATCCCTGATGCGATGTTTCGTCTGAGCAAAGATGGTACATTTTTAGATATAAAAGTGGCTAAGGATTTTGAGCTAATTTTGCCGGCGAGTCCCATGTTAGCCAAAACTATTAAAGAAGTGTTTCCCAAAGAATTAGCAGAAAAATTAATATCTTATATTCAATTAGCATTACTAACAAGGGATGTACAAAGTTTTGAAGCTCAACTGAGTTGTCCCCTGGTGGAGAATAGTATTCCGGGTAATTTGGGCTACTTTGAAGCCCGTATAATTGCCATTAGTGAAGAGGAAGTATTAATGATAGTGCGAGATATTACTAAAAGGAAAAAAGCGGAAGAGATGATTCGTTATCAAGCTAATTATGACTTATTAACGGGTTTGCCCAATCGAATGTTATTTAATGAGCGTCTTTCCCTTTCCTTAACTCAGTCTCGTCAACATCAAAAGAAACTAGCCGTTTGTTTTTTAGACATCGATCATTTCAAAAAAATTAATGATACTTTGGGGCACAGTGTCGGTGATTTATTATTGAAAAATTTTGCCTCCCGTGTTAGTCAATGTGTCCGAAAAGGTGATACAGTAGCTCGGTGGGCGGGTGATGAATTTACCCTGATTATTCCTGAAATTGACTTGACTGATGATGTTGCTAATATCGCCCAGAGAATTTTGGATGTATTAAAAAATCCCTTTGATCTGGATGGTAATCAATTGCATATTAGTAGTAGTATTGGCATTGCTATTTATCCTGATGATGGCGAATGTGCTGAAACTTTGATAAAAAATGCCGATGCTGCTTTATATCGTGTTAAGGAAAAGGGACGAAATAATTATCAGTTTTATAATTCGACTATCCATGTTCACGCGGGAGAATTATTGACTTTAGCAAATTCCTTGCATCACGGGATAGAAAAAAATGAATTAGAAATTGTTTATCAACCAATTGTCAATATAAAATCCTGGGAAATAACGGGAATGGAGGCACTTTTACGGTGGCAACATCCGACACGAGGTTTAGTTTCTCCTGATACTTTTATCCCTCTTGCCGAAGAAAATGGTTTAATTATTCCTCTGGGGGAATCGATATTAAAGACGGCTTGTCATCAAAGCCAAATTTGGCATGATTTATGCGGGTATAATTTGCGGATATCTGTTAATCTTTCCGCCACTGAGTTTCTCCAACCTAATTTAGTACCAATGGTGACTCATTGTTTGGAAACAACGGGTTTACATCCTCAGTTTTTAGAGTTGGAAGTGAGGGAAAGCACTTGTCTGAAAGATATCGAGAAAACTCGCCAACTTTTCCATGAATTTAGATCGATGGGGGTTCGGATCGCGATGGATCATTTTGGGACGGGTTATTCTTCTCTTTGTTATTTAAAGAATTTGCCTTTTGATGTGCTCAAACTTGATCAGTCTTTTTTCCAAGATGTGATGATTGATTCTGAGGAGCAGGCGATCGCGACTACTATTATTACTTTAGCTCATTCTCTGAATTTAAGTGTGATCGCGGAAGGGGTAGAAACTCAGGAACAATTGGAGTTTTTAAGTCGTCTTAATTGCGACGAAATTCAAGGTTATTTATTCAGTCGTCCCCTGTCGGCTGAAAGAGCATCGAAGTTATTGAAAATGTCGCGATCGAATGTAGTAAAATTATTTCACAACGAAAAACAGTGGCTTGTGAAAGATTATGAGACTTCTATTAGTAGAAGATGACGATCGGATTTCTTTGGCTCTTGTTGAAGCTTTGACGGATCAAAATTACGCGGTGGATCTCGCGAGGGATGGCGAAGAGGGCTGGGATTATATCGAATCTTGTAATTATGATTTAATTTTACTCGATGTCATGTTGCCTAAATTAGATGGCATGAGTCTCTGTAAACGTGCGCGTAATAAGGGTTATCAAACACCGATTTTAATGTTGACGGCGCGAGATACCAGTACCGATAAAGTGATGGGATTAGATGTCGGGGCTGATGATTATGTCGTTAAACCCTTTGATTTACCGGAATTATCTGCCAGAATTAGGGCATTATTACGGCGGGGTAATACTCCTCAATCTCCGATTTTAGAGTGGGAAAAGTTAACATTAGATCCCAATAAGTGTGAAGTGCGTTATCATGGTACAGAATTACATCTAACCCCGAAGGAATATGCTTTATTAGAATTTTTCCTTCGCAGTGGTAATCGGATTCTTAGTCGTAGTATTATTATTGATCATGTATGGACTTTTGAGGACTTTCCGGGTGAAGATACTGTCAAAGTTCATTTGCGAAGTCTGCGACAAAAACTGAAAACAGCCGGGGCTCCTTCTAATTTTATTGAAACTATTTATGGCCAAGGTTATCGACTCAATCAAAACCTCCAATCCTCAATTTAAAGCATTACATTTGCGTCTTTTGTTATCTTACTTGGGGGTAATGATGACTATTCTGGGGATGTCCGCGATCGCGGTGTATGAGTTTTTCGCTACCAGTATCTATCAACAATTAGATGAACATTTAATGAGTATTGCCAAAACAGCAATACCTACCTTAGAAGTCGTGAAACATGAATATTATGAATATCGGGATAAAAATGAAGAATCCGAGAAAGAAAAAGCAGACAAAAAAGAAAAGGATCACGAAGAAAATATCCACAAAGTGATTCGAGAAAATGCCATAGAAGTGATTAATCCTGATTTACATTATGGTATATTTCAAGCTAATCCGCAAGTTCATACTCACGGTATGGAATGGTTTGATGATTATGGCAGATTAATGATTAAACAAGGCAATCTTTTTCCCCCTTGGTATTTACAAGAAAAGGGAGAAATAAAGGAGGTAAAAAAAATCCAATCCCCCGGTATTCGTACTTTAATTTTACCTGTTTATAACGAGACAAAAATTAGTGGGTATATTCGGGTAAATGAATCCACTATACCCATAGAATCGACATTGAGAAAACTCAAATTAGGTTTAGGTTTGGGAGGTGTTATCGCGTTGGGATTAACGGCTATTGGCGGAATGTGGTTAACTCGACAATCTGTCAAACCCATTGAAAATAGTTTTGAACAACTTAAGCAATTTACCGCGGACGCGTCCCATGAGTTAAGAAGTCCTTTAACCGCGATTAAAACTTCTGTGGATGTGATGCAGAGTCACCCGGAAAGAATACATCCGGCTGATGTGAAAAAATTAGGCGCGATCGCGTCGGCGACAAAACAAATGACAGAATTAGTCGAAGATTTACTATTATTAACCCGAATAGATGCCGAAAAGATTATCCTCAAGCAAAATTGGGTAATGATTCCCTTAGAGGAAATTTTAGAAGATTTATTAGATTTATGGGAATTACACGCGGAGGAAAAAAAAATTACTCTCAAAGGTAATTTAGCGCGTGATATGTGCGTCATGGGAGATGGAGCCAAATTAACTCGTTTATTTTCTAATTTAATTGGTAACGCGATTCAGTATACACCCGAAGGCGGAAAGATTACGGTTTCGCTCTTGCGCCAAAGTCGTTTTGCTATTGTGAAAGTTGAAGATACTGGCATTGGTATGACTCCAGCAGAATCCCAACAGGTTTTTAATCGTTTTTGGCGCGCGGATAAAGCTAGAAATCGTCGCGAAGGGGGGTTAGGAATGGGACTGGCTATCGCGCATTCTATTGTCCAAAATCATCGCGGTGAAATTAGTGTTAGCAGTCAAGTGGGTGTGGGCAGTTGTTTTCAGGTAAAATTACCTTTATCTTCATAGTTTCAACCATGCCGTAGGTTGGGTTGATCACTCGCCAAACCCAACAACCTATTGCTTAGTTTCAACCATGCCGTAGGTTGGGTTGATCTCTCGCCAAACCCAACAAAGTATTGGTTAGTTTCCACTTGCGAAACCCAACAACCTATTGGTTGGGTTTCGTGCCTCAACCCAACCTACTTTTCTGAGGAAAATGTTGGGTTTTGTGCCTCAACCCAACCTACTTTTCAAGGCTTAGACAAAAGAAGAGGAATTAGTTTTCTTATCTTTGCGTTTCTTACCAGATTCGCCACCTTCGCCAGATTCGCCACCTTCAGAAGCTTGGAAAATAACATTTTTTACTGAAGAGGAATTAGTTTTCTTATCTTTGCGTTTCTTACCAGATTCGCCACCTTCGCCAGATTCTCCACCTTCAGCAGCTTGTAACATTGTATTAGGAGAATTTTGATCCGCAGAAAAGAGAGATGAATAAATCCCTCCTTGAGATTTGTTCGCAGAAATAATACTTTCACTAGAAGACACGATCGCGTTACCGGAAGTAACACTGGTTAAAACACAAACACCAACACCCAACCAGATTTTAGCTTGCTTATTCATGGGAGACATCCTCTTCTCTTCGGTTATGTACCCCAAGATAACCAACAAAAGTAAAGAAATCGTAAAGATGGCCAAACAACAACAACAAAAAATTTCTTGACTTTTCCCTTGACTTTTTTCCCATTGTATGCGTAGATAAACAATGAAAGAAAACAGGACTGACCCGAAAAAGCCCTGAAACCTGGTTTCTGGCTTGAAACACTTGGCGGCAATGATAATTTTGGCTAAATAAACCAGGTTTATTCGTAAGTTGAAAGATCAATCATTAGGAGTTATTAGCATGATCATCTGTATAGCCAATGTCCTTACCCCTGAAGAGTTAGAAACAATCGTTAACAGTCTGGAAAAAGCCGAATTTGCCGATGGTAAACTCACCGCGGGAATCTATGCGAAAGATGTCAAGAATAACACACAATTGAAAAGTGATACAGACATCTACGAGCAAAATCAAGAAATTGTCAAAGAAGCCTTACGCAGCAATTCACTGTTTAAAATGGCAGCTCGTCCCAAAACCATTGCTCCTATTATCTTTAGTCGTTATGAAGAGGGAATGTATTATGGACTCCATACCGACAATGCCATCATGGGAGACGAAGATAACTTAATCCGCACTGATCTCTCCATGACACTTTTCTTAAGTCAACCTTCTCGTTATGAAGGGGGAGAATTAGTCTTTGAAACTACCCAAGGCGAAGAAGCTTTTAAATTAGAAGCCGGTTCTATGATTGTTTATCCTACCACGACATTACATCGTGTAGAACCTATTCGCAAAGGTGTGAGATTAGCCGCGGTTGCCTGGGTTCAGAGTATTATTCGCGATAGTCATCAACGCGAAATTCTCTTTGATTTAGAAACCGCCCGCACCTCCTTATTTAAAAAGTCTGGTAAAACCCCAGAAATCGAATTACTTTCTAAAACTCTTTCCAATTTATTACGACTTTGGGCAGAAATTTAACAGTAGGTGGATCACTTACTCTAGTAGTTACTTACCCCAAAAAAATCCGGTGATGATCGCGCCCTGCCCCCACCCAACCCGTTTACGGTTTCATTCTCGGAAAAATTGCGAAAAATCAAGATTTTGTCGTGGCGTTGGCACAGCCTGCGTGTAGCGCATAGCATTGACTACCACCATATTTTAGATCATACCTGAAATCTATAGCATTGCTATACCAGAGTTTGAGAAGTTGGGTGGAGGCATGATCGCGATCATGCCTCCACCCAATCTACATCGGGAGCATCCCTAGGGAGCCAGAGGCTCCCAGTACAGTTTTTTTATTTGGCAGTGAATCTTTCCGACTTCTTTACTTTTGCTCATCATAATCAAGTTAACAAGTTAAAGAAGAGACATTAATACCATGAGCAATCAAACGAATATTTCCACTGATAATACCACACGCAAAGCCTTATCCTATAACGAAGGTAACGAAGGTAATGAAGGTAATGAAGGTGGAGAGAACCATTATGACGACAGTAACCATAATTACCAGGCTTATATTCCCTCTAGTGTCGGCAATACAGGCGTTAATTCCGGTTATCAAAGCGATGACTTTTACCGAAATATGCTGCCTGTGGCAAATGTCCCCACCACATCAACAACACCCGTGACTTCTACTAATTATAGAATTAGTGATTCAGTTGATGTTAATGGTAAATCAGATTCTTCAAATAATGGTTATCAAAGCAACGATAATTACGGCGGATCTGTGAATCCGACTTCCTCAAATAATGGTTATCAAAGTAACGATAATTACGGCGGATCTGTGAATCCGACTTCCTCAACTTACCCCATTTCTTACGGTTCCGAACATAGCTACGAAAATGATCAATATGAGAATGAAATGAAAGGCTCAAGTGGAGATGATGTCCTCACGGGAGGACTGGGAAATAATAATTTCAAGGGTGGCAAAGGAAACGATCACCTTGTCGGTAATATCGGGCATGATAAAGTAGAAGGCGGCAAAGGAAATGACTCCTTAGAAGGTGGCGATGGTAATGATTGGTTAGATGGTGGTCAAGGTAAGGATGTTCTCATCGGCGGAGCCGGAAATGATCAGTTTGTCCTCAAGCCTAAATATGGCACTCCTAACGTCGATTCTGCTGATACGATTTTAGATTTTCAAAAGGGATTTGATCGAATTGTACTCAAAGATGGTTTGGGAGTTGCGAATCTCAATATCACTCAAGGTACAGGTATTTACAGTAATGATACGATTCTTAATATTGCCGGGACTGGACAAGTCTTGGCTATTTTGAAAAATACCAACTCTACCACGATTAATGGCTCCGACTTTATGCTTGCTTAATACTCTTTGAGGAGCATTCCATTTTTGTAGTGGGAGCATCTTGCTCCCTCCGAGTCCGTTGGGGGCAAGATGCTCCTACTACAGTTTTTGGCATAATTGGGATGCTCTCCATTCTTTTTGCCTAGATAAGGTTACAATCACTTTGAATATTTCAGATAATTTCCAGGGAAACTTCCATGAACTTTCGTAAACTTCACCGCAAAATAGCACCGATTATTTTTATTCCTTTAGCACTCACGGCTCTGACAGGAGTTTTATATCGGCTCGGTGATAGTTGGTTTGATATTAATGAGAACGTGGGTGAACTGTTTCTGGCGATTCATCAAGGCAGTTATCTAGGCAAAGAGCTTCGACCTATGTATGTTTTATTGGTGGGATTAGGGACGATCGCGCTGATTGTAACGGGTTTCACCATGATGAAGTTATTCAATAAATCTGGTTCCAATCGACCTGTAAAAAAGGTAGATTTTCGCCAAATACACAAATGGGTAGCTCCGATTGTTTTCTTACCTTTAGCCATGAGTGCTGTAACCGGTATTATTTTCCGAGTCGGCCGAGCTTGGTTTAATATGTCAAAGGATACTGGCGAAATTTTACTAGAGTTACATCAGGGAGAATACTTTGGCAAATATGGCGAATCAATTTATGTGATTTTAGTCGGTGTAGGCGCCTTAGTCTTGTTAGTAACCGGAATTGAAATGACAGGCATTTTCCGTCCCCGTCGGACTCCCAAGGGAGAAGATTCTTAATTTTCCAACGGCTTCCCCTTCCCACTCTTTCATTTGTTACTTGAAACCGGATCATTAGTTATGAATTTTCGCACATCAAAAAATCGCTCTTTTTCCACTATCATCGCGGCATTTTCCTTAACAGTAATCACAGCAGTCTCTCAAGGGTGTGTTAGCCAAAAACAACCGAAGGCTGAAGCACCAAAACCGGAACAAAAAACGGAACAAGTCGCTCAAAGCCCGTTGGCATCATCAGCAACATTAGCTAATTTACAAGCCGCGTATAATGGCGAATCAAATGCCCATGTTCGTTATTTAGCCTTTGCGAAAAAAGCAGATGCAGAAGGTTATGGACAAGTAGGAAGTCTTTTCCGTGCAGCCGCGAAAGCCGAACAAATTCACCGCGATCATCACGCGACTGTGATTCGTCAAATGGGAGCTACTCCTCAAAATAAGATTGAAACTCCTGAAGTGAAATCAACTGCGGATAATTTACAAGCCGCGATTAAAGGAGAATCTTATGAAAGAGATACCATGTATCCGCAATTTATTGCCGAAGCGCAAAAAAGTGGAAATAAAGCCGCGGTACGCAGTTTTCAATATGCCGTAAGCGCGGAAAAAGAACACGCGAAATTATATACATCCGCGAGTAATAATTTAGCAGATTGGAAGGTTGCCAAAGCCTTCTATGTTTGCCCTGAATGCGGTTTCACTGTGATCGCGATCGACTTTGCTAACTGCCCTGAGTGTGGAACCCCTAAAGCTCAGTTTGAACAGGTTATTTAAGCCCTTTTGTGTTTTAATAGTGAAATAGGTTTAGGCATTGGGGATGATCAGTGTTTCATTAGAAATCCCCAATGACTATTTCCTCGTAAAACTCAAAAGGTTTATTATGGATCGTCGTACTTTTTTAGGATGGGTTAGTCTGGGCGCGATCGCGAGTTCTTTACCCGTCGCGATCGCGGCTTGTGCAAATGCCAAAGAAGGATCATCCGTCGCGTCTCCAGTACCATCAACCACCACCTCTTCTGTTTCGACAGCAACCACAGAAGGGACAACAATGGCACAAGGGGGCGGATTTGTGGTAGTGGGAAGCGTCTCTCAACTGAAGAAAGAGGGGAAAATTTTAAACGAAAAATCCCCCATTGGTCCTGTATTAGTGATAAATCCTAATAATAATTTAGTCGCGGTTAATCCCACTTGTACCCATAAAGGTTGTATTGTGAAATGGGAGACAAAAGAGCAAAAGTTTGATTGTCCTTGTCACGACGCGGAGTTTGGCATTGATGGTTCAGTAAAAGAGGGGCCAGCCAAGAAACCTTTAAAAGTTTATGCAGCTAAAATTGAAGGGGATTCAGTCTTAGTAAGGGCATAAACATTAAGCTATTTATTTTAATAATGTTTATCTCGGTAAGGTGCGCGATCGTGAAAGAATCCCTCTCTACGTTCGTTCACCTACATTTAAAAAAATTAAGTCTCTCTAGCCGTCTAATTTTCATCAAAAGTTATTTTTTTTAGAGCTCCCAGAGAAACCCGGTTTATCACCTCAGACGGCGAAATAACCTTTTTTTCAAAAACCGTGTTTCTGCCTAATTCCGAAGAAAGTTAAAACTATTTTAAAATTAAAACCTCAATGAAACCTCAATGAAAAGGCAATGAAAACCAGAGTTTCTCTACAGTCGAATAATGTCTTAGAAACAAGACTCCACGGAAGTCGTGCTAGTGCTTTTTTGAGTGAATTGTTGAGTAATAGCGGTCACTTTTTCCTTCTGAAAAGTTTATCCCACCTGGTTTCACATGGTTGGTTGATATTTATTACCGATCCGACTGAGTATTTACTCGCGGGAGCAATGTTGATCCAAACGTGGTATCTTTCACGCCCTCAGAGCCATCGTTTTTGGGGTAATCTCATCGGTGTTTCCCTCTATACAATTATTGATTTTCCTATTGATAAATGGGATTTTTTTCTTGATTATAATCATATTGTTTTTTGGCTTTTTTCCTTAATAATTGCGACATTACAAGGGTTACGTTGTCATTGGTTTTCTCGACTGAATTGGCTCATCTCCTTAGAAAGTTTAGCCAGAGCAATCATGGTTGTGGCTTTTTATGTTGTCATCGGATTAGATGTCAATAAATTAACCATTAAGAATAGTTATATGATTTTCCAGTTATTATCGACAAAAACCCATAAATTTTTAATGGGAAGTATGATTTTAATTGGCTTATTATTAGGCTTGCAAACATTCCAAATTACTCTACAGAAAAAACAACTGCAAGAAACGGCTAAACTTTTAGGAGATATGGCAGAATGGGGCATGGGTAGTCACTTTGTCGCGACGGCTCTTAGTCAACCCGAAAAAATAACATTTAAGAAATGTGAACGCACGATTTTATTTATGGATATTCGGGGATTTACCGCTTGGTGTGAGAATATATCCCCGGATATTGTAGCAGAATTACTTAATAATTATTACCGTCAAGTTCAACCCGCAGCCGCTCAATATTACCCTTTAAAAGTTACCTTAACCGCTGATGAAATTATGGCGATTTATACAACCCCTCAACAAGGAGTCGCCGCCGCGATCGCGATGCGTCAAGCCGCGTTAGAAACTTTAGCAATGTATGGGCTAGGAGCGGGTTGTGCGGTGCATTGTGGGAGTGTAATTGAAGGACTTTTTGGGGGAGAAGATGTGCGAACTTATACAGTTATTGGCGATGTTGTGAATACAGGAAAACGCTTAGAAAGTGCAACTCCGGGGGGAATAATTACGATTTCCGATGCCGTTTATCAAACAGTATCTCAACAATTAGAAGTAGAACCCTGCGAGCCCATTAAAGCCAAGGGCAAAACAGAACCCTTAAAGGCTTGGCGATTGGTAATTTCATGTTAATATAACGTAATTCATTCTGCGGGGTTATCACAAAATGCTGAGTTTCTATCTGTTTTTAGCCTTGGGGTTTGTGGGGAGTGGGCATTGTGTGGGGATGTGCGGCCCCTTTGTCATGAGTTATACTCGCCCGAAAAATAATAGTTGGTATTCTCATGTTTTATATGGTTTAGGGCGATCGACGACTTACGCGTTAATGGGCGCGATCGTGAGTGGTTTTGGTGGAGTATTACAAAATTTTTTAGGATTACGGGCGAGTATTTTAATTATCGCGGGATTGCTGATGGTGTATTTATCTTTAGGGCAATTACACCTGTTACCCATTCAATTACCCGCGATTCAAAATTTACGTTTATATCAAAAAAGCCTAGGGCGTTTATATGATAGTCAACAATGGTATCGCACTTATCCTTTGGGGGTTTTATTAGGGTTTATTCCCTGTGGATTAACCGCGATCGCGCTCAGTTTGGCGATTACTCAACCAGTACCTATTGCCAGCGTAGGAATGTTTATTTTTGGTTTAGGAACCCTGCCCACGATGGTAGGATTTGGAATGTTAATTCAACGGTTAAAAGTGCCTCGTTTTGAACGATATATGGCAATGCTTATGGTAATTTTAGGAGTTTTGACGGTTTGGTTAGGAATATCCGGTTTAGGATTAGCACCAAAACCCCCTCAAAGCGCGTTTTTAATGCGATTACACCCTAGCAGCATTCCGGGTGCAGAATCTCAAATGCCATCAATGCCTCATCATCATTAAAGGAAGAAGGGAGAAGGAAGAAGGAAAAAGGAAAAAGGAAGAAGGGAGAAGGAAGAAGGAAAAAGGAAAAAGGAAAAAGGAAGAAGGAAAAAGGAAGAGGGTTAACAATTGATAATTTTAAATTAATAATTATCAATTGTCAATTGTTAATTACCCAGTCCCTAATCCCCAATCCCCAACCCCCATTTGTATCAACCTTAAAGTGAAGCACCAGAAGTCTTAATTAATGCGATGATTTTTTTAAATTCAAACTTATTAGCAATTTCCAAGAGCATCGGTTTAACATATTGATAGGGCTCAGGAATTTGCTCTAGTAATTCTTCAATCCGTTCGGGATCACCACAACGAGAGGCAAAATTGAGCTGAGTCAGCCATTCTTGAGGCATAAAGTCTAATGATAAAGACTCAAGGGTTGGTTGGCTAATATTTTCCACAGAAAATTCGGATTTTTTTACCCTATAGATATATTTCACCCCTAAGTGTTGTTTCAGTTTCTCAAAAATGAGATTAATATCACAAGGTTTCCCCACGAAATCATCAAAGCCTGCTTGTAAAATCCGCGATCTATCTTCTTCAAAAACCGAAGCCGTTATCGCAATAATTTTCGTCGGTGAATTGTCATAATTAAGGTGATTTTGCTCGATTTCTCGAATTAACTGAGTTGCCTTAATACCATCCATAATCGGCATCTGAATATCCATCCAGATGAGATGGGGTTGATAACTTTCCCACTGTTGTAGTGCCACTTCTCCATTGTCAGCTTCCTGTATTTCAAAACCCACTGCTGTCAGCCATTCTCGCAAGAGTTCCCGGTTGGATTCCACATCATCCACGACTAAAATACGATACTGAGGCTGAGCGGGAACAAGCCCTAATATTTCTTGTTTTGATTCCTGAGAAACCACAGCAAGATCCGCTAATTTGAGAGGAATATAAAACTGAAAAGTAGTACCCTTTTCCATTAAACTACTAACGGTAATTTTACCCCCCATTAATTCGACAAAACGACGGCAAAGAGTTAATCCTAAACCACTTCCTAGGGTTGAATTTCTACCCGTTTCTGACTGGATAAATGCCTCAAAAATGCTGTCTATTTCTGTGGATGAAATTCCGCTACCTGTGTCGGCGACTTCAAAATGGAGTAATGGCGAATTACTGATTTCTTCTACTCTCACTCTCAGAGTAATATTTCCTTCGGTAGTAAATTTGAGAGCATTATCACTGAGATTGGTTAATACTTGACGCAGTTTGCGATCGTCGCCTCGAATCCATTGAGGTACATTTTCGCCACAATCAATAATGAATAAAATCCCCTTGTGCTTCGCCCGGAGGGAAAACATCGCGTCTAAGTCGTCTAATAAAGCATAGAAATCAAAGTTATTCTCTTCTAAAATCAGGCGATTTGCTTCGATTTTAGCAAGGGAAAGAACATCATTAATTAATTTGAGTAAGTATTCACCATTGCGATTAATTGTCTCTAATTTCTGCCGTTGTTTTTGGGAAACAGATTCTTTGACTAAGAGTTGAGAAAAGCCAAGAATCCCATTAAGGGGGGTTCTCAGTTCGTGACTCATGTTCGCCAGAAAAACACTTTTAGCACGATTGGCTTCTTCGGCTTTTTCTTTGGCTTTTGCTAGTTCTAATTTGGCTTGATGGGCTTCGTTTATTTCTTTTTCTAAACGTAGATTTGTTTCCTCTAGTTGCAGGGTTCTTTCGGCTACTAGGGCTTCTAAATTTTGACTATAAGCCGATAATTTTACTGCCATTTCATTAAACGCGATCGCTAATTCTCCTACTTCATCAGCTCGTTGTACTTCCACAGTGCGCGTAAAATTTCCCTGTGCAATATCTTTCGCAGCTTGATTGAGTTTTAGTAAAGGATTTATCACCCAACCCGCGATCAAAATGCCAACGCCTATGGCAATAAATAAGGCAATGAGACATAAAATAATCGTACTCCGAGTATTGGCATTAATTTCAGCCATGAAGTCCGATTCAGGAACCACAATTACAATTAACCAATCCAAACCAAAATTGTCATGATAAGGCGTAACATGGACAAATGCTTTTTCGTTTTCATTAATAAAAATGAGTTTTTGAGTCCGTGGAATTGAGTGGATATCGCCAAAGTCATTGATCAAGCTTTTGATAGTAATACGGGTTAAGTAGTTAGAACTCTCTACACCTGATAATCGCTTTTTTTTGTTTGTTTTAGGTAGCTTTTTAAAGAGTTTTTCTTGAGTAGAGGTTGCTACTATATCTCCTGATCGTTCTATAATAAAAGCTTGTCCCGATGAGGAAACCTTTAATCCCTCAAGAAATTGGCTAATGTCACCCAGTATAAAATATGTGAAAAGGGCACCTCTCAATTCACCGTTAGATTGATAAACCGGGGTGCAGGCATTAATAGCCATCACATCCGCATAAACCCCGAAATAAACGGGACTCCAAATAGATTGCCCCGCGGCTTTTGCCGCTTTGTACCAGGAAAGATTGCGAGGATCATAATTAGGGATTTTTCTGAATAAAGAACGAGATTTGCCCTGATTTGTTAACAAATAATCATGACGAACTCCTTGATCTTCTACTTTTAATTGAGCGACTCCAACAATGGGACGTGATAATGTTCTGTCATTACCAACGGCAAGAAATTCTCCCCTTTCATTGGCATAGGAGATTATAGAGACAGAGGGAAATATCTGGTATTGTTGCCAGAAATGTTCTTGTAGTTGCTCAAAATTATTTAAGTCTAATTGATTGATTTTAACTGCATTTAGGTTGATTTTGTTGATAGTGTGGGCAGTCCCAAGATAAGTATTGAGACGCTCTTCAATGCGTTCATTTACCTGATTTGTTAACTGATTTGCGAGATTGTTAACTGCTTTTTGACTATTCCCAAAAGAAAGATACCCGGTTACTCCTACGGCTCCGACAATCGGAATTATAAATGATAATACCAACACCGGACGCAGAGAAAGACTATGTAAGGGATGCCATCTCTTATTCATCAGTTTGGGAGTGGTAGAAATAGGGGTGATTTTCATATCATATTGAGTAAAATTAGGGGGTTTTATCGTCAGTCATAATTTACGCAGTTATCCCAACTTTGTTTTTTTAATCTGTTAGCTAAAATGACAATGTACCACGTAATTATCGGTTGTACAAATGTAGGCAGAATCCCCCTATGGTTGTGCCGATCGCGTTGTGGTTGCCCCAATTGATCATGGGTTTTGATTCTGCCACCATCCTAGAAACCTGTATGAATGATTTAGAAACGCGATATTTGCTGAAGTAACGCGGTTTTTGCCTAAGTGCTAATTGTCTTACATTGAGAACCTCCTTGAGAGGTAGATTCAGAACCATTATATCACAATAAACCGAAATTATCAGATTTTTTATTAGGCTTTGGCGATGGGTGTGGCTGTGATACAGATCCATAAGCTTGCGAGGAGTAAGAGCAAAACTAACCACAGGATTTGACGTAAAATTCGTGATAATTTTGGGTAATTCATGGGAACAATTGAGCTAATAATTATGTCTAGTTGATCGATCGCTTTTCCTCTTACTCAGGAGTATGCCATCCGCTTGTTGTGACAGATTATAGATCAAAATTTCCCCATCACTCTTTGATAGTTGAGTTAAAATAGGAATAGAAGTCAGGTGGGATCGCTCACAATCGCAAAAAGCCGCCGATAGTGGGAGGTTGTCTCACCGAAAACAGTCTCAGGTAGTAATATTCTATGAATAATCCCTTGGAGCAGTACCCCAATAAAGATACAAAGGACTCTGAGCATCTTACCTCTTTAAAAGCCAAACTTAGTCAAACGCTCAAGACTGTTACAAAAGTAGAGTCCCAAACCGAAATTTTAACGCGATCAGCTTCTGATGAGGAGAAAAATAGCCAACAACCCCGGAGAAAAAATGATCTTTGGGTAAAATTTGTGACTTTTTCCCTCTTACTATTAGGTGTGAGTAATTTAGCATCTTATTTCACTATCAAACAATTAGAACCAGCCCCAAAAACTCATATAGAGCGCACCTTAACGTACCCAGAAAACGAAGATAGACTAAACTCCGTGACAGGAATAATAGTAGGGGGAGACCTATTAATTATTTTTCTATTAATGGTACTATATAGACACCTAAAACAAGAAATTAATAGTCATGAAGAAATAGAAAAATCTTTAAAAAAGGTCAAAAATCAATTAGAAAAAAATATAGCCAAGTGTCGGGCAGACTTAATTCAACTCAAGGCATCTCTCCAAGCAGAAATGGCGGAACGGGAGGACACAAAAAGTGCATTGGGTTCCAGCCAAGAACGGTTCCGTCGTGCGATTCTTTATGCTCCTATTCCTATTATGTTACACGCGGAAGATGGAGAAGTTTTACAAATTAGTAGCACCTGGAGTGAATTAACCGGATATGAATTAGAAGAAATTTCCACTATTACAGATTGGACAAAAAAAGCCTATCCAGACAATTACACGAAAGCTCAAGCAGATATTAAACGTTTATACAGTCTTGATGAACGACTAGCAGAAGGTGAGTATACAATTACAACAAAATTTGGTGAAAAGCGCATCTGGGAATTTAATTCTGCACCTTTAGGTAAACTATCTGATAATCGCCAATTAGCTTTAAGTGCCGCGTTAGATATTACCGAACGTAAAAAAGTAGAACAAGCTTTACAACAAACTACCACCCAACTGAGTGAAATTTTAGAAAGTATTAGTGATGCTTTCTATGCTTTAGATCGTTTATCTCGCTTTACTTATGTCAATCAAAAAGCCGCGACTTTATTTGGCAAAGAGCGAGAAACTTTAATTGGAAAAAATATCTGGCAACAATTCCCTGAAACCGTGGGGAGTAAACCTTATCAGGAAATCATCAGGATTTTACATGAGGGTGGAGTTACTGAATTTGAAGCCGTTTGTCCTGTTTTCAACTGTTGGGTTTTTGAGCAAGTTTATTCCAGTAGTACCGGAGTGTCAATTTTATTACATGATATTACTGATCGCAAAGAAGCTGAAATCGCTCTACAAACAAGTGAAGAACAATTACGTCTTGCTTTAAACGCGGCAAAAATGGGAACTTGGGATTGGAATCTAATTACAGGTAAAATTATTTGGTCTGAATGGCACGCGAAATTATTGGGATTAGAATTAGAAAACTTTGAGGTTATTTATGAAGATTTTGCGCGTTGTGTTCATCCCGATGATCTAAAAGAACTTAATCAACGGATAGAAATAGCTCGTTTCACTCATAATGAATATGAAAATGAATATCGAGTGATTTGGCCTGATGGTAGTATTCATTGGGTGGAGGCGAGGGGGAAATTTTTCTATAATGAAAGTGGTGACGCGATTCGGATGATGGGAGTTATTATGGACATTACCGAGCGCAAAGAAACACAAAAGCAGCTCGAAGACACTCAAAAATTTCTGGAAAAAATTGCTGATTCTATTCCGAATTTGTTATATATTATGGATTTTAGACAATCTCATAATGTCTATATGAATCAACGAAACCGAGACTTTTTTGGGCTTTCTTTGGACAAAATCAAATTCCGGGGTTATCCCTTTGTTGAAGAGTTAATTCATCCTCATGATCGTTATAAAATTAAAGAATTTCCCCAACTATTTGCCCAAAAGAAAGATGGGGAAGTGATCGAAAATGAATTTCGCATGAAAAATGCCCAAGGTGAATGGCGTTGGCTCCATACTTGGGATATGGTTTTTGCTAGAAATGCCCAGGGAGTTCCTGTGCAAATCTTGGGCAGCGCGATCGATATTACAGACGCGAAAAATGCTTTACAAAAAATCCAATTTCAAGCCCGACTTTTGGACGCAGTAGAACAAGCCGTTATTGTCACAGACTTGGGGGGTAAAATTATTTACTGGAATCGTTATGCAGAGGTTTTATATGGTTGGAACGCCTCAGAAGTGATTAATCATTCTTTGGTAGAAGTGATTATTCCCCCTTTACTCCATGAGCAATATCGGCAAATCTTAGAGTCTTTACAAAGGGGTAATAATAGTTCATCGGGTGAGTTTTTACTCCAACGACGTGACGGTAAAACTTTTCCTGCTGCTATTATAGCCTCCCCTTTGTTTAACGATCAGGGAGAGTTAATTGGGATTATTGAGGTGTCGATTGATATTAGTGATCGCGTCTTAGTAGAAACCGCGTTACGTCAAAGTGAAGAGCGTTTTCGTATTGCCCTACAAAGTGCTCCCATTGTCGTCTTTAATCAAGATCGAGAATTGCGTTATACTTGGGTTTATCATTCCCTTCGAGATTATCCTACTCAACAAATGTTAGGGAAAGTCGATCACGATTTAATTTCACTTCAAAGCGACGCGGATAACTTAACAAAAATTAAGAAATTTGTCTTGGAAACAGGGCAGGGTTCTCGGACAGAAGTTCCTATTACCAATAAAGAGCAATTAAACTATTATGATTTTACCTTAGAACCTTTACGCGATTCCAATGGTGAAATTATTGGGATTACAGGAGCAGCCGTAGATATTAGTGATCGCAAACATACAGAATTAGCCTTAGCAGAAAGCGAAGCAAAATTTCGTTCTTTGAGTGAATGTTCCCCCATTGGTATTATTTTAATGGATCGCCAAGGACTATGTATTTATACAAATCCTCGTTCTCAAGCGATCGTTAGTTATACTTTTGAGGAGGCATTAGGGACAGGTTGGTTATCCTTTGTTCACCCTGACGATCGCGAATCAATATTAAATAAATGGTTTGAGACAGTGAGCCAACATCAGGAAGATTTTTGTAAAGTAATACGTTATATTCGTAAAGATAAAGCCATTCGCTTTTGTGAAGTCCGTACCGCTCCTGTTAGCACAGATCAAGGAGAATTAATTGGCTATGTCGGCACAATGGAAGATATTACAGAGCGTCGGGCGATCGAGCAAATGAAACAAGAATTTATCTCTATTGTCAGCCATGAATTGCGAACGCCGCTGACATCCATTCGCGGCTCATTGGGGTTATTAGCCAGCGGTATTTACGACAATAAACCCGATAAAGCTAAACGAATGTTACAAATTGCCTCCACGGATACTGAGCGTTTAGTACGTTTGGTTAGTGACATTTTAGACTTAGAAAGGTTAGAATCAGGGAAGGTGCATTTAACTCCTCAGCCTTGTGATGTCACAAAGTTAATGAGACAATCCGCGGACGCGATGGGGGCAATGGCAGAAGAAAATCAAATTACTCTTGCTATTACTCCAGTTTGTCTAACAGTTTGGGCGGATAGTGATGCCATCATTCAAACCTTAACAAACTTGTTAAGTAACGCGATTAAATTTTCTCCTCCCCATAGCACCATTGAGTTAAATGCTGAATTAATTGATCCTCAAAAAGTAACAAGTGGTGAACATAAAGAGAGAGTAAATTGCATTAAACCTGTTCCTTGTATTTTATTTCAAGTCAAAGATCAAGGCCGTGGTATTCCCGTGGAGCAACTGGATCTGATTTTTGGACAATTTCAACAGGTAGACGCGTCAGATTCTCGTCAGAAAGGAGGCACAGGATTAGGGTTAGCAATTTGTCGGAGTATTGTTTCGCAACATGGGGGGCAGATTTGGGTTGAAAGTGTGGTTGGCAAAGGTAGCATTTTCTTTTTTACCTTACCCTTACCACCGCCATGTTAAGGTAAGCACAGAGGACTCCAAAAACATCTGAGCTTATAATCTGAGATCCCATGACGATCATTGGTACAGCAATCGAGTTGGAAAACTCTGAACTAATTCCGTTATTTATGACAACAAAGGTAAGAGGGGTTTTATGCTGAGAAAAATTTTAGTAATTGATGATGAAGAATCTATTTTAGAGGTAGTAAAATGTTGTTTAGAGGATTTAGCCGGATGGGAAGTTCAGACGGCTAATTCAGGTAAAGAAGGTCTACTCTTAGCAAAAAAACAAGCTTTTGATGCCGTACTTCTCGATGTTTCTATGCCAGAAATGGATGGGATTGAAACTTGTGAAAAGTTACAGGAAAATGAGACATATTATTTACCTATAGTTTTACTTACCGCGAAGGTGCAGCCCAACGATCGCGAGCGTTTTTCTCGATTAAAAATTGCCGGGACTTTGGCCAAACCCTTCAATCCGATGACTTTAGTGCAGCAAGTCGCAAATGTTTTGCATTGGGATTGATTTAGCTCCAAAGATTCGGATTTTCTCCCTAAAATAGTGACACTCTCACCGGGTTTCTCAAGGACAATTTGAGCTTTTTCGCTCAGTCTAAAACGAGAAACCCAGTTTCTACCCTTGCGTACTGGGACAGGGTAAGTCATGATAAAAGAGATTGGGACGATCGCGACACTCTCAGTCATCACCCCAAGTGAGACGGAAGACGTGCGCCGAGACTCCCAATATTAGGTGTGTAGGCAGGGCTGTTTCATTCTCTCCAAGGGAGACTCCGACTCTTACTGTCAGAGTCTCAAAGCAAAATTCCTCCCATATAGGACTATCAATTACTCTTTGAGTCGTCTTCAGAGGACTTTTGCTATGAGCCAGGGATTCGGTCCCTGACGGGTTATGGAAGACTGAAACAGCCCTGGGTGTGTAGGTGTGAGTGAGGAAAATTAATTTGTTAAAATCAAGCAAGAGGCCTCTCCAAAAGGGGGGCCGGCTCAGTCGTTGGTTTTCCACTGACGACCCCCGATGGGCGCAAATCAGTTTATTATGTACCCTAGTACAACGGGACTTAGAAGCCCAATACAAGGGCTCAATCTTAGGTAACTTTTGGCCATTACTAAATCAGTTATCACAATTACTAATTTACACTTACGTCTTTTCCGTCATTCTCAAAGTCAAATTAGACGTGAAAGGCTTTCCAGATAGTAGCGTCACCTTTGGGATGTGGCTCTTCGCGGGTTTAATTCCTTGGACATCCTTTACGGGGGGAATCATCAAAGGCGCGGTTTCTGTCATGAATAGCCCCAATTTAGTTAAGAAAGTCGTTTTTCCCCTAGGATTATTACCTCTGGTTCCCGTTTTATCGATCTTTGTAGAAAGTACCTTTGGTTTAGTCGTATTAATTGTGATTCTGGGTTTATCTTCTCCCAATTTCCATACCGCGTTTTGGTTACTTCCTATTGTTTGGCTCCCTCAACTTTTAATTACTTCTGGTTTTGCCTATTTAACCGCGGCTTTAACAGTTTTTCTCCGTGATATTCCTCAAAGTTTAGGAGTAATTCTTAATCTTTGGTTTTATATGACTCCTATTGTTTATCCTCTTAAAGTAATTCCTGAAGACTGGCGCCCTTGGATTATGTGGTTAAATCCTCTGGCCGCGATCGCGGAAGTGCATCGAGAAATAGTCCTGATTGGTGAAATTAAACATTGGGGAGAATGGTCGATCGCGCTCCTCTTATCTTCTATTATCTTCATCATTGGTTTCTTCGTTTATCGCCGTCTCCGTCCCGCTTTTGCCGATGTTCTTTAATTGAAGGAAGAAGGAAGAAGGTTGACAGTTGACAGTTGACAGTTGACAGTTACCCATTACCCAATCCGCAATCCCTAATCCCCAGTCCCCAATCCGCAATCCCCATTCACCAATCCCCATTCACCAATCCCCATTCACCAATCCCCAATCCCCAGTCACAAATCCCCAGTCACAAATCCCCAATCCCCAGTCACAAATCCCCAGTCACAAATCCCGAATCCCCAATCCATTACCCATTACCCATCCCCAATGAGTGAAGAAACAATTATAAAACTGAGAAATGTCTCAAAATGCTTTAAGCGATATCACCATCCGGGCGATCGCTTAAAAGAAATCCTCATCCCCGGCAAAAATCTCGCAGCAGAATTTTGGGCATTACGAGATATTAACTTAGAACTTACCAAAGGTCATACATTAGGAATTGTCGGCCGTAACGGTTCCGGCAAAAGTACCTTATTACAAATCATCGTCGGAACCCTCACACCCACGAATGGAGAGGTCGAAGTAAAAGGAAGAATATCAGCATTATTAGAACTAGGAAGCGGCTTTAACCCCGAATTTACCGGACGGCAAAACGTCTTTTTTAATGGTCAATTACTCGGATTAAAAACCGAAGAAATTGCCCAAAGATTTGATGATATAGCCAGTTTTGCCGATATTGGCGACTTTATGGAGCAACCCGTAAAAACCTATTCAAGTGGGATGTTTGTCCGACTAGGTTTTGCCGTCGCGACTAGCGTTGACCCCGATGTATTAGTTGTTGACGAAGCCCTTTCCGTTGGCGATGAAGCCTTTCAACGCAAATGTTTTGCTCGCATTCAAACCATTCAAGAAAAAGGAGGAACCATTTTATTTGTCTCCCACGCGGCATCCTCCGTTGTGCAACTCTGTGACACCGCGATCCTTTTAGATCATGGCGAGTTATTAATGTCTCATCAACCGAAATATGTCGTTTCTAAATATCAAAAACTGATCTATGCTTCCCCCGATAAAGTTGAAGGAATTAGACAAGAAATTAGAGATCTAAAAACCATCGAAGAACCAAGTATTCTCAAAGAAGGTAATAGTAAAGCCAATGAATTAGACGGAAAACATGAATTAAAACAAGAAGATGACGAACCCGAAACCTTAGCCCAGCGCCGACTGAAAATAGAACTGGATGAAATTTACGATCCCGAAATGACACCCTCAAACACAATCATTTATCCATCCAGGGGTGCAAAAATAATCGATCCGAGAATTACAACACCTACAGGTCAAATCGTCAATCATTTAGTAGGAAGAAAAGAGTATATTTATACTTATTCCGTCTATTTTTCCCGTTCCACTGAAAAAGTCAGATTTGGAATGTTAATTAAAACGATTAGCGGTTTTGAATTAGCCGGAACATCCTTTCATTCAGTTTGGCAAGATATTAAATATATTGAAGCAGGATCTACAGTTAATGTGCAGTTTAAGTTTAAATGTATGCTTAATCAGGGTGTATATTTTCTCAATGCAGGTGTCACAGGATTAGTAGATCAAGAATTAACTTATCTGGCTCGTTGCATTGATGTCGCGATGTTTAGAGTGCAACCCTGTCCTGAGTCATTTGGGACCGCGGTGGTTGACTTATTGGTTGAACCATGCTTAAATGTGCAAAAAGATGTGATTTATAAAGAACCCTTAATCGATCACGTCTAAAACTTGGCCTCAGTAGGTGCTCAAGAATTTGTAATTATGATGACCACAGTTCCACAACTAGAGAAAAATCCGGTAGTTCAAGCATTGATATCAGATCAGGCCAAGTTTCCCCAAACTTTTAAATCGGAAATTTTGTCAGATGATGAAATGTTTTTGTTTAACCTCTCCAATTTTCAAGGCGATCGCGATCGAGCCTTGATCGAGTATTATTCTCTAGGTCGTCATGTTTTAGATGCAGTTAGACAAATCGTAAAGTGGCGATTTGGAGAATTTGAGAAAATATCATCATTTCTCGATTTTGCCAGTGGATGTGGTCGTTTTATTCGATTTTTAATTGAGGAAATCCCCCCCCACAAAATATGGATTTCAGACATTCAAGCCAACGCGGTTAAATTTCAAAGTGAATATTTAGAAGTAAATGGCATTCTCTCCAAAACGAAACCCGAGGAATTTGCAGTAGACCGAAAATTTGACTGTATCTTGTCAATCTCTTTATTCAGTCATCTCCCAGAGAGAACCTTTAGTAAATGGCTAGAAAACCTCTATGAATTATTAAGTCCGGGGGGGATATTCATGTTTAGTGTCCATGATGAAGCCCTCTTACCATCCCATGTGAAAATGGATCGCAAAAAAGGGATATTTTTTATCGCAGAAAGTGAAAGTTATGCCTTAGATAAAGAAGAATATGGAACTACTTATGTCACAGAAGAATACGTTAGAAAAGTATTAACAAAAATTAGTAATGGTAAAGCATTGGTGCATCGCGTCAAAGAAGGCGTTTCCCGTTTTCAAGATTTATATATAGTCACCAATGAAAAAGTCAAAGACTTTGCCGACTTACACTTTAGTCATCATCCCGAAGGTTTTGTCGATGCCGTAGAATTAACCCCCGAAGGAAAACTCCATTTAGACGGATGGGGAGCAGATTTTAATGAAGGTGGTAAAATCCCAGAAATTCAAATAATAATCAATGGCAAAATCGTCAAAAAAACTCACCCGGAACACGATCGCGTAGATGTCGCGGGTTATTATAAAAATGAAGCCTTACTACATTCCGGTTGGTCCTGCGATATAGACTTAGACATTACATCCCTAGACAATGTAGTTTTGATTAAAGTCATTAACCATGATAACCTAGAAACAATTTTAGAAGTCTCCACCGTCAAATCTATGTTACAAAACGATCGCGAAGCCGAATGGTTTCTGGAAACCCAAGCTAAACTAAAAGAATTAGAAACCGAGTTAGGCTCAACGAAAAGCGAATTAGAGCAAACTCAGAAAATTTTAGCAATGGCACAAACACAATTAGAAAAAAATCAAAATCACCTCTTATCTTTGCAAACCAAGTTAGAGGAAACCCAAGGGGAGTTAGTTCAGAGTCGTCAAGAAAAAAAACAATTAGAAAAACAATTGACAGGAACCGAAAAAGAATTAGAGCAAGCCACATCTAAGTTAGAAGAAATCGAAAAAAGTAAATTTTGGCAAATGAGAAATGCCTGGTTTAAAGCCAAGAAAACCGTAGGATTAATTGAGCAAGATATTTTAGAAAAAGAGTCCTAAGATATTGATTAATTCAAGCCTAGATGGATGGTAGAAAAATAGAGAATAATTTGAGGCGAGAAAAAACAATGAAAAACTCAGAAAATAAATCCGTAATTGTGATTACAGGGATGCACCGTTCAGGCACATCTTTAACCGCGTCATTACTACAAAAAACAGGTGTAGATATAGGCAAGCGGTTAGTAGGAGCAGAATATGGCAATATTAAAGGTCATTTTGAAAATGCCGATTTTGTCGAATTTCATAAATCAGTATTTCAATTTCAAGGAATAGATAATTTAGGATGTACTTTCCAAAGAGAAGTTCCCGTACCCGATGAATATCAGGACAAAGCTCACAAATTAATTGCACAGCAAAAAAGTCCTATTTGGGGATGGAAAGATCCGCGTACTACTTTATTTTTAAATTTTTGGGATCAATTATTACCCGATGCCAAGTATATTTTTATTTATCGTTCGCCCTGGGAAGTGGTGGATTCCTTATATCGTCGTGCCACCGATGATACATTATTAGAACACCCAGAAATTGCGGTGCAAATGTGGATTCATTATAATCATAAGGTGTTAGATTTTTATGAAAAGAATCCCGAAAAATGTTTATTAGCTAATGTCTATAATGTAGGGAATCAATCGGAATATTTTGTCTCACAAATCAACGGAAAATTTCACATTAATTTAGGAAATCCACCCACAGATAACTTTGATAAATCTCTTTTAGTCAATGATATTTTAAACACTCATAGGCCTAGTCTTATTGTTCAATATTTTGCGGAAGCGATCGAACTTTATCTAACATTAGAAGTCATTGCCGAAAATTTAAGTAGAAGAGCGATCGCGCCGGAATCGGAAAATATTTTCTATCCGAATTCTTCCATGTGGGTATTTCAAGATTGGTTAGAAATTCGGAAACTGGACAAAGAGCGTAAGATATTAAAAGTCGAACTGAAAGAATGGCAACAGCAATTTGAAGAAGCCAAAGAGAAAGTTATTACCTTAGAATCTGAACTAGGAGAGACTCAACTTCAATTAGACGGAACAGATGTTAAACTGAAAGAAGCGATCGCGAAACTGATTGATACAGAAACTCGTTTAGGGCAGAGCCAGTTAAAATATGAAGGAGCAGAAGCCAAAAGTCAAGAAGCAGTCGACAAAATATTAAATTTAGAAAAAGTTTTAGGTGAAACCCAGAAAACTCTCAAATTTACCCAGACAAAATATAGCGACGCGCTCACCAAAATAATCGGTACAGAAACCCGCGTACATCAAGGTTTATGGTATCTCCAAAAACAATATAAAGAATCCTTTGCCAAATTAGTCGAAACCGAAAAACGTCTAGGTGAAACCGAATTAAAACTGGAAAGCACAGAAAGACACCTGACAACGGCAATGACTAAGTTATTTAATCTCGAAGAAAAATTAGGACAAACGGAATTTTTATTGGAAGCTTCCGACTCCAGATTATCGGAAGCAATAGCCAAAATATTTCAATTAGAAAATACTTTGGGTAGCACTCAGGGAGAATTAGAAAGAGTACGCCAAGAAAAAGAACACGCGCTCTCCGAAATTATCGCGATGAGGTCCTCTAAATTCTGGAAATTACGCGATAAATGGGCGGAAATAAAACACGGTGTCAAAAGCATCAAACCTCGTTTATTGTGGTCCGTAGATTATCCCCAACGTTGGGAAAACTTAAGCGAAAATATACAAATCGTGGGTTGGTGTTTTCATAACAAAATGACTTTCACCCATATTCAGGCAAAAGTTGGAGATGATATTTTTACAGGAGATTACGGCATTGTTAGAGAAGATGTCGCTCAATCTTTCCCTTATCATTCCGCCGCAAAAAAATGCGGTTTTACTCTGGAATTTAAGCTGGCATCGGGATACCATCAAATACATTTAGAAGCCAAAGATATCTATCATAAATGGCATCGTTTCGCCTCTTATACCGTGATTATTTCCACCATTTCCGGTGCCTTTGATGCCCCTGTAAGTTGGGAACAACGGGAAGGAGAAATTTTATTCGCGGGTTGGTGTTGTCATCCTGAATATAAAATTAATAAATTAACTTTGCATTGCGGTAATATCGCGATCGATTGCGCCTATGGGTTACGTCGTAAAGATGTGGGTGATGTCTTCCCCAATTGGGTAGGAAGTGATCACAGTGGTTTTGAAGCATTAGTTAAAGTTCCTATGGGAACTTGGCCAGTCTCTCTCCGGGCAGAATTAATAACAGGAGAAAAATTAACTTATTATTCTCCAAATTTATTATTAGTAACTCCCTATGGAATTAAGGAAAAATTAGGAGATCAAACTCAGGAATTATCTCGTTTTTTAGCCGCGGTGAAAAAACGGGCCGCCGAACGAAAACAACGTCTCGGCCGTATTATTCCTATGCCTTGGGAAATTCCGACTATTCTCCGTCGCACCCAAGAAATTTATACACATCAAAAACAGTTAAGTTTCGGGGGCGAATTACAACCACCCACGGGTTTTATTGTCCCTGAAGCGATCGATCCCTATGATGCTTGGTTATTAGTTAATCAATGGAATGATCGCGCTCGTCAGGCTCTCATCACCCGTTTAAATAGTACCCAGAATTTACCGAAAATTTCGGTAATTATGCCCGTTTATAATACAGAAATAGAATTTTTAGAACACGCGATCGCGAGTGTCGCCAATCAAGTTTATGATCACTGGGAATTATGTATCGCGGACGATTGTAGCACCGATCCCAAAGTACGAGAAACCCTGAAAAAATGGGCGAAAAAAGACGATCGCGTTCGGATTACCTTTCGCGAGAAAAACGGTAACATTAGCGCGGCAACCAACAGCGCAGCCGAATTAGCAACCGGAGATTTTTTCCTATTATTAGATCATGATGACGAGCTCACCCCCAACGCCTTAGGAGAAGTGGGTTTATATTTAGCCACCCATCCCGAAACCGATTTTCTCTATTCCGATGACGATAAAATCGACACAAAAGGCCATAGATTTGCTCCCCAATTTAAGCCAGAGTGGTCCCCCCAATTACTTCTTTCCTATATGTATCTCGGTCATTTATGCGTCGTTAGACGTGAGATTTTCCAACAATTAGGAGGGAAAAGAATTGGTTTTGAAGGAGCCCAAGATTATGATTTTGCCTTAAGAGCCACAGAAATTTCGCGTCAAGTTGCCCATTTACCTTTAATCCTATATCATTGGCGAACAGCACCCGGTTCTACCGCGGTTTCTGGTGCAGCAAAACCCGCGAGTTTTTTGGCAGGAGAAAAAGCAATTCAAGACGCGTTAGAGCGTCGTCGCATCAAGGGAAAAGTTGAACAACCCGACTGGGCAGTAAAAGAAAATTTAGGCATTTTTTCCATAAAATTCCCCGATCAAGGTCCTTCCGTAACGATTATTATTCCCACCAAAAATAAGTTATCACTTCTCAGAGAATGTATCGACTCCCTGGCAAAAACCACCTATCAAAATTATCAAATTGTCATTATTGATAATGAAAGCGATGAGCCGGAAATCTTAGACTATTTTCAAAAGATTCCCCATCAAGTGTTACACATCAAAAATCAGGAAGGAAAATTTAGTTTTGCCGCGATTAATAACCGTGCCGTGGAACAGGTAAAAAGTGATTATATTCTCTTCTTAAATAATGATACAGAAGTGATTAATCCTCATTGGTTAAGTCAGATGGTAGGTTATGCACAAATGGAGGGAGTAGGGGCCGTAGGATCACGATTATTATATCCCGATGAACGAGTGCAACACGCGGGGATCATTCATGGTTATCATCATGGTTTAGCCGGGCACGCGTTTAAGTTAATTCCCCGTGAAAATCGTGGTTATTTATCCCACGCGTTCCTCCCTCGTAATTACTCAGCAGTTACCGCGGCTTGTTTATTAACGCCTCGTCAATTATTCCTAGAATTAGGGGGATTTGACGAAGAAAATTTTGCCGTTGCTTATAATGATGTTGATTATGGTTTCCGTTTATTAGAGAGTGGATTGGTATCAGTTTATTGTCCCGATGCCGAGTTAATTCATAAAGAAGGAACTTCGCGAGGGTTTAATGATAATCCCAAGGAAGTCGCGGCTTATCGACGTAAGTACGCGGGGACAATTGATCGTTTTTATAGTCCCCATTTGTCTTTAGCTAATGAGTATTTTGAAATCCAACCCCGTTGTTATGATGTCACGCCTCAAGGATTAACAAAAAACCGGGTTTTAATGTGTAGTAATTCTTTGGATTATACGGGGGCTCCTTTACATCAATATGAAATCGCGGTAGGTTTAGCAAAGAAAGGGATGATTACTCCTGTGATTTTTTGTGTGACAGATGGCCCTTTACGTCAAGCTTATGAAGCATTAGGAATTGAGGTAATTATTCGCGATCATCCCCTGGAACATATTTATCAAAGAAGTGTTTATGATGGGGTATTACAGGTGTTTGCTCAGGAGATTAAAGCTTTAAATATTGATGTTATGTATATCAATACTTTGGAAAACTTTTTCATGGTAGATGTGGCACATTTGTTAAAAATTCCTTCGGTTTGGAATGTCCATGAAAGTCAACCTTGGCAAACTTATTTTAATCGGTTTGGCCCGGAAATTGCTGCCCGTGCTTTAGAGTGTTTCCGTTTTCCCTATCGGGTGATTTTTGTTGCGGATGCTACTCGTGATCGCTTTTTATCTTTAAATAGTCATCGCAATTTTACGGTGATTCATAATGGTTTAGATTTAAGTCGTTTGGATAAGTCTTTAAGTCGTGAGGAAGCCCGTAAAATGTTAGGGGTGAAACCGGATGAATTGGTTTTATTAGTATTAGGGACTGTTTGTGAAAGAAAGGGGCAAAAGGATTTAGTGAAAGCTTTGTCTTTATTACCGAAGAAAACCCAGAATCGATCGCGGTGTTTTATTGTTGGAGATAGCCCTAGTCTTTATAGTAATCAATTAGCTATGATGGTGAAGGAATTACCAGAGGAATTGCAACAAAAGATCACAATTGTCCCAGAAACACCGGAAACTGCGAAATATTATCGAGCTTCGGATATTTTCGTTTGTACCTCACGCGTGGAAAGTTTCCCCAGAGTGATTTTAGAGGCGATGGCTTATGATTTACCCATTATCACTACTCCGGTTTTTGGGATTCGGGAACAAGTTCGCGCGGGTATTAATGGTTTATTTTATACTCCTGATGATGCTCAAGAATTAGCCGGCGCGATTCATCATTTAGTCGAAAAAGAGCGCGATCGGCAAAAGTTTAGTGATAATGCTAAATATGTGTTAGCTTCTTTAAATACTTTTGAGGAAATGACACAAGCTTACGGGGATATTTTCCAAGAAGCTTATTTTTCATCTATAGGGGAATAGGGGAATAGGGGATTGGGGATTGGGGATTCGTGACTAGGGAGATAGGGAGGGAATAATTAAACGTAAACAATCTTTGTGCCTCTGTGCCTTAGTGGTTAAATTTATTTAATTGCCCCAATTTCTTAACCGAAAAATTAGGAAAAATCACAAACAATCTCTCCTCGTTTAGATTCTCTCCCCACGCGGCTAGTTTCTTCCCTTCCCCATTCACCATTCACCATTCACCAATCCCCAATCCCCAATCCCCAATCCTAAATTACTCCTTTTTCAAAATAGCAATAACTTCCGCGCCATTCTCAAAAAAAGTTTCTATTTCAAAAGGAAAATCAACAATTTGCTTAACGGAAAAGAGAAAATCGAGAAACTCAAAAGAGCGCCAGACATGAAAATGGATGCTATAATCATCCTCAATCATTTGATTAACAAGTTTTTCGACTTCGGCGGGATCTTCAACTTTTTCCACCAATTTTACCCACTCTTCAAAATGTTCTTTTTTCGAGGATTCTGGTCCCTCTTGATAATCTTTTAAAAGATGTTCAAAAGAGGTGAGACAACGAGGACGATCAAAAGAAAAACGCTGATCAGGAATTGCTAAATATAAAATTCCCCCGGATTTTAAAACTCTGAAAATATTGACTAAAGAAGTAATAGGATCTTGACAATGTTCGAGAAAATGATTCGCGATCACAAAATCTTGAGTAGAGTCAGGGATCGTCGTTAAAAATTCTCCATTATCAATAATGTCAACTTCAACCAAGTTTTCTGAAGCTAATTCAGGATATTGCCATTTTAAATCAGCCATTGTCATGCGATCGACATATTTTACCTTGGCAGTTTCAGGCACGGGTAAAGGGTTGTGTAAAGCACCAATTTCTATGCCAATTCCGGCGAGATAATGATTAGCAAAATACTTACGAAATTCTAAACAAATATCTAATTTATCTTCTGTGATTAACTGTTTTTCCCATTGTGCGATTGACATACTTACCCCTTGTTTTTCTGGTAAATTGCTGATAAATTATCCCACTTTGGGCTGATCAAAAGAAGCGCGATCGCGTCCCCACGGAAAAGCGAAAAGAGAGAAGACATTATCCTAATAATTTATTTATTATAAGTGAAAATTGTGAAAAGAAAAGAAATAAATCCAAGGAACTTGGCAAAGACAACATGAGCGAGTATAATCTCAGAGATTACCAAAGGATAGTCACCTTGTCAATGCTGATTTGTCAAAATCCTGACAAAGGGAAAACAAGAGGAAGTATTATTGGTAAGTGGGTTCTTGAGGGAACCTTGGGCAATCAACCACGCACGACTGAAGTCGTGAGGTATTTAATAACATGGAAAAAGAAAAAGCAAAAATAGATTATGAAGGGGCTTGGGATACTTATGCCCAGCAATGGCAAGAAATTCATCCGCAGTTAAATCATATTGGGGATGAATGGATTGGAAAAGGGGCAGGCGCTGCTCACTCTTTAGAAGAGTATGAGTTATTAATTGAAAGAGAATTTATTGCTCCCTATATTAAAAAAGAGCATAGGGTATTAGAAATTGGCATTGGTGGTGGTAAAACCGGAGCTTTATTATTGAAGTATTGCGATCGCGTCATCTGTGCGGATATTTCCGAACAAATGTTAGCAGCAACAAAAAAACGTTTAGGAGAAGAAAGAGTAAGTTATGTCAAACTAGATGGATTAACATTGAATAATATTGAACCGGGGGTGAGTGATGTCTGTTTTTGTTATGATACAATGGTACATATAGAACCCGTAGATATCTTTAATTATCTGACGCAAATCCCGAAATTATTAAAAGGCGATCGTCTCTGTGTTTTTCATCATAGTAATACCATCAGTGAATTAGGATGGGAAAAATTTATCAGTGAATGGGATAAAAATTTATTAGGGCATCGAGATGGAACCGCGTTCTCGGTAATGACGGATGCTATTATGGAAAAATTTCTCACTCATTTAAACTATGAAATTATCCTGAAAACCACAGAGATAGTTCCGCGTGATTGTGTGTGGATATGTCGCGCCCCTAGTCAATAGTAATTCCTTGTGATAGGTAATAGGTAATAGGTGATAGGTGATAGGTAATAGGTGATTGACAGTTGACAGTTGACAGTTGACAATTATCAATTAATTGAGTTACGCACGGCAAGGGCAGCAGAAGGGTTTGAGCTTGTAGCTCAAGGCAATGGCGTAATTTCTTAGTGGGTAAGTCCTAAATTATCAACTGTCAACTGTCAACTATCAACTGTCAACTCTTAAC
>JBBITB010000057.1:0-39877 GCA_037440985.1 Microcoleaceae cyanobacterium bin_387
CCTTCTTCCTTCTTCCTTCTTCCTTCTTCCTTCTTTCTTCTTCCTTCTTCCTTCTTCCTTCGTCTTTAAGATTTAGTAAAACCTAAACCATGCTCTTGAGCATAGCGTTCCATAAAGCGCATAAAACGCTCCCATGCCTCAGCAGACTTCATGATATGAACAGCTTCCAAAAACACCGGATCACCATTGATAAATTTCGCTTTCACGTCACGCGTAGAGATTTCCCCTTCCTCATCAATAAGATACATCCCAGTAATTTCTTCCTCTCGCGCGCGACTTAATGCTTGAGGACGTTCAAAGGTAAAAGTCGCGGTTCCTTCTTTCCCTGTTTTAGATCGGGTAAGACGCACGTCGGGGATCACCTCTTCGTCTAAACCTCTGGAAAATTGAATACTAGCCATATTGATGTTGTTGAAATGTTAAGGATCGTAAATTGCTCTTCCTTCATCATAGGACGAAGCGGCCTCTTGCTAGACCAAACCTCAGAAAAATTGAGCCAGAAAACTAGAGGAGGGATAATTCCCCTGTCACTTCCAAACGCTTAAAATTACTTAAAGTCATGTAAGTCTCCGAAAGAGTCTCCGTGATCGTGGGACTGATCCAGCCCAATTGTTGTAATAAATGGATCGCGGTGGCATATTTAGCCCGTTTTGCCCCATCTAAAACTTTAATGGCTAAACCCATACCTTCTCCGACACGGCCAATACATTGTACACCTTCTGCGCCGGACTTACTGACCAATTCCCCTTCTGTCAAACGCATTAATTCCGTATCAAAACAGCCCTCGCCAGCAACTAACGCGGGATGATGAGTCATCGCGCGGATAATACGTTCCATATCCAAATTATCCCCAGAGGCTAATTTGGCATAAAGGATCGCGATTTGTGCCAATTGCATGAAATAGGTAGGAGCGCCACAGTCATCGCGGGCACTGATAAACTCTTCGGCGGGCATTCCCAATAGTTCACCAATTTTGGTAATAATCAATTGTTGAATGGGATGTTTTTGACGGAGATAATTTTCCAAAGGCCAAACCCGTTGTTGACAGACTGCCAACATTCCCGCGTGTTTACCTGAACAATTATGCTTGAGGGGACTGTCTTTCCCGTCTGGTATGGGACACTGAAGTTTAGAGGGATCGACATCGCTGCGCCACAAGACATTAAAGACTTGTCGGGCTTGTTCGATCGTTCCTTGATGGGAACTACAGATAATGGCTAAATCTCGATCTGTGAGTTCAAACCGTTCTAGGGTGCCCGTGGTTGTCACGGCTAATGCTTGAAAGGGTTTGAGTGAGGAACGCACAAAAGTCGCGGTTTCGGAATTTCCGGCTACGGATAGAACGCGACCCCGGTTATCAGAGACCACCGCGTGAACGTGATGGCATGATTCCATTATCCCTTCTCGCAGAAGTCTGACTGTTAATTCCGGTGCTTGTGTTCGTTTTCCTCTAGTCATATCAATTTCTAATTTGGGATTTGGGATTGAAGAGTAAGACTTTTTATAAATACCAAGACTAAAAAACCCGGTTTCTCAATGGGGAAGGAAACTAGACTGAAAGCCGGTTTCTGAGGCATCAAGGGAACTTAGGTTAATCCCATCATAAGAGAATCCAGATAACTCCGCCTATGATCAAGATAAGGATTAAACCATAGATGGTTTTTTGGACGCGTCCGAGGAGGGGTTTGACTTGATAATTAAGAATAAGTTGGTCTTGGGCGATAAATTCTGGAGTTTTTGTCCAGGTTTGACCATCATACCAACCGGACTCTTCATAAACGATGGTGGTATTTAAGAGGCGCGATCGCACATAATACCATCCCAAGAAAAGCCTCAATAGAACTAATCCTAAGAGAAAACAGGCTCCTGCTCCCGCGCTAAGGATAAATTTACCCGGATATTTGAGGGGGGGAAAACTAGCCGCCGCGATCGGGGCAACGATTAACCAACTTCCACCCCAGATCCAAAAGAGTTTTCCCAGATATCGAGGCCATTCCAACAACACCCAACTAAAGAACCAAGATTCTTTCAATTCTTGGTACTCATTAATCGGACGTTGTTCTGGTGGAACTGGACAGACTGACACGGAAACCCTCCCTGTGTTAATGGCTTGTCAGGAATCTGGACAGATCGACGCGTTCTGCATGACCCCAGAATGCCTCTAAATTATAAAATTCCCGCTCTCTTGGGGTGAAAATATGGACAATGACATCGCCATAGTCCATTAAGAGCCAATGTCCCTCTGTTTCACCTTCCACGCGTAGGGGGAGTCGTTCTAGTTCTTCTTCTGTTTGAGACGCGATCGCGTTAGAAATCGCGCGGACTTGGACATGGGAAAAACCTGTCACCATGACAAAATAATCCGCTAAATAGGAGACATCGCTAACTCGCAACAACACGATATTACCACCTTTGCGGTCTGACGCGGCTTGAATAATCGTTAACGCGAGGTTGTAAGAGTCTGTGTTTGTATCTTCTACCGTGACGGTGGGAGAGTGAGAGGTTAAGGGCATTTGAGTTTGTTCTAACATCAATGTTTTTGGGGATTAGGGATTGGGGATTAGGGATTGGGGATTGGGGAATGGGAGATGAGTTTTGTTTCGCCTTTGCCGGAGCCTGGGCCTTTGCCGGATGCTTTAGATTTGTCTAAAGCCCAATTACGGGTAAGGATGGTGCGGGGGTGAATTAAAACGCGTTTATCAAGCAAATATTTCACTGAATAATCACAAGTATGCCACAGGGCTGTATAGAGATTTTCATAACTCAGTGCTCGGAGGGTTTGTAATTCCGGTGTATTACCGCGACTAGGTTCGATACAGTCCGCGATAAATACCACACAACTGAGGGGACTCATTCCGGGTTGTCCGAGGGTATGATGCGCGATCGCGTCTAAGATTTCTCGATCAGAGACGGCAAACTGATCTCTGGCGACGATCGCGCTGATGTCCGCGTGCAGAAGATGGGGAGTCGTCTCTAAGATCGAGTCTAACTCCAATCCTTCGGCACGAGCCTGCTCCAAAAGCACAGAGGACTTAAAATATTTTGCTAAATCGTGCATTAATCCCGCGTACGCGGCTTTGATGGGATTTAAGCCATAATGATGTGCTAACTGGGCGGCCATCTGTTCCACCCCCAAAATATGTTGGATACGCGAGGCGGGAACATGATCCGATAACCAAGCCAAGATCCTCTCACGCGAGGAAACGAAAGGCAAAGACTGGGGCATAGGCCAAGGAATACTCCTGAGAATCAAGAAACTACCCCTATTTTAAACGTTTAATTAGTAATAAACAATTGCGCTGATCTTCGAGGCGAGTATAATACACCTCGTCCATAAGTTTATACATTAAAAACAGCCCCCGACCATTTTCTGCATCAACAGGAGTTAGTCGCGCGCGTAAAATCCAGTGGAGTTTGTACTGAAAATTAAAGCATTCTCCTCGATCCCAAATTCGCATCTCTATCTGATGATGAGGAATAATTGTTAACTCTAAGTCAATCGGAGTCGTTTCGGGTAAGGATTTGTGGGCATGAGAGATAACATTGTTAAAACCTTCTGTTAAAGCTAATTTACATTGCCATTGAATTTCTGATGAAATTCGGGTTTGAGTGAATTCGTCCAACCATTGCCAAACCACGGTTAAGGAGTCGTGATCGCTGTGTACTTGAAGACTTGTTGTTTGTCTTAGTTCATCATCATTCATTGCCTACATTGCACCACTGTTTTTATTAAACAGGATGAAGATTGTTTTGAGAATTAGTTTGATGTCATACCAGAGACTCCAGTTTTCCTGATATTTTAAATCTAAGCGAATAACATCTTCAAAATTTTTCACCTGAGATCTGCCATTGACTTGCCATTCTCCAGTCATCCCCGGTTTGACATCTAAACGCTGCCATTGGGGAATCTCATAGCGTTCCACTTCATCGGGAGTCGGAGGACGAGTTCCCACTAAACTCATTTCGCCTTTAAGGACATTCCAAAATTGGGGTAATTCATCAATACTACTACGTCTGAGAAACCGCCCAACCCGCGTCACCCGTGGATCATTATCGTTCTTAAATATGGCCCCTTCAGCTTGGTTTTGCACTTGGGCTTTTAATGCCTCCGCGTTAACACACATGGAACGGAATTTCCAGATGCGAAAATGTTTTCCCATCCAACCGCAACGAATTTGCGCGAAAAAGATTGGCCCGGGATCGTCTAATTCGATCGCGATTAAAACAAAGGGGAATATGATCGCGGTAATGCTTAATCCCACGATCGCGCCTAGAATATCCATGAAACGCTTGACCCAAGAACGAATCGAGGGGTGAGTCATGGGTAATTGATTGCTATCAATATGATGATCGTGGGAAGATGGAGGTCTCTGCCATGATTCAAAGGTTAATACTTGATCTAAACTGGTGAGTTCAAAAACAGCCATTACCTGAGAGTTGACACCTCTGAGAATTAAATTACTGCCATTTTGACGAGCTATTTTGAGATTACTGATCAAAGCCCCTATGCCACTACTATCAATAAAAGTGGTTTGACTAAAATCAAAAATCACTGTTGGTGGGATGTTACTTCCTGAGAAAAGTTGCTGAGTGGTGCGTTTAAATGTTAAAGCCTCAAGCACACTTAAGCGTGAAGGCAAAAGCACCAAGGGAATTTCGCCCACATAAGTTACCTGAAATTGTGCCTCTGGGATAGGATTGACCATGAAGACCTGATTTTAATTCCTGTGTTGATCTGCCAAGTCGAAGAAACCTAGAAAATTAATTAATTAATTAATTTATTAATTAATTCAGTCAATAATTCGGGGATCAGGGCGAGTCTGTAATGAAATTCCCTCCATAGGTAATTTCCTTCTCACGATTGGAACCCTCGCCACTTTCCCTATTGATTTAGAGGTTGTAGATGTCTTCTGATTGACTACTCGGAATAGTTGATGTGTCACCCTTCATTTTCGATTTTGCCTTAGCTGCACTACGTTTGAGCCCTTGGAGTCGTGCTTCAAATTTTGCCCTTTGTCGCTTTTTCGGCGTTTGTTCGATCAAGGTTTTTAAGGCACTTCCTAGGCTTTTATAGGCATTGGGCAGACTATAACCAAATCTCGTCGCCAGCGCGATCGCTTTTTCATCAGCTTCTATGGCTTCTTTTAAAGTTTTCTCGCCATTATTCTTCTGATAAAGCCGCCAACCGGAAACACCGCATAAAGCTAAGGCTAAAAGTAATAATAACCCATCCTGCACCCATAATTCTCCGACGGCTCCCCCTAAACCTATGGCTAAAGCCGCCATTTCCCATCCATCTCTAGGAATTGTATCATTTTGAACACGGGCAACTTCATGCCAAAATAGCAAGTTTCGCTGGTCCATTGCCAATTGTTCCCAGCGCACTAAGTCAATTTGAATTTCAACCTGATCTTTGCCAATTTCTTCGCTACGAATCAGAGGCGGATTCACTTCTATTGTTTTTTCCACTGTTACCCAGCTTTGTAATTCGGGTGGCAGTATGCCTTTGAGTCGTCGTAATTCGCTCATTTCGGCTCTAGCAGTGGAGGTTGCATAGGATGTCATAACGCTCCTGCCTTAAGGATGTTTCTTTTCTTTTGCAGTATATCGCGTTCTGGAGCAAAATTACTTTAAATCCCTTTTCACAGGGGATCAATCACTTTTCGTAATTCTAACCAGGTGGGTAATAATTCGGGGGGGGTAGTAACACCTCTCTGTATTACCACTGTGCCATCTATCACCGAGATCACTCCATAAGTTCCCGCGACTATCGCCTGATCGATAAAGGGAATAATTTTCTCTATTCTTTCTCTGTCAACGGGCGCGACTAATTCCGGTTGTCGTAATTGCCAGATATCGACTACTGCATAGTCTATATCTTTTATTTTACCTTCATCGTTGATATATTGCATCGCGGTTAATCGCAAAATTGCTCGCCGATTCGATAGATGCGGTACGATATATGCTGTCGTGGAAACACTGGCATCCTCTGGAATCACCGCGATCGATTTCTTTAAATTAATCGCGTGTTCCCATTGTTGATTTAAGGACACATACACCCAAGGCTGAATCGAATGGGGAATCAGAAAATATAAGGCACGATTGGGATTAGATGTTAACATAAAAAATAAGGATAACCCGATACATCCTACCCAAATTTTTTTCATTTTCGGTTGAAATTTCTCCCCGTTTTTTGCCCACCACAAAATCGCACCATAAAAAATTACCGGCACAACACTTAATGTATAACGACTATTAATAGATAAGGCGAGGGGATTGTTAAGTTGGAGAAAAATTACTAAAAAGGGAAATAGGGACATGAGCCACCCCTGCCAAGAAAATGCGGGAACAAAAGCTAAGGGTAATCCCTGACCTAATAAATATCTGATTCTTTTATCTAAATTCGTGAAAAATACCTCGAAAATGATTTGAGGTTGACTAATAATCGCCCACAATAGCTCTAAAGTGGATGGATGTTCTGATTTGACAAATTTACTAAAATAAGAGGCTAAATACAACCGTGAGCTATCAGGGGAAAAAAGAGGCATAATGAAATTAGTAATTATGGCAACCGCACCGAAGCTAATGGTACATAATGCTAATCCTAAACGGGGATAACGACGACTTAATACTAAATATAAACCAATCCCAAATAAGGTAATTCCGGTGTCTTCTCGTACTCCTAATGTTAACGCGACTAGTACCCAAAATAACCACCATTTTTGTTTTTCTAATGCTAAAAGTAAACCAAAAATAAATAGGGGAATTTGACAATGTTCATAAAAATTATCTAAGGTAGGTCCGATTACTGCATTCGCACCATAATAACTCGCGACGATCATTACAGATACGGGTATGGAGAGATAATGTCTCGCGAGGGGATATAATATTAACCCCGCGACGGTAATTAAGATTACTTGTAAAATTACCAGGGTAACGGCGGAGGGAAATAGGGCATAAAGGGGCATCCATAATAAAAAATCTATAACAAAATGTTGTCCTAAATGAATATAATTTACTAAGGGTAATTTGTGATCAATTATATGATCACTTGAGGCAACGGAAGATAGGGAACTTTGGAATAATTTTCCGTGAATACTATTCCAAAACACTTGATCAAATAAGCCATGATCATAAGTGGCTCCAAAGCTATAATAACGATTTAATGCAAGGGCTAACAAGAGCACAAAAAAAATACTCCCCAGGATTAACACTTGTTTAAATCCTGGTTTATCTTGAAAAAATGTCAAGTTTTTTTTTAACATAATTCTAGTTATTTAAAGATTTATATCACAGAGTGATCAGAAACCGGGTTTCTTCACCCAATTCTCTCATCTCAGGAATATTTTAAGGCATAAAGCCGGTTGGTTTGCCAAAGTTTAGTTGCCTAAGCATTATCTAAACGTCTTTGGAATTGCGAAATAGTGATAAAATCTCCTTGAGTTTTCAGCCAAGTTAAATAGGTTTCTAATTTGTGTAACATTTTCACCCCGGAGTCTTTTTTGATGTAATAGGGAAGAGGAAACTGGGAAATATCAGTAAATTCCCAAGGATGAAAATACAGATTGAGATAAGAATCATGTTTGATAGTCACAGAGGAGGCAAATTTGATTAAGAATAAAGGGAAATTTTTCACGCTTAACCAAAATAAGGGGAAACGAATTAAGGGGGTGACAGAAACGGGTAAATTCAGTAATCGATCGTGATAGTAAAAAGTCCTCGGTTTGAAGAAATTATTATATCTTCCGGGGAGATAAGTAGGATTCATCGAAGAGTTATAACGATAACCCGCCCCTTGTATTTCAATATCTTTAATGGGTTTGAGTCTTGCCATTCTAAAGCCGTAAATGGGTGAGCCTGTTATTTTTTCTAAAGTCTGTTTAGACAGACTTAAATCTTCTAGGGCAAAGTGGGAATGATAAAAACCATGAGACGCGATTTCATGGTGTTGAGAAAGTGCTTTAATTAGCTTTTGATGATGTAACGCAAAATTGGCCGTGACAAAAAAAGTAACTCGAATATTTAGTCGCTCCAGAAGTTCTATTATATTTAATAAACCTAGGCGAGAAATGGAGAATTTAACGGAGTCATTTAAAGTTTGACCATATTCTTCTGGTAGATCAAATTCTTCCACATCAAAACTTAATAAAATTACCTTATTCATAATATTTCATCAAATCATTGTAACGAATTTTCAACAAACATCCAAACATTTTGATAGAGTCTTTAATCAGGTTAACCGTTGAATTTTTGGAAATATGATCTTCGGCGACTCTCGCGGGTATTTGCCCGATATTATATCCTTTTTTTGTGGCAATATAAATAAGTTCAGCATCAAAGGAAAATCCGGTTATTCTTTGGCGGAGAAATAACTCTTTCGCGACTGCTTTTCTAAATCCTTTTAATCCCGCTTGCATATCTTTATATCTTAAATTTAAGATTTTTCGGGTTAACCAATTAAAGCCTTTTCCCAAGATTTTACGAGTGAGAGTTAGATTTCTAAAGTTAGCGCGATGGTCCTCCGGGCCGCCCATAGCGCGATCGAGATTTCTACATCCGATCACCATATCATAAATTTGTAGCGCCGAAATAAGCCTTTTCAGATGTTCTAAGGAATAGGCTAAATCACCATCCATAAAGCAAATATAATCCGCGTCTAACTGCAACGCGGCTTTTTGAATTGCGCCCCCTTTCCCTTGACGATAGGGATAGGAAATTATATCAATGGGATGATAAGTAACCGCATTAATTTTTCTTTCTAAGATGTCTTTTGTCTGATCCGTTGAGCCATCATTGACAAAGAAAAAATGATACTGGGGATTTTCTTGACAAAAGAGAAAAATCTCATCAAATGTATTTTCAATACATTCCGCTTCATTATAGACGGGCAAAAGTACGGCAATTTTCATCCGGGTTGATGAGGGTTGATCTATCTTAATAATGCTACTGTTTAATCTAGGATTATGGTCAATTTTGGCAGAATATGGTGTCATAGAATCCGAAAGATGATAAAATATTGTCCGACTATCTCACTCACGCATTAAATAGTAAATCACAAAAGTGACAAGGGAGAAAAAATTAGCTACAATAAACCCGGTTTCTTGGTGTTATTTGAGCCGTTGGACATGATACGATCGCGTCTAATTATCATCTCCAACAAGATAGGGAAAAAACGGGTTTCTGAATCTAACTAGCAACCCCGGTAAAAGCTCAAGATAGATTTTAACAGATTGCTCTTATTATTCTATCCTAGAGGGGTACAATAATGGATGCGCGATCGTGTTCCTGTGGATGATCCCACGGTTGAGTCAACCCAAGGAAGAAGCCCACTCCGGTATCCGATCCCCTGATACTACTCTAACATGGAGTTGTCCTAATGACTTTTTTGATTAATAAATTATCAATGCTGTTCCCCCTTAATCGGATGCTACGAAAAAATAAAATCTTGAGTTTTTTATTAATTTTTACGATCACTTTAATAGGATTTAATCTTGTCTTAAAGATATTAACAGTAGAAATTCCTGTCTATGGATTTCACGATATTATTAATCTGGAAAATCCCGAAGAATCTCCCCCCCGACGACAATCCTTTTCCACAGACTATAAGCAACAAGATTTCGAGGCTTTTTTGGACGCGTTATTGCGAGATAACTATTGGTTTATGACGACTCAAGATATCTATGATTATTTTTTAAGTCCTCAAAAAAAGCCGATTCCCAAAGAACATCAAAAACAAAAGAAAGTAATGATTACCTTTGATGATGGTTATGAAAGTATCCATACCCATGTTTTACCAGTTTTAAAGAGACTAGAAAAGAAATATAGAAAAAAAGCAAAGGTTGTCCTTTTTATCAATCCCGCGTTTTTAGGGAAACATGGGGTATTTTTACCTAAAGTAAGTTGTTCCGAATTAAGAAAAGGTTATCAAGAAGGTTTTTATGATATTCAATCTCATGGATTAAATCACGAAAATTTAACTCATATTCAGCCAAAAGCTTTGGAAAAAGAACTCTCAGAAGCCCAAAAAGAATTAAGAAAATGCCTTCAGGGATTAGATAAAAACAACACAGTTGGTGCTCATATTGCTTATCCGTTTGGGGCCGTGAATCCTCCGGTTATAAAAAAAGTTTCTCGTTACTATTTATCAGGATACTTGTATAATAGTAAAATGTTGAAAATTGGGTGGCGTACTAATCGCTATTATCTCCCAAGGTTTACTCCTAATCGTTACCAATCTGTGCGTCAATTACTTTCGGAAAGCTCAGGAGGATGGTTTTAAGTTAATGGGGCTAGAAACCCAGTTTCTTTCTACAGCATTGAGAGATCAAACCCCGATTTCTCTGAGAAACCGGGTTTCTTCGAGTAAGTTTTACCACCGCGAAAAACCAAGATAAATCAAGGAGTAATATGGAAAGTAAAAGTACAGGAAATGAAAGCAGTATAAAGAATCAGACAGTATTACAGGAAGTCAAAATAACTAAACGTGCCGATGCCTTAGATGCACTGAGAGGAATTGCTGTTTTAGCAATGGTATTATCGGGGACGATTGCACCCAAAATATTACCCGCGTGGATGTATCATGGACAACTTCCACCTCCTAACCATGACTTTAATCCGAAATTACCCGGCTTAACTTGGGTTGATTTAGTTTTTCCCTTTTTCTTATTTGCTATGGGGGCAGCAATTCCCCTAGCTTTATCTCGTCGTATTGCCAAAGGATGGGATACAAAAAAAATTTTACTCGGTATTTTACAAAGGGGATTTTTATTAGTTGCTTTTGCCATTTTACTGGAACATTTGCGCCCGACTGTTATCGATCCTAATGATGATCAAAATTGGGAAAAATGGTGGTACGCGTTAAAGGGATTTGTCATTATTTGTTTCATGTTTGTGCGTTTGCCTGATTTTTTGCCTCGTTGGATACGACAAAGTTTAACAATTGCTGCTTGGATTATTGGACTTTATTTTATTGGTGGTATAACTTATCCTGATGGAGTGGGTTTATCTTTAAAACGTAGTGATATTATCTTGATGGTTTTAGCCAATATGGCTATCATTGGTTCAATTCTCTGGTATTATACTCGCTCAAATTGGTGGTTAAGAGTGGGATTTTTGGGATTATTATTTGCCCTAAAATTGTCCGCGGGTGTCGAAGGATGGGTAAAGGGAATATGGTTAGCAAAAATTTATATAAATTGGCCTTTTCAACTGGATTCAAGTTGGATATTTAACTCGGATTTTTTCAAGTATTTATTTATTGTGATTCCAGGGACGATCGCGGGGGATTTAATTTATCATTGGTTGGAAGCCAGACAGGAGGAGGGGGGTAGTCAAAATCATTGGAAACCCCAACGATTTTTGATTATTACAATTGTGATGTTTTCTCTCAACGGGGTTGTCTTAATTGGTTTACAGGGTAGATATGTCGTCTCCACAATTTTAGCCGTTTTAGGGATAGGTTTAGTGGGCTTTATTTTTTGTCGAAATCCCCGTAGTGTCACTGAGAAATTTATTCACAATCTTTATCAATGGGGGTTTTATTGGTTGATTTTGGGGTTATGTTTTGAACCTTATGAGGGGGGAATTAAGAAAGACTCCGCGACGATGAGTTATTTATTTATCACCACGGGACTCGCGATCGTGTTTCTGATTGGTTTAACCATATTAATGGAGGTATTTCCCTTCAAACGCTTCTTTGTGTTATTTATTGATAATGGGATTAACCCCATGTTAGGATATATGGGATTTGCCAATTTAATCTGGCCAATTTTGATTTTAAATGGCTGGGAAAAAACCATTATTGAGATGACATCGGTTAATCCGATTAAAGGATTTTTGAGGGGATTTATTTATACCTTTATTTTAGGGTGTGTTGTGAGTCTATTAACCCGATTAAAATTCATTTTAAGAACTTGATCAGACTAGACTGGAAAAAACAACCCGATAAACCGGGTTTCCTAACCCAGATACAGCACTTTTCGATATTATGAGGTACGTTAGATCCCCCCTAGCCCCCCTTCCCAAGGGGGGGACAAAGTCCCCCTTCTTAAGGGGGATTTAGGGGGATCAAGATGTACTGCATAGCAGAGGAAACTGCTGTAACGGTGAGAAACCCAGTTTCTTTGTCTAATTGGCTGAAAATAATTCTACATGAAATCCGGCATTTTTGAGACGCTCAAAGGTAGTTGTCGAATTTTGTACCCAGTAATTTTCGCTAAAACGTATAAATGGCGATTCATTTCCACCGATAATTTTTGCCCCCACAGGTACTTTTGAATCTTCTTGCTGGTGAGAATATTCTTTTAAAATTGCTTTGAGATTATCCATTATTTCGCGATTTTCGATTTCCTGGGGTGTTAATTGCACAATCACAATTTCTGGCATAATGTCTGACATAATTACCGACTTGACACTATCCATTGACTTCATGTCTTCAATAATGATTTGAAAAGAGTCATCCCGTTTATCTATTTTACCATTAATTAAGACAATGGCATTGGCTTCTAATAATTGTTGAACCTGTTCATGGGTTTTGGGGAAGACAACCCCTTCTATACGCCCGGTTAAGTCTTCTAATTGAATAATAGCCATGCGATCGCCCTTCTTTGTCGTCACGGGTTTAATACTACTTATCATCGCGACTAACTTCACATTTTTATTCTTTTGTTCCGCGAATTTTTCGATGGTAATAGCATCGGAAACCGGTTTAATTCTCATTACGGTTTTTAGGGGATGCTCGGATACATAAAAGCCTAATAACTCTTTTTCTGAATTTAATTTATCTTGTAAATTAAAATCGGGAACTGGGGGGTGTTTAGGGGCTGATTCATAATTCGTCTGATCTGATTTTTTCTCCTCATTCGTATTAAATAAATCAAACAAATTTCCTTGGCCTGTTTCGCGGTCTTTTTTGCGCTCCTGAGCCCATTTCATTACACCATCTAAATCTTTCATTAATTGTTGTCGATTGCCATTGGGTTCTAATTTATCACAGGCTCCACAGAGGATTAATGATTCTAATGTGCGACGGTTTAGGGTTTGTAAATTCACGCGATCACATAATTCGGCTAAAGATTTAAAAGACTCCCCTTCCCGTCGTGCTTCTAAAATCCCCACGATCGCGCCTTCCCCGACATTTTTAATGGCAGAAAAACCGAATAATATTTTATCCTTAAGGGGAGTAAAATATACCTCAGAGCGATTAATATCAGGCCCTTCCACCATGATATTTGACTGTTTACAATTTTCGATATATTTCTGGACTTTATCTTGATCACCACTATTAGCCGTCAAGAGGGCGGCCATGTATTCGACGGGATAATTCGCCTTTAAATAGGCCGTTTGATAAGTGACATACGCGTAGGCCATTGAATGGGATTTGTTAAAACAGTATTCAGCGAATTGAACCATTTGCTCAAATAACTTTTCTGCCAATTTTTGCGGGACTCCATTTTTGGTTGCACCGTCAATAAAGAGTTCCCTTTGCTTCTGCATTTCTTCTGCTTTCTTTTTACCCATACAGTTGTGGGCAATAAAATCATTGGCAATAAAATTATGAGTTTCGGGAATGCTTAAATCAAAGACTTCTTCTTTGCCTATATACTCAATCCCAATAATTTCATCCCAAAAAACATCCGATTCCGCGATCGCTTTTAATTGGTAATTTTGAAAGGCAATCGCAAAATTTTCCAAACGATGACGAGATAGACTACGAGAGGGTGTTTTCTGGAAATTTAAACCAGAAGACATAGTACCCCTTGGCATTCCCACAGCCTGATCAATTTTATCCCATGTCATCCGACTGGCTTTTTTTGCCTGAGCAATTAGTGTAATAATTTCCGGTGGAATTGTATGTTTTGATTGATTCCGAACTTTATCTTTGATCAATAAATAACAGACTTGTGCTTGTTGGGCTTTATAACAACTCAAGTGAGGCTGAATTAATTCACAAAACTTGAGCATATCTTCTCGTCCGGTAATTTGGACTCGATAAGAAATGTGAGGTTTACCATTATATTGAATGGTTTTGACATTAAAGAGTGCAACAATTCCTAAACGTAGTAGTAGATGTTGAATTTGTTTGATCAAAACTGGAGAAGTTGACGTATAGTCTGTATGACCAATGCTAATATCAAAACTTCCATCGGTTGACCATAAAGTTCCTAAAAAAAGTTGTAATTGCTTCTGAGATAATGTCAAAACCCATTGGGGAATTTCTTTATCCCTAGAGTGAGCTCGTTTGATATGATTATCTACCCATTTATTGAAAGAAGAAACAAATCCAATTCGGGCATAAGTAACAGATTTTCGCCCCGGATGTACTTGATGATCAATGGGTGCTGGTTTCCCAAAAAGTTCTTTGGCACAGGCATTAAAATCATCTATTAATTCTTGATCACTGTTACAAAAATAACTACAAGATGGACTCTTCGTGGATAAATGACCGTCTCCAATTAAATAGGCGACTAATTTGATTTGAGCATCTGATATTTGACTTTGATTCGTAATAGGGATAGTTTTGGCTAAACCCACGCGATCACCAATTTTAAAATACTTTAAGGGTTGCCATCCTAAGAGTGTATAGAAAAGATGATCCTCAGTTGCTTTAATTTTGCGATGTGTTTTCGTGGTAATTTGCCAAATATCCCGAACTCCATTTGGATGAATTTCCGTGATGGCTTGTTGAGTAATTTTTTGAGTATTAAGATTGAGAGAAAAGACTTTTCGACCTAACCAATATTGAGGAGATTGTGCAATTTCTTTTAAGGAAACTAAGTTTCCGGTAGCAGCATCTACAATTTGCGTAGAGCCACTCAAACACCGGCGAAGAATATCCGCTTGTCCTAAAGAATATCCGGCTAAATCCTGCGCCATTTTCATAATTTGTTCTTGAAAACACAAAGTCCCATAGGTTTCTTGCAAAATTGGTTCTAATAATGGATGATCATATTTAATTTCCTCTTTTCCGTGTTTCCGATTAATAAATAAGGGAATTAAACCCGCGTCTAAAGGCCCCGGACGATATAAAGCTAAAATCGACGATATATCCTCAATACAAGAAGGTCTTAATCTTTTCACAATATCAATCATTCCCGATGATTCTAACTGAAAAACTCCCTCTAAATTCCCATTTTCTAAGAGTTTATAGGTTTTCTCAATATCGCGAGGAAGTTTTTTTAAATCCCCTTTAGCACGAATGGCAATTGCCCTTCTTTCTTCTAAAGGTAACTGATCTGAATTGAAAGGAATATGATGATTTTTTTCAATTAACTTCGCGGTTTCTTGAATAATTGTGAGATTCTTTAACCCCAAAAAGTCCATTTTTAATAATCCCAGGGCTTCCAAATCTTCCATATAATACTGGCTAATGACAGAGCCATCATTATTCGTTTGTAAGGGTACAATTTCATCTAATGGTTGTGAAGAAATAACTACTCCCGCGGCGTGAACCCCAAAGGTTTTGTTAGTTCCTTCGATGCGAATGGCCATATCTAACCATTGACGGGCTGTAACTGTATCTCCCGTTTCTGCGTTTTCATAAACGTCATTATTGTCATAAGCTTGTTTAAATTCCGGTGCGGGGGTTTTATCGGAAATCATTACTTTTAATTTTTCCGGTTTTCCCCGTGATACAGGAATCATTTTCGCCATATCATCAGCTTTTTTATAGGGAATACCTAATACTCTCGCCACGTCTTTTAATACCGCTTTTGATGTCATGCGGTTAAAGGTAATAATTTGAGAAACGTGATCTTCTCCATATTTTTCTGTGACATATTTAATCATGTCATCCCGTCTTTCGATACAAAAGTCCGTATCAATATCGGGCATAGATTTCCGTTCAGGGTTTAAAAATCTCTCAAATAATAATCCGTGATGTACCGGATCAATATTGGTAATTCTCATGGTATACGCGATCAAAGAACCCGCGGCAGAACCCCGTCCTGGCCCTACGGGAATCCCATTATCTCTGGCATATTTAATATAATCCCAAACGACTAAAAAATAGGTGGAAAATCCCATTTTTTGAATCATTTTTAGTTCATATTCCATCCTTTCTTTGTAGACGGGTTTAATTTCATCACGGGATTTAGCATTAAAGCGTTCCAATAATCCTTTCCAGGCCACTTCTTCTACATAAGTATCCGCGGTATGTTCGGGGGGAATGGGATAATTAGGTATGCGTGGCTCGTTGAAAATATCATAGTTTTTCACTTTATCCGCGACTTCTAAGGTATTCGCGATCGCGTCTTTAATCACGTCATCGGGTAAATGATCGCGAAATAATTGCGCCATTTCTTCGGCGGACTTTAAATATTCAGTCCCACTATAACGCATCCGTTTTTCTTCGACAATTAATTTCCCCGTTTGAATGCACAATAAAGCATCATGGGCTTCTACATCACTACATAAAACAAAGTGAGAATCATTAGTCGCGACAATTTTAATATCCAATTCCCGGGCAATTTTCACGATTTCGACATTAACAATACGTTCCTCTTGATAACCATGATCTTGAATTTCCAAATAATAATCATCGCCAAAAATTTCTTTATATTGTTTAGCTACATCCCTAGCAACATCAGGACGGCCTTGTAAAATTGCTTGGGGAATTTCTCCCCCTAAACAAGCACTGGTAACTATTAATCCTTCGTGATATTCTTTTAATAAATCTTTATTAATACAAGGACGGGCAAAAATACCTTTTCCTTGGATGCCCTTTAAGTTAGAAATAGTGGTAAGTTTAACTAAATTTTTATAACCTTGAGTATTTTTGGCTAAAACGACTTGATGATATTTTCGATAACGGGCTTCCCTTTTGGTAATATCCCCATTAATGATATACATTTCATTACCGATAATGGGTTTAATATTTTTGCCTCGACAAGTTTTAATTAATTCGATCGCTCCATACATGACACCATGATCCGTGAGCGCGATCGCGGGCATTCCCAATTCCAAAGCACGTTGAATAAGAGGTTGTAATTGAGAGGCTCCATCAAGTAAACTATAATCACTGTGAATATGTAAACCAACAAAAGACATAACGGTATTAAAATAGTGGGACAACAGATAGAGAAGGGAATTTTAACGCGAAGGCCAAAATCGAGAAGACAATGACTGAAGCTAACTTGATAATTGATACCAAGCAGAGTCTTTCTAAGGTATTTTTGGAGATAGCAAATGCACCCGAATAAAGATGAAAGTTAAGACATTTTCTCGGTGAGCCACGAGCCGCAAGGAAAACCATTTTATCTCTCTCAAAACCACGCTCAAATGATAAGAGATTGAATTTCATCCATTAAATTAAACGTCGAAAAAGATAAATCATTAGAATTAGGCTTTTTCATCACTTTTTCTTCTAAATTAAAGGGTTCACCGTAATCCAAAATTCTAATCTCAATACGACTAGGAAACACAATTGTTTCTAGGGTGATGGGAGTTTCCATCGGTAAATCTTTATGGGCATGGCGCACGGCATTTGTAAACCCCTCCCCCAGAGCTAATCTACATTTCCACCAAACAGCTTTGGGAATTTGTAATGTCTCTAATTGATCAAACCATTCTAAAACTTTTGCTAACGCATTCAAATCAGTATTCACTTGCAAGTGAATTTTGTAAGCAGACACGGGAGTATTTTCGCAGCCATCAGTTTTTCCTTTCAACCAGTTAAAGCCCGTGACAGAATCAATCAAATGCTCTAACATACCATTGGAGGGAGTCCCAGAGATAGCATTTGTATCTGATTCTATATAATTTTTAGCAATGAGCAGACAATTTTGATTCTCCGATATTCGTGTATAAGTGAGTTCATCTGCTATCTGCGACATGAGATTGATCCCCATCCCGCCTTCAGGAAGTTCATCGATATTCAACATATTCACTACTCCTAGTCCTTGGGTGTTCCCTTTTTTCTGTTTTATAATAAAATAATCACTTTTAGATTGTGACTCTCAAGGGACATTTTTTCAAGGATCTTAACACAACAAAGAATGAGATTGTGATTTTTGGGGAAAAACACAATCTCATTGGAGGGTATCGAGAGTGAGTAAAAAGGGAGTCTTATTCTATTTTATGCCCCTGTGGCTTTCTTTCCCATAGTCCAAGAGAGAAAAATGGGTAACGAGATACATATTGCCCCATTAATCAGTGCCAGTAACACACCATTGATGAAATCTGTATTCATTTTAGACCTCCCTGTGACAATCAATATTTTCTTATTGACTTGTATTATGGCATCAATTTCTTGAAATCCTCTCCTCTCAAGGGTTTGAATTATTTTTATCTCTGATAAGGTTTGCTAATAAGTATTTTTACTTATTAAGCCAAACTTGTTCCAGAAATTCGCGTACTCTGTGGAGATAGTCATCACCCGCGACGGTGGCGAGGTTATTATGATTGGCTCCGGGTACAATGTATAATTGTTTGGGTTCGGGTGCTTCGGCAAATAGTCTTTCACTCATATAAAAAGGCACAACTTCATCGGCAGCTCCATGAATAAAGAAAAGTGGTGTTTTTAACAGATGAAGTTTACTAATAGAATCAAAGCGTTGATGTAATATCATATTAATGGGAAATATCCAATAACGTCTGAGATAATTAGTCATTTCCAGCAGGGAAGTAAAGGAACCTTCGATAATTACTCCACCAATATTTTGATATTTTGATGCTAAATTAATCCCGATCGCTCCTCCTAATGAATGGCCATAAATAATAATATTTTCGGGAGCAATACCTTTTTCTTCGATTAAATAATTAAAGGCGATTTCTGTATCTTGATAAACTTGTAATTCTGTGGGAAATTTTCCTGTACTTTTACCAAATCCCCGATAGTCAATTAAAAATACCGATAAACCTAAATTGTAAAATCTCAGTCCATGATTAAGATTCGCACTAATATTAGAACCATTACCATGTAAATATAATAAAACTCTCCCAGGTTTGGGCAGATTTTGTTCATTTTCCCCGGACTTAATGGTAGTAAAATCTCTATCAATTACCCCTGTTTCCCCAGGCTTCCCCTGTAGGGGGGTTTGGGAAGGATTATCTCTAGGTATCCACCACCCATGTATGGTTTCACTTTTTCCTTTTTCAGTAGAGACAGAGATATAGACATCCTCATAGTCAATGTGAAAATCATCGGGAGTTGTGGTAATTTCCCGTTTCGGAAAAAAGATCAACCTGGCTTGGGCGATCCACAGATAAAAACACACGAAAATATAGATTATCGCGAGAGTCGGTAAGAGGTAATAAGTAACACCTAAAACGTGATGAAACATAGTTCTTAATAGTTAATGACTGTATGTAGAAACCCGGTTTTTTTAGATATTTTTCTCATTTCAAGCAACAGTCTGGGCTAGAAACCGGGTTTCTTTACAGGTTTTTCTCATTTCTCACAAGGGATCAGCCAGAAACCCGGTTTCTTTAAACATTGTTGTCGTTGGGAGCATCTCCTAATTGTAAATTAGTAGTGGGAGCGTCTCGCTCCCTAGGGCTCTAATAGGGAGCGAGACGCTCTGATGCTCCGCACAGGCTACGCCAACCCACTACAGTTTTTTTTGCTTTTTTGAGATGCTCCTGTTGTCGTTTCCAGCAAGAGTCTGCACGAGAAACCCGGTTTCTTTACCCGTATTGTCATTTGTCACAAGGTATCGCGAGAAACCCGGTTTCTTCAGCCATTGTTGTCGTTTATCACAAAAGTCTGGGGCAGAAACCGGGTTTGTGGAAAACAATTAAGCAAATTTGGGAAACCGTAGATTCCATTGTGTTGCTTGCTCATAGGCATAAGCTACTTCTAATAAGCGAGATTCTTGCAAGACTCGACCGATTAATTGTAACCCAATGGGAAGACCTTTTTCATCATAACCACAGGGAATACTCATACCCGGTAAACCGGCTAAATTAACCGGAATTGTCATTAAATCTCCTAAATACATACTTAGAGGATCTTCGGTTTTTTCTCCGGCTTTAAACGCGGTTGTTGGTGCTGTGGGACATACTAAAACATCTACTTGGGCAAAAGCGCGATCAAAGTCTTCTTTAATTAAGGTTCGCACCTTTTGAGCCTTGAGATAATAAGCATCATAATAACCCGCGGATAAGGCATAAGTTCCCACCATGATCCGACGTTTAACTTCTGTGCCGAAACCCTGTGCTCTGGTTTTACCATACATCTCTAAAAGATTATCGGCATCTTCAGAGCGGAAACCGTATTTAACACCATCATAACGTGCTAAATTCGCCGAAGCTTCTGAAGGTGCAATAATATAATAAGTGGGTAAACCGTAACGGAATCTCGGACAGGAAACTACGGAAATTTCTGCACCTAATTCTTGTAATAATTCGACCGCGGTGGTAACTGCTGCTTCCACGGTGGGATCTAACCCTTCCCCAAAGGTTTCTTTAATAACTCCTATGCGTAATTGCCCTCTGGCTCTTAAGTTTGGTTTAAGACTTTTGGAGTAGTCGGGAATGGGAACATTTAAACTGGTAGAATCTTTGGGATCGTAACCCGCGATCGCGCTCAATAAAATCGCGGTATCTTCCACACTACGACCAAAGGGGCCAATTTGGTCTAGGGAGGACGCGTAGGCGACTAAACCATAACGAGAGACTAACCCATAAGTAGGTTTAAGACCAATAACACCGCAAAAAGACGCGGGTTGACGAATGGAGCCTCCGGTATCGGAACCCAACGCGACGACACATTCACCCGCGGCGACGGCGGCAGCAGAACCTCCAGAGGAACCACCGGGCACGCGTTCCAAGTCCCAGGGATTCCGGGTAAGTTGATACGCGGAATTTTCGGTAGAGCTCCCCATCGCAAATTCGTCCATATTGGTTTTACCGACAAAGACTGCACCCGCGTCGGCTAATTTGGTGGTGACGGTTGACTCGTAGGGAGGGATAAAATTTTCTAAGATGCGCGAGCCACAGGTGGTGCGGATGCCCTCTGTACACATATTATCTTTAATCGCGATGGGGATGCCTGCTAAGGGCCCGATTTCTTCCCCTTGGGCAATTTTGGCATCGACTTCCCGGGCTTGTTGTAAAGCTTTTTCGGGTGTCACCGTGAGAAAGCTTTTCACTTTAGGTTCTAATTGAGAAATGTGGTCTAATGCTTCTTGGGCTATTTCGACCGCGGTACGTTCTTTCTTGATGAGTTGTTGGTGTAATTCGCGGATGGATGCCATATCTATAACCTTTATCTGTATTTGATTCGCGTTTAGTCTTTTAGTCACTATAACTTTCAATGGCACTGGCCTATCAATTGGGACAGGTTGCCTTTTCTATAAGTTTTTATTATATCGCGTTGACCTTTGAGATGTGAAACTTGTGGTACAGGCATCTTGCCTGTAACGGGATCTCTGCCTGTAACGGGATCAAATAAAGTAGTGTGTTCGCGAAGCCTTCGGGAGCAGGGAAAGCGCGATCGCGCTTTATGCTAAAATCAAGAGGATAAACTGATATTAAAATCATCGCCATTGACAAACTCATCGGATGAAATATCACAACCAAGTAGATCTGAAGACGAAAAAAACATTCTTATTGCTGAACTTGACCAATCAGGAATCAACCACTCACCTGAAAAAATCGTGCGGATCGCGAGACGTTCCGATGGAAAAATTGTCTTTTTAGAGGAAGGGAAAGGAGGGGAACGAGGCAGTGGACTCCAACATATTTTAGAAAAGCATCTCAAAGATTTTGCCAATCGTGGCATCTCTCAAGAGCAAATACCGGATGCTATAATAACAGCTATCATCGAAGGTAAGATTGTCCGCTATCAACAACAAGATCGCCCCATTTATGAAGTGTCATTTAATGGAAAAAGACAGTTGATCGCGGTGACAGTTGCTAACAATGGTTATATCGTTTGTGCTAATCCATGCTCACTAAACCTCTTGCGAGACTAGCTGAAACGCTCATGATTCCGTGCAGAAGAATCAGGGTTTGAATGAATTTCGCTGCGAGGTCTACTGTAAAAATTAGACCTCGCAGCGAAACTAGCTGAAACGCTCATTATGACCTACAGAAGAATCAGGGTTTAAATGAATTTCGCTGCGAGGTCTGTTATTCAATTTATTCTGAAATTACCATGAAAAAAAAAATTAAGCTAATGACAGATTATCGCGCCTATCCTTTGTGGTGGTACGACTCTGATAAGGTAGGTGATATCGATCCGGCAACCCTACCTCTGTGTGAAAAAACTATCACGCGTTTAAACGCTTATGCTGATGCGAAAAATGCCTCTTTAAACTGGGATTATCCCCCTGATACTCCGAACCCAACCGAGGAAGAAATTGAAGCAACAGAAGAAGAAGGGCTCAGTTTATGGCAAGAGTTACAAAAGGAACTCGCGCCTGATTATGAAGTCGTCTATTTCAGTGTACGATTGGGAAAAATTGTGACTCATCTCAGTGAATTGTCTCCTAGTAATCGTGATTTAATCGCGCTGGCATCATGAAATAATAAAATCACGATCGCGCTTTCCTATTTGACAGCACTTTTCGATATTATGAGGTACGTTAGATTCCCACTAGCCCCCCTTTTTAAGGACACAGAAAGTCCCCCTTTTTAAGGGGGATTTAGGGGGATCGAGATGTACTGCATAGCGGAGGAAACTGCTATAACGATAGGAAAGAGATCGATCGCGGATTGATTAATCCTTACAAAAGAGCCTCAATTTTCTCCTGATCTAATTCCCGCCCAATAAAGACTAACTTTGTCTCACGAGTCTCGGTTTTTTTCCAAGCGCGATCGTAAAAATATTCAATCCGATCGCCCACTCCTTGTAAAACCATACGCATCGGTTTTTCAGGAACCGCGACAAACCCCTTAATCCGATAAATTTCCTCTTTTGCCACTAACTCTTGTAATTTCTTCACCAAATTGTGGGGTTCAAATTCCTGTTGTGCCACAAAATAAACCGAGTTAATATCATCATCATGATCATGTTCCTCCTCGGTATCGTGATGACTCGGACGAGACTCCAAATTATCCTCAACCGCGGCATTAAATCCTAATAAAACATCAGAATTAACTTTTCCCCCTTCACAAGGAATAATTTTCACACGAGAGGGTAATTCCGTCTTTAACCATTCCTCTACCTTCCCGCGTGTGGATGAGGAAACGCGATCGACTTTTGTCAATAAAACCAAATCCGCACAAGCTAATTGATCCTCAAATAACTCCTCAATGGGAGTTTCGTGATCTAAACTAGGATCAGCCTTTCTTTGGGCTTCTAACGCGTCCAGATCCCCTACCAAAGTCCCCTTAGCTAAAGCTTCACAGTCAACCACCGTAATAATACCATCGACAGTAGCAGCCGTGCGAATTTCTGGCCAACGAAACGCTTGTACTAAAGGTTTTGGTAAAGCTAGTCCAGAAGTTTCAATCACAATACAATCTATATTCTCCCGACGTTTTAATAACTCTTGCATTGTCGGTAAAAACTCTTCCTGCACCGTGCAACAAAGACACCCATTGGTTAATTCAATAATATTATTGGGAGTTTCATCCTCATCGCAGACTTGACAAGATTTCAGTAAATCTCCATCTATGCCAATTTCGCCAAATTCATTAACAAGCACCGCGATTTTGCGCCCTTGATTATTTTGCAGTAAATGACGAATTGTGGTAGTTTTACCACTTCCTAAAAATCCAGTGATTACTGTAACAGGAATTTTGGCACTCATAGAAATTTTCTCTCTTGATGATCAGGTTATTGTGGGTAAGAAAGTAGTGCGAGCGTCTCGCTCGCGAGTAGAAAAATCGTGAGGGAAGGGAGAAACCCGTTTTCTGAGTTATCTCACTCTCAATTAATAATTAAGACGCGATCACGCCAGCTAAGTAGTGCGAGCGTCTCCCTCGCGCGAAAAATCATTTCCGTGAGAAAAGGAGAAACCCTGTTTCTCAATAGACATCTCCCAAAAATCAGCTCAAAGGCAGGCTAATGCCCACGCCACAATATTTGTTGGAGATGTCTATTAGTTGTTCTCCATTCCCAGCAATACGCTCCCAAGAAATCCGGTTTATTGTGTAAGGAATCAATTCATTATCCGAAACTTAAGAAAGGGGAGGAATGCGAGCAATAACACCCTTTTTCAAAGGCTCTGGGCGTTCCGCCCAAGGTAATAAACCATCGGATTTACGATAATATTGACTCGCACATTCTAAGATCGCGCTTTCTTCCCCCTGAGAGGGCAAATTTCCAAACAAATAAGTGTATTTGCCCGGAGCCGCAAAAGAAACAGCACAAGAATTACTACAAGCGCTCATACACTCAACTTCTTGAATGTGAAAGTTATCGCGTAAATCCCAATCTTTGACAACATGGCAAAGACTTTCTAAGAGATGTTTACCACCACTTTTGCCCTCACGTTTGCCATCCTTCCAAACACTGGCACACGCGGTACAAACAAAGACAGTATGTGTCATATTTTCTTCAAGTAAAAACTGTTAGAGAGAAATCGCTCTTGTTAAAAACAACCCGCCAATTAAACTAATCGCAACCCCAGAGAATTGTAACGCCTTAGACGCGTTAGGATTTTCCCACTTTTGCTGTACAAAATCTCCCGCAACAAAAGCTAAGATGGCTACCACAAATTGAATTACCGTAAACCCACCTAAATAAGCAAATAAAGGAGTGATTTGGGCCCCGACAATACTTTCACCATAGGCGTATCCGTGAAATAAACCAGCAAATCCCGCGCCGATTGCTAAAATAATCGTACTGAGATTATTTTTCCGGGCTAACATGACACCAACAATAATTACTGATAACGCGATCGCGACTTCCGAGAAAGGCACATCAACCCGCATCACATGAAGTAAAGTACCCGTCATCGCGCTCATGACAAAAGAGGCAGGAATTAAAAGCGCCCAACGATGTCCGATCGCCAATAATCCCATCGCGACAATAAACGCGAAATGATCTAACCCAATGATAGGATGAGCTAACCCAGAAAGAAATCCCTCAAAAAAATTAGTCGGTATTTTCCCGCCCATCGCATGATGAGCTTCCGCGGGTTTCGTTAATAATAAATCAACCGTGAAAAAAGCCGAAAAAGACAGCCCTAACAACACGCGATCGCGTAAATTATTCATGATTTTACCTCCCATCTGTACCTCGCAGATGGACTCAAGGACATAACCAGTCGGCGGGTATCCTGACTCACTCGATTTTGGTATCAAATTCTCAAATCGAATCACAGTTGCGGGACAGTGTTGGACTCACACCAAACTTTCCCCCTTACCTCTAACGGCTGTTTCCCGTCAGAACCAACTCAGACCTTGTATCCTAACATACTTAGGATTACTTGTTTTAATTTCTTAAAGCTGGTGAAGGGATTTGAACCCATGACCGTCCGCTTACAAGGCGGGTGCTCTACCACTGAGCTACACCAGCACACCTCTTTTAATATAACATAGTCTTTGACATCTTGGCAATACCCTCAACCAAACTTTTCAGAAATCTTAAAAACTTCTCATTCAATCTTGCTATCTCACCCTCTCCTCTGTATAATTCTCCTGAAACACGGTAATCCGACTGAAAAACCGTAGATTTATCTTTAACAGGAAATTCCATGAAACTTTGGCAAACTGAAATCTGTGTAGGGCATACATTTAAAAGCTTTTTTGGCCTATTTATCACAGGGGTAACATTATGTGGCGCGATCGCGTCCTGTGCCCCCAATGCCCCGACAAACAGTAGTAGTAATCCCAGTCCCTCCGGTAGTAGCCCAAATCCCACGAGTAGTAGCCCAAGCGCGACAGCACAAAAAGGAGATGTGACAATTACCCTAGTCTCCTTTGCCGTCACCAAAGCCGCCCATGAAGCGATTATTCCGAAATTCGTGGAAAAATGGAAAAAAGAACACAATCAAACCGTAGTTTTTAATCAAAGCTACGGTGGATCAGGTTCCCAAACCCGCGCCGTCGTTGATGGCTTAGAAGCGGATGTCGTACATTTAGCATTAGGCTTAGACGTAAGTAAGATCGAAAAAGCGGGACTGATTCAACCCGGTTGGGAGAAAAAATTACCCAATGACGCGATCGTATCCAAAACCGTCGCCGCGATCGTCACGCGTGACGGCAACCCCAAAGGGATCAAAAACTGGAGCGATCTCAGCAAAGACGGCGTACAACTAATTACAGCCGATCCCAAAACCTCCGGTATTGCCCGTTGGAACTTCCTCGCGCTCTGGAATGGCGCGATTAAAAACGGAGACGACGATGCCAAAGCCAGCGAATATGTCACCAAAGTATATAAAGGAGTACCCATACTCACCAAAGATGCCCGTGAATCCTCCGACGTCTTCTACAAACAAGGGCAAGGTGATGTCCTCATTAACTATGAAAATGAGATTATTCTGGCATCCCAGAAAGGCGAAAAACTACCCTATATCATTCCTGATGTCAACATATCCATTGATAACCCGATCGCGGTAGTCGATAAAAACGTCGATAAACATGGAACGCGAGAAGTCGCCCAAGCTTTTGTACAATACTTATTTACCCCAGAAGCACAACAAGAATTTGCCAAAATAGGCTTTCGGCCGATCGATCCCACCCAGATCACCGATAAAGCCCTCTTAGAAAAATTCCCACCTGTGAAAAATCTTGCAACTGTTCAAGAATTTGGCGGTTGGGGTGAAGTGCAAAAGAAATTCTTTGCCGACGGAGCCCTTTTTGATCAGATTCAAGGCTCGATCAAAAAATAGAGAAAATTGGCACAAGGGGAGAGAAGTTATACAATTATTAGTCACCTTCTCCCCATCTTTCTGTGCAATTGGTTCTGAATCCATTGGTAATGTCAGCATCTCACTCACCACCACCAAACACGCAAGTTTGTATATAGAAGTCGAAGCAGATGTTAGGATCTTAATTCCACAAACCCTTGTTTTATTTCTTCTTCCTTCTTCCCTCTTCCTTCTTCCTTCTTCCCTCTTCCTTCTTCCTTCTTCCCTCTTCCTTCTTCCCTCTTCCTTCTTCTCCCAAATCTCAAATTGAAAATCCATGAGTGTTACACCAATTTCACCCGATCAATCATCGGAAACCAACATCTTCAAAAAAATCAGTAAATTAAGTTGGCCTTGGCGCATAACATTAGGGTATCTTACCTTAATGTTATTGCTTCCCATTACCGCGTTACTGCTGAAAGCATCAATGGCAGAGCCGAGCAAATTCTGGGAAATTGCTACCAGCGCGATCGCGCTTTCCGCCTATGATGTCACTTTTGTTACGTCATTAATTGCCGCGGCGATCAACGGTGTTTTTGGCACATTAGTGGCCTGGGTATTAGTCCGTTATGATTTTCCCCTGAAACGAGTGCTTGAAGCCGTTGTCGATTTACCCTTTGCTCTTCCCACATCCGTTGCCGGATTAACCTTAGCAACCGTTTATAGTAGTAATGGTTGGATCGGTTCATTATTTGTCCCTTTTGGCATTAAAATATCCTTCACCCGTTTAGGGGTAGGAGTCGCGATGATTTTTATATCTCTTCCCTTTGTTGTGCGTACCGTACAACCTGTATTAACAGAAATAGACAGAGACGTTGAAGAAGCCGCGTGGAGTTTAGGCGCGACGAAATGGGAAACATTTTGGCGAGTGATTTTACCACCAATTTTACCCGCGATTTTAACTGGAGCCGCCCTAGGTTTTTCCCGTGCGGTTGGTGAATATGGTTCCACTGTTATTGTCGCAGCAAATATTCCTTTTAAAGACTTAATCGCGCCTGTATTAGTGTTTCAACGATTAGAGCAATATGACTATGTAGGTGCGACAGTAATCGGTACAGTTTTATTAGGAATTTCCTTGTTAATGTTATTCGCGATTAATCTATTACAAGCTTGGGGAAGACGCTATGCAAACTAACATAAATCAATCAGATATCTGTGATTTACCATCGCCAAAACCAGCCCCTTTAAGCCGAGAAAATCCTTGGACTCAAAGATTATTAATAGGTATCGCGATCGGATATCTTGCCCTTGTTCTTTTAATTCCCACCCTCAACGTCTTCGTCCAAGCCTTTAGTAAAGGGATAGAACCCTTTTTGTCTAATTTAACCGCACCAGACTTTCTATTCGCGGCACAACTTACCATAATCATAGCCTTCATTGTTGTGCCTTTAAATACAGTTTTTGGACTTTGTGCCGCGTGGGTAATCGCGAGAAATAAATTTCCGGGGCGTACACTGTTAATTAGCATCTTAGACGTACCATTTGCGATCTCACCCGTTGTCGCGGGCTTAATGATTGTGTTATTATATGGTCGCAATGGTTGGTTTGGCTCTTTCCTCGAATCCGCAAATATTAAAATTATATTTGCCTTTCCTGGGATGGTACTTGCCACCGCCTTTGTCACTTTACCCTTTGTCGCCCGCGAAGTTATTCCAGTATTGGAAGAAGCAGGGACAGATCAGGAAGAAGCGGCAAAAACCTTGGGAGCAAATGACTGGCAAATTTTTTGGCGTGTAACACTTCCCAATATTCGTTGGGGATTACTTTACGGAGTAATTTTAACCAATGCCAGAGCGATGGGAGAATTTGGAGCTGTCTCCGTTGTATCAGGAAACATCGCGCGTCAAACTCAAACCCTCCCTCTTTTTGTTGAGGAATCTTACAAACAATATGCCACTCAATCCGCATTTTCCGCCGCGGTGATTCTGGCTTTTTTAGCCGTTGTCACCTTGGTGATTAAAGAAATTATCGAACGCAAAACCAAAATCAAAGAAGTTCAAGAAGAGTAGAGGTAATGGGTAATTGGTAATGGGTAATTGGTAATGGGTAATTGGTAATGTAAAAACGTCAAAAAGAAACAGAAAAGGGTAGAAGCAAAATAAGAGTTAATATAGCATTTTTCAATGAGATGTAAATGTGGAACGGGCCTTAGCCCGTCACAGGCAAGATCCCTGTGCCACAAGTTTCACCTCTCTTATGGAAACACTATAGATAATTGTTGATAGCTCAATCACCGATAAACTATCAGCACTTACCTAAGGCAAACCCCATTCTCCATTCCCCATTCTCCATTCTCCATTCTCCATTACCAATTCCCCATTACCAATACCCCATTCCCCCATAATATTTTGTTGAGGAAAACACAATGTTAGCCGAAAACATAAGTCTGATTCCCGCGGAGCCCGTTCACGCGTTTCATCATATTCAATCAAAAGATATTCCCGAATCAATACCCGGACACGATCGCCCGACTCATACCCGAATCCGCCTACGCATTCCCAGTGAATATCATCACGAACCCGTTATTTCTCGTTTAATATCATATCACGGATTAACAATTAAATTTCATGCCGCAAATTTAGAAGAAACCGCGGAAGAAGGATGGTTTGATTTAGAACTTTATGGAACAGAAAAACAGCTCCAAAGTGCCTTGGTATATCTTAATGATTTAGACATAGAAATCTGGAGTAATTCTCCCGATCCCGAAGAAGAAACTTGGTAACGGTTTATTTTTGATCTCTTGAGTAAAATTAATACCCAGTATAAAATCGGTTGATTAGTAAAAGCTTTGTTAGGAAAATTAACAAGGCTCATTCTAATATAAACCTACCGAATTAAGGAATTGCCACGAAATAACTTGAGCATTGGCTCGATCTTAGGGGCCCTTTGTCAAGGAATCTTGATCGCCCTAAAGCAAGAGAAATTGGGGGGATTTTCTGTGTAGGGACACGGCAGTGCCGTGTCCCTACTTGTTTGGGTTGATCGCGTCCTGTTTCGGTTATGTCATAGCCATTCATCAGTGGCGGTAATCTTACCATTAAAACAGGTTTCTGTATTATGGTATTACGTCGATTTCCATAGCAAAAAATCACATAAGTGTCAAGACATTTTACTGTTTTTTTGAGAAAAAAATTAGCCGCAGTAACAATAAGAAAATCAATAAATAAGAAAATCAATAGTTAAATGAAAAAAAATCCGTAAATTTACGGAAACGGTGTAACAAAACCCAAAATTATGGGTATCCTGTAAGAAAAAACCCGGAGATACAGGAACAAAAATGAACTGAGACACTTCTAAGTGGACTAAGCCTGCTTATGAGGGATTAAGGAAACGGACGATCGCGCGATCGTGCCATGACGGTTCTGTGATAGATAAAGTCCCAGAAAACATCCCTCACAACAGCCCAATAAAACAGTTTTTGATATACAACTAAACCGAAAACCTCATCACCCAGGAGTGACATCAATGGAATCCACCAATCAAAGTCAAAACAGCAGTCCCCTTAGCCATCCCATCGTTTTTGTTGATCCCAGAGTCGATAACTATCAGACTCTCACCAATAGTGTCAGTCCTAACACAGAAGTCGTCATTTTAGATCCTACCCACGATGGTGTCGAGCAAATTGCACAAGCACTGAAAAACCGCAAAGATGTTCCAGCCGTCCACATATTATCTCACGGTGCAGCAGGTAGTTTACAACTGGGATCAGGGGAACTGAGTCTAAGCAATATTGAAAGCTATCGGAATTATTTAGAACAGTGGTTTGCCTTGCCCCGGGCAGGGAGATCACGCCAGAAAGAAATTTTACTTTATGGCTGTAACGTAGCCGCGGGGGAAGAGGGTGTTACCTTCGTGAAAAGACTGAGCCGGCTAACTGGGGCGGCAGTGGCAGCCTCCGAGGATCTCACAGGGTGTGAGGCTTTGGGTGGAGACTGGGAGTTAGAAGTAACAACGGGCGCGATCGAGACACCTTTGGTTTTTTCTGAAGAAGCGAGGGAGGCCTATAGAGGTGTACTAGCTGACTTGAACCAAAGCGTTAGCAGCTTTAGCGATCTGAAAAACGCGATCAACGTTGCAAATGCCAACGCCGGACCAGATACCATCATCCTTAAAAACAATGTAACACTCACAGGATTCCTCCCGATTATTACCGACACCACCACTATTCTTGGGGGCGGTTTCCAAATAGATGGCGGTAATAAGTTCCGCCCCCTCATAGTTGACAACAATGCCAAAGTCAACTTATCTAACTTAACAATTCAAAATGGAGCGGCTATCGGCAGCTCAGGCACCAATGGTGGCGGTGGCGGTGCTGGCTTAGGTGGCGCACTTTTTATCAACAACGGTAGCGTTAATATTGACAGTGTTACCTTTACTGGCAATACAGCGATAGGCGGTGCAGGTGCGGTTTTCACGGCTGGCACGGCTGGCGGTGGTGGTGGCAACAACGACTTGATCAACGTTTTCACCCCTAGTGTCAGCAGCGGTGGTCCCGGTGGTCCGGGCAGCCCAGGAGCAGGCAGCACTCCTGCTGGCAATCCCTCGGCTCCTGTCGGTAAAACTGGTGGCACTGGTGGTGTCGGCGGTGGAGGTGCTACAGCTAGTGGCATCGGTGGTCAAGGTGGCGTAGGTGGCACTGGCGCACCCGGTGGCACTGGTGGAGATGGTGGCATCGGTGGTACAGCCGGTCTGGGCGGTCAAGGGGGTAAAGGGGGTCCCGCGGGCGGCAACGGCAGCGGTGGTGGTGGCGGTGGTGCTGGAGGGGCTGGGACTCCCCAAGGAGCCGGTGGTGATGGCACTGATGGCCTTCTTGGTGGTGGTGGTGGTGCTGGAGGGGCTGGGAGTACCCAAGGCAAGGGTGGTAACAGCGACTTCGGCGGCGGCGGTGCTGGCAGCACAGGAGGCAACAGCACCAGTGGCTTCGGAGGCAATGGCGGTACCAGCGGCGGCGGCGGCGGTGCCGGTCTCGGTGGTGCCATTTTTCTCAAAACCGGCACATTAAACATTAGCAACAGCACATTTAGCGCGAATACGGCCACAGGTGGTGCTCTTGCTGGCAACGGTACTGCCGGTCAGGGTTTGGGAGGCGCGATTTTTGTCAACACAGGAGCCACGAGTAACATCTATAACACCACGATCGCGCTCAACAAGGCGAGTGCTCCGACCACGGCAGGTGGCGGCGGCGTGTACAACGCGGGGACAGCCAACGTCAACAATACGATCATCATTGGCAACACAGGTGGAGCAACCCCCGAAATCAATACGATAAGCGGCACAAACAACGTTACCACAGGTGGTACGCCGGGTGTTCTTCCCTCTTGGCTCGGTCCTCTGGGTAATTATGCTAGTACCATCCCAACGCACAACTTAATTAATACTTCTGGCAATCCTGTCATCGACAAGGGCAACTCCGCCAACGCCCTCAACGCGATAACTGGTGCGGCCCTCACTACGGATGAGCGCGGGATTGGGTTTGACCGCACCGTTAACGGCACAATTGACATTGGCGCTTATGAGTACGGTCCTACCATTACTGGTCAGATATTCAATGACATCAACGGTGACGGTGTTCTAAATGGGGCTGATGCCACTACGACAACTCCCGCGCAAAACTTTACGATCTTCGTAGATGAAAACGCCAATGGCAAGTTCGACTCGAATGAAAAAAATGCTTCTGTCGCCCTCGGCGGCACTTACAGCCTCATCGATACAAAGACGAATAGCCCGATCTTAGAACAGGCGCAGTCCGGTTGGGTGCAGACTCTCCCCACGGCGACAGCTACTCCCTACAACACTGGCACTAAAGACCAAAGTAATTTTAACTTTGGTAATTTCAAGAACTTTTCCATCAGTGGAAAGGAAGTTAATGACTTAACCGGAAATGGCGTTACCCCTGATGATAGCGCGATCGTGGGAGCAAAGATCAACCTATTCCAAGGTACAAATACAACACCTTTGCTGACAACCACCACAGACGGCACGGGAGCTTATAATTTTCCAAATTTAGGACCTGGAACCTATTTAGTCAAGGCAGAGGTGGATCAAACCAAACAGCAGCAGACATTCCCTCTGATCACAGGTACTACCAACCCAGATTCTTACACAGTGGTTGGAGAGAGTGGAAAAGATGTTGCCAATAAGGATATCGGGATCTTCACAAAAATCAGCATCAGTGGCAAAACAGTTGAGGATATTAATGGTAATAGCGTCCCCGAAATTTCTGAACCAGGATTTACCGGAGTAACATTAACTCTGTACGCGGATTTGAATAACAATGGATTAATAGATCCTAGCGACACAACCATTGGCACAACCGTCTCCGCATCAGCCACTTCACCCAACCCAGGTTTTTATCTCTTTGATTCATTAGGTGTCCCATTAGACTCTAATCAAAAGCCTGTACCCTATCTTGTCCAAGAACAGATACCTGACGGTTATAAGCTAACCGCACCACCAACAAATCCATTAGTAATTTCACCCCAAAGCGGAAAAAATGAATCAGGCAAAGATTTTGCTAATTTTAAACCAGGCAAAATCAGCGGAAAAGTGTACCGAGATATTAATCAGAATAGTACACAAGAGCCTGAAGACAAAGGCATTCCGGGTTGGACAGTTCAACTTGTAGATACTAGCAATAATAAGATTGTTGCTACTAGCAATACCGACACCCAGGGAAATTACACATTCCCTGATTTATCCGCAGGTACTTATCAATTACAAGAAGTTCTGCAACCAGGTTGGAAAAAAATAAGCGAACCCACTCAAGCGATTACTGTTACCAGTGGTACTGACTCTAAGGATAATAATTTTGGAAATTTCCAACCTAATACCATTAGCGGTCAAAAATTTAATGACTTGAATGCCGATGGCAAAAAAGACCCCAATGAACCGGGTTTAAAAGATTGGGAATTTTTCATTGATCTTAATGGCAATAATCTTTATGATCCCAATGAACAGAAGGTGACAACGGATGCCAATGGATTTTATACCCTTCCCAATTTATCAGCCGGTACATACAATGTCCGAGAAATTCCCCAAAAAGGTTGGACACAATCCACGGAAAACCCAGGTCCTATTAATGTTACCAGTGGTGAATACCCCAATAACATTAATTTTGGCAATTATGAACCCAGTAAGATTACGGGTAAAGTATTTTCTGACACCAATGGGGATGGTACAAAAGATGCCAATGAAAAGGGTTTAGCCAATTGGGTAATTTATATCGATGCCAACAACAATGGTCAACTTGACAGTGGGGAACAGGCAGTTAAAACAGATAACAATGGTAATTATACCCTGCCTGATTTAGGGGTTGGTTCCTATGTTATCCGAGAAGTTCTACAACAAAACTCCAAGCAGACTGCTCCTCCGGGTTCTTCGTATACAGTACCAGTGACAGCAAAAGCAATTACCGTTAGTGGCATTGATTTTGGTAATCTTCAACAGATATCCTCTGTTATTATCACGACTCCAACGCCCGCACCCACACCCGCACCAACGCCCGCACCCGCACCCACACCCACACCCACACCCACACCCACACCTGTTGTTCCAACACCAACACCAACACCAACACCAACACCAGTATTACCTCCTTCCCCGCCATCGCAAGATCCCGAATGTCCTGTTGATGCAATTCCTCTCCCCGATGTCACATCTATTCCAGGTCTGAATCAAACAGAAGGGCAGTTATTGGGAACGGATAATAATGATTCCATTAATGGTGGTAATGGGAATGATGCCATTTATGGCTTCTTAGGGAGTGATACTCTCAAAGGTGGTAATGGTAATGATAACCTCTTTGGTTATGGAGGGAATACCCAACTCACCTCCGAACAACGTCAAGCCGATCGCGATTTATTATATGGAGATAATGGCAATGATTATCTCAATGGCAATGGGGGGGATGATACCCTCTTTGGCGGTAAGGGCAAAGATGTAGAACTGGGCGGTAAAGGGAACGATCTCGTAATAGGAGATCGCGGTAATGATACCCTCGTCGGCAATCAAGGCAATGATACCCTTTACGGCGGAAGTATTGACTCCGGTAACGACGAAAATGGTAATGATTTACTCTTTGGAGATCAAGGAGATGATTATCTCAATGGCAATGGAGGCAATGATACCCTTTCCGGTGGTACTGGCAATGACACCCTTTATGGTGGTAAAGGTAATGATCTCCTCTTTGGTGATCAAGGAGATGATTATCTACAAGGGGACTCTGGTAGTGATACCCTGAGTGGTGGTGATGGCAATGATACTTTGGTTGCCGATACAGGGATTCCTGCACCCTTGGGTGTGGAATACAAAGATATCCTGTGTGGTGGTAATGGTAATGATTTTCTCTATGGAAGTGCAGGTGATGACACGCTTTATGGAGATGCAGGCAATGATTATCTCTCAGGTGGACCGGGTAATGATTTGCTCTATGGTGGACCGGGTAATGATACTCTCGTCGGTGACGCGGGCAATGATACTCTGGTTGGTGGTTCAGGAGCCGATCTTCTCATCTTGACTCCCGCCGCGGGTGGTGACACGATTGTTCAATTTAATCCCCTCGAAGATAAACTGGGTCTATCAGGTGGTTTAACTTTCGACCAATTGGTAATTGGTATTAGCTCGGAGGGTGCCATTATCCGCAATAGTGTGACGGGTGATGTCTTGGCTCAGTTGATCGGTATTCGTCCCAGTCAGCTTACAGAGCAAATTTTCACAAAGGTTTAACTCAGAAACCGGGTTTCTCTTTCCCTCTATCAAGTAGAGACACGGCAGTGCCGTGTCCCTACTACCCTGGCCTCGACGGTGGTTGATCTTGTTAATGGCCCAAACCATTGATTTTATTGCTTCTTCCCTCTTCCTTCTTCCTTCTTCCCTCTTCCCTCTTCCTTCTTCTATAAATCTCGATCGCGTTCTTGTTTCAGGTCTTGACATAATCGTGATTATGTGCTATTGCCATCTGACTATTAATGCTGGCTTACTCCATAATGTCATCAATAGCTCATGGATGACTTGATGGTAAGTCTTGGGCAACCTACAATCTAAACACTAAAACCTAAATCCAAAACTTATTATGGTAAAACTAGCAGCACGAGTGAAAGCCGTCCCACCTTCGGCAACTTTAGCAGTAGCAGCCAAGGCAAAGGCGATGAAAGCTGAAGGCATTGATGTCTGTAGTTTTAGTGCCGGAGAGCCAGATTTCGATACACCTGAACATATTAAAGCCGCGGCCAAACAAGCCTTAGATAGTGGTAAAACCAAGTATGGTCCCACAGGTGGTGAACCTCAATTAAGAGCCTCTATCGCGAGTAAACTCCTCAAAGATAATAACTTAGACTACAAAAGCGAAAATATTCTTGTCACCAATGGGGGAAAACATTCCCTGTTTGATTTGATGATGACGATCGTCGATCCTGGGGACGAAGTAATTATTCCCGCGCCCTATTGGTTAAGTTATCCAGAAATGGTAAAACTCGCGGGAGGCACTCCCGTTATTGTGGGAACAACATCAGAGACTCAGTATAAAATTACACCTGAACAATTGCGGGCAGCCATTACTCCCAAAACCAAATTATTTGTCATTAATTCCCCCTCAAATCCTACGGGAATGGTTTATACACCAGAGGAAATTAAAGCCTTAGCAGAAGTAGTGGTAGAGCATGATATTTTCGTCGTTTCTGATGAAATTTACGAAAAAATTGTTTATGATGGGACTATTCACGCCAGTATTGCTTCCTTTGGTAAGGAAATTTTTGAACGGACTTTAATTAGTAGTGGTTTTGCTAAAGCTTACTCGATGACGGGATGGCGTATTGGTTATTTGGCCGGCCCTGTCGAAATTATTAAGTCCGCGACTAAAGTCCAAGATCATAGCACTTCTAACGTTTGTACCTTTGCCCAATATGGCGCAATTCAGGCCTTAGAAGGTTCTCAAGAATGTGTGGAAAAAATGCGTCTCGCTTTTGCCGAACGTCGCGAAATTATGTTTGATTTAATTAACTCAATTCCGGGGATTAGTTGCCGGAAACCCGATGGCGCGTTTTATATGTTTATCAATATCAGCAAAACGGGCATTAATTCCTTAGAATTTTGTGATTTGTTATTAGAAGAACAAAAAGTCGCGGTAATTCCAGGGGGTGCGTTTGGTGCGGATGATCACATTCGTTTATCCTACGCGACTGATTTAACAACCATCAAAAAAGGTATGGAAAGATTAGATCAATTTGTCCGTCTTCATTCCTAAGTTTAACAGAGGAATGAAAATTTGATCTAGTGACGATGACGCATCCCTAGAAACCGGGTTTCTGCACCCAATCTCAACTTATAAGTCTGTGATAGAAACCCGGTTTATTTACGCCGACAAGACGCGATCATCAGGTAATTGTAGAGAAAAAATAGAGCAGTTATCGGGTAAAAAATCTGTGTTTATCTGCGTGCGTTTATCTGCGGTTAAATCAATTTACCTAATCAGCTCACAAAATACTATTCCTTTCAGAAATATCCCAACTAAATTCACTAATTTTCTGCGTAACCTGTGAGAGATACAGGAAAAAAGTCCCCAGATAATATTACCGAATATGATATAGATATAATAGAGTAGGGAGTGGGATTCATAGCATAATCTGACTCATAATTCAACAAGACAAAGGAGATAGAATCTTTACCCGGAAAAAATAGGAGAAAAAATCATGGCAAAAGATACCTTAAATATTCCCTCAACCTCGATTATTAATCCCGTTATCCCATCGGTATCTCAAACAGTTACCTCTCAACAATTAAAGCCTGATTCTGAGGGTGTTCCTCGCTTATTAGGCAACGATTTATCAGAAGACATTAGCTTATTTTTGGGGGAATTAGATGCCTATCCAGACGGACTATGGATGTTAGGGGGAGATGATACCGTAAAAGGTTCCGATGAAGGGGAGATTATTCGTCTTAATGATGGTAATGATGTCGTTTATGGGGGCGGTGGCAATGATCAATTATATGGCGGTAAACAAAATGATTTAGAATATGGAGATGCCGGAGATGACATTCTCAAAGGTGATATCGGAGATGATACCCTTGATGGTGGTATAGGAAATGATACCCTTCGCGGCGGTAAGGGAAATGACTTAATCTTAGGAAATGAAGGAAAAGATGTTGTAATCGGCGATCGCGCTCAAGATACCCTCACAGGGGGCCCCAACAGTGATATTTTTGTCCTTAACGCCGATGATGCGACCTTTGACATGAACGAAGCTGATATCATTACCGACTTTGATTGGTTCAGAGATGGTGATAAAATTGCCTTACCTAATGGATTGAGCGCGATCGATCTTGACCTCAAACAAATGATAAACTTCGATCAGATAGGGGGAATCAATGATACAGTCATTAAATTAAAATCAACTGGGGCAATCTTAGGAATAGTCTTAAATGTCGATGCCTTTGACCTTGATAGGGAATTAATCTCCGCAGATCCAGCAATCTTAGCAGTTTAAAGTAAGTGATCCGTAAAGAAAATCCCCTCAAGGAACTAAATTTCGCCTCCCCCAATCAATAAGTAAAGAACATTATTTTAGTGTCAAAACACCTCAATAGTCACAATTTTCCCAAAAGTAAGCACCCTATTTTACGCGGAGTCTCTAAAGTTTCTATGACAGAACCTTTAAGAATGAAACTCTCTTAAACATCCCCATGCTTATAACTAAGTACAGAGGACGCGAAAAGATCAGGGAGTCTCAAATTGTGATTTGATATATCCGTGTTGCATAAAAACTAAAACTGCACATATTCAAACATTGTCTTCTGAGAGGAATGGTGGAGCTGAGATGGCGAACAAAACCGGAACATCTGGAAATGACTTACTTATAGGAACCCCCAATGCCGATAGTATCCTGGGATTAGGTGGAGATGACACAATTTTTGGTCAAGCAGGGGATGATACTCTTGATGGAGGCCAAGGTAACGATCTCCTCTCAGGAGATGATGGAGCCGATTCCCTCCTAGGGGGTTCAGGCAATGATACCTTACTCGGTGGCGCGGGTCGAGATACACTCTCTGGAGGAGACGGAAACAACTCCCTGCGCGGCGGATTTGGCGATGATTTTCTTTATGGAGGATCTGGGGACGATAACATCTTTGGCGATGCCGGAAACGATTGGATCAGTGGAGGCTCCGGTGCCGACTTGCTCACGGGGGGAGCCGGCGATGATACGATTTATAGCGGTCCGGGTAACGACACGATTTTTGGAAATGCGGATAATGATTATATCAGTGGCGATAAAGGCAACGATTCTATCAGTGGCGATCAAGGCAACGATACACTCTTAGGCGGTCAAGGAGACGATAATATCCTTGGTGGTGATGGGAGCGATAGCCTCATGGGACAAGATGGTAACGATTTCCTCCAAGGAGACAATGGTAATGACACTCTTAATGGTGGTCAAGGAAATGATACACTCCTCGGAGGTCCGGGGTTAGATATCCTCCGAGGAGGTCAAGGCGACGACTCCTTAATGGGTGGAGATGATTCAGATACCCTCTATGGAGATGTGGGAAATGATTGGCTTAATGGAGGAGTCGGTGATGATATCCTCCTCGGAGGAAAGGGTAATGATGCTCTAGTGGGCGGTTCTGGTAATGATAGTCTTGCCGGAGGAGAAGGCAATGATGTACTTTACGGCGGCCCCGATGGTGTTGATACTCTCACAGGGGGAGCCGGAAGTGATATTTTTGTCCTCCCACCACAGGGAAGTTATGAGCTCATTACTGACTACGACCAGTTAGCAGACCGTTTAGGCTTATTAAAAGATAATAATTTGTCCTTTAAGGATCTCCAAATTACACAAGGGACTGGTTTGAATTTCAGAGATACTATCATTACTACTAATGGTAAATTAATCGCGATCTTGACCAATACACCCGCATCTTTGATTACCGAAAAAGATTTTGTCACGATTGACAGCTTAACAGGTTTACCAACTACCACAACCACAGGTACAACAACTACACCCAGCACCACAACCACAGGTACGACAACTACACCCAGCACCACAACCACAGGTACGACAACTACACCCAGTACCACGACTACAGGTACGACAACTACACCCAGTACCACGACTACAGGTACGACAACCACACCCAGTACCACG
>JBBITB010000058.1:0-36362 GCA_037440985.1 Microcoleaceae cyanobacterium bin_387
GTCAACTGTCAACTGTCAACTATCAACTGTCAACTGTCAACTGTCAACTGTCAACCTTCATTATTCCCAACGAGTGGGCTGCATGACGATGCTTTTTAAACCAGTCCAACCAATGATGATGTAGCCGATCGCGAGTAATAAACAACTGGTCCCAATTTGCCAACTAACATTACGAGATTTAGCTCTAGCTTCCTTTTCTAATTGGTCTTTTTTGCTCTTAATTTCCCCTAATAATTTAGTAGGGAGTTCTTCAGCTTGTTGTGCGAGAAATTGATCAACCGCTTTGGGATTTGCTTTGGAATCTTTGAGTAATTTTTTAAAGGGTTCAGGAACTTGAGGACTTACCAAAGCTTCTTGATATTTTTTATCATCGCTGAGAATACCACTCAGTTGACTTTTAAGTTGATTTTGTTGTTGAGTAATTTGCTCTCTATACTGAGGACTGCTAAGTTGGTTATTAACCTGGGCTTCCGCTTGAGTCGCTTGCTCAGTAATTTGCTTTAAACTATCTTGAAGTTCCTGATTAGTATTCCCTAATTGCATGGGAAGCAAAATTAAATAAACTAAGCCTAAAATACTCGCGAATAACATAGCCCAAAATTTTAAATCCAAGACAAGAGGGCGTTTTTCTTGGGGACCGCCATAATTACTGTCTACCCAAGAACTTGTTATCAGTAACGCGATACCGATCATGGGAATGATGCCCCGATCTACCAATTGACTCGTTAGAGTCATTTGCCATGCTCTACTAAAAATCGGCATGGAACTTTCCGGTAAAAAGAAGACGATGGAGTTTAGTAAAAAAGATGAACAAAAAATTACTCCGACGACTTTTAGGGTGCGAGAAGTTAAGCTGGATAAAGCCGGACTATTGGTAGCTTTCATTTTTTCCTGAGCGAAGTTAAAGATTTTGGGGACTGGATTGGGTTGTACCTGCTTTGGGATCTTTGTCAAAGAGGCATTATTACACTATAGTTTATCTGTGTGGAATGGCGAAGTAGGTGGATAGAGTTATGAGAAACCCGGTTTCTTTAAGACTATAAACGAGGGTTTCTAGTCGCGTATCCTTGAGAAACTGGGTTTCTTGGTCTTCATTGAGACTTACCTACTTTGACATATTGACTGAACCTCTGAAATTATATTTGATAACGGATGAATCACGAATTACCCATTACTAAAATTTCTGGTATTTATGGTTTGGAGGAACTTAGGGACTGTATCGCGCAATCTCCTGAAAAATGGCGTCCTCTAGTATTAACCAATGGTTGTTTTGATCTGATCCACCCAGGCCATGTCCGTTATTTACAAAAGGCTTCTGCCTTGGGACGGACTTTGGTGGTGGGCTTAAATAGCGATCGCTCGGTTCAAGCCATTAAACCACAAAAACCGGGTTTTCCACCCCGTCCCATTGTACCTGAAATGGAACGGGCGGAAGTCTTAAGCGCGTTGAAACCCGTGGATGGGGTGGTGATTTTTACGGAAACTACCGCGAGTCATTTAATTGAGGTGTTACAACCCGATTTTTATGTGAAGGGGGGAGACTATCAACTCGATACTCTTCCAGAAGCGTCGATCGCGCAAAAATTCGGTGTGCAAGTGGTTTTTATACAAGTGGAAGTCCCTTCCTCAACCAGTGCGATCGTTGATCGCATTTTACAGAAATAACGCGATCGTCCCCGATATGCTCTCAAGAGGAGATTTTTATCAAGCGGTTGCCATCCTATTGTAAAATAGAGAAAAAAGTTCATTTTAGCTGAACCGGAAAGGCTAATAGTTAATAACAGATTGAAATTTTATGACTGACTCAACCACAAATTCTCCCCTAGAAACAACTTCTCATATCAATGAACTCCGAGGAAAATTACAGTCGGGTTCGGAAAAAGCACAATTACAAATCATTCCGACAATGGTTGAGGAGGGAGATGCGGGTTTAGATGTTTTGATGGAATTTTTACGCGATCGCCAGTCTGCCCCCCCAACGGTAGTTACTGGGAAAATTTATCAAGCTCTCTATCATCTGAATTTACCAAAAACGGTGGATTTTCTCCAGACTTATTTTCCCCAAGGGGTTGTGCCTTTGCGATCGCAGGCTAATCTCGATTATTACCCCTTACAACAACTTATTCTTAAACAAGAATTTCAAGCCGCGGATAAGTTAACAGTGGAAAAAATGTGTGAGTTAGCCGGGGGAACTGCTCCTCAGAGAAAATGGCTTTATTTTTCGGAAGTGGAAAGTTTGCCTATGGTTGATTTACAAACAATTAATTTACTTTGGTTTATCTATTCTGAGGGAAAATTTGGGTTTTCTGTACAGCGAGAATTATGGTTGGGAGTTGCCAAAAATTGGGAAAAACTATGGCCTTTATTAGGTTGGAAAGAAGGGAATAATTGGACAAGATACCCTCAAGGGTTTATTTGGGATTTAAGTGCTCCGAAAGGCCATTTACCTCTGGCTAATCAATTACGGGGTGTTCAACCTTTTGCTTCTTTACTTTCTCATCCCGCGTGGCAAAGCAAATAAATTTTAAGAAAGAAGGAAGAGGGAAGAATGTTAACAGTTGACAGTTGACAGTTGACAGTTGACAGTTGACAATTATAGTCATTTCAACTAAGATTGAGAAATTAAAATCCCCTCACAGTAAGAAGTTTCTCGATTTCAAATGTCTCATTTTTATTTGAAATGACTATATCTATTATCAATTAGAGATTATCAATTGCCCAATCCCCAGTCCCCAATCCCCAATCCCCTAAAACTGCTTATCGAGGGAGCGATCGCGTGATTTCCCGTACTTTTCCTGAATTAAATCTGACTCCAGAAGAAGTGTTCGCCCTCTCAAATTATTGACAATTGTGATCGGAGCATAAATTTACTTTTCCTCCAAAATTTCGATCGCGTCCCAACCATCGGGAACCCCAAATTTTTGATGTTTCTCACAGCGTTTGACATACAATAAAGCAGCGCGATCACGGGGATTAATCTGTAAAACTTCCTGAAACATTTTTTGTGACTCATCAAACTGTTGTTGATAGTAAAGAAAAACCGCGATTTCAAAACGACTTTGGGTTTGTTTCTTTAACTGTTTTTGTTCCTCCACATCACCATCATAAACTTCAAAAACAGCGATCGCTTTCCGTTTACCTTTAACCATCACCCTGTCTAAAAATCGGAAATTATGTTCCTCTAAATATTCTAAACCACAAAGGGTTTGATGACTAATTAAAACTCCCACACCATAAACTTTAGTTAAGCCTTCTAAACGAGAGGCTAAATTTACCGCGTCCGCGATCACTGTACTTTCCATTCGGGCAGTTTCTCCAATAGTTCCTAACATCAAAGTACCCCTATGTAAACCAATACCAATGGAAATAGGAACATAACCCCGACTAATTCGATGTTCATTATAAATATTAACTTCCTTTTGCATCGCGATCGCGCTCTTCACAGCATCATCAGGCGACTTAGGAAATAAAGCCATAATAGCATCGCCAATATACTTATCAATAAACCCATGATGATCGCGTATTAAAGGACTAACTCGACTTAAATAAGAATTAAGAAACTTAAAATTATCATCCGGTGACATTTCTTCTGATAAAGTGGTAAAAGAACGAATATCAGAAAACATAATCGTCATTTCTTTCTGCACTTGATCGCCTAATCTCACATCAAGCACGCTTTCATATCCCAAAAAATTCAAGAAATCATGGGGAACAAAACGCCCATAAGCTTCATTAATTTTTGCTAATTTAATATGAGTTTTAATCCGGGCTAAAAGTTCATTTTTAGAGAACGGTTTGGTGAGATAATCATTCGCCCCCGCACTAAAACCTTCAACCAAATCATCAACTTGATTTTTGGCCGTTAACATCACAATAGGTAATTCACTCGGTAAAAATTTCTCGCGTAATTTTTGACTGACTTCATAACCCGTCATCCGGGGCATCATTACATCTAATAAAATCAAATCCGGGTGAAAACCATTGGCAATAATTTCTAATGCTTCTAACCCATTATTAGCTTGAGTAATCGCATAATTTTCCAGTGCTAGAGTATTAACTAAAACTTGAAGATTAATCGGTTCATCATCAACAATAAGAAGTTTAAATTGACCATTTATATTGGAAAAGTTTCTAGGAACTAACAAAGGAGATTCCAGAATCTCTAAGACGATATTATTAGGTATAATTTGTAGTTCGTGTTCTGATTTTTTGGTGATTTTACTAGCTTCTAGGTTTTGAGATATAGGCAAAGTAAATGTAAAGATAGAACCTTTATTTATTTCGGACTCAACCCAAATTTTACCTCCATGTAATTCTACTAATCTTTTCGTTACAGCTAGTCCTAATCCCGTGCCTCCATAAATTCTGGAAGTGGAACCGTCCCCTTGTTCAAAGGATTCAAAAATTCTCTCTAATTTATCTTCTGCCATCCCTATTCCCGTATCAGAAATCGTAATTGCTAAAAAGGAATTGGGAGAAATTGAGTCAGCATTAACTACTTCCGCGGAAACTTCAACGAGGCCAGATTCCGTAAATTTAATCCCATTCCCAATTAAATTATAGAGAATTTGTTGGAGTCGGTTTTCATCGGCATCAACGAGGGGCAGATCCGACGCGATCGTGTTAATCAATTGTAATGATTTTTTGCCAACAAGCGGTTGAGAAAGGAAGAGAACAACATCGGTAATTTCTCGCATTCCTACCGGTTTAATTTCTAGTTCAATATTTTTGTGTTTAAGTTTTGCAAAGTCTAAAATATCATTAACTAAATTAGATAATCTTTTCCCACTAGAAACAATCATGGCTAAATTCGCTTTTGTCTTCTCTGGTAATTCTCCCGTAGCACCATCAATGAGAGATTCAGCTAAACCAATAATACCATTAAGAGGAGTACGGAGTTCGTGAGAAGTATTCGCGAGAAATTCATCTTTAAGTTTATTGAGGTTTTGTAATTCAGCATTTTTTGATTCTAAAGTCTGAAAAGAGCCTTGTAATTGTTCTGCCATTTGATTAAATGTTTTCGCTAAAACTCCTAGTTCATCAGATCTTTCTAAGTCCACAACTTGAGCAAATTCTCCACCCGATAACGCGATCGCGGCTTTTTTGAGTTTTAAAATGGGATGGAGAACCCAACGAGAGGTTAAAATACCAACAATAGTAGCCACCACTAAAGCAATGAAACAGAGTAGAATTGATGTGCGAGTATTAGCATTTATTTGTTCCATAAAGTCTGCTTCGGGAACAACCACTACAATTAGCCAATTAATACCTCTGTTATCTTGTAACGGTAAAACTTGAACAAACTGTTGCTGATTATCTATTTTAGCTTTGAAATTTTGAGGCTGATTAATTTGGGAAAAATCGCCAAATTTTTTGTTTAAATAATCCGCAGTTTGACTAACAACAAGATTATTACTATTAACGGCTTTTAAACGTTCAATTTCTCTTTTTTTTCCGGTTTCTTTAATGACAAAAGGACGTGAAATCGTAGAACTCGCGATTAAGTTTCCCGAATGCTCTATAATGAAACTTTCTCCTGAAGGACTAATTTCGAGATGCTCTAAAAATTGAGTGATTTGAACTAGAGTAATATTAATTGCTAAAATGCCCCGTAGTTCCCCTGTTTGATAATAGATCGGTTTAACGGGAGTCAGACCTAAAAGGGTATTTTCACGCGAGGAAAAAGGAAAAATAGGACTCCAAGTTTCTTTACCTGCTTCGATCGCGGCTTGATACCAAGGTCGATCGCGTGGATCGTAGGGAGTGTTAGAAAGTAATTTAGTAGGCATACCTTCAGAATCAAGGAGATAAGTTTCTCGTTTTGGTTCGGTTTTTTCGTCTCTAACTTTCAGGGTAATTGTGCCATTTTCTAATCTTTCCACTCCCAGAAAATATCCTTGGGGATTACTCCAATAAATATAACTATCCGGGTTAGTATTTTTGACAATTTGCCAGAAATATTTACCTAGATTAGTAAAATTATCCGGGTTAATATCCCCACTTTCAATACCCATTGAGATGAGTTGAAGAGTGTGATGGGGTTTATCTAAATAGCTCATAACGTGCTGTTGAATGCGCGCAGAAGTTTCACTGGTTAAACGTGCTGCTAAGTCATTGACGGATTTTTGCCCATTTTTAAAGGACAAATAACCGACTAATCCCACTGCACCTACAACCTGGATAATAAAAGGAACTACCAGGATCACGCGAAGGGGAATTTTTCCTGAAATTTTATAGACTGAATGAGTTAGAGATTTGATCACCATTGTAGATTCCCCCTCTATTAAAGTCGTTCTATATTCTCATTATAATTGATTCGTTAACATTTTATAACATACCGCAAATATCCTGTTCTCCGTTGACTATAATACAGAGCGCGATCGGGCTAAATTCCCCCTTGGGAAAGGTGGTGATATGGATTTCCTAAATGTTGGCTACAGATAAAGCATGGGAGCATCTCCTAAACGTAAATTGGCAGTGGGAGCGTCTCGCTCCCTATTAGATCCCGCCGATTCGAGACGCTCCCACTACAGTTTTTTTTGGGACCTTGAGATGCTCCCTAAAGCCTCCCTATAAGGGGGTTTAAACAATAACAAAACATGATCGGTAATTGTTAAATATCAGGGGGAATGCCAGCCATTATCTAATTATATAATCAGCAATTATTCGGGATATTTTTGAGTAGGGACACGGCAGTGCCGTGTCCTTTTGCGAATTGGAATAAGTAGGGACACGGCAGTGCCGTGTCCCTACTGGTTTTTGACATATTCCATCAATACTGGCTCGAGTGTAAAAAGTGTTTTCTCATCTTGTTTAACCTTTTCAATTAGTAAACGCCGTCCCAAGGATTCCAATGCTTGTAATAATGCTGGTGGGGATAATTGTAGATCTGTGGAAAGTTGGGATATTTCCATTGGTTCGCCTTGAGTAGCTAAGGAGAATATTACTTGTTTTTCCGAATCGGATAAGCGATGAAAATGCGACTGTAATAGGGATTCTAAATCGCCTAAAACGAGGGTTTGATATGATAAAAATTGCGAAATACTGCCGCTAAATAAGTCTTTAATTATGGCGATTACTATATTTAACCAGGAGGGATTGCCTCGGTAAAGGTTAATCAATTCCGACCATTTTTCGGGTTCAGATAAACCTTTTTCTCTGAATATTTTCTCAGCTTCCGTTACTACTAAACCCTTGAGTTGTAATGTCTTACAGGCTTGGTTTTGGCTTTCTAAGACAGCAATTTCTTTGGGTTTTTCCCAACTTAGTAATATTAAACAACTGTTGTGAGATGATTCGGCTAGTTGTTTGAAAAATGTGCCGTAATTTTCATATCCGGGTTGGTAATTACCTGCGAGTTTTCCGTTACTGAAAATCATTTGTACGTCATCGAGGATGATGAGACAGCGGTGGGAACGTAAATATTCTGGTAGGGGCAATCCCCCCGTGGTTGCCCTTTCTTTCTGGGGCAATCCCCCCGTGGTTGCCCTTTCTTTCTGGGGTAATTCCGCTGTGGTTGCCCTTTCTTCGCGGGAGGGGGCGGGCACGGGGGCACCGCCCCTACAGAGGAATTGAATTAGGTTTGTTTGGAGTGTTTGAAGTGTTGGCACGTTGTGGAGGGTGCGGTAAATAATATAATCAAATTCATTTTGTATTTGTTCTATTAGTTGAATTGTGAGGGCGGTTTTGCCAATTCCGGTTAATCCTAAGATGGTGACGACGCGGGTACGATTTTCTAAAATCCATTGTTTGAGGGTAGAGAGTTCGGAGGTGCGGTTATCGAATAGTTTATGATCTGGTGCATCGGATAAATCTAAACGAATTTTATGCTGAGTTTTGCTAGAGGTTTCGTGATTTTGCTTATCTAAGTTTGGGGTTTCTAAGGGTTGAGGATGGTTTCCACAAACCTTGAACTTACCAACTTGTGCATTGTCACCAAAATGTGATGAAACTATAGAAAATTGCCATCGTTCCACAGTGTATCTAAAGTTTGATTGATTGAGGTCTTTGCCTAATGTTTCTGATAAAAGCTTCCATAATTTTGATGCCACCTTTTTGACATGAGCCTCGCTACGGTGGGAAGTTTTGGCAATTTCTGGATATTTGTGATGTTGCCAAGTGCCACGCAAGATACTCTCTTGTAGATTATCGAGGTGTTTTCCTGTCTTAGCAAATACGATGTCGTCAGCCAAATTTAAGACTTCTTGAACGTCCATAGGTGGAGTAGGGTGGTGGGTTGACCTATTCTATCCTACTTTATGCTACTGTTTGATACTTTGGCAACTAAATCCTACTGTTTGCTACTGAATGCAATCAGGAAAGGTAAAAAAAGTGGCTACTAAATCCTACCTTGATGGGGTTGACAATACCAAAATTTATTTTGTACTATTTATGTCTCAGATGAGTAAAAAGTAGAGCTAACAATGGGAAAACAAGCCGACGAACTCATAAAAAAGTTTGGTAGCGATTACACCTATGAGCAATTGCGCCAGATCAAGAAAGATTTTGGACTTTCCAAAATTCAATATGACTATCCTGGCTCTGTCAAAGAGAATACTTTTACAGAGTTAGAGGAATTAGCTAAGGATGGTGATGCAGATGCAAAAAAAGCGATTAAGCTTCTCCTGCAAACCAAGAGGCTTAATGAAAAATCAGGCCAAAATTGACTTTTCAGTAAAATTACAAAATCTTGTTGAATCAAGCAAAAATCAAGAGATTAGTTATGGCTAAAGATAAAATTGGTGAAGTTAAAACGCCCTCCGGTTCTACTTACTATGTTTATTGGGACAAAGGTAGTGGTGAAGTATCTGTTGGCAGTGAGTCGGCTGGTAAAGCCTCATCAGAGAGTGAAGCTTTGCGTAAAGCTGACTACTACGCAACTACACTGAAAAAATGGAAGGATTGAAAAAATTTTCATTCGCTTCTTCTAATCTACTATAGGGTAGTGGGAAGAATGGGAGAGGAATTAATAAGGTACGATTTGCTTCCCTAAAAAAAGTAAAAAGTCTTGTTAATTACCTAAATTGATCGTTGGCTAGTCACTACAGAATAAGTAATTTGGGAAAATGTCAATATGAAATTATCCATTAATCGTCACAAGACGAAAGGTTTTTTTGGCGGAACTTACTACCAATCTTCTATCGACGTTATTTTGACTGAAAAAGAGGAAAAAATTGCCAACGAATTGGGCTTGATGGATGAACCAATTTTTTATTGCAAGTGGTCTAAACAAGATGAACAAATACTTCTTTTGATGATACCAACCATTGAGAATAAAACAATTTTAAGATTTAAACAGTTAGTGAGAGGCATTGTCGCAAAAAGTCAAGGAGAAATCGATCTTGGTCTACTAGATTTTATTGAAAAGAGGATTCGGGAAAAGTATAATGAAATTGAAGCGACGATCAAGAATTCTATCTCAAGTTAAAGCTGCAATGAACAACAGGAAACACAAAGAAATTTAGACATATAAAGAATTCACAATTAGTAAATTAGTGGAGAAAAGAACATGTCAACTACCCCTGTAAAAATGTCAGATATTCAAGTCCCCAAGAGAAGTGAAATAAATGAAGGGAAAATACGCTCATTAGAAAATTCTCCTGACTCTATCGAAAGCCTGCTTCACAGTAAAACAGATCCTATCGGACTACACAAGGGAACACCCCCTTACAAAGTTTATAGTGGCAGACATAGAGTTTATGTAGCTGCTCAGAAAGGAATTAAGGCTCTACCGAACTTGCAATGCTTGGTCTACAGTCGAAACAGCCAAAAGCCTGATTTGGCAAAGGTTTGATTTTCTGATAGTTCGATTTTTATAAACTTTTCAGCAAACTCTTACTGGCTGTGCTTTTTGACTATTTCTTACATACTAAGTTCGGTAGAACCGGAATTAAACTGATTCCAGCAGTTTTCACTTAATAAGCGAGCGATCGCGCATCTTCTCCTACTTTGTGAAAAAGCGAGATTTCTGACGAGACGCGATCGCGCTTCCTCTCCCAACTTGTGAAAAAGCGAGATTTCTGACGAGACACGATCGCGCTTCCTCTCCCAACTTATAAAAAAGCGAGATTTCTGACGAGACACGATCGCGCCTTCAACATCACTTATTCAAACTAACTCCGACACTCTCAGCCGCCCTTCTATGGGTTCATATTCATCCTCTAAAAGCCAATATTGTGCCTGATCATAACTCGGACTAGAAAACACAACTTTATAACCCTCAGCCGGATCATAAATCCGACAATTTCCCTGAGCATCACTTAGTAACAAAAGCAGATAAGGCGGTGAAAGAGTAGGATCGATCCATACCTCTGTAAACTCCCAGTTATTCTTCACTAGATCGGCTTCGATGGGTAACGTGGTATCAGTTTTTAGCATCAACTTTTATCTCTCTATTGAGTGATATATCGCAAGTTACCAACAAGGAAATATGCTAAACCAGCAATCGCCTAAAACCTTCTTGCTCAAAGTGATGATCAGTTGTTAACGCTTCCCTCATACCACGTTGCTGCATTAATACAAAGCTTACAGCATCACATAAAGAATAAGTCTTGTCTGAACGTTTCATCAACAAATCAACCGCTTCCCGATGCAAAGATTCACCCACCCACACTACCTCAATGTCGGGGTTATTAATCAGATCCGATATAAATGCCAGAGTAGATTGACGCGGAAATCGTCGCACCAAAGCTAAAGCAACAAACTCTGCCAAAACGTAATTGTGAGTTAAACCATAACTGGCAGAATCCAAAATTTGAACTGCTTGTATATGTTGTGGTTCACTTTTGTAGACATAGCAAAGTAAACCTGATGTATCCAGTAACAACACCTAATTAAAATCTCCACTATAAGCCCGAACTAAGTCGGCATCAATACTAACATTATCTGCACCTGTTGGATAACCTAAATCAATCGCTCCAGCATGGCGGCGAAATCGCTGACGCGCAACCTCTTTTTCGGCTTCAGTTTTCGGCTGAATTAACAAACTGTTTTGCTGTTCAAGTCCGACAGCAATCCACTCGGCCAAAGATATACCAACACTTTCAGCTTGTTGCTTTAAAATAGCATACAATTCATCTCGAAGTTCTAGTGTTACTACTTCGCTCACTGCTAGACTCCTGTAACTAGGTCTAATGCTAGAATAGCATAGCTTGTCAAAAACGCAAAGGAAGGAACTCTCGTCATACAAGTATGATTAAATCATACGATACGGCCTCATTTCCCAACTTTGTGAAAAAGTGCTATTTTTGACGAGACACGATCGCGCTTCCTCTCCCAACTTATAAAAAAGCACTATTTGTGACGAGACGAGATCGCGCCTCCTCTCCTACTGTCTGAACAAGCGCGTGTAGCCAGCCGCAGGCATCGCCCCTGCTTGACTAATCGCCTCAACCCTAGTTAATATACAAAAAGTAAGCACTGGAGATACTCATTGAAACTGCCCAATTATGAAAGAGCAGTCGTTCCTCAAAAGAAAATCACTGAATATCTGCTCTCACTCACCCACCGCGACGGGAAAAGTAAAGCAAAATTTTTTTTGCGATTTGGCTTCTCAGTCGATGATTGGGAAGTTATGGCAACTGCCTTGCTGCGTCATCCCGCCGACCATGAATTAGCTAAAATTGAAGAATCTCCTTTTGGCACTCGGTACGTTATTGAAGGAGAAATGCTAACCGCCGATGGCAGAACACCCTTTGTGCGTTCTGTCTGGTTTATTGAAACCGGAGGCGAAATTCCCCGGCTAGTAAGTGCCTATCCACCCGATTAAAAAACAAAATGATTCAAGAACTTGATACCGTTGTTTTAACAACTGATATCCCAGAACAAAACTTAAGCAAAGGCGATATTGGCACTGTGGTTTTGGTTCATCAAGGTGGCGTAGGATACGAAGTAGAATTTGTTACCTTGACGGGAAAAACAGTAGCTATTGTCTCACTCTTTCGTTCACAAGTCCGTCTTATCTGTGACAGAGAAATTGCTCATGCTCGAATGTTAGCTTGAAAATTATCTCCGCGGAAAACTATTTTTATGGGGAAGCGATCGCGCTTTCTTTTCCCAACTTATCAAAAAGCGTAATTTCTGATGAGACGCGCCCCCTGTGCTTGTCAAAAATTTCCATCTGGGATAAACTAGGAAGAAGAAATAAAGAAACCTCGGAATGAGGATAAAACCATGTCTGTAAGAGAAGAATTGCTGCGTGAGATTGCCCAAACTCCCGATACTTTAGTAAGAGAAGTTTGGAATTTTTTGCTATTCATTAAAGCTAGAAGAAATCAAGATGATTTTCCCAACCATAATTCGGAAAATTCCGATATTCCCTCTTTCTTGAATTTCATAGATCAGATGAATTATGAAATACCAACGGAAGACAATGCACAGCTACCGAGAGACTTATCAAAAAATTTAGATAGCTACTTGTATGGCTCACCCAAGGAAAAAGAATGAGAAAAATATTTGCTGATACAGGTTATTGGATTGCCTTACTCAATCCCGATGATGATCTACATCAAAAAGCTAGACATCTCACAATCTCTCTAAAAAATGTCCCCATTGTTACCAGTGAAATGGTATTTACTGAATTACTAAATGCTTTCTCTGGAAAAGGGAGTTTTTATAGACAAAAAGCAGTTAAATTTATCAATCATTCCTTTAACAATCCTGAAATCGAAGTAGTTAGTCAAACCAATGAACTCTTTCAAAGCGCACTTGAGCTATACCATAGCCGACTCGATCAAGCCTGGAGTCACACAGATTGCACATCATTTCAAATTATGCAACAACAAAATATCTCAGAAGCACTCGCCTATGATAAACATTTTGAACAAGCTGGATTTGTCGCGTTGCTGCGTTAGGCGATCGCGTCATGCCTCACGGCACGCGTTGTGCGATCGCGCTTTCTTTTGCCAACTTATCAAAAACCGTGATTTGTGATGAGACGCGATCGCGAACCTCAAAAAAGCGACAAAACTCTATCTCGAAAAGAGTCCCTTACCCGAAATCAAGACACAGCAGTAGAGACACGACATTGCCGTGTCCCTACTATCCAAAATGTAACGGATCAACATCAATCACTAAACTAATACTACGCGGACAAATTTCCCTTAAATTCGCCAAATTTAATACCTCTCTTGGCATATCCAAAGATAACTTTAATAAAATATGCCAGCGATAACGATTCGATATTCTCATAATAGGAGCAGGGGCCGGTCCTAACAATTCAAACAAAGCATTATCTTGATTTTCTGCCATTAAAACATTCGTTAATTGATAAGCAGTTTCCTCAACTTCCCCCGCATTAGCCCCGGTTAATCTTAATAAAACTAATCGTTGATAGGGCGGATAATTTAATTCGGATCTTTCCCGTAATTCCACCTCAACAAAAGAGTCATAATGATGACGTTTCACTGCTTGAATTACCGGATGTTCGGGGGTATAAGATTGAATAATCACTCGCCCCGGATCATCACCTCTTCCTGCCCTTCCTGCAACTTGCATTAAGACTTGAAAAGCCCTTTCTCTCGCCCGATAATCCGAAAAATGTAATAATCCATCTGCGGAGACAACTCCCACTAAAGTGACTTGAGCTAAATCCAGGCCCTTTGTTAACATTTGCGTGCCTAATAAAATATCAGCTTCTCCCTTAGCAAATTTAGTTAATAAATTGCGATGAGCATCTTTAGTTCGAGTCGTATCACTATCAAAACGAATACATTTTAACTCAGGAAATAGTCGATTTAATTCCTGTTCTACTTTTTGAGTACCACTGCCAAAATGTTTAAAATAAGGGGAACCACAATCAGGACATCTGGGCGGTTGTAATTGGACATGATTACAATAATGACATCTTAATAATTCCGCCGCGTTTTCATGGGTATGATGATAAGATAAAGACACATCACAGTTAGGACATTCCATGACATAACCACAACTACGACAGGAGACAAAGGTGCTATAACCACGTCGATGAATAAATAATATCCCCTGTTGTTTTTTAGCTTGTAATTGACTTAAAGCATTTTGGAGAGATAAACTAAAAATAGAGCGATTTCCCTGTTTTAATTCTTCTCGTAAATCGACGATTTCTACGGGAGGCATCGGGCGAGAATAAACTCTTTCCGGTAAGGAGAGATAATGGGTAATAGGTGATGGGGAATTAGGGGAATTAGGGGAATTTTGCTTAATTTCTGCCCAGGTTTCTAAAGAGGGGGTAGCCGAACCTAAAATCAGGGGACAATTTTCTAATTGAGCGCGCCATTTTGCCACAAGACGAGCATGATAACAAGGTGCGGGTTGTTCTTGTTTAAAACTGCTATCATGTTCTTCATCTAAGATAATAATACCGAGATGGGGTAAGGGAGCAAAAATCGCCGATCGCGTGCCGATAATAATCTGAGGAATACCTTGTAACATATATCGCCAAGTATCATAACGTTCTCCATCAGATAACGCACTATGATAAACACATACTTTTTGACCAAATCTCGCTCGAAATCGATCAGTTAATTGAGGCGTTAAACCAATTTCAGGTACTAAAATTAACGCGGATTGACCTCTTTCTATAATAGGCGTGATCGTCTGTAAATAAACTTCAGTTTTACCGGAACCCGTCACCCCATGTAATAATACTTCAGCAAAACTCAATAAATTAGTAATAACATTAACCGCGTCTTCTTGATAAGAAGTGAGAACTTTCGCCTGATCTCGCTCTTCGCCCCTGCCCTGTTCCCGCCGCAAAACTTCTCTTTCTTCAATCACAATATAGCCTTTTTGTTCCAAAGCTTTAATAATATAAGAACTGGTTTGAGAAACTTGTAACCAATCAGTTAACCACATTTCCCCGCCTCGTCGTCTTAACATCTCTAAAACTTCTTCTTGACGAGATGTTAAATCTCTCGTTAATACTTGTTCAGTTAAAGTAACAGCCTGTCTTAATTTCGGTTTAGCGGGTGTGGGAGGTTCCAAATAACTTTCTACCCATTTACGTTTGAGTAAATCCTGTAAACCGCGTCGAGCACCCGGAATTTGACGTTGTAAATATTGCCAAGTATAGTCTCCAGTTTTTGATTTTTCTAATAATGTTAAGACTTGACGAGCAATAGGATTTAAAAAAAGATCAGCCCCAGGGGGGATCGCGTCAGGAGTAAGACGAATGCGACGTTGACTTCTTCCTAATAAACCCGGAGGAAGTCCCGCGCGTATCACTTGAATTAAAGGGGTATAATAATAAGTCGCAACTTGATTGAGTAATTCCCAGTATGTCGGTGGAAAAAAACCTTGACAAATAATATCTTCTACTTCTTTAACCTGATCGCGAGTTAAATTGTCAGGAAGTTGAGAAATAAAACGGATCGCGATCGCGCCTAATTGCTGATTCCCAAAGGGGACACTTAAAATATCTCCGGGTTGTACTTGCAGATGCCCAGGGACGCGATAGGTAAATAATTTTTGCTCTGCTTCGGAGCTATCTCCAGCAACGGCATAGGGAATATCCACCAAAACTTCAATCCATTCTTCCTGTCTTTGTGATGAATCATTATGCAGATAAAACCCCCCCGCTTCAGCGACAACAGGGGTAAAAAGACTGGAGGGGATGACAGGTAAAACCATATCGCGATCGTTGGCAATAAATTCCTCATCTAGTCTAACTCACCTGATCTCTTCATTCCTTAACTTCAACGCGAATTCGTCGGTTGGGTTGAGCTACGAAACCCAACATCATTCCTTGGGTTTGGCTTTCCCCCCGCCTCAAGCCACAAAGAAATGGCGAAGGTATTGCCCCTTGAGAAAAATACCCCCTTAGTGCCTTAGTGCCTTAGTGCCTTTGTCGTTGATTTTATTTCCTAATGCTCTTGGGAAACTCGAAATCTAAAAGTGGATCACGATCGCGTCTTCTTCCAGACTATCGTGATCCACTTTCATTTGGCTTGACTGATTTATACTAAGTGAGATTTTATCTCATCTAAACAACTTTTCGGCTATTTTATAGCACCAAGTATAATTTGTTTGGTTATTGGTAACAAATCAGAGGATTTGCCAAGAAAAATCAGATGAGAGAGTCTCACCCAAAACCACCGCGATCGCCACGACTCTTTACCCTGTTTTGACTAAGGATTTAGGTACAATGACAATTTTTTTCTATTACTGAGAACTCATCATGTCTTGGGAGAGTTTCAAGGGTTCGGTGTGTGGGCTGAGATTTTTTCCCTTTGGGATACTATCAAGTCATCAGTCTCAACCACGCACAGTCTACTCAACAGGTGATGGGACTCTGTGCGTGAGACATCAACTTTTATTCTTCCCCTTCGTCGTCGCCGCCTTCTTCTTTGTTGGCATCTACTTGAATTAAGCGAATATGCTTATAGCCCAGTTTGATTTCAAATTCATCACCTGGTTTCAAACCCATTTCTTGAGTATAGTTCGCGCCAATCACAATAGAACCATTTTTGTGAACTGTCGCCCGATAGCTGGCTTCACGACCACGACCATCGGTTTTGCTTTTTTCCAGTTCGATGCCTTTGGCGGCTAACACTGCATCGTAAAACTCTGCTAAGTTAATCCGAACCTCACCGGATTTACTGGTGCTATAGTAACCACACAGTTTCGCCAGTTCTCTACGGGGTAAATCGCCACTACCTTTCACTTTTTGCAGAAGGGCTTTTCCTGTTAATGCCCCTGTTACTACTTCTGACATTGCCTGTACCTCTTTAATATCAATCTAAGTTTATTAAAGCATATTGATTCTCAACTTTCAATCTCTTTTTTACTTTTTTTGCACTTTTTTTTTTTTTTTTTCTGGAGCGCGATCGTGTCCCTTCTTCTCCCTTGCGTGTTACAAAAAATTTACACTCAACAGATCCCTAATATGATACCCAATAAGGAATTACACAGAAAATTCCCCCCAGGGTTTCTCACCCATAAGATACTCCTACCACGAGCTAAATGGTTGTCATCCTCGAATTGATCAAGAAAATTCCGGGGACAATTGTGCCAAAGCTCCATTAGGCAAGTACCATTTTTACTTACCTAGAATCCTATACTCCCCATTATCTGCTTAAGGAGTGGTAATTGATCAGGGTTAGTCCGAGTTTTCAGGTGAACTCCCCCTGTATTGATTCCTATCGGCTTTACAAATATCTCAAGCAATGAACTGAAGGGGGGTTCTTTACTAAGCGGGTTTTACCCCATACCTGACAAGAGAAACCGAATCCTGGGCTCAGGTAACACAGCTTTAAAACACTCAAGGATATTGCACCTATCACCAATCTTCCTCAACCAGCCCTCTCCAGAATGGATTAATCCTCTGTGCTCAAAGATTTCTCTGTAAAATTTGCCAAACTCCAAAGCTCAGACAACATCAAAAACAGGAGAGACTTATCCCTTCTCCTTTTGTGTAGAGAAGCTTGGGGTTACTTCCATACCGAAGGGAGCAAAAATCATCACTTCCCCAAGAGCAATGATCTTAACCACCTTAAATTCCGGTATATCACCCCGCGTATCGGAGTTTCTTCTTCCTTTATCCTTATATATTGCCATTGAGTGCATCCCTACTCAAGAGCAAAAATTTTTTTCCAGTAATGGTGCAAAGGCCGATATTTTCGCGTCCCCAAAAAAATATCCTTCCACATACGCGATCATAAAAAGACATAAACCCAGAAGCGTTTTGACAAAACTTGTCAATTATGAAGCTCATCTAGTAAATCTTACCATCCCCCCTAACCATAAATTCAGACAACCCCCCGGAATTCTATCAACTCTTTATCAGTTTTATTTGAAGATCACCAACAATAGCACTATTTGTATTGTACGCAACGGAAAACCTTTATAATAGTCAAAACCAAAATCAAATTTTCTCATCTTGATATATACTATGTATATATACATAATCAAAAACAGTGTCAAAAGTGAGAAGAAAGAGACCGATTAAATAGCAACATTCAAAGCTTCAGTTAGGATAGACCAATCAGAAGGCTCAAACTTCAGAGGTTGACAGCTAGTTGTATCTGATGATGTGGAGGAAGTAAAACCTCAGAAGGTAGGGGCAATCCGCCTGTGGTTGCTCCCAGAAGAAATCAGAAGCAGCCACTATAATCGGACTTCAGCGAGCACCGTCGAGCCGTACTCCGATTTAGAGGCGAGTAGTTCACATATACCCATTTACTGACGAATAAATCATGGCAACACTATACGTTAATCCCCAAACCGGTAATGATGCAGCCACAGGGAGTCAATCAGCCCCCTTCAAAACCATTGCCAAAGCCCTAGGACAAGCCCAATCAGGCAGTACAATTCAATTAGCCTCCGGTAGCTATAGCATAGCCAGTGGAGAAATATTTCCCCTGATTGTGCCTCCGGGTGTAACGGTAGTAGGAAATGAGGGGAATAAAGGCAGTGATGTTTTGATCTTGGGAAGTGGTAAATTTGTCAGTCCCACCGCGGCTGGTCAAAATGTGACATTCCTGTTGCAGCAAAATGCCACATTACAGGGAGTAAAAGTTACCAATAACGATCTTCGAGGAACCGGTGTGTGGATTGAATCCACCACCGCGAAAGTATCTAATTGCACCTTTAACCTATGTAAACGAGAAGGTATTTTTGCCACAGGTGTCGCGTTTCCCTATATTTGGGATAATGTCTTTATTGATAATTCCGCCGCGGGAGTGATCATGGCCAAAACTGCCAAAGGAGAAGTGAAGCGTAATTTATTTCAAAAGACAGGTTACGCGATTTCGCTCCAAGATCAATCCGCACCTTTGATCATGGATAATCAAATCATAGAAAACCGTTCCGGTATTGTTTTGGCGGGTGACTCTAGCCCCATTTTGCGAAAAAATCTCATTGAGAAAAATGTCCAAGATGGTTTAACAATTATTTCTAAATCCTTACCCGATCTCGGAAATCATCTTGATCCCGGGGGAAATATTTTCCGTAATAATGGTCAATACGACATCCAAAATGCCACCTCATTTAAAATAGTTTCCTGTGGGAATCAGCTCAATCCCCTTCAACTACAAGGATTAATCGAGTTAGCCGACAATATTACACCGACACCTGCACCGACACCTGCACCGACACCTGCACCCGCACCTGCACCCGCACCCACACCCGCACCCACACCCGCACCCGTCCCTAAACCTTCTCCCACACCTGCACCCGCACCTGCACCCGCACCCGCACCCTCTCCCACGAAGGTGACTTTTAGCGATATTAGTAATCATTGGGCACGCGGATTTATTGAAGGGTTAGTCGCGATGGGTATTGTCAGTGGTTTTCCTGATAATACGTTTAAACCCGATGCTCCTTTAAATCGGGGTCAATACGCGGCATTATTAGCCAAGGCTTTTGATGTAGCTCCGAAGCGTAACGCGACGGTATTTCAAGATGTCGCGGATAATTTCTGGGGTAAGGCAGCTGTTGAGAAAGTGAACCGGGCTGGGTTTATGTCTGGTTATCCTGATTCTACTTTTCGGCCTGATCAAAATTTGATTCGGGTACAGGCGATCGTCGCCTTAGTTGCGGGTTTGCAGCTTAAGGGAGGCAACCCTAATTCTTTAACTAAGTATAGCGATCGCGTGCAAATTCCCAGTTACGCGACAGACGCGGTAGCCACGGCCACGGAACGCAAAATGATTGTTAATTATCCATCCGTCAATCAACTGGAACCTCTACGGGATATTACCCGTGGGGAAATTTGCGCGATTTTGTATCAAACCCTAGTCACGGTGAATCGCGCCCCCGCAATTACCTCTTCTTATATTGTTGTATAGAGCATGGTGATCGGGCATCAGGGCTGTTTTATTTTCTCTGAAAAATTATGTCACTTCTCCCCCAACTCCCTTCCCCACAAGGGAAGGGGGTTGGGGATTAGGTTTTAGGATGTATCATAGAGAATGAAACAGCCCTGGGCTTTACGGTGGGGAATTAGTGTCCTTGGGGAAGTTGGCTGGGAATTTAATAAAATTTAATAAAGTAGAATTGAGATGGTCTTGCTAAACATTATTACTCATAATATGGATATGCCAACAACACTTTGGGCTACGATTCGGCAAGGAAAAATTGAACGACTAACGTGAGTTCGATGGTACATGAAGTCCATTAAATATGGTAAATTTGCTGATCTAAATCATACAAAGACGGTTTCTGAGGTTGATAAGCATAAGCTATCAACCCGGCACTAAATTCACCATAAAATTAGCGGTTTTTCGATGTCTTGTGTGTTCAATTTGAACATAACATTAATTTATTTTTCATATTTTTTTAAAATCCGGTGATTAATTGTCATCCTTTTTCTGGTAATTGTTGGGAGAGTTTTTCCGAAATATATCCTTTGTCCCCAAAGATTTTACCAACAATTCCTTCTGTGATTTGCGGAACCACTTTTCGCTCATCTACATTAGCTGAAGTCACCTGAAAATTTCAAAATTCTCCCCAATCATTGACAATTAAATGTCACTTAAATCCCAAGGCAAAACCCATACTCCTTCTGCCCCCCAAGGCTAGATTAGGAAAAATTTTATTACGACTGGCTCTATTTTTATGACAGACCTCAATCTTTTAACATTCAGGGGGTATGGTAAGAATAAAGCCCAAAATCAAGTTTTAGCGGATTCAGTCATCCAAATCTATTTGATTAACTACATCCAAAGATATCTCTAACGCGTCGGCAATTTGCTGATTGTTTAAGCCAAAACCTCTTAATTTATCAATGGTTTTAATCTTACTTGGATTGGGGTTTTCCTGCTCTAATTCCATATTTACATACTCACTATTTTTGCGAAAATAAGTGGATTTATCGGGGCAATTATTGATAGTATTTATACCGATAATGTTTTTAAAATGAGGGTTATTTTTATGTCCAAAAGTGATATTGACATTTATTTGCCGTTCTAAGACAGATTCAAGATTATTTTTCTTAACTGGTTCGCCAAAAACATCAGATAATATGTGCAGAAGCTCGTGACTAACTTTTTTAACATGATCGGCGCTATAACCATAAGCTTTTGAAACATCAGCATACTTTTGACCCTTGAGTATTCCCAGGATAATTCTTCGTTGCAAGTCATTTAGATGTTTGTCTGTCTGGGCGTAGACAGCGTGATCGACAAATTGCAATATTTCCTGAATGTCCATAGGTGGTTATATGACACAGCTATGGTTACTATAGCCCACTTTTTCACACTTTTTCACACTTTTTCACACTTTTTTGCGTTCGCATTCCGATTTCAGAAAGATCCCACTTTTTCCCACTTTTGGCGCTTTTCAATCAGAGCGCGATCGGTGTATCTTTATAGAAAGCTCTACTCTACATCAAGTGTGATAAGTCAAGCTGATTAATCGCGAGTGCGATCGCGATGGGATTGATAGGACTGACCCATCAATACCAATGTAGGGTATTACGACACCGCAACCCCATATATAGCATTTTTAAATGAGATGTAAATGCAGGGCATCTTGCCCGTCACAGGCAAGATGTCTGTGCCACAAGTTTTACTTCTGAAATGGAAACCCTATATAGCACCTAAAGCTTTGATTGGCGTAAGTCCTAATTCTCAATCAAGTGGAATGGGGATAGTCAGACTAATTTAGAGTAAAAAAAAGGATGTCTATAATGAATGAAACACTCGATCTAGCTCAAGTTTCTGAAAGTGCTCGCCTGGCCTTTTATGGGGCCTTATCTGCGGTAGCATTTGCAGATGGGTCTATTGATAAAGAAGAATTTGAATTGCTATATGGGATGATAGATTTGGAGGGGATGACTGAAGCTGCGAAACGAAAAGTGCAGTCATACATCACTGAGCCACCTTTGCTCGAGCAATGTGTCCAAAAATTGTCCGGTGCAGATAAGAAACTGCGTTATAAGTTGATGGTTAATCTTCTTGAGATTGTCTATGCAAATGACAAAGTTGATGTGGCAGAGAAGAAAATGGTTCTCTTCGCAAGAGAAAACCTAAATATTTCTATTAAGGAATTTAATGTGATAGTGAATTTTGTGAAAGAAAGAAAGATGCGTCGTCACTTAGAGGATAACTATGGGGCTGCTGCTACAGAAACAAGTGTAGAAAAGACTTCAAAAACGAATGAAATACTCAATCTATTCGATCAAGCTAAAGGACATTTCGATAAATTCAGTTTCAGCCGAGCTGACACAAAGCCTTCAGGTGAATTATTTGAGATGTCTAAAGTTCCTGAAAGCGATCGCCTAGCCTTTTATGGGGCCTTATTTGCGATTGCATTTGTTGATGGGTATATTGATAAAGAAGAACTTGAATTGATTTATGGGATGATGGATTTGGAGGGGATGACTGAATCAGGGAAACGAAAAGTGCAGTCATACATCATGGAACCACTTAACCTATCTGATCTATGGGGATTTTTAAGCTCATTGGCCTCAGCCGATGAACGACTACGCTATAGTCTTATGATGAATTTGGTTGATACTGCTTGGGCGAATGACGAATTAGATTCAAACGAAGAAAAGGCTATTTTTCTGGCACAGCACGAACTGAAAGTCTCAAACAAACAATTAGATGAAATTAAGAAATTTACTGACAAAGTTAGAGAAATTCGCGATCGTGGCATAGACGATAACTATGCGGCCAATACCATAAAAACAGCCGCAGCAACTCTTTCTGGAGTGGGTGTTCCCATCGCGGCTATTTTTTTCTCTGGTTCCGTAACGGGTTTGAGTGCAGCTGGAATTACATCTGGATTGGCTGGACTTGCGGCATTAGTCGGTCTTGGGGGCATGATTCCTGGTATTGGAGTTGCTATTGTCTTGGGTACAGGTATTGTTATGGGTGTTAATAAGATGCTTGATACGGGAGACGAATCCAAGAAGAAACAGTTACAAGCTGAGAAAGAACGTAAAGCTCAATTAGTGATTCAGAATATGCAAGCAGCTATTAATCTGTTAGTAGAGAAAATTGCTAATCTTCAAGAAAAAGCGATGAACCTTGAGGCTAGTGCTGCTGATGCAGTAGCAAATCGGGAAGCAGTTAAACTTTTGACTGAGCGATTGAGATTGATGCAACAATCCGTCTCGAAGCGGAAGCAAGCCTTTAAAATGGGGTAACTTAAGATGCTTTCTGACAAGTTTATTACCGAACTTGGTATAGCTTTACAAGCCCAAAATCATGTTCTTCAGCAAATAGAATTAGCCGTTGCTGAGATAGATACTAGCTTGACTGAATCTGCCCAAAAACTCTCTAGTGTTAGCGAAACAACGCATCAACTGAGAGAACTTGAAGCCTTGATGGATGAGCTTGAGGCTGATCAAGAGTGGCTAGAGGAAGAAGATTTTGGTAATTTCGATCCTGACCAAATTTTAAGCCTCTATGAAAATCGTCAGCAATCTGTTTTTCGAGAGTTAACTAAAATCGGGTTCAAAGATTGGGATAGTTTCGTTAGAAAATGCTCAACCTATGCGCGATCTCAGGGAGTTGATCCCTTAGCTCCCTATGAGGCTTTTTTAACAGAAGCGGATCTGAAAACACTCCAGACAGAATCCTATGACGCTCAATATAAGTGGGATAAATGGGACTACATTTTTGTCGGAGCCAGTGGAGTTCTGGCATCCTTAACTGACTATCTCCTGGTTAAAATTCCTAAAACATTAACAACAGGTAAATATGCTGGTCAAGCCGGTAGCCCCATAACTGAATGGCTTAAGCAATATGACGTCAATAAGTCAAATGATTGGTTTGCACAATGGGCAAAACATCTCTCTGAAACCTGTAAGGTTCCTTATGACTCAATGAGCTACGCAGGTGGAGCTGAACGTATTGCTGGAATGTTTCCTAAATCACATCGTTTTCAGTCTTTAGGGCATGATCCAGTTCTCGGCTTTGTGTTTGGTGTTCTGGATATCATGCGAGGGACGATTACTGGGTTCTCCTACGATAATTTGACCCATACCCATACATGGATGCAAGACGTCGTTTGGTCTAATCATGAACCTGTTGGACTGATTGAAGCAATTCTTCGCCAAATGGGACACTTAATTTCTGATGTGGCTACACCGATGGGTTTACCCGCACCTTTCATGGGATTAATTCAAGGGATTAATGTGGGTAGCATTGGAGAGCAAGGGCGCACAGTTGGAGAGATTGCTCGATGGATGTATCTAAATGGATATGATTTCAGACATTTTCTAGTATCTGGAATTACGCCAGCAGTTATTGAAATTGTGCTTCGTGCTTACATAATGCTGAGACATTATTCTGAACACGGGGAAATGAAATTTGATCTAGTCTCTCATCCAAAGTACCGATCAATGCTACTGATGGCTCATGGTATTGCGACTCTCGGAAACGCGGGCAAAATCCTATTGATGCAGGGAAATCCCCTCGCGATTAACTCTGCACAATGGATGGCTTTTTCTCTCTATCTTATTCCCAGCATTAAGTATTGGGTATTTGATCAACACCGATTACGCCTAGAACATTTGGAAAAGATTAACTCTACTGGATGGGATGGGCTCTTGCAAGGTAGCGATCAATTACTCGCAACAGTGACAAAGATTGATTCTCAAAAGATAATTCTGAGAGCGTTAGGAGATTAGTCTCTTCCTCTGAATACCAGCGCGATGCTTCCAGAGGTCGCGTTGTAGCTATCCCCTAGGGAATCGCGTTTATTTTCCAGAGATCGCGGACTCTTGACTGGTAAAATGAACGCGATTACAGAATTTGGTGGTGCAGACATTATGGGATTCTGAGGAGAAGCTACGCCAACGCGTATCCAGTATGCTCTCGAACTTCAGGAGGATGAAACGCGAGGACAATGCGATCTTTCGGTACTCCAGCCGCGACAAGTTCATGGGTGATGCTATCTTCAATTCCATCATAGTGAATCCAGATTTTGTCATTGCGAATTTCGGTATGAACGACACAGCCATGAACTCGTCGGTTATTTTCCCAGCCTTCGTGGAACAGCATAAAGTGGTTCCGATCGCGGCTAACAATCACATAAGTAATCACATCACCATAACGATAAGGAATATCAGCATAATATTGGAGAATTTTCTCCAGAATCTCACGCCATTCGTCTAAGGTTTTATTTGCGGTTGCCATTGGATTATTTCCTCAGTGTTTGGATCAAAAACAATGATGCGAAAACCAGGCTCTTCTAACAGAAGTTTTCCAGCTTCTTCTTGAAACAAAGTCTCAAAAGTGTTACGACTAACGGCTAGATAGAGACGACGCTCTGGCTCTCTTTTTTGAATTACTCTAGCATACAAAAAGAATTGTCCCCAGGCATTTTCGAGATCATTGATAGGAGAAGGACTCAGAAAGCTTTTGATTTCCACAGCAATTTTTTCAGAATCTCGTTGAGCAGCAATGAGTTTTTCCGCCCCCAAATCGACAAAGGTGGAGCGTTCCCCTATCTTGAGGATAAGCGGATCATCAGTAATTGTCCAACCGTCTTTGATCAGAGCAGTACGGACGGTATTGTGATAAAAGTCTTTGGCGGGCATGAAGGTTGTCCTGTTTAGGCTCTATCTCTGTCTATAGAATAACTTAGTACCCTAGGAGAATCGCCAACATCCTTCGCGTTTCCTCAGAATACCAAAGGGTGGGATGCTTCCAGAGGTCGCGTTGTAGCTATCCCCTAGGGAATCGCGTTTATTTTCCAAAGGGCGCGGACTCTTGACTGGTAAAATGAACGGGTTCCCCATTTAAGCTACGGTATTTAAGCTACGGTAAAAGATACAGCGGAAACCGCTGTTATGAGGTACACCCACTTATCGTTCAATCCTCCTAGGGACACGGCAATGCCGTGTCCCTACCGTGTTTCATAACCGCGGGAACTGCTGTATATTTTCTAGGACTAGATTAGGGATATTTCCGGCACCGAAAACCTGTGTAGCGTCTCAAACTTCTATCCCTACTAATAACTCATTTTCCCCAATATTTAAAGCTATTTCATCGGTTAAGTGTAAAGTGCGACACTTATGCTTACCTTCTCTAAGTCTAATATAGAGAGCATCAATGTCTGAATCATAACTAATCTTCATAAACTTTATCAGCGATAGGGGATGAGAAACCGGGTTTCTTTCATGGGGTAAATAAAAGAAACCCGGTTTCTAGCATCTCAAATTTGCAAAAAGAACTGTAGTGGGAGCGTCTCGCTCCCTAGGGTTCTAATAGGGAGCGAGACGCTCCCACTACCAATTTACAATTAGGAGATGCTCCCTACTCAATTGTTGTTATAACAATCTATTTGAGGGCAACTCACTAACATTTATGCGATTTTCGTAGCCCTACTCACTTTTTCTTTTCGCCATTTTTCTGCACTTTGTTTAACAGCTTCTATTTCCTCAAAATCTACCCACATCACAGCCGTTTCAAATTCTACGCCCAAAACTGTGCTAACTTCGAGGATTTCTACAAAACTGGCACATTGATAATCTGTATCTTCGTACTGCTTAACTCGCGGTTCTTCAATTCCTAGTATTTGAGCTAATTCTTGTTGACTTATTTTAGCTGCTATCCTAGCTTTAATTAAAGCATCTGGCAACTTATTTATACTCTCAACTTTAATTGAAATCGGCTGGCTCTTATCGCAATTAATCAGTCTTTCATATTCAGCAATTTCTTCTTGCAATTTATCTAAATGACATTGTAATGCCCCTCGGTTCATTTGCCATCGCGGAGGGTCATTTTTTTTGCTGTTTTCATCCTTTTCCATTGCGGCTATAGATTTTTCAAATTTCTCTACCCATTCTTGGCTTACTTGGTACTCTAATTCACTTTTAATCACGATTCCCACCTCATTAAATCTATCGCGATAATACCTTTGACATTTCCCTTTCTGTCACGCTGAAAGAATTCAAAAGAATTGCTTCCATAATTACCTATAGGTTGTTGTGACGGAAAGATTTCTCCCCTATATTTAGCTTTTTGTCCAGCACGATCATAATGATTAAGTAATCGAGGGGCGTTAATTCTGAGATAGTCAATATCCACAGTGTCGTTATCATAACAGGCATCAAAATCGCCTGGGGATGGTTCACTGGTAACAAAACTACCATCAATATAAATGGTTCTACAGCCTGCTGCTTTTAATTGGAGCATTGCCAGTTCCAAACCATCTATCATCTGCCTCCTCTTAAAATTTATCCCAAATCTCTCGTTAAACTCCTCCCATTCGCAAAAATGAACTCCTGGTGGTAGATTGCCGTTTTCATCGAATTGTGGAATCACTTCCTTACACGCCTTAAATTGATTATCTGTCTCTTAAGCTTACCACAATTATGATTATAACTCAGAAACACTCATTTTGGGTAAAACCTCAAGAATCTTCTCTGTTATAGCATTATCGAGTTCCCTCGGCTCAAGCTTATGCAGTCCACCCGTACTTACACAAGCCCCTCACCTATGAACACTTCATCAAAAACGCGATCGCGCCACCTGCCACACCTGTTTAAGCAATTCTGGCTTACCTGAAAGCGCGTTGTCAACAGCTAGGAGACAACATCAAATAGACATTGGTAGCCGTCGCCCTTGAATGATTGACGATAAATCGAAAAAGTCTGGTAATTTGGTCATTATGCCCCAGATATTGAAGACAAGACGAGATCATACTTTACACCGCTTGAGACACCACCGCCCTAGCTCCACTTTGATAATCAAGGCTAGTGATAATGTCTTCTGCTGCGATACCTGCTGCAATCAGTGTAGAAGTTAACCCTTCCTCGAAGTTATCTTCTTCAATAATGACTTGGCGATCGACTAAACGAGCATGAAACAGAATCGTGTCAAGCCAGCGTTGTTTATCCCACCCAGTCGCGAGAACCAAAAAGTGACCGGAATCGCGATCGCAGACGGGATAAAGCTGAATCGCTTGTAAGCGAGGTTGAGTTCGTGTTGCCTCTTTCACCGTTTTTTGTAGGATATCTACATAGCTGATTTCGTGTTCCATTGAATAATAACCTCCCGCTCAGGTTCATAAACTAATAAGTTAATTCTATTCCTCTGGACAACTAACTGAAAAATGGGTTTTTGGAAGTGTCGAAGATAAATGGCTTGACTGATAGCTAGAAACAACTGCCTTTCTGGTTCTTGCGCCTCCAAAGCCCATTGGTAAAGCTGAAGTTGTCCCATCGTCTTTTCCAGTTCATTAATAACTGAAGGCGAGTCAAAGTCTTTGATTTCCACAGCAATTTTCCGTCCTTCTTTTTCGGCTGCGAAAAACTTTTCGGCTCCTCAATCCGCTTTCAAAAGCGTTTGTTCTAACACTAAGATTAAGGGATCATCGGTAATCGTCCACCCGTCTTTTTCGAGAGTACGGCACAGGGATAAATGTAAATCATCACGTCTTGACATTAGTTATGAAAGCTTGATATCTTGTTGCCGCCAACCAAAGAAAAAGTATCTTATCAAGTATAGCATTACCCAGTTCCTTCTGCTGCAACTGTATCGGTGCAGAGGAAGGGGGAAGCCGATCGCGTTTCCTCTGAATACCAAGGGGTGCGATGCTTCCAGAGGTTGCGTTGTAGCTATCCCCTAGGGAATCGCGTTTATTTTCCAGCGATCGCGGACTCTTGACTTCTAAAATGAGCGCGTTCCCAATTTAAGCTACGGTATTTAAGCTACAGTAAAAGATATATTTTCTAGCACTACATTAGGCACACTTCCAGTACCTAAAACCTGTGTCGCATCTAAAACTTCTATCCCTACTAATAACTCATTTTCCCCAATATTTAAAGCTATTTCCTCCGTTAACTGTAAAGTGCGACACTGATGCTTACCTTCTATAAGTCTAATGTAGAGAGCATCAACTTCTGAATCATAACTAATCTTCATAAACTTTTACCTCAAAAATAAAAAGTATAGACGGTGATAACGACTAACTCAGTATCAGTCTCGGCAACAATCGGTACTACTTTCTTGAGAGAGTAGAACTTACCCTGCCAATCATTATTATACTGAAAAGTAGCTTGATATTTGTACCTACCATTTTTAGCTGGTTGTCGATTACCTGTAATAATGGTATCAATAATTTCTGCTTCATCTGTACCTCTTTCAATACTTTGTTCTTGGGCATGATTAGTTAATCTAATAGGTTTCACTTTTTCTTGTCCATATTCAGTATTAGGGATCGGGGATTAAAATCCGGGTTCATTTCATGGATAAACTTGATATTTCATGGCTTCAAACAAAAGAAAGCCGGTTTCTGGGATGACTCAATTTTTGTTATAATTCGAGTCAATTAATTACCTCATTTTAGCTTGATATTGGGAACGACAAAATCGATTTATTACGCGATCAACGACTTAAATCAATTCACGAAAAATATTGGTAAGGGCGAAGCATTCCAGTAAGAAACATTGCTTTTCCAACATAACTTTCCTACCGAATGCCTCGCCCTACTACCCCAACTTCCCCTTAACCAACTCTGGCTCGATAATCTTCATAAGAAAATTGCCGCCAGAGATCAAATGTACCATCTTTCCTCAGTATCCCGATCGATGGATGCACTACCCCATTAAACATGGTACTTTTTACCATTGTGTAGTGCATCATATCCTCGAAAATCACCCGATCGCGGATCGACAAATCCTCAGAAAAGCCATAATCACCGAGAAAATCTCCCGCCAAACAACTGGAGCCACCCATGCGATAGCGTTTCTCACCCTCAATCGGTTCATGGGCCCCTCGAATCGTCGGCTTATAAGGCATTTCTAAACAATCGGGCATATGAGCCGTAAATGATACATCCAACATCACATTAATGATCTCAGAAGTGGGAATAATATCACACACCGTACTCAACAAAAAACCCGTTTCCCACGCGATCGCGGAACCCGGTTCCATAATCAACTCAATATGAGGGTGACGCTCATGAAACCCCTTCAGCACCTCAATAGCATGACTCACATCGTAATCTTCATGAGTCATCAAATGGCCACCACCCAAATTTAACCACTTTATCTGTGGCAGAAAACGCCCAAAAAAGTGTTCAATATTCGAGAGTGTTTTTTCCAAAGCCTCCGAGTTACTCTCACATAAATTGTGAGACAAGAAACCCTCAACCCCCTCCGGCAACCGATCACCCAAATGCTCTGGTAACACACCCAGACGCGTATACGGTTGACAAGGATTATAAAGCGCCGTCTTCACCGGGGAATACTGGGGGTTAATGCGAAGCCCCGCCGACACAGGAGAAGACGACTCTTTAACACAGGGGTAAAATCGCTCCCATTGACTCACAGAATTAAAAGTGATATGGGAAGCATACTCCAGAATCGCAGGCACATCCTCATCACGATAGGCAGGAGAATACACATAAATTTCGCCCCCAAAGTGTTCTGCGGCCAGTTGCGTTTCCCAGAGTGAACTCGCAGACGCACCTTGAAGAGTCTTTCGGATCAACGGAAAACTATGAAACAGAGAAAAAGCCTTGAGCGCGAGAAGCACTCGTACAGGAGCTTCTCGCTGTACTCGCGCAAAAACCGCGAGATTCTGCACCAGACGCGCTTCTTCTAACACAAAACAAGGTGATGGGATATTGGGGAAAACGATGTCATTTTTCTGTGTCATTCTTAATCACCCTGAAACGGCGATACCGCGTCCATAACCTCATGCCAAGGAAGCCCCAGTGGTCCCAACAGTTTCATAAAGGGATCGGGATCAAACTGTTCCACATTATACACTCCGGGCTTTTTCCAGTGTCCATTAACCACCATGAGCGCACCAATTACCGCGGGCACTCCTGTAGTATACGCGATCGCTTGCGATCCTACTTCTTGATAAGCTTCCGCGTGGTGACAGTTGTTGTAAACATAGTAATTGCGTTCTTTTCCGTCTTTTAACCCGCGAATATGACAGCCAATTGATGTTTGTCCTGTATAATTTTCCGCGAGAGAAGCGGGCTCTGGAAGCAGAGCTTTAAGAAACTTCAGAGGGACTACCTCAGTCCCCTCATATTCAACCGGATCAATACGCGTCATCCCCACATTTTGCAGCACTTGAAGATGGGTAATATAGTTCTGGGAAAATGTCATCCAAAAACGTGCTCTCTTCAGTTTCGGAATATGTTTGACCAGGGATTCGAGCTCTTCGTGATAGAGTAAATAGGATTCGCGATCGCCGATTTCTGGATAAGGGAGAGGACGATGAATCGAAAGAGGAGGCACTTCTATCCACGCGCCATCTTCATAATATCGACCTTGTTGCGTAATTTCGCGGATGTTAATTTCGGGGTTAAAATTGGTAGCAAATGCCTGCCCATGATTACCATCATTGCAATCAACAATATCAAGGTAATTAATTTCATCAAAATAGTGCTTGAGCGCGTAGGCAGTAAAAACTCCCGTTACCCCAGGATCAAAACCACATCCTAAAATAGCAGTAATTCCCGCGTTTTCGTAGCGATCATGATAATTCCACTCCCAACTATATTCAAATTTCGCCTCGTGAGGGGGCTCATAGTTCGCGGTATCGAGATAATGAACTCCTACCTCAAGACAGGCATCCATTAGTGCTAAATCTTGATAAGGAAGAGCCACATTAATGAGGATATCAGGGCGAAACTCTTTGAGGAGTTTGACTGTATTATGGACATAATCCGCATCAAGGGCGACAATCTTTACTTTATGTGAGCCGACACTTTCGGCAATACGAATACACTTCTCAATGCTCCGACTTGCCAGAAGAATATCGGAAAATTCTTCTTGTGCCGCGCATTTGTGTGTAACGACATTCCCTACGCCCCCAGCCCCAACTATCATCACTCTTGCCATGCTACTAGCTCCTTGAATAAGTGACTTTTTCAATTCGTTTTGATGTGGTTGTGTTTATGTAGTCCTCAACATTTCGCGACTACCCTCTCAACCTTGTCAGGATGGATTTTAGCCTTCTTTTGTCACTTTCGCTACTGAAAAAAGGATTCATATCAAGTCGGGTTGATTTATAGACATCTCCAACAACTATTGTGGCGCAGGCATTAGCCTGCGAGGGACTTTATTTTTGGGAGATGTCTAATGATAATATTGAGGGAGGGTTTACGAGCTCTTTTGCTTTTGGTTCGGATATTGGCTCACCCGTGCCTACAATGATTAAATCTCTTTAACCAGATTTTCTCTCAAACTTCATCGAGAATCATCTGATTGTGACGAAGTTTACTACTCACAGATCAAGAAAAACAAAACCCTGTAATTTTATCGAATCACAGGGTTTCTTTGATTAAATTGGTGGCGGGAAGTGGATTTGAACCACTGACCTTCGGGTTATGAGCCCGACGAGCTACCAGACTGCTCTATCCCGCGTCGTTTTTTTGCCACTTCTTTATCTAATCACACTTTCTCAAAAATTGCAACCCCCCTGGGAAAGTTTTTTTTGGGGACTGGGAACCGGTGATGGGCGAGAGGGGACATGGGGGACTAGGGACTGGGGACATCCGGGGCTGTTTTCTCTATGATAAATCCTAAAACTTGACTCCCCAACCCCCTTCCCTACAAGGCAAGGGCGAGTCATGAATATTTTTAAATCTCCCACAGAGTTAAGAGTAGACTTCTTGCGAAACTAGCTGAAACGCTCATTATTCCGTAATTATGAATCAGGGTTTGAATGAATTTCGCTGCGAGGTCTAGTATAGTCATCTCACATAAAAATGAGACGCGTTGAATCTAGCCCATCCTTACTGTGACTTTTTTCGTTTCTCATTCTTAGTTGAAATACTTGTCCTACTTCAGCAGTTGGGTCTAGTTATTGTAAATAAAAATGAGACGGTTTAAATTTCGCAAATTTTTACTATGAGTGTTTTTTACTTTCTCCATCTTAGCTGAAAAGAGTATAGATGAAATCTGGTCTTACGTCCAAACTAAGCGTCAAGTTTTGCCATTGAAAAGACATAAAGCTGTGAACCAGTCATCAGGGAAGATAAGTTATATTGAAAGATTTAACAACACTTTGAGACAAAGGGTTTCTGGATTGATCAAAAAAACTTCATCTTTCCCTAAAAAAATCGAAAATCAGCTTAGTGCGCTCTCGTATTTTATAGATCACTATAATGCTGCATTGTTTTCTATTTGCCAATTATCATTACAATGCACTACTACCGAAACCATTTTTTTAGTAAAATGCTTTTTGGGTATCCCCAGAGGAGGTAAAAAACTGGTTTTCTTGGTAGATGTAGATTGAGTTTCACAGATGTTTAACCCAACCTACAGCCATTAAAAACTAAGGCTCCTCTTCAATTTCCTCCTCTTCCTCTTCGGGATCTATCGGCCCAACAGAATTAGCAGAAACGACCGCGCCACTGGCTAATTGTTGTTTGACTAAATCCTCAATTTGCTTGCGGAAGTTAGCGTTTTCTTCCATGTACTTAACCACATTATCCCGGCCTTGGGAAATATTATCACCATTGAAACTATACCAAGAGCCTTTCTTGGTAATAATTCCTGTTTCCTCGGCTAAGTCCGTCAAACACCCTAACGTCGAAATTCCCTTACCAAAGATGATATCAAATTCCGCGATACGGAAAGGGGGTGCAATTTTATTTTTAGCCACCTTCACCTTCGCTCGAATTCCATACTCATCAGTACCCTTTTTCAGAGTTTGAATACGACGAATATCGAGACGTACCGAAGCATAGAATTTTAACGCGTTACCCCCCGTAGTGGTTTCGGGGTTGCCATAAGTCACACCAATTTTTTGCCGTAATTGGTTCAGGAAAATCACCGTACAACCCGATTTCCCAATGTTTCCGGTAATTTTACGCAAAGCTTGACTCATCAATCGCGCTTGTAACCCCATGTGCGCGTCTCCCATATCGCCTTCAATTTCGGCGCGGGGGACTAAAGCGGCTACGGAGTCAATTACCACGATATCCACCGCGACGGAGCGCACTAATTGATCCACGATTTCTAAAGCCATTTCTCCAGTATCCGGTTGAGATACCAACAGATTTTCGATATCGACACCTAACGCGGCCGCGTAGGTGGGATCAAGGGCGTGCTCCGCGTCCACAAACGCGGCGATGCCACCACTTTTCTGCACTTCTGCGATCGCGTGCAATGCCAGAGTGGTTTTACCGGAACTTTCCGGGCCATAAATTTCAATAACTCTTCCTTTAGGCAAACCGCCGCCCAGGGCAATATCAAGGGTAAGGGAGCCACTGGGAATGGTTTCCACTTTCATGCGAGTAGCATCACCGAGGCGGACTATTGCCCCTTTGCCAAAGCTGCGCTCAATTTGATTGAGAACCAGGTTTAAGGCTTTCTGCTTTTCCGGGTTATCAGTAATCTTAATATTCGTGGCCATTTGCTTTCTCATCGTAATGTCTATGGCGGCTGCCCAGGATGGGCTTGGTACAACCCTACACAACTAAGAGTATGGTAGCAGTTTTCTTGACTGTCGTGGGGGGAATGAAGAGCTGACGCGATCGCGCTAATTTCCGAAATCTATAACATATAAATTATATTTTGTCAAGTTTTTGGTAACATAAATTTACAATGAAGTGGTGCTGTATATGAGTAAATTTCATTCATCAATAAGGAGTTACCAATGTCTCGTTCAAAACATATTGTTTTAACGTCTCATCCCAGTCATTCGAGTAAAAAAATTATGCCTCTTCATTGGGGAGAAATTGATCCGTTAAAACGGGGGCCAATTATTGGCACATTAACCAATTCTACCCATCGTAATGTTATTGGTACTCATTCCGGTTCTTATTCCGTTTATCGTGCTTTGGCGATCGCGTCAGGAGCCTTACACCCGGATCATCGTGCCGATTTGACAAATACTTCCCCCTCGGAAGCGATTGGTCCCTATTCCAGTTGGAAAGATCCCGATAAAATTGTCAGTCTCGATCCCTTTGGTGCTTTAGTAGGAGAAATTTATAGTGATTTCTATGAAAAAGGATACGATATTCGTCCCACGATTGCTATTACCAAAGCCCATATTAATATGCCAGAATTACAAGAAGGAGTTAGACAAAATCGCATTTTGATAGACGGTAACATTGTCAAAAATAATGGCAGTTTAGTCGTGACAAAGATCGCGATCGACCCCGTATGGTATCTCCCCGGTATAGCCCAACGCTTAAAAGTAAAAGAAAGTGAATTAAGGCGCATTTTATTTCAACAAACCGGAGGGATGTTTCCCGAATTAGTAACTCGTCCAGATTTGCACATATTTTTACCCCCTATTGGGGGAACCACAGTTTATATTATTGGGGATATCGCGAATATTTCCCCTCCAGAAAAACCCCTCGCGGTACGAGTCCATGATGAGTGTAACGGTTCCGATGTTTTCGGCTCAGATATTTGTACTTGTCGCCCTTATTTAGTACATGGAATTGAGGTATGTATTCAAACAGCACAGCAAGGAGGAGCGGGAGTAATTGTTTATTTTCGTAAGGAAGGAAGAGCCTTAGGAGAAGTGACAAAATTTTTAGTTTATAATGCTCGGAAACGTCAAGAAGGAGGCGATCGCGCAGATGCTTATTTTGCCCGTACTGAATGTGTCGCGGGAGTTCAAGATATGCGTTTTCAAGAATTAATGCCAGATGTGTTACACTGGTTAGGCATTACTCGGATCGATCGCTTAGTGTCCATGAGTGATTTGAAATATAACGCGATTACTAATTCTGGAATAGAAGTAATAGAGCGTATTCCTCTTCCAGAAAATTGGATATCCGCAGAAGCACAAGTTGAGATTAGTGCCAAGAAAGCCGCGGGATATTATACGAATGAGCCGATACCAACTGCGGAACAATTAGCGGAAACAAAAGGACGTAATTTAACGGATTAATCGATCGTAACAGAGAACGCGGGTTTCGTGGGGTTATCTTTATCCCGCGAAACTTGAGATGGGGCAGCACAAGAGAGTTAACCAAGACAAAGAGAGGGAGCATCCCAAATTTGTCGGGGCGAAAAATGACTGTAGTAAATCTTAACAAAGTGATGCAGCCGCCCCAATTATTATCAGCATTTCCCGGTGTTATGAAACACGGTAGGGACACGGCATTGCCTATTTCTGTCCACTTAAGGTCAAACCCTTAGTCCGAAGCGGGTTAAAACCCCTGCCTTAAAGCTAAAGTCCTCTGAGACTAATGGGACTGAAACATTTTTCAGGATGAAATAAGCCTCAAATCCTGGCAGGGCAAGGGAAATACACGGAATGCCCAAAAACGCCTCAAACCCAGAGATACCAACCCACCGAGCCCAAGGATGTCAAAGTCCTTTGGGATATACATTTGAGGCTATTTTCTCCTTTTTTTTGGTCTGGGCTCCCACTAATGAGTTCTTCAGTCCTCTTCAGAGGACTTGAGCTATCAGACAGGGACTTAAGTCCCTGGCTTTGAAGAGGACTAATGGGACTGAAACATTTTTCAGGATGAAATAAGCCTCAAATCCTGGCAGG
>JBBITB010000058.1:36462-39755 GCA_037440985.1 Microcoleaceae cyanobacterium bin_387
TGGTCTGGGCTCCCACTAATGAGTTCTTCAGTCCTCTTCAGAGGACTTGAGCTATGAGACAGGGACTTAAGTCCCTGGCGGCTTCCGGCTTAAGTTGACACCAATGGGCGAGGAATTCCTTGATTTTTTAGCTATAGCAAATCTAAATCATTAATACAGATTTGTAGGGGTAGTGTCCCCTACCGACCTTTGATAGCCTCAGATGGTAAAGTTCTGTTACATTATTTTCCGTCAATAACTTAACATTGCCCCTGTAGAAAAGGATTTTCTGGTAGAGTTAAACCGGGTCATTTTACCATCTAAATTAAAGTTTATCTAAGTAAAAAAATTGATGATAAAGGGACACGCTCTCTCTAGTCCATTGATACAGCAATTTTCGCACTGGTAATGTTACAATTTCATCTCATGCTAAATATCGAACTTTCCAGTCCCCCCCTTTTTTTAGGGGGGCTAGGGCGGATCAAACTACTGTAACTGATTATATCGGAAAAGACTGTATCAATCCTATTTTTTCTTAAAGAAAATTCATATTTTTTCCTTGACTTTCCTTTCGGAAATTCTTAGAATCAAGGGAAATAAAATCCCGCAAACAACAACAGGAAAGGGATGGAGAGAATTGATGTTAAAAATTACCTCTACGACTATTTTAACTGAGGAGAAGAGTGGCTCTTGGGGAGTTAAACTGCCTCAAAAACCACCTTTTCAACTCCTCATCATTGATGCCGCCGTCAAGGATTATGCTCCCCTGATCAATGCCCTTGAGCCGGATATTTCTGTCGCCTTCCTTAACAATAATGGGGATGGAGTCCAACAACTGAGCGATATTCTATCTAAGTATAAAAATTTAAAAGCCCTTCATATTGTGGCTCACGGAAGTTCAGGAACCCTGAATCTGGGCAATACAAGCCTAAACCTGAATAATATTGACGATTACGCGCCACAATTACAAATCTGGCGTAAAGCATTGAGAGAAAATGCTGATTTATTTTTATATAGTTGTGAAATAGCCGCCGATGGGGGTGCATTTCTCTCCCGTCTGCATCAAGAGCTTGGGGTTAACGTCGCGGGTTCTCGTCAAAAAGTAGGAAACCCCGAACTTGGGGGAACATGGAACCTGGATGTAATTTTGGGGAAAATCCGTAGCCGATTTCCCTTTAATCGAGTCAAATTGGCCGCCTATCCAGGGGTATTGGCTACCTTCAATGTGGCTGCGGGTGATGTCGCGGGATTAAAAACAGCCATTACCCAAGCCAATGCTACCCTTGCAGACGACACGATTGAACTCGCGGCAGGAACCTACAATCTAACAACCGTTGATAATGATACCTCCGATGGTTTTGCCAGTACAGCCAATGGTTTACCCACCCCAGCAGATCTAACAGTTGGGGGAAAACTAACCATTAATGGGAACGGTGCGATTATACAACGTGATGCCGCAGCACCCGCCTTTCGCTTCTTTTATGTTCGCTCAAACACCGATCTCACTCTCAATAACCTCACCTTCAGCAATGGATTGGCAGACAAACGCGGGGGAGCTATTTACGTCACCAGTACCCTCGGCAACCTCACGGTTAATAATAGTACCTTTACCAATAACAAAGTAACAGGTGACGGGGGATATGGCGGTGGGGCGATTTGTATTTACTACCTTAGTACCGCGACGATTAATAACAGTACCTTTTCGGGAAATATTGCCGATGATAGTGGGGGGGCAATTCATAATATTGGAACTTTAAACGTTACCAATAGCACCTTTACGAATAATATAGCCGACAACAATGTGACTAATAGCACCACCTATGATACTGGGGGAGCGATTTTTCAGAATAGTGGAACAGCCACCCTGAAAAACACATTAATTGCTGGCAACACAGATTTATCAACGAATATCAAAAACCCCGATTTGGCGGGAGGAACTTGGATAGATGGGGGAGGAAATCTCATTGGCAATAACACGGGAGCCGAAACCGCGTTTCCCGCGAGTCCCTTAGTGGGAACGGCTGCGACTCCCCTTGATGCTAAACTCGGCCTCTTAGCGAATAATGGGGGATTAAGTCAAACCAATGCTTTACTAGCAGGAAGTCCCGCCATTGATGCTGGCAATAATGCCAATGCGACGGCATTAACCACCGATCAACGGGGGACTGGTTTTGCCCGGATTGTTAATACTACCGTTGATATTGGTGCCTTTGAATATACACCCCTAGGTGAAATTAGCAGTGTTAATGTACCACCTCCCCTTACATTTAAAGCGGGAGACAACTTAGATTTTATCGTCAATTTCACCCAACCTGTCACGATTAATAAAGGCACCGGAAGTGTGTATATTCCGGTGACTTTGAATACAGGCGGAACGGTGAATGCGACCTTAGTGGGAACGGGTGCGGCATCTAAATTTCAGATATTTCGTTACAATATTGCCCTGGGAAATGCCGATAATGATGGCATTATTTTAGGCACTTCGTTAACTTTAACGGGAGACGCAACGGTTAAAGATGGTGGGGGTAATAGTGTTGGTTTAACCCTAAAGAATGTCGGAGATAGTACAGGGGTGAATGTGGATGCTGTGCCACCAACGGTGAGCAGTATTACTCGTCAAAATCCGACAACCGCAACCACGAATGCTAATAGTGTGGTTTATCAAGTCAATTTCAGTGAGGCAGTGAAAAATCTTGATGTTAGTGATTTTACCCTGACTCCCACTGGAACAGCTAAGGGTACAATTGCTAGTGTTTCTGCTACGGTGGGAAATAGTGTCACGGTGACGGTGAATAATCTTACCGGAGATGGAATTTTACGATTAGATACGACCGCGACTCCCACGATTCAAGATAATGTGGGCAATACTTTAACCACAGTGTTTACAAGTGGGGAAACCTATACTTTAGATCAAACTCCCCCCACGATTACGAAGATTACTCGTCAAAATCCGACAACCGCGACGACTAACGCGACGAGTGTGGTTTATCAAGTTGATTTCAGTGAAGCGGTTCAGGGTTTAGATGTTAGTGATTTTGCTCTGACTCCAACGGGAACAGCTAAGGGTAATATTGCCTCCGTTTCTGCTACTACGGGAACGAGTGTGACGGTAACGGTTGATGGCATTACCGGACAAGGAGATTTACGATTAGATACTGCCGCGACTCCCACGATTCAAGATAATGTGGGGAATAGTTTAACCACTGCATTTACAACTGGGGAAAGCTATACTGTTCAACCAGCCACAACCACAACTCCGACCACAACTCCGACCACAACTCCGACCACAACTCCGACCACAACTCCGACCACAA
>JBBITB010000059.1:0-39677 GCA_037440985.1 Microcoleaceae cyanobacterium bin_387
GTTGACAGTTGACAGTTGACAGTTGACAGTTGACAGTTGACAGTTAAGAGTTGACTGTTGACTGTTGACAATTATCAATTATCAATTATCAATTATCAATCCCCGATAAGATGAAGAAATTGTTACAATATTTAACAATGTGCCTGGATTAGTTTCTCTATGACTATGACTGCTAAGACAGTATTGCCCAACTCTATCGACGTTGAAGCCGAATATCTGCCAGAAGAAACCTTTGACTTAGACGCGATCGCGTCACCGACAGTGGAGGTGGATCTGGAAACGGTTCAAATTGAGGATTTATCTCCCCCTGAAGAGGTATTCCTTGAGTCACACCCAGAGGCTATTCGCTATGATCCCGAAGCGATACGGGCTTATTACAGTACCCGTGTCTTACAAGTCTGGACACGCTTATTAAGCGTTGTGGGAGTATTTCTCTCCTTTAGCTTAAGTTTATGGTGGGATAAAAAAACCAAACAAGTCGCGAAAAATGAAGCCAAACGAGCGCAACGTCTCCGAGTAATTCTCAGTAAATTAGGTCCGGCTTTTATTAAAGTTGGACAAGCCCTATCCACACGCCCAGACTTAGTACCGCCAGTTTATTTAGAAGAATTAACCAAGTTACAAGATCAATTACCTCCTTTTCCCAATGAACTTGCCTATCAATTTATTGAAGAAGAATTAGGAGATATTCCCGCGAATCTTTATGCGGAATTAAGCCCTAATCCTATTGCCGCAGCCTCCCTAGGACAGGTTTATAAAGGAACTTTAAAAAATGGGGAAATAGTTGCCGTTAAAGTACAACGACCGGGTTTAGCGGAAAGCATTGCTTTAGATATTTATATTCTCCGAAATTTGGCCAGTTTTGCCAAGAAAAAATGGACAAGAATTCGTAGTGATTTAGTGGGAATCATGGATGAGTTTGGCACACGCATTTATGAGGAAATGGACTATACAAAAGAAGGACATAATGCCGAAAAATTTAGACAACTTTATGGGTATCTTCCTGATATTTATATCCCGAAAATTTATTGGGAATATACCAATCGTCGTGTCTTAACAATGGAATGGATAACGGGAACTAAATTAACCAATTTTGATGAAATTCAAGAACGTGGAATTGATGCCCCTCATTTGGTGGAAATCGGGGTGCAATGTTCTTTACGACAGTTATTAGAACATGGTTTCTTTCATGCTGATCCTCATCCTGGGAATTTATTAGCAACACCCGATGGTAAGTTGGCTTATCTTGATTTTGGCATGATGAGTGAGGTTAAACCTTATCAGCGTTATGGACTTTTAGAGGCGGTTGTACATTTAGTGAATCGTGATTTTGAGGGGTTGGCTAAAGATTATGTCAAATTGGAGTTTTTAACCCCTGATACCGATTTAACGCCGATTATTCCCGCGTTGGCTAATGTTTTTAATAATGCTTTAGGCGCGAGTGTTGCGGAACTCAATTTTAAGAGTATTACAGATGAGTTATCAGAGGTGATGTATGAGTATCCTTTCCGAGTGCCGGCTTATTACGCGTTAATTATTCGCTCTCTTGTCACTTTAGAAGGCATTGCTATTAATGTCGATCCGGAATTTAAGGTGTTAAGTAAAGCTTATCCCTATGTGGCAAAAAGGTTATTAAGCGATCCGGCTCCTGAATTGCGATCCTCTTTGCGCGATCTATTATTTAAGGATGGCTCTTTCCGTTGGAATCGTTTGGAGAATTTACTGAATAATGCTCGCAATAGTGATGATTATGATGTCAGTCAAGTTTTGCATCAAGCCCTGGAATATTTATTCTCTCAAAGAGGGGATTATATTCGAGATTATATCGTAGATGAATTGGTGAAAAGTCTCGATATTCTTTCGCGTAATGCTTGGGCGAATGCTCGCGCTGTTGTAGGAGAATGGTTTGGTGTGACAAAGAATCAGGTAATCTCTCATCCCTCGGAGCAAAAAACTTTAGATAATATACAGCGGATCTGGGGTATTCTCCAACAAACAAAAGGTTTTGATTCGATGAAAGTATTAGACATGATTCCTGAATTAATAATGAAACCCCAATTACAACAAATGGGGCAACAAGTCGCGTCTCGATTCGCACAACGGGCGATCGCACGGTTGTTACGGGAGTTTTTGATGTCCCAGGAAACATCAATGAATACATCAATGGGATATTCCCCCCCCACTTCTGTACCATTATCTTTACCCCTCTCGAAATAGTTTCCTAGTAGGGTGGAGCCTGGGGAAGGGAATTTCCACCCTACCTTTTGGGTAGATAGATGATATTTGATCCATTAATGGTATTATAAAATCTAAATTTGTTATGAATAGCTGGATAGTGGTAGGGAACAATATGATCGGCAAGTTTGATAATATATTTGATTCGGATGACATGACTGATGAAATTTTGACGGGGGAAGAAGCTGTCGCCGCGATCGCGTATCTGACTTCTTTTGCTGCCCATAATGGGGATGTAGAAGAAGAAAATTTAGTAGAAACTCTTTGGGAATTAGAAATTTTTGCACTATATTCTGATGAAAAGTTATCAGAAATTATCGAGAAAATCGTTACGATCGCGGAGGAAGATGGTGTGGGCGCGTTGTTTAATGCCGCCTATGATATCATACCTGATGAATTGATTACTGATGCTTTTGCCGCCGCGATCATTATTCTGTTAGAATCTGGTGAATTATCCACACTTAATAGAAAAGTCCTGAAAGAATTACAGAAAGCTTTGGAACTTTCTGAAGAAGAAAGCTCCGCAATTATTGATGTGGTACTCTCGGAATTTCTTCTGGATGAAGAGGAAGGGAATAGATTTTGGTATGAATCTCCAGAAGGGAATTTTAGTGTTCCTATTCCCGTTGATCCGCTCAAAGGTGGTAAAGTTGAAGAAGAGGATGCTTGTGTCAAATTTGTTGATGATTTTGGCACATTGTTAAGAATTGATTATGTCCCTTTTACCGCGGGAATGGATGATCAAATGGAAGCTGTGGGCGATCGCACTTTTCTCCAAGGTTTTTTAGATAATTATGTTTCTGAAGGTATTTTATCCCATTTTTCGGGTTCTCAAGTTTTGCATGAAGGGTATTTGGAAAATGTGATGGCGGGTTCTTATTTTGTGGTTGTCGATATGCCCAAGGGCGCGACTATTATTAAACAAGAAAAGGATAAGTCTGAGACTCGTTTAGATGCTTATCGTGGTTTATTATCTTTTATTGATGATGGTTTTTTGTATGTTATTAGTAGTCAAAGAATGTTTTGGGATGGCGAAAAACCCGGGATTTTAGATACGGAAGTTACAAAAATTAAAGATAATATTCTCACTTTTCTTGACGCGATCGAGTTTGCAGAAAATTAGGTGATTGGGGATTGGTGATTGGGGATTGGTGATTGGGGATGCAGATATGGGTAGGAGAATAACAGATAAATCATCCGTGACATCCATTAAAAATCCCTTGCTAATTTATTCCCTATTCCCTATATTCCTCCCAATCCCTAATCCCTAATCCCCAATCCCCAATTTCCTATTACGTCGGTTGTTGTCGCAATTTTTCCGCTACCATTCGCAGAAGTCGTTTTTCCCGTTTCAGGGTTTCTTCTAAATTTTGAATTTGCTCACGACGCGTTTCAACTTCGATCATCCGACGGGATAATTCCTGACTTTGTAAAGTTAAAGTTTGTCGCCATTGTTCAATTTTTTCAAATTCTTCTTGTAAAAAATCCGGTGTAATTCCCTTGGTTAAATAAGTTTTAATTAACTCTAAAACCCAATTATTAGCCTCTTGAATAGTGACAATTTGACCTGAGCTTGAAATTTCAACTAAAACTAATAAACCCTCGGTTAAACCCGCAGAATTGTTACAAGTAAGAAGATGATTTTGATTCGGTAAAATTGCCCAGGTTTCCTGAGTAGTTTCCACAGCGAAAAGACGTATATTGATCTTGTCTAATGTCTCTACATGGCAAACCTGGGCTAAATATAACATGATTTTTTCCCTTTTTTAGTGATTAAGAGAAACCGGGTTTTGTGCAAAAACCCGATTTCTGATGGGAATTACCTAAAATACCTTGAGTCGATCGCGTAAAATTTGGGCTTGTTTTTCGGCTTCGGCGAAAGCATCACGAGCGCCTTTAACGACTTCAGGGGTAGCCTTTCCGACAAAATTGGGATTTTCCAAACGGGTAGAAATTGATTTCATTTCGGCTTCAACTTTGCCGAGTTTCTTCTCCATTTTAGCCCGTAACGCGGAAACGTCAACTACACCCCCCAGAGGAATTAACACTTCAACCGTGCCTACCACTCCCGCAAAACTTTGCGCTATCGCGTCTCCCAAATTACCAGAAATGGTTAAAGTTTCCACTTTCGCCAAATCTTTAATATAAGACTGTGCCAAAGTCAGGATATTTCTTTCCGTTTCATTCTCACTGCGTAAAATCGCGACTATCTTCATCCCTGGTTTAATTTCCGCGTCTGCCCGTAGGTTACGAATCACGCGAATTGTGCCAAATAATAACTCAAATTGTTGTTCGATTTCGGGGTTGATTAATTCTAACTCAACTTCAGGATATTTTTGTAACGCGAGACAATCCTCTTCTCCCGTTTGTGTCAAAGTATGCCAAATTTCTTCGGTAATATGAGGCATAAAAGGATGTAATAGTTTTAACACCCCTTCTAAGACATAGGCGAGAGTTTGTTGGGCAACTTTCTTCGATGTCGCGTCGGCATCTTTCTGTAAACGAGACTTGACTAATTCAATATACCAGTCGCAAAAGTCTCCCCAAAAAAACTCATAAAGTCCCTTGGCGGCTTCCCCTAAACCATAATGCTCAAAATGATTCCGAGTTTCTTGAATCAGTTGATGATAACGAGACAGAATCCAGCGATCACTTAATTCTAAAGATAGTGTTTCAGGGAGGGTTAATTTGTGATGATACTCCCCTTGCTCGTCCCCTAAATTCATTAAAACAAATCGGGCTGCATTCCACATTTTATTAGTGAAATTACGGGAAGCTTCCACCGACGCGGATTCATCGGTTTTACGATTATAATCTAAACGGACATCTTGGCCAGCCCCCGCGGTTTCTCGCATTAACGTATAACGTAAAGCATCCGTGCCATACTTATTAATTAAGATTAACGGATCAATACCATTACCCGCTGATTTGGATTGCTTTTTACCATTTTCATCCAAAATTAAACCGTGAATATATACAGTCTTAAAGGGCATTTGATCTGTAAAATAACCGGACATCATCGTCATTCTCGCTACCCAGAAAAAGATGATATCAAATCCCGTCGATAAAGTCGAATTAGGATAATAAGTTTCGAGATCCTGAGTTTTTTCTGGCCATCCTAAAGTGGAAAAAGGCCAAAGTCCCGATGAAAACCAAGTATCCAATACATCGGGATCTTGTTCTAATTGCACATTTTTGCCAAATTTAACCTGAGCTTTTTCCAGTGCTTCTTCAGCATTTCTCGCGACAACAAAAGGAGTTTCATCCGTAATTTCTCCTCCGGTTTCACTAATAGCATACCACGCGGGAATTTGATGGCCCCACCATAATTGACGGGAAATACACCAATCCTTAATTTTCACTAACCAATCTCGATAAACTTTGGACCAACGACTAGGTATAAATTCCGGTTGATGATGTACATCTAAAAATTCTAACGCCTTATCCGCCATTGGGCGAGTCTTGACAAACCACTGAGTTGATAATAATGGCTCCACGGGAACTTTACCGCGATCGCTATAGGGAACCGAATGACGATAAGATTCAATTTTAACCAAAAAACCCTCTTCATCAAGACGTTGAATCACCTCTTTACGGGCTTTAAAACGATCTTTTCCTACAAAAACTCCGGCATTTTCATTAAGACTACCATTTTTATTCATTATATTAATAAATGGTAAATTATGACGTTTGCCCATTTCAAAATCATTCGGATCATGGGCAGGAGTCACCTTCACACAACCAGTCCCAAATGTCGGATCAACTAATTCATCCGCGATAATGGGGATTTGCCGATTCATAATCGGAAGAGTCACCATTTTACCGATTAAATGTTTATAGCGATCGTCATTCGGATTAACAGCAACCCCCGTATCCCCCAACATAGTTTCCGGGCGAGTCGTCGCGACTTCCACAAAACCCTCACCCTCCGTCAAAGGATAACGAAAATGCCATAAATTCCCGTCAACTTCTTTATTTTCTACTTCCAAATCCGAAACCGCGGATTGACTTTCTGGACACCAATTAACTAAATATTTCCCACGATAAATCATGCCATCATCATAGAGACGCACAAAAGCCTCAAGCACAGCTTTCGATAACTTTTCATCCATTGTAAAGCGTTGGCGGGACCAATCCGCGGATAATCCTAAACGCCGTAATTGATTAACAATTGTCCCCCCCGATTCTGCCTTCCATTCCCATGCGCGATCGAGGAACTTTTCTCGCCCTAAATCATAACGAGTTTTACCTTCAGCTTTAAGCTGTTTTTCGAGGATAGTTTGTACCGCGATACTCGCGTGATCCGTACCGGGGAGACAAAGAGTATTATCACCTTTCATGCGGTGATAACGAATGAGCGCGTCAATAAGGGAATTATTAAACGCGTGGCCACTATGGAGACTACCCGTGACATTTGGGGGTGGAATAACAATGCAATAGGGATCACCACCTTTTTCGGGGTTGGCTTGAAAAGTTTGATGGGTGTCCCAATATTTTTGCCATTTGGCTTCTGTGACAAAGGGATCATATTGTGGGGGTAAATTCTCAGTCATTTTTTCGACAGGTTAGGGTGTGCTTTTTAATTGTGCCATAGGGGGGATAAAGAAATGAACCACAAAGGCACAGAGGGCACAGAGGTGATGCTAGAGATGTCCTTTTTTCGGGGCTTTTTTATCGGGAAAGATTAAGATTTTGAGCGGATTGAACCACAAAGGCACAGAGGGCACAGAGGTGATACTAGAGAAGAGGCTCACAGGTGCAAAAGTTTTGATTAGGATAGTGATATCGAGATATTAAGGTTTTGAACTATGAACTACAAAGGAACAAAGGATACGGATAGAAAAACCTTAGAGGAGATGTCGAACGGGTTGACTTATGCTGTTATTGGGGCTGCCATCGAGGTGCATCGAGACTTAGGACCGGGTTTTTTGGAGTCGGTTTATGAGGAGGCATTGGCTGTTGAGTTTAAGTTGCGGGGGATAGGGTTTCAACGTCAGAAGATTATCAATATTAATTATAAGGGTTATGGGGTTGGGGAAGGAAGATTAGATTTTCTTGTGGAGGATATTTTAGTGGTGGAATTGAAAGCAATTCAAGTTGTACCTCCTATTGAGAAGGCGAGGGTAATTTCTTACTTAAAAATGACTAAACTGCCACTGGCTTTATTAATTAACTTTAATGTGGAAGTGATCAAAGATGGTATCCAACGGATCATTTTGGGCTGATACTCTTTTTCAGTCACTCTTGATACTTCTCTCTTTTCTCTTTTCTCTTCTGTCTTCTCCTTAAATTCTTTGTATCTCTCTCTCTGTGTCCTCTGTGCCTTTGTGGTTCAGATGGTTTTATTACTTTTTAATACGGAGCATTTTGGGCTGATACTCTTTTTCAGTCACTCTTGATACTTCTCTCTCTTGTCTTTTCTCTTCTGTCTTCTCCTTAATTCTTTGTATCTCTTTCTCTGTGTCCTCTGTGCCTTTGTGGTTCATAAAAAAAATCATGAACCCCTCCCAGAGAGTCTCGAATGTTAACCCTATCAACTCTCTTTAACCCGGAATTTTTCTGAAACTTAATCTCCGATGTTGGGTTTTGCGCTGCGCGCAAGCTGCGCTAACGTACCTTAACCCAACCTACATCTCTTAATCTCCTTTTAGGCGACGATTTATTTTGGTAATTTTTTGGGTGAATATTTCTTGCCCATGCCCTAATTGGTTGGCAATTTTTAAGGCCTCTTGAAAGGCGTTTAAGGCTTTTTTGTCTTCTTTCATTTGTACATACATTTGACCGATTTTGTCGTAACTTCCCATTGTACCATAGAGGTTATAGGATTGTTGATTGATTGTTAGTTGCATTTGATAGATTTTTAAGGAGGCTTCCCATTGTTTTTGGGAGCTATAGAGATTTGCTAATTTTTCTAAGGCTTCGCTCGCGATCGCGAATTGTTGAATCCCTATGGCTAATGTATAGGATTCTTGATAGTATTGACTGGCTAAGTTCCTTTTTCCTAGGGCTTGATAATGGGACGCGATCGCGCTCTTGAGGGAGGGGATCGGCTTTACGTTTTGTAGATTGGTATAAAACGCAATTAATTTTTCTAATGACGCGATCGCCTGTAAGGATTTGCCAGATTGATCATAGACATAAACTAAATTTTTCAGGGTTTCTTCCTCCGTTGGCGGGGCTTCGGGTGCGGGAGTATTGTTTGGTGTAATGGGAGATTTACCAGAAGGTGCAGGAGTCGCGGGGGGTTGCGATTGAAATTCTAAATACGCGGTTAAAAATACCTCTCGATTTTCTTGAATTAAACGGGCTAAATCTTCATAAACTACCGCGGCTTTTTCATAGCTTAACCACTTGAGATGAATATTTCCCAGACTTTTTAAGGCTTTTCCTTCTGTTAAAATATCTTCTTTCTCATGGGCTAATTCAATGATTTTTTGATACACTGTCACCGCGTCCGCTTTCGATCGCGTCTGTTGAAAGGCTGATGCTAATAATTGTAAGTGTTCTAAATTAACGGGATTTTTGGAGAGGATTTCTGTGAAAATAGTTTGTAATCTTTGTCGGATTAATTGGATTTCAATTTTTTGACCTTGCTCCCAGTAAATTTGCGCGATCCGACTTAAAGTTTGAATTTCTGTAACAGTTCCTAAATATCGACTTAACATCCATTCTTGATGCCACAATTGCAGAGCCTTTAAGGGATTTCCTAACTGTGAATAGCCCAAGGCTTCTAAATCTAACTTGTCTAATGCTTCTTTAACTTGCTGTTGCTGGAGTGGTGTCAGATTTTCGGGATTTTCAGGAAGATTTGGTATAATAGGATCGGATGTGGGAATCTCAAGTGTATTTGGTGATAAGGTACTAGGCGGTAAATCCTCCTTTTGGCTTTCTGCTAAAACGCCTCCCGTGTGAGACAAACAAAATAATGTACTACTCATAAATAAAATTTTTATGACAAGGCTCTCTTTTTTCTGTTTGTTGAACGAAAATCTCTTGTTTTTCATGTTTTTTTACCTCGGAAATTCTCTCGTAGGGGCGAAGCCTTTGGGCGGAAAATCTGACGCGGCAAGCCATAAATTATCTCCCCGAATCCTTCGCCCAGAAACCCTGTTTCTGACACGGATTGTTATATAGCAATTCCATCGGAGATGTAAATTTAGGGATCAGATCCCGTCACAGGCAAGATGCCTGTGCCACAAGTTTTACTTCTGAAATGGAAACACTATATAATAGATAATTATCAACCCAGGAAGGAATTAATTAATGAATGCCTCCGATCGTTTTCTCCATATTTTCTCGCGTATTGTCATCTCTATTCTAACATTTGTATCGGTATTTGTCATCTCCTTTCCCAGGGATACGATCGCGTTGGCTCTTCCCGATCGCGCATTTTTAAATCTTTCCTTAGATTTTTTAGACGAGTATGAATTGCCGAAAATGACTTATGAAGGAACGAAAGTCGGAGGGTTATCGGCAATTACCTATGATCCGAAAAGTTATAATGCTGATCGTCACAGTTTTAAAATCTATGCCCTATCGGATGATTCGGGATACATTAATAATCCTCGATTTTATACCCTAGAAGTCACACTTAAATCCCCCGATCAAGGCCAAATCGGTATTGATAAAGTTACCGTTGAGGGGGTGACTTTTCTCAAAAATGAAAAGGGGGAAACTTTCCCTCCTAAATTTCTGAATCCTGAAGGAATCGCCCTATCACCCCGTAATTCTCTCTTCATTTCTAGTGAGGGAATTTCTGATGTTGGTGTCACACCTTTGATGCTCGGAGAGTTTGACTTAAAAACGGGACAACTTCAGCAAAATTTGCCTATTCCCACCCGTTATTTACCTGATGCAGAAGGGGATAAACAAACACGAGGAATCGTTAATAATTTAGGATTTGAATCCCTTACCCTCGATCGCGAAAGTTTTAGCCCAGGGGGACGCGATCCTTTTCGTTTATTTACCGCGGTTGAGTCACCTTTAGTACAAGATAAAGACTCTCAGAAAGAAGGGCGAAATCGTTTTCTCCATTATCTTATTGTTGATAAAGATCCTCAATTGGTGGCAGAACATTTTTATCCCCTCGATCGCGTCTCTAGTATATTTCATGGGCTAACGGATTTATTATCATTAGGAAAAGGGGGGCATTTTCTCAGTTTAGAACGATCTTTTGGTTTCAACGGATTTGCAGCTAAAATATATCAAGTCGCGATCGCGGGAGCCACCGATACCTCCCGCGTAGAAAGTCTTAAAGGTGAATTAAACACTGTCAAACCAATGGCAAAAAAATTATTACTCGATTTCAATCAATTAGACATCGCGATCGATAATTTAGAAGGAATGACATTAGGGCCTCGTTTAGCCGATGGGAGTCAAAGTTTAATCCTCGTCAGCGATGATAACTTTCGCCCGGAGCAAAAAAATCAGTTCCTTTTATTACGCGTAAAAAGCCATTTTTGACACTCTTGCTAAAAAAAAATCTAAGACTGAGAAAAGGCGAAACATTACTATGAGAAATTTCTGGCAAAAATTGACCAATAAAAAGCAGAAAATACCCTTACGCTTTATCCTTATTGTTCCTTTTATTATCCAAATTGGCGGAGCCGTTGGATTCACCGCGTATTTTTCCTTTTCTCATGGGCATGACTCTATTGAAAAACTCGCGTTTCAGTTACTCGATCGCGTAACCGAGCGTGTGCGCGATCGACTTAATACCTATCTCGCGACACCTCATTTAATTAATCAAATTAATAGGAAAGCCATTGAAGCTAATCATATTAATCCCAACAATCTTGAACAAATCAGAAATCACTTTTGGGATCAAATACAATTATTTGATTCTATCAGCGCGATTTCTATGAGCAACGAAAAAGGTGAATTAATAGAATATGCTCGCCTCAATCAAAATAATTTTTATCTGAGAATTTTAGATAAAAAAAATTCTAATAATCGCCAAGATTATACCGTAGATAAACAAGGAAATCCGATCAAACTTTTTCGGGAGATTTCTAACTATGCTCCACGACAACTTTCTCGGTATCAAAAAGCAAAAGAAATGGGGAAACCGACATGGACACCTATTTATGCGGGTGTGGAAACCACCCTCCCTCGTCTCGGTGCAGTGACTCCTATTTATGATAAGTCTGGAAAATTGAATCATGTTTTTGTAGTTAAGCTCTCACTTTTAGAAATTAGTCAATTTTTAAAGAGTTTACAGGTTTCTCCAAGGGGGCAAGTTTTTATTATAGAAACCACCGGGGAACTCGTAGCATCTTCTACCTTAGAAAAACCCTTTATTGTTAGTGCTGATGGCAAAACTGTTACCCGCGTTAATACTTTAAATAGTCAGAATTTTTTCACCAGTCTGATCACAAAAGAATTATTCACACGTCTGGGAAAGTTTGACACAATTCTGACATCAAAATCAGTAGAATTAGAGATCAACAATGAACACCAATATGTTCAAATCACGCCCTATCAAGATCAATACGGTTTGAAGTGGTTGTTAGTTGTTGTTGTCCCTGAATCTGATTTCATGGCTGAAATTGATGCACATACTCACCAGACAATTCTCTGGTGTATTCTCGCTTTAATCCTAGCAACCGGATGCGGAATTTTGACATCGAAATGGGTAACAAAACCGATGAGTAAGTTAACAGAAGTTACCGTTAAAATTGCTACGGGAAATTTTGATAAAATCATCGGGATTGATAGCCTTATTCTCGAAGTAGATCAACTCGCAGAAGCCTTTGCAGAAATGAGACAAAAACTGCAAGATTCTTTTGCTGATTTACACCAATTAAATGAAATATTAACCCAGAATGAAAGTCAACTAAAACAGTTTTTAGACGCGTTACCTGTGGGATTTATTGTTTATACAGTAGACGGTAAAGTTAATTACTTAAATCCCAGAGGAATTACTTTAATGAAATGTGCAGAAAAAAACATCAAAACTCTGGAAGATATATCAACAAATTGTCCCCTTTATTATCAGGAAAGTAATCGAAATTATCCCCTAGAGAAAATGCCCTGTTTCTCCGCACTCAAGGGTGAAGCTATCTTTATCGACGACGTGGAAGTAGAGATCGAAAACCAAAGGATTCCTTGGGAGGTTTGGGCGAATCCTATTTATAATAAAGAGGGAAAAATTATTTACGGAATTGCTGTATTTCAAGATATTACGCCCCGAAAAAAAGCCGAAAAATTATTATCCGAATATAACCAAAATTTAGAAAAAGAAGTCGCAGAAAGGACAGCACAATTAGAAAAAAGAGAATCTCTTTTACGCTCAATAGGTGATAATTTAGTTAATGGTTTTATTTATCAATTAGTGATGCAAAATAATGGCAATATTTATTTTAATTATATCAGTGCTGGGGTGGAAAAAGTTAGTGGTGTCAACGCGGAAGATGCTTTACAAAATTTTCATCTTCTCGATGACTTGTTTTACCCAGATGATCGCCCCCAATTTGATGCCGCGTTTCGCGAATCAATGGAAAATTTAACCGTTTTTAATGTTTATGCGCGTAAGCAACATCCGTCGGGGGAAATTCGCTGGTCCCATTTTCATTCTGTGCCACGTCCCTTGGATGATGGTACTATTATTTGGGATGGTATCGAATTAGATATTACACCATTAAAGCAGGCTGAACAAGCTTTACGCGATTCCCAAATTAAACTTAATTATATTTTAGATAGCGCGATCGCGGCCATTGCCAGTATCCGTGTCTATCGAGATGCTCCCTGTAAATATGAATACATATCTGCGGGTTTAGAACTAATTTTTGGTTATACAACACAAGAATTAGAAGATGATCATAATGTGTGGCTATCTGCTATTCATCCTGAAGATAAAGAAGCATTTATATCTACATTTTATCCGGCTGTTTTTGCTGAAAAGACTATTACTCAAGAGTATCGTTTTTATCATAAAGACGGTTCCCTCCGTTGGATTTCTCAACCCTTGACTTCCCACTATGATTCCAGCACAGATTCTTGGCTAGTCATCCTAGTTTCTATAGATATTAGTGATCGTAAATCCTTAGAAATTGCCCTGGCAGAATCAAAAACAAAACTTAATGATATTTTAGATAGCGCGATCTCCGCGATTAGTAATTATCGAGTTTATGCCGATTATCGTTGGCATTATGAATATTTTTCTGCGGGGCAAGAAATCATCTTTGGCTATACAGCCCAGGAATTAATGGCAGATCAAAATCTCTGGATGTCGAGAGTCTATCCTGAAGACTTCCAAAATGTAATTCTGCCCAATTTTGAAGCCATTTTTGCCGGAAATACCATCACACAACAATTCCGATTTCATCACAAAAACGGCTCCCTGCGTTGGATTTCCCAAACCTTAGCTTCTCGCTATGATAATATTGATGATTGTTGGATTGTGACAACTGTGGCTAATGATATTAGCGATCAGAAATATTTAGAAATAGCATTACAAGCTTCAGAAAACAAACTCAATGATATTTTAGATAACACGATCGCGGCTATTACCAGTTTTCGAGCCTATCCAGATTATACCTTTGAATATGAATATTTTTCCGCGGGGCAAGAAGTGATCTTTGGCTATACAGCACGAGAATTTATCACAGATAAAAACCTCTGGCTATCTCGCATTTATCCTGAAGATGTCGAAACCTCTATTTTTTCTGCTTTTGAAGATATTTTTGCCGAAAGATCCTGTAATCGGGAATATCGTTTTTATCACAAAGATGGTTCCCTACGTTGGATATGTGGAAATTTAACCTCCCGACGCGATCCTACGGGTAATTTCTGGATCGTTACTACTGTGGCATTTGATATCAGCGATCGTAAATATTTAGAAATAGCCCTCCAAGAATCCGAAGCCAAAATTAGTGATATTTTAAATACCGCGATCGCGTCCATCGTTTGTTTTCGTGTCTTCCCAGATCGGACAATACAATATGATTATCGCTCTTCCGGTTCTGAAAAACTCTATGGCTATACGCGAGAAGAATTTCTCAATGATCCCTCTCTCTGGGATAATTTAATCTTCCCAGAAGATAGAGAAAAAGTGATTCTTCCCTGTTTAGAGGAGATCATCGCCCAACGAAATATCACCATAGAATTTCGCTTTTATCACAAAGATGGAAGCCTCCATTGGATGTCCTCAACCATTACATCATCTTACATTCCCGAAGGCAATTATTGGAAAGCGATCGCGGTAGACACCGACATTACTAAACAAAAACAAATTGAAGAAGCCTTACGAGAAAGGGAAGAATTTTTACACAGTATTTATAGTGGTGTAGAGGAAGGAATTTTCATCGTCGCGGTGATGGAAAATGGCGAATTTCGTTTTATATCAACCAATCCCGCGTACCAACGAATCACCGGATTATCCTTAGAATTACTACTGGGTAAAACACCAGAAGAAACCGGAATACCCGATTGGGAAAAAATAACTAAGCGTTATCAAGAATGCCTAGAAATTGGTCAAACAATGTGTTATGAAGAATCCGTTATGATCGAAGGAGAAATCAACTGGTTTGCTTCTACTATTACGCCATTACGAGATGAAAAAAATCGTATTTCTCAACTAATCGGAACCACCTTTAATACGACATCTCTCAGGAAGATAGAAAGCCAATTAAAAGAAAGTCTGAAAAAATTAAACGTTCACTTTGAAAATTCCCCTTTAGCTATTATAGAATGGGATGAACAAATAAAAGTAAAACGCTGGTCAAAACAAGCGGAAAACATTTTTGGCTGGAAAGCAGAAGAAGTGATGAATTGTAATCCATTTTTAGATTGGCAGTTTGTCTATGAAGAAGATGAAGGAATTGTTCAGGGTATTTCTCATCGCCTTAGAAAGGGAATACTTACTTCTGAATCAGTAGAAAATCGTAACTATACCAAAGACGGAAGCGTGATTTATACCGAGTGGTATAACTCCGTAGTTTGTGACGATACCGGAAAAGTTGTATCGATCCTTTCCTTTGTCGAAGATATCACCCAACGCAAAAAAGCGGAACAAGCTTTAAAAGAAAGTGAAGAGCGATTTGAGCGAGCTATTCGTGGTTCTAATGATGGTATTTGGGACTGGTTTGATATCAATCAAGAAAAGATTTGGTGTTCGCCCCGAGTCTTTGAAATTATAGGTTATCCCGCCCAGGAATTTCAATTCACCTTAAGCAAGTTAAAGGCATTAGTTCACCCTCAAGACAAAGAGCGTGTCTTTGGCGAAATTTTCGATCATTTATATCGTCATATTCCCTATGAGGCTGAATATCGTTGGCAAACTAAATCAGGTCGATATATTTGGATTGGTATTAGAGGACAAGCGGAGTGGGACGAATTAGGAAATCCCCTTCGCATGGCCGGTTCTATTACTGATATTACGGCTCGTAAAATTGCCGAAATAGAATTACAACACGCGATGCTGGCATCGGAAGCCGCCAATCGAGCAAAAAGTACATTTCTTGCCAATATGAGCCACGAATTACGGACACCACTCAATGCCATTTTGGGATTTGTACAACTGATGCAAGGTGATACCCAAATATCTCAAAATCAAAGGGATAAATTAGATATTGTTAATCGTAATGGTGAACATCTTTTACATTTAATTAATGATGTATTATCTATCTCTAAAATAGAATCAAATCAAATTTTTTTACAGGAAAACACCTGTGATTTTTATCAATTGTTAGAACTACTTAAACAAACATTTCTGTTCCGAGCGAACGCCAAAGGAATCTCATTAAATTTTGAATATACCTCGGAGGTGCCTCAATATATCGAAACTGATGAAGTGAAATTACGCCAAGTGCTCACTAATTTTCTTGATAATGCCATTAAGTTTACAGCTAAAGGTGATGTCACTTTGCGAGTAATTAAGAAGGAAGAGGGCAGAAGTAAGAAGGAAGAAGGGGGAATCGAACTGATCTCGGAAATTGGGGGACTCCCAGGGGTTTTACGGGAACTTGACGATCGCGACACAACCGCGGTGTTTTCTACTAATGAGTCGAACAGACTAAACACTCCAATTATTAGAGATAATTTGCCCCCTTCCTCCCCCCTCTTCCTTCAGTTTGAAATAGAAGATACTGGATCGGGGATTAGTCCAGATGAATTAGACTTATTATTTGAACCCTTCGTGCAAACCGAAAGTGGGCGTACTTCCGGCCAAGGAACAGGGTTAGGTTTAATAATTAGTCGGCGCTTTATCCAACTAATGGGAGGTGATATTACCGTAGAAAGTCAACCCAGTAAAGGAACTATATTTCGGTTCCATATTTTGATACAATTGGGTAATCCTGAAAGGCTCTTCCAGAATCAACCCACGAAACGGATCATTGGACTAGCTCCCAATCAACCAACTTATCGTATTTTAGTGGTGGAAGATGTCGCAGAAAGTCGTCAACTTTTGGTAGATTTATTAACATCTCTGGGGTTAGAGGTAGCAGAAGCCGCCGATGGTGCAACCGCGGTAGATTTGTGGGAAAATTTTGCCCCTCATTTGATTTGGATGGATATTCGTTTACCCGTGCTTGATGGGTATAAAGCCACCCGTCAAATTCGCGCCCATCCCCAGGGCGAGAACACTATCATTATTGCTATTTCTGCTAGTGTCTTTGATGAAGATCGTCAACGGATTCTTGCCGCGGGTTGTAATGATTTTGTCCCTAAACCCTTTTCTCGGAGTGTTATATTTGATAAACTCAATCAGCATCTCGGTATCCAGTATCTTTATGAAGATACTCTTACTCCTGTAGAATTACCTTGCCTTCCTACAGAGACGAAGATTCAAGAGGGGTTAAGTTTAATGCCGAAAAAGTGGGTTCAAGATTTTCACCTAGCTGCTCGCATTGCAGATCAAGAGGAAATGTTTGAACTTCTCAAGGAAATTCCTGAGTCTCTTGATTGGTTAGCTGAAACATTGCTTGAACTTATTAAAAATTTTCATCTCGATCAGATTATTGCGTTAATGGGAGAGCAATTATGAAAAAGGAAAATAATAATAATGAAAATAATCTTAATAAACAAAAGAATTCCTCAATCGCGGATATTTTGGTGGTGGATGATACCCCGGATAATTTACGATTATTATCCGACTTACTGACTAATCACGGCTATAAAGTTCGTAATGTTACCAATGGAAAAATGGCTTTAGACGCGGCACAACTGAAACCACCAGATTTAATTTTGCTTGATATTATGATGCCTGGAATTGATGGATATGAAGTCTGTCGGCAGCTTAAACTTAAGAAGGAAACTTCCCTGATTCCGATTATTTTTCTCAGTGCCAAAAATGAAGTAGAGGATAAAGTTCAAGGTTTTGGTTTAGGGGGGGTTGATTATATTACTAAACCTTATCAAGCAGCGGAAGTTTTAGCACGGATAGAAAATCAATTAAGAATTAGTGATTTACAGAAAAAATTGCGAAGAAAAAATCAACAATTACAACAGGAAATTCATGATCGTGTTTTGGCGGAAGAGCAATTAAAACTCTTGAATCAAAAGTTAGAAAAGATTGTTGAAGCCCGCACTCTTCAACTACAAACCCAGAATCAAGAACTTTTATTTTTAAAAGAACAGTTACAGAAAAAACTAGAAGAAGAACATTCTTTAAATGATTTAAAATCGGAATTAATCACGACTATTTCCCATCAATTTCGCACCCCTCTAACGATTATTAGTACCAGTTCTGATCTGATTAAACGTAAACTAATGAAAGTAGAGATTACCGGGTGTGATCGTTATTTTCAAAGAATCAATGATAGTGTGCAGAAAATTACGTTTATGTTAGAAGATACTTTAACTTTGGCAAAAGCTAGTTCAGAAGAACTACAACTTAATATAATTCCCATTAATTTAACACAGTTATGTCAGTCTTTAATAGAGAATTGGCACATCCCAGACAATTCGTATAAATTGAGTTTTCTCTTGGAGGGAAAAGCCTCCAATACGATTAAGGGAGATGCCAATTTAATTCAGAAAATGTTGAGTCATATTGTGGCTAACGCGATCGGGTTTTCTCCCAATGGTGGCAACATCGTCTTAGAATTAACCTATGAAGCCCAAAACGCGATCGTGCGAATCACAGATCAAGGAATTGGTATTCCACCGGAAGAAAAAACTAAAGTCTTTGAACGCTTTTATCGTGCCAGTAATGCCAACTCTGTACCCGGAACCCCCGGCGCGGGGTTAGGATTAGCCGTAGTGCAATGGATTGTCAAACAACATCATGGTACTATCACCATTGAAAGTATCCTTAATAAAGGAACTACTCTTACCGTTTCTCTTCCCTTCTGAGGACTATGGAGCATCTCAAAGAGGTAAATTGGCAGTGCAGTGGGAGCGTCTGGCTGCCTCGGAGTTCCCTAGGGAGCTAGAGGCTCTGATGCTCCGCACAGGCTACGCGAACCCACTACAGGTTTTTTTGCAAATGTGAGATGCTCTCCTACCCAATTAAAAATCTCAAATCCTAAATCTCGATGACTCACTCGACTGATATTCTCACTTTGGCGCGTTGGATGGCCTCGGATTTTAGTAATCAACCCCAAGCCTTTGAAAATCCGCCATTTTTTGCCCATATTCGTGTTTGTGTTCGTCCCCTACCCTGGGAATTGCTCGACGGTTTAAGTCTTTATTTAGAACAAGCCTACCATTTGGATGTCAATGATCCTTATCGGGTACGGGTATTAAAATTAGTGTCAGCAGGAGATCATATCGAGGTAGAAAACTACAGTGTAGAAAACGAATCGGAATTTTATGGTGCTTCTCGTCAACCGGAGCGTCTCAAAGGGTTAACAAGGGAACACTTGAAAAAATTACCCGGATGTACTTTTATTACTCATTGGACTGGAAGTTGTTTCCGTGGGGAAGTGGAACCGGGAAAAGGCTGTACAGTGGTGCGTAATGGTAAAGCGAGTTATCTTGATAGTTTCTTCGAGATTGATGAAAATAAGTTTATCAGCCACGATCGCGGCTGTGATCCTGAAACGGGTGAGCAAGTCTGGGGTGCTCTAGCTGGCCCCTTTGAATTTGAGCGTTGGGCGAGTTTCGCCTCCGAAGTTGTTGTCCCCTAAAATCAGGTAACATTTATGTCTTTGCCAGTGCAATTGTTAGAAGAAAGTTTTGAGAAAATTAAGCCGATCGCGCCGCAATTTGCCGATACTTTCTACGAAAATCTCTTTAGTGATTATCCCGAAGCTCAACCTCTGTTTGCCCATACCAATATGGCGCAACAGAAACAGCATTTGGTGAAAGCCTTAGCCCTAATCGTGGCAAATTTGCGTGATCCTGATGCTCTTACCACAAATCTCAAGGCCTTGGGTGCGCGCCATCTCACCTATGGCACGATTAAAGAACATTATCCTTTGGTTGGTTCGACTCTCTTAAAGACAATGAGTTTTTATTTAGCACAGGATTGGACTCCACAAGTCGAACAAGCTTGGATTGATGCCTATGACGCGATTCGGAGCATTATGCTAGAAGGAGCCGAAGCCGCCGAGGCTCCTCACCCCTAATCCCCCATCCCCATACCCCATCGCCAGTCGCCCCTGTGATAAGTTACTTGTAACCAATGGTACAAAAGGTGTCATAACCTGATAAATTTAGCGAGTATTGGCAAGCAAGATTCTCCCGCGATTTATGAAAGTCCTGGTTATAGGTGGCGATGGTTATTGTGGTTGGGCAACAGCACTTTATCTGTCCAATCGAGGTTATGATGTTGGGATTTTGGATAGTTTAGTGCGGCGACACTGGGATGCTCAACTCTGTGTGGAAACCCTCACTCCCATTACACCCATTCAACAACGTATTCAAAGATGGCGCGATTTAACGGGTAAGTCTATGGACTTGTTTGTCGGCGACATCACGAATTATGATTTTCTTAGTAAGGCAATGCGTAAATTTGAGCCCGACGCGATCGTGCATTTTGGCGAACAACGCTCGGCTCCCTTTTCCATGATCGATCGCGAACACGCGGTTTTAACTCAAGTTAATAATGTGGTGGGTACTCTCAACCTCCTTTATGCCATTCGCGAAGATTTCCCAGATTGTCATTTGGTGAAATTGGGGACGATGGGTGAGTATGGTACTCCTAACATTGACATTGAAGAAGGTTACATTACTATTGAGCACAATGGCCGCAAAGATACTCTCCCCTATCCCAAACAACCGGGTTCTTTTTATCATTTAAGTAAGGTTCACGATAGCCATAATATTCACTTTGCTTGTAAAATTTGGGGCCTTCGGGCTACGGATTTGAATCAAGGTGTGGTTTATGGTGTCCTTACTGATGAAACTGGCCACGATGAACTTTTAATTAATCGTTTGGATTATGATGGGGTTTTTGGTACTGCCCTCAATCGTTTTTGTATTCAAGCCGCGATCGGTCATCCCTTAACTGTCTATGGAAGTGGAGGCCAAACTCGCGCCTTTTTAGACATTCGCGATACGGTACGATGTGTGGAATTGGCGATAGGCAACCCCGCCCAAGCTGGAGAATTTCGCGTTTTTAACCAATTTACGGAAATGTTTAGTGTCGGTGACTTGGCGGTGATGGTGAAAAATGCTGGTGTCGCCCTGGGGTTAGATGTGGAAATTAAGAACATTGATAACCCCAGAGTTGAGAAGGAAGAACACTATTTTAACGCGAAAAATACGAATCTCTTGGATCTAGGTTTACAACCTCATTATCTCTCGGATTCGTTGTTAGATTCCTTGCTCAATTTTGCTATTAAATATCAGAGCCGCGTTGATAAAAATGAAATCCTGCCTAAAGTTAAGTGGCGGTGATATTCTACGGTGTGGCATTGCTGAAATCAAGAATTAATGAACAGAAAATAATCTAAAAATTGCGTCATGATTCTTGGGCAACAATGCCACAAATTCCCAGAGCGTCAGGTGAGGAATGAGAAAACCTTAATGCTATCTGTTCCTATGAAAATAGTTAAGTTATTTTTGATGGGAACCACTGTTGCCATCACCACAAGTGCCTTGCCTAATCTAGCCTTAGCTCAAGGAAGAGACTTGAGCGCAGAGGTGAAGTCAATAAAATCTATTGCACAAGTGAAGCAAAACCTCAGCGCACTTTTGGCAAATAGAGACAAATGTGCAGTAGGCTCTTGCTTTAACGCGACTAGCACTGCAATATGTGAACAGGTGGCAATGCTTGATGTCAGGGTAGATGGCAAAATCTTTAGCGGTGCAACAGGATGGACTGATTCAGTTTTGCCTATTTCTCAATCAGACTTAGACTTAATGAAGTTAATCTTCAGTCAATGCAAACCGACTAACTATCAATACTGGAATTGGGGGCTAATGCTTCATGTGTGGTACGATCCCTCTTGCCAAGCTGATCAAAAGATTAGGACAGGATTAGCCATGAGTCGTCAATCTAAATCTTGTCAAAGATGAGAGAAAAATGATATGCGAATCGCTCTTTTTACGGAAACATTTTTGCCCAAAATTGATGGCATTGTCACGCGCTTGATTCACACTGTTGAACACCTACAACGCGCGGGAAATCAGGTTTTAATATTTGCACCTGAAGGGGGTTTAAAGGAATATAAAGGAGCACAAATCTATGGGGTGGATGGTTTACCTTTACCCTGGTATCCTGAATTAAAGATGGCATTTCCCCGTCCCTCCATTGGGGAAAAATTAGAGCAATTTCAACCAGATATTATTCATGTAGTGAATCCGGCGATATTGGGGTTAGGGGGTTTATATTATGGTAAAAAATTAGAGATTCCTATCTTAGCATCTTATCATACTCATTTACCGAAATATTTACAACATTATGGTTTAGCTCTGTTGGAACCTTTATTATGGGAATTACTCAAAGGTGCTCATAATCAGGCTGAATTAAATTTATGTACTTCGAGTGCAATGGTTCAAGAATTAAGTAATCATGGCATTGAGCGGGTAGATCTATGGCAAAGGGGGGTTGATACTGAATTATATACACCGGATTTAGCTAGTTTAGAAATGCGAAATCTTCTCTCTCAAAATAATCCAGAGAGTCCTTTATTATTATATGTCGGACGTTTAGGTGCAGAGAAGGAAATTGAGCGTATTAAACCGATTCTCGATTCGATACCTAATGCTCGTTTAGCCCTGGTGGGAGATGGCCCTCACCGACAAAATTTAGAACAATATTTTTCGGGAACCCCGACTTATTTTGTGGGATATTTACGAGGGAAAGAATTAGCCTCGGCTTACGCGTCGGCTGATGTATTTATCTTTCCCTCTCGCACAGAAACATTAGGATTAGTGTTATTAGAAGCAATGGCCGCTGGAACTCCTGTCGTAGCTGCCCGTTCTGGGGGAATACCTGATATAGTAACAGATGGGGTTAATGGTTATTTATTTGATCCCCGCGATGAAGGTGGCGCAATCGGGGCAACTCAACGTCTTTTTGCCCATCCAGAGGAGCGGGAAATTCTGCGCCAAAATGCTCGTACTGAGGCTTTGCGCTGGGGATGGGCAGCCGCGACACAACAATTAGTTCGTTATTATCAATCTATTGTCAAGGCGCGATCGCTTCCCTCAGTAGCTTAAATAGTGATTGGGGATGGGTGATAGGTGATTGGGGATGGGTGATTGGTAATTGGGGATGGGTAGAGAATTGGCATAAGTCTTAGGTATTAGGTGTTAAGCCCCAAAAAAAAAGCTTAAATAAAAAACCGAAAACCCATACCTTTTTTATCCTCCCTAGTTTTCCATCCCTAATCGCCATTCCCCAATCGCCATTCCCCAATTGCCCATTTCCCCATTCCCTAACCATTCCAGAAACCAACCGAAAATGACATTTTCTAGTGCTGGTAGCATTCTGGCTACACTGACTCAAGTAAATCGTATGGGAGTCTTGGCCGCGCGAGTGAAGGATCTGCCAGTGGCCGAATTTGTCTGTTTATTGGACTTTATTACCGCGGAATTTCAGCAATTTTTGCGGGCGATCGATCTCATTAATAATGAAGCATTAGAAACGCTCCTCGAACAATTATTAGACGCGTTTACCATCAAAATCGGTCAAGTATTTGAGGCGGAAACGACAACAATTTTTTTAGTAAATTATAGTAAAAATCAACTGTGGTGTAAAACGGTAGAGCCCGAAACGGGGGGGGTTATAGAACTTCGTTTCCCTATGAATTCGGGAATTTTAGGTCATGTCGCGACAACGGGTGAATATCTCAATATTGTGGACGCGTACTCTCATCCCCTCTTTGATAAGGAAGTAGATGAACCACTTAATTATCAAACTCGGACGATGCTTTGTATGCCAATTTTTAGTATGAAGAATCAAGATGAACCTGTCGCGGTAGTTCGACTTTTAAATAAAGCAGATGATGTCCCTTTTAGTGAAGAAGATGAACAACAATTTCGCGCCTTTGCTGATTCGATTGGGATTATTTTGGAAAGTTGTCAATCTTTCTATATCGCGGCCAGAAATCAACGGGGAGTCGCGGCCTTATTAAAAGCAACAACGACTTTAGGGCAAAGTCTGGATTTAGAAACTACATTACAATCGGTAATGGAATTGGCGCGTGATTTAATGCAAGCTGATCGCAGTACCTTATTTTTATTAAGTAAAGAAACCAATGAACTCTGGACAAAGGTTGCCGCCGCCGATGGTATAACGATGATAGAAATTCGCTTTTCTGCCAATAAAGGGATCGCGGGTTTTGTGGCTTCTACGGGTCAAACTTTAAATATTCCTGATGCTTATACCGATCCTCGTTTCGATCCCACTACGGATAAACGGACAGGATATCGTACTCGTAATATTCTCTGTATGCCTGTTTATAATGCTAAAGGGGAATTAATCGGTGTCACACAATTAATTAATAAAAATCAAGGCAGTTTTACTACTACTGATGAAGACTTTTTACGCGCTTTTAATGCCCAAGCGGGAATCGCGTTACAAAATTCTCAATTATTTGCCAATGTTTTAGTAGAAAAACAATATCAAAAAGATATTCTTCAAAGTCTTTCTGATGTGGTTATTTCTACTGATATGGAAGGACGTATTGTTACTATTAATGAAGCGGCTTTATTATGGTTAGGTTGTCCTATTCATGAAAAAAATGGTAAAAAACAAGGTCAAATTTGGGAAGAGAAGTTAATTCATCGTAAGGTATGGGAAATTCTGCCTATTGATCATTTAGGTTATCGTTTGGAAGATAGTCTACGTCACGCGGCACGACATTATGTTCCTGAACAAACTTTAACGGTGGGATTAGTGATTGAAACTGATCCAAATACGGGGGAAGATAATTATATTTTAGCCATCCGCGATCGTGATAATCCTGAACTTTATTACGCGTGGGGAGAACATTATTTTTCACACCCAGAAGAGACTGGTTCTGAAAATCAACAGGGCTCATCTCCTCTTGCCATTCCTATACCTCGTTCCCAAGTGAAAAAAATAGAACGCAGTTTAAATTTAACGGTTAATCCTCTTACGAACCCTGAAGGTGGGGTAAGAGGTGGAATTGTGGTGTTAGAAGATATTAGTAGAGAAAAACGGATGAAGTCAACAATGTATCGTTATATGACACCGGGTGTCGCGGAAAGAGTGATGGCTTTAGGGGAAGATTCATTAATGGAAGGGGAACGAAAGGAAGTGACTATTTTGTTTTCTGATATTCGGGGTTATACTACTTTAGCTGAACAATTAGGACCGTCAGAAGTGGTCGCGTTATTAAATCAATATTTTGAAACAATGGTGGAAGCGGTATTTCATTATGATGGGACTTTAGATAAGTTTATTGGTGATGCGTTAATGGCGGTTTTTGGGGCTCCTTTACATTTAAAGGATCATGCTTGGAAGGCTTTACAAACGGCTTTAGAAATGCGTTGGCGACTCTGTGAGTTTAATGAGTCTCGTCCGGGGGAACCCCAATTTAAGATTGGTATTGGTATTTGTTCGGGGGATGTGGTTTCTGGGAATATTGGTTCGGAAAGACGTATGGATTATACTGTTATTGGTGACGCGGTTAATGTTAGTTCTCGTTTGGAGGAATTAACTAAATTATATGGTTGTGATATTATTTTAAGTGAGTCTACTTATCAATTGTGTCACGATCGCGTGTGGGTAAGAGAGTTGGATAAGGTGCGGGTAAAGGGTAAACAACACGCGGTGAGTATTTATGAGTTAGTGGAGAAAAAGTCTCAGCCTTTAAAGGAGGAAATTAAAGAGTTTTTGCGGTTGTATCAAAAGGGACGTGATGCCTATATGGGCAGGGATTTTTATCAAGCGATTATTGATTTTCAAGAGGCGCAAAAAATATGTAAGAATGATCAGGTGATTGAAATTTATCTGGAGCGATCGCGGGCGTATTTACAAACGCCTCCTCCCGATGACTGGGATGGAGTCCATACGATGACAACCAAATAATTATCCCCATAAACACGCGATCGTGTCGATTTTGTTAGGACTTACGCAAAGAAACCTGGTTTCTCGGAAAAAATGCAGGTAAGGCTTTTTAGTATCTACTAAGAAACCGGGTTTCTCCTACCCTGTGCGTAAGTATTGCTTTCAAGATACGCGTGAAAGCTCCCCTAATTTAATTATGGAGAAAACCCGTCATTACTCCGACAATTAAAAAGACACCCATAAAAAAGCGATAAAAAACAAAGATCCAAGTGCTTTGTTTTTCCAGATAGTGAAGTAAACCATAGATCGCGATAAATGCCGAAATACTAGCAACGGCTAAACCAAAGAAAAGAATTATCCATCCGTGTAAATCGAGACAAGCACGCAGTAGGTGTAATTCCTTTGCTCCGGCTAAAGTAATCGCGGGTAAACCTAAGAGAAAACAAAATTTAGCCGCGGTTTCGCGTTCCATTCCTAAAAAGAGAGACGCGGTTAAAGTAGAACCGGAACGAGATACCCCAGGAATTAAGGCAAAGGCTTGGGCAATACCAACTAAGATACCATCTTTGAGGGATAATTCCCCAAACCCGCGATCGCGTTTGCCAAATTTTTCTGCACTTGCCAATAACACTGACATAACAATACAAGCCGCACCAATAACTACCAACTGTCGCAGAGGAGAATTTTCTTTATTAAGGCTATGACTAAGCAAAATTCCCGCGATCACAATCGGTAAAGTTCCTACTAAAATACCCATGACTAAACGAAAGTCGTGAGATTCATAATCTTTGTCAGTAATTGCTCTCACAGTAGCACCCGTCAAAGATTTAATATCGTGCCAAAAATAGGAGACAACCGCGATAAAACTGGCTAATTGCATCGCCGCGGAGAACGCGGAACCCGGATCTTCCCATCCTAATAACGCGGGAACAACCCGTAAATGAGCCGTGCTACTAATTGGTAATAATTCCGTAATTCCTTGGACAATACCCAGAAAAAAGATTTTCAACCAACTTAAATGGACAAAATCTAAGTTAACATCGACCGGACACTTTGACGCGGCAATTAATAAGGAAATTGTCATACTTACAACGGAGGTATTAACAACTTTATTTTGTCATTGCCAGTGCCGAAAAACCATAAGTTTTTTATTAAAGTTACCAATAAATATTGATTAATTTAGATTTAATATTAATAGTTAAAGGGAAACGCGATCGTAACCTTTTTTTCTATTATACCAACCGCCCCAGAAGCTTAGGGGTTTCCTAATGGCTGAAACCATTGATTTTATTACTTATTCCTTCTGCGATATCATAAAAAAACCCAGTCTCTTCAAAAAACTGGGTTTTGATAAAAACGAGATAATTTACTTTTTCGTGGCTAACATCCGTTCGAGACTCATGCCGCCAACACTGAGGGTGACAACAGCCATTCCAAACCATTGAATGGGCTGTAAATTTTCCCCAATGAGAAACAAACCAAATAATCCTGTTAATGCCGGCCCTAAAGTCCCAATCACCGAGGCTAATGCAGCACCCGCAAAACGAATGGCAAAATTATTCAACAAATAGCTAAAGAGTGTCAACACCCCTAAAATGACACCCCCAATAATCAAACCAGTCCACACATTTGGATCAATCTTCGGTGCTAACTGGGCAGGTAAAGGAACCCACAAACTTAACGCGGTAAAGACAAAAATTGCGGCAAAATTTACTAAACTAAAGGGAACTGGATGCAGTTTTCCCGCGGCCATTTGTGTTAATAAAACATAACCGGCAAAGGTGATACCAGAACCCAAGGCTGCGACAATTCCTAAGGCGGGATTACCAAAACTTCCTACCCCTTTTCCGAAAGCCGGGGAACCCGCGATCAGTAACCCTAAAACGATGCCACCCATTGCCAAAAGGCGGAGATAACTGGGGCGATCGCCAAACAAAGTCCAAGCACCTAAAACAGTGACAATAGGATAGACAAAGAATATCGTAATCGCGATCCCTGGTGTGACATTACCAATGGCGATATAAATCAACACCTGAGATAAAAACAGAAAGAAAGCACTACCGAGAACTTTCCATTTTAAGACACTATCATTACTATTAATGAACCGCTTTAAATCACTCCAAACCGAGGGATAAAATAACGTCGCTAAAAATGGCATCAATGCCATTACGACAATTAAACGGAGTAAGAGAATTAACAGGGAATTACCAAACCCTGGAGTTACAACACCTTCGATCGGAAATAACCCCAAAAGTAATCGAGGTTTGGGAGATTTGATTAAAATCCGCAAGGAAACATTAAATAATGATAAGACACCCGCGGACATCAAGGCAAAAATTACCCCTTGTAAGACAGGAGATTTCTGTTTTGGGGCTGTGACGGGCGCGATCGCGGGATTTTGGGGTTCTTCGGCTTCTATCTGTTTGGAAATTTCTGGTGCAAAAGGATTGGCTTCTATTTCTAAATCCTCGTCGCTTAACTCCTCACGCAAACGCCCAACTAAATTATCTAATAGGGTTTCGCCTTGATGTTTCAAGGTTTGCATCCGGTTTAAACGCTGTGATAATTCACTTTCATGGGTGTTTAAGTCTGCTTGGATACGCTCAAAGGTGCGAGTCATACTCGCGTCTAAAGATGCCAATAAATGAGATGCCCGCTCATTGTAAGCCACTAGGGGGGCGGGTAAGGGAAATTCCCCTGTTTGTACCGGATTTGTGTCCTCTTCCCTATTAATACTGAGCTCATGGAAGCGTTGAATAAGCTGCTCTTGCAAATTCTGGGCTAAGACTTGCGCCAAGTGTTTCAACCATAATTGCTGTTGTTGCAAGGAGCGTTGAGACAGGGCTTCTACTTGCTGAGATTGCAATTGTTGATATTGGGCTCGCAGCTTATCAATATCTTCGATTAAACTATTTTTTTCTGATTGCAGTCGCGAGATGTCCTCTGCGAATTGCTTTCTCACACTTTCATGTAAACCCTCTAAGTCCTGAATCACCGCGTTGAGAACGTCTTCGGCCGATCTGTAACTACCTGATTCAGTCTGGGGTGTATCTTTATCCCAAGGTGACATTAGTCCTTATCCTCTCATTAAATCTGAATATTCCCTAGCCTATTTTGGCAAGTTCAATGTAATTTACACCATAGAGTTACACACCTGATTTTCCCAAAATTACGAAACTTTACTAAAAAGTTTCGATCGCGTTGTCTCATCTTAACCTACAGGAGAAGAGGCACTAGAGGATCTCCCCATGTGATTTTCTCTATAATTGTCAGCTCTGACAGGGCATCTGTCAATGCTGATCTAATGATGATTTCTCCGCGATCGCATAAGCTCTTTGCCGTCAGGGTGCTAATTTATTTTATCACTTAATCAAACTATTCGGCACATATTCCTCCTTGATATAATCTTGATAGATGTCAACTTTTGGCAAGTCGTGAGAAGTCAGTAAAAATTTGTTTTTTAAAGTGATAAAGCATAAAGCTCCATTCACTTTGGTCGCGTGTAATTGAGTCGCTAAATATTCTAAACTTTGGGGATCTTCTAAGAGTTTAGGATTAATAACCGCGTGGCGAATGGCATCGGCTAAAACTCCTAAACTTAAGTCATAATTAGAAATACAATCAATCAATTCTACGGAAAAAATGCCAATTTGATAAATGGCTGCTTGATAAACTCCGTCTTTTTCCAATTTCGGTAACACTTCACCCAAACTTTTTGCCTTCGCTTCCGGGGTTATTTCCCACCAATTTTTTTTGGCAAAATCCGTCATTTTTTCGTGAATTGAGTCTAGGGATTCCCAATGTTTTTCTAAACGACTCATTATTAAACTCGCGACTTCTTCTTTTCTTTCTTCTCTATTAATTTTATCAACTTGTCTCCCGACTAAATAACCGATTAACCCCCCAATTAATGTTAAGACTAAGCGATCGCTTGTGAATAATACCAATAAAACACTAAAGATTCCCACTAAAAGGACTATAGGGGGAATATCTTTAATCAGTTTATTGAAGTCATGGAGTAGGGGGATTTCGTTATTATTCTTCATCTGTCTTCCTTAAGGCTGACGACTGGGAAGATTGCGTTAGCCCAATTATACGTTTTTTATTATCCCATAGAAGGGCTAAATCTTTTCCTAAATTTTACTCCCGATTTGGGGGGTGACTCCATCGACCTTTATGATATCCTTATAATTGACTGACAAACCCAATTTTTTTGGGTCGATTTGTCATTTTATCGGCATATTGTAAAAATTCGTTAAGTTTATCGACAAAATTAGAGAAATATGGTATATCGCAATCCGACACCGACTGTTGATATTATTATTGAATTAATAGATAGACGTGATCGCGCGATCGTGCTCATCGAAAGAAAAAATGCGCCCCTGGGATGGGCGATACCGGGTGGTTTTGTTGATTACGGGGAATCAGTGGAAACCGCGGCTCGACGGGAAGCACTAGAAGAAACAGGTTTAGAAGTAGAATTAATAGAACAATTTCATGTCTATTCTGATCCGAAGCGCGATCCTCGTCAACATACATTAAGTGTAGTATTTTTAGCCACAGCAAAAGGGGAACCTCAAGCCGCGGATGATGCGAAAAATGTGGGTATTTTTGAACCTTGGCAAATTCCCACAAATCTTTGTTTTGATCACGATCAGATTTTACGCGATTATTTCCACTATCGTCATTATCGCCTTAAACCTATTCTTTAAGGAAGAAGGAAGAAGGAAGAAGGAAGTTGACAGTTAACAGTTGACAGTTGACAGTTGACAATTATCAATTATAGGAGTTACGCACGGCAACGGCAGCATAAGGGTTTGAGCTTGTCGCTCAACGCAATGGCGTAATTTCTTAGTGGGTAAGTCCTAAATTATCAACTCTTAACTGTCAACTGTCAACTGTCAATTACCCATTACCCATTACCTATTCCCCATTACCCAATATGGCAAAAGTAACAATTTTAGGCGGGGGCGCGTGGGGTTCCGCATTAGCAACCCTCGCCCAAAATAAACAAAATCAAGTCCGTGTTTGGTCGCGGAAATCTTCTGATACTTTAGAATGTTTATTATCGGATACGGAAATTATTATTTCGGCGGTTTCGATGAAGGGAGTTGTCTCTCTAGTAGAAAAAATAAAAGAACTTTCTTTACATCCTGATATTATTTTAGTAACGGCTACAAAAGGATTAGATCCTGTTACGACTTCGACTCCTTCTATTCTCTGGCAAAAGGCTTTTCCTCAAAATCCTGTTGTGGTATTATCAGGGCCGAATCTTTCTCAAGAAATTGAGAAAGGTTTACCGGCTGCGACGGTTGCGGCTAGTATTAATATTGACGCGGCTAAACGGATTCAAGCAATTTTAAGCTCGGATCGATTTCGGATTTATATTAATACTGATCCCTTGGGAACCGAGCTTGGTGGAACTTTGAAAAATGTCTTCGCGATCGCGGCGGGTGTTTGTGATGGTTTACAATTAGGAACTAATGCTAAATCCGCGTTATTAACTCGTGCTTTACCTGAAATGATGCGAGTCGGAACGACTTTAGGTGGACATATTGAAACTTTTTATGGATTATCGGGTTTAGGGGATTTATTAACTACTTGTAATAGTCCCCTTTCTCGTAATTATCGAGTCGGTGAGGGGCTGGCGCAAGGTAAATCTTTAGAACAAGTTTTAGAGGATTTACAAAGTACCGCGGAAGGGGTTAATACTACTAATGTGTTAATGGAAATTGCTAACCGTCAAAATATTGAAGTTCCCATCGCGTATCAAGTGTATCGTTTACTCAATGGTAAAATATCTCCTCAGCAAGCTGTTACTGCTTTAATGGAGCGTACTTTAAAACCCGAATCTCTTTAATGGGGTAATAGGGAATGGGTAATGGGTAATAGGGAATAGGGAATAGGGAATAGGGATTGGGGAATGGGGAATGGGAAATAGGGAATAGGGATTGGGAAGTTTTCTTCTTCCTTTGTGTCTCTGTGCCTTTGTGGTTAATTATTTCTTCCTTCGGGAGCATCTCAAATTTGTAAAAAAAACTGTAGTGGGAGCGTCTCGCTCCCTAGGGAGCTAATAGGGAGCGAGACGCTCCCACTACCAATTTACAAAAATGAGGTGATCCCTCTTCCTTCTTCCTTCTTCCCTCTTCCTTCTTCCCTCTTCCCTCTTCCTTCTTCCTTCTTCCTTCTTCCTTCTTCCTTCGTTAACTATTTATCGCCGTAATAGAAGAGAATTTCTTTATCTTTTAAAGGGGCGAAATTCGCGTCAGCTAATAATTGATTTAATTCATCTTTAGCAATATGTTTGGCTCCTATGCGGACAATACGCGATCGCATTGTATTGGAAACCCCACTGCGTTGACGGCCAGATTCTAAACCCATAACCTTATGATAAAGATTTAGTTTCGCTTCGGGAATAGGTGTACCATCAAAATCTATACCTGACGTGATCGCTCTATCTATCGCGTCCGCACCTGTTAAAGCTTCTTTTGTTGTTTCAGACATTTTTCTATCAAAAAAAGTTGACTTAACTATTTTACCAAATAATTGCTCTCATAAAGTAATCAAAAACCTTAAGTGGCTAGTTAGAAAAACCACCCATCCAGATAAACCTAGTTTCTTATCAGGTAACGAGATCACCAGAAACCGGATTTCTTCGCCCAACCCATGATCGCGTCTTCGGTGATGACAGACAACACGCGATCGTCTGATTTTTTGGGCTTTCCGATTCTGACTATCGGTTGCCGATTCCCTAAAAACACTATATATAGCTATATATAGTGATTTTAGCAAAAAAAACACTATATATAGATTCTTGGCTCCCTTTCCCTATAAGTTAAAATAATAAAATACTTAATCTAGTATGAGTAATTGTGATTGATGCACTATTGCTATTAATTCCTAAATTAGATTTAATAATTTCTCAGTTATTGATAAATACTTGCAAGAAGCTAGAGAGAATAAATGCTAAATCCAAAATCAATAAATATAACAGCCTCATTAGTCGTTTTCACCAGCTTATTAGTAAGTGCTTGTACGTCAAAGGTAGAGACCTCTAGGGTTCCTAGTCCCGCGCCCCAAGTCTCCCAAGAGGTGAAGACGCAAGCCCCACTCAATCAAATAACAATTGTATTTGGGACACGCAAAGATACAAAAGATTTGCAAAATAATGCTAACCTTGTTGCTAGTATTCTCTCCAAAGAGATCGGAGTACCTGTGATCGCGACGATCGGGGATGAAACCGCGGCAGTGGAAGCATTAAGGGCAAACCGTGCTCAAGTAGCCTTTGTCGCGGGACGTGCCGCATTGAAAGCAGAACAACTGGCGAATGCTAAAATGTATTTAGCAGAAGTGCGTCCTAATTATTCTAATGGCTCGACTTATCGCTCAGTATTTGTTGTGCCAAAAGACAGTCCATTAGAAGGGAAAAGTACAAGCAAAGAAACCTTGGAACAATTAAAAGGAAAACGAATGGCATTTACTTCACGGACATCGGGATCAGGGTTTATTTTTCCTGTAGCTGAATTAGTAAATTTAGGCTTTGTTTCTAGTCCCGATCGCCTAGAAGATTTCTTTACAGAAGTTACTTATGGAGATGGATATAGTAGTGCATTACAAGCGGTATTAAGAGGACAAGCGGATGTCGCAGCCGTTTCGGAATACGCGTTATTACCACCTTGGATAACAGAAGAAGAAGGGAAAAATTTACGAGTGCTTCAGGATATCCCCAAAGTGCCGGCTCATGGTATTATTATAGATGATTCTGTACCGGAAGCACAACGAGAAAAACTCATTAATGCTTTTTTAAAGTTCAATGATTCTGGGAGTAATCAACAGTTTCGCAGTCTCTATAATTCCACCCAATTAGTAAAGGTTGAACATGATCAACATTTAGCCACTTTACGTCAAGCCTTAAAAATGGCTAAAGTTGAACCATAATTAGGTAATTGGTAATTGGTAATAGGTAATGGGTGATGGGTAATTGGTAATGGGTGATGGGTAATTGGTAATGGAGAAGAAAAAAGTTCACGATGGATGACAAAGGGAGCATCTCAACGTCGTAAATTGGCAGTGGGAGCGTCTCGCTCCCTATTAGATCCCGCCCGGAGCGAGACGCTCTGATGCTCCCCACAGGCTACACCCACTACAGTTTTTTTTGCTTCTTTGAGATGCTCCCGATGACAAACTTGTGAAGTGGCTTAGTGATTAGTTTATTTCTCTATTCTCTATTCCCGATTACCGATTACCGATTACTGATTCCCAATTCCCGATTACCGATTACCCATCGCCCATTACTCATTACCGATTACCCATCACCCATTACTCATTACCGATTACCCATCACCCATCACCGATTACCCATTACCCATCACCCATGACTATTGAATTTTCGGAGCTAAAAAGTATTTATTCTGAATCGTTAAAACGTCCTATTTTGAATGGAATTAACAACAAGATTCAACCGGGCGAATTTGTCGCGTTATTAGGTTTAAATGGTGCAGGAAAATCAACGCTTTTGCGTTCCTTAGTGGGCTTAGTCCCTATCAAAGAAGGTGATATTCGTATTAATGATATCCGGGTGACTTCTCATACTTTAAAGAAGATTCGCAAAAGTGTTGGTTTTATTCCTCAAGGGGGGGGACTGGTTAAACAATTATCGGCTATTGATAATGTTTTATGTGGTTGTTTAGGGAATTTAACTTTTTGGCAAAGCTTCTGGGGGTTTCCGAAAAAAGACTACGATCGCGCTTTAGAATTATTAACCCATTTCGGCTTAAAAAATCACATTCATCAAAAAGCCAGTCAACTTAGTGGTGGGCAGCAACAAAAAGTCGCGATCGCGCGTGCCTTAATCCAAAATCCCTCAATTTTATTAGCCGATGAGCCCCTCGCGGGATTAGATGTAATAGCCGCCCAACAAGTGATGGAAATTTTCGCGAAATTACATCAAGAAGAAGGAAAAACTATTATCATTGTCTTACATGATTTAGCCATCGCGAGTCTTTATCCAGAAAGAGCGATCGTGTTGGATGCAGGGAAAATCGTTTATGATGGAAATTGCCAAAATTTATCTGATCGCTTCAGCGAATTTACTCACAGTTACGCGTGAATAAAATTCTCGATTTGAGCCTAAGGAGCAATTAAATAAAGTAGTGCAGGCATCTTGCCTGCGAAATTGTAGGCAAGATGCCTGCTTTCGATCTCAATTAACCCCGACAAACCCAATCCTCAAGTTATTTAAATTCACTTCCTAACCCATATTTTTTACAGAGGTTCTCTCGTGTTTAACCATCATTTTATTTCCGGGCTAAAAAAATATAAAATATTGCGAAATCTCGCCATAGTGGGTGTAATTATCATCATTTATGGATGGGCATTAAACGGACTAAAAATTAATGTCGAAACCCTGAAAACCAGTTTACCTTATATGATAGATTTTATCTCCCGATTATGGCCCCCTAACCTAGAAATTATAGATATTGCCATCAAAGCCTTAATCGAAACCATACAAATGTCATTATGGGGAACTACAATCGGGGCAATTTTTTCGATTCCCATTGCCATTTGTAGTGCCCATAATATTGCCCCCAAATGGTTACAATGGATCGCGAATTTATTACAAAATGCCGTCCGATCCGTTCCTTCTATTGTCTTAGGATTATTATTTGTCGCGGCAACGGGGTTAGGTGCTCCTGCGGGAACCTTAGCTTTATCTATTTATACTATTGGATATTTAGCTAAATTTTATCAAGAAGGGATTGAGTCGGTTGAGGCGCGATCGTTAGAATCTTTAGAAGTCATCGGAGCATCATGGTTACAAATTGCCCAATATGGAATATTACCCCAAGTATTACCATTAGGCTTAGGTTATACCCTCTGGATGTTTGAATATAATATTAGGGCGGCATCGGTTTTAGGAGTAGTAGGTGCGGGTGGAATTGGGTTTGAGTTAGCCAGTTATATCAAGAGTTTTGAATATAATAAAGCGACTACAATGATGTTAGTTTTATTAGTGGTAGTAACGGTTATTGATGGAGTTAGTAGTAAGTTAAGACAAAAATTAGAGTCTATGTAGTGATTTTGAAACCGCAGATAAACGCAGATAAACACAGATAGGATATTAGAACAGCTAATTTGCGTATTTTTACGGAGATAAAAGAGGCAAAAATTAACTCGCCGAATATCAGTGTTTTTATGTATTGACAATTATTCACTTGACTGGTAATGTAGTTTAATCGTTAATTCTTAATGTGCGATCTGGGTATTTTATGGACGCGGAAGAACTGCTGGAACGATATGACAAAGGTGAGCGACAATTTCATAGTGTTAACTTAATGGGGGTTGATCTCAAAGGAGCAAACCTCAGTAAGATAGACTTACAGAGTGCAAACTTAACAGGTGCAGACTTAAGTGAAGCCAATTTGAGTTATGCCAACCTTTCTGGAGTACAACTGAGTAGAGCTACCTTGAGAGGTACTAACTTAAAAGGTGTGTTAAGTGCTCGACAAAATCTATTTTTGGCAGATATTAGTTACGCAGATTTAAGTGGTGGAGACTTCAATAATACTGACTTCAGTAATGCTAATTTAGAACACGCAAATTTGACTCATGTTAACTTAAGTAATGCTAAATTAAGTAATGCTAAATTAGAACACGCGAACTTAACAGGCTCCAATTTAAGTAGTGCGGATCTAAGTGTCGCTTCTTTTTGTGAAGCTAACCTATCTCAATCGATCTTATATAGAGCTAATCTGACAGGGGCTAATTTAAGTTATGCGAACTTAACTCGAGCAAATTTCAATGAAGCTACTTTAAAAAACACACAATTTAAACAAGTCATTTGCCAGCAAGCTAGTTTTTTCGGTGTTGATTTATCGGGAAAAGTTTTGAATAATGTTAATTTTAAAGATGCTAACTTACAAAGTGCGAATCTCAACAATGCTTGTCTTCAAAACACAAATTTTGAACGAGCAAATTTAATATGGGCACGTTTATCAAGAGTAAATTTGATCGGTGCTAATTTACAAAAAGCCAACTTGACAGATGCTCAGACTTACGGCTGGATTATTGATGATGCTGACTTTACAGATGCGATCATGCCCGATGGAGAAATCTATGAAGACGAAACTCTTGACAGGGAACCCAATAAACAGGAAACTACTAGAAGAGCATCAAATAACCTAAAATCTATGATACGCGAAATTATCTACACCGAAAACGCGCCCAAACCCGTAGGTCCCTATAATCAAGCCATAGTCGCGAGTGGTAAAATGCTATTTGTCGCGGGACAAATTGCCATAGATAACCGCATTAACGATATTGTCTATCCCGATAATATTACGAAACAAACCGAACAAGTCATGGCAAATCTTGAGGCAATTCTCAAAGCCGCGAATACCACTTGGTTAAATGTAGTCAAAACCAATGTCTATCTCAAAGACATGAATGATTTTGCCGCGATGAATGCGGTTTATGCCAAATATTTTGATGCCGATACAGCCCCAGCCCGAGCTTGTGTAGAAGTCTCCCGTTTACCCAAAAATGTCTTAGTTGAAATTGACTGTATTGCTCTCATTGAATAGGGAATGGGGATTGGGGATTGGGGATTGGGGATTGGGTAATAGGTAATAGGTAATCACATTAACCAAAACGCTCTCTAAAATACTTATTACCCATTATAACTACCTCTTCCCTCTGTGTTCTCTGTGCCTTAGTGGTTCATTATTTCTTCCTTCTTCCTTCTTCCTTCTTCCTTCTTCCTTCTTCCTTCTTCCCTCTTCCCTCTTCCCTCTTCCTTAAATACTTCTTCCATGCAAATAAAAGATATTGGAGAACAAGGTTTACTGCGAATCGTTCAAAAATTTTGTCCCTCTGATATTATTGGCGATGATGGCGCGATATTAACAACTCCCAACGATCGCGCTCTGGTGATTACCACAGATATGTTAGTCGAGGAGGTACATTTTAGCGATCGCACCACCTCAGCCCAAGACACAGGATGGCGTGCCGTAGCCGCGAATTTATCCGATCTGGCCGCGATGGGCGCGACACCCTTAGGAATTACCGTCGCCCTGAGCGTCACCCCAGAAACCCCTGTGAATTGGGTAAAAGAACTTTATCAGGGAATGACAGCCTGTTTAAAACCCCACAATACACCGATCATCGGGGGAGATATCGTCCGATCGCGACTACGAGCCCTAAGTATTACCGCCTTTGGCTACAGTCATCCCGACAATACCATCCGACGAAATACCGCGAAACCCGGACAAGTTATCGTCGCGACAGGGGTTCATGGAGCCTCGCGTGCCGGATTAGAATTATTATTAAACCCCGAATTAGGTGAAACACTCACCCCCATAGAAAAACAAACCTTAATCAGAGCCCATCAACGCCCTTATCCCCGTCTCGATGTCTTACCCCATCTCTGGGACATTTACCAATCTCAACCCCCAGAAATTCGCGGTGCTAGGGGGGATATCACCGGAATGGATAGCAGCGACGGGTTAGCCGATGCCATTATTCAGATATGTCGCGCCAGTGGTATTGGAGCCAGAATAGAAAGAGATAAAATTCTGATCGCCTCATCAGTGTTAAAACTCGTGACACCCGAAAAAGCACTGGATTGGGCATTATATGGAGGAGAAGACTTTGAATTAGTTTTATGTCTGCCCCCGGAAATAGGAGAAAAATTAGTGGCAAAAATAGGAAAACAAGCCGCGATCGTAGGAATCACGACAGATCACCCCAATATTGTATTAGTAGATCATAAAAGCCTTTATCCCGATGAAGAACTCACCCAGAATAAAGGCTTTCAACATTTTGCTTAGGGGAGAGGGCAAACAAAAGTCCCCACCCTGAGAAAAATTAAGCTTCCCACTTAGACGCGACAAGTTCAGCTAAGTCAACCACGCGCTGACTATAACCCCACTCATTGTCATACCACGCGATAACTTTTACCAAGTCCCCATCAAGAACCATAGTTAGACTAGCATCAACAATAGAAGACGCGTCATGGCCACGATAGTCAGAAGAAACTAGAGGTAATTCACTATATTCGAGAATGCCGTTCATGGGGCCTTCCGCCGCGGCTTTGAGAACTTCATTAACTTGTTCAGAAAAAGTCTTCTTCTCAACTTGAGCAACAAAATCCACCACCGAGACATTAGGAGTGGGAACCCGCATCGCTAAACCATTTAATTTACCCTTCAATTCGGGAATCACCAGAGCCACAGCTTGAGCCGCCCCCGTTGAAGTAGGTACAATATTCATAGCAGCAGCGCGGGCGCGACGGACATCGCGATGACTCGCGTCTAACAAGCGTTGATCGCCCGTATAACTGTGAGTAGTGGTCATTGTGCCTTTGATAATACCAAAGTTTTCATGGAGAACTTTGGCAACAGGAGCTAAACAGTTAGTGGTACAGCTCGCGTTACTAATAACGGTGTAATCTTTGTGATTATAGGAATGATGATTCACCCCCATCACAAAAGTACCCACTTCAGGACCTTTACCTGGGGCAGTAATCAGAACCTTTTTTGCACCCGACGCGATATGCTTTGAAGCACCCGCCTGATCCACAAAGACTCCAGTCGCTTCAATAATCAGATCAATACCCAATTGAGCCCAAGGCAAATTTAACGGGTTGCGATCGCTGACGCACTTAACCGTCTTGCCATTGACAGTAATAGAGTTTTCATCTGCGCTAATATCGACACCCTTCAAAGTCCCCAGCATGGTGTCATACTTGAGCAGATGAGCATTGGTTCTAGGATCTGAGGTGTCATTAATGGCAACCAGATCGATTTGGCTGTTTTGACGGCCCAGCCAGCAGCGCATAAAATTACGTCCGATACGTCCAAATCCGTTAATCGCGACTCGAATCACCTTTTACCTCCTAACAACAGCAGCCCCTAGCTCAGGCCAGAAATTTGGATAAAATTTTAAGAGTAAACTCTGACCCCGATCATATCGCAAAGGGAGATCCCTTCTGAATCTTTTCTGTTTGGCAAATTTCTCTGATGGGGAGTAGGGATTGGGGATTGGGGATTGGGGAGTAGGGATTGGGGATTGG
>JBBITB010000060.1:0-39602 GCA_037440985.1 Microcoleaceae cyanobacterium bin_387
GATTAGGGATTAGGGATTAGGGATTAGGGATTAGGGATTAGGGATTAGGGATTGGTGGTTGGTAAAAACCTATCCCCAGTCCCCAGTCCCCCCAGTCCCCAGTCCCCAGTCCCCAGTCCCCAGTCTCCAGTCATTTTCGTCCAGTGAGGAGATAAGTCATCATATCGCCTTTGCCCTTAACAGAGATAATACCGCGTTCCTCAAAGGTATACTTATGAGATAATCGCTGATATGTCATGACAGTTACTTGAATCGCACCCGGAACCCCTTGGGATTCCATGCGACTCGCCGTATTGACTGTATCCCCCCATAAATCATAAGTAAACTTTTTTGTACCAATTACCCCCGCTTCCACTGGTCCGGTATTAATGCCAATGCGAAGACTAAGGGTTTGTCCATCTTTGGTGATGACTTTGGAGATCGCGTCTAACATATCTAAAGCCATTTGCGCGATCGCGTCGGCATGATCAGGGCGAGGTGTGGGAAGTCCCCCCACTACCATATAAGCATCACCGATAGTTTTAATCTTTTCTAAACCATATTGTTCCGCCAACTGATCAAACGCGGAAAAAATTTCATTTAATAATTCTACCAATTCCGCGGGAGATAAATGGGCTGATAATTTGGTAAACCCCGCTAAATCGGCAAACATTACCGTGACATCGGCAAAACTATCCGCGATGGTACTTTCACCCTGTTTGAGACGTTCCGCGATCGCTTTAGGTAAAATATTTAATAATAATCGTTCTGCCTTTTCCTGTTCTTCGGCTAACTTACTAATATAAGCTTGCTCCTGATCACGCAGCCTTTTTTTTTCCAAACAAGCACTAATACGCGCTTTTAATAACACAGGATTAAAGGGTTTAGATAAATAATCCTCCGCACCTAACTCAATACATCTAACAATACTATCAATATCATCTACCGCGGAAATCATAATCACAGGAATATAACGCAATTTCTCATCATTTTTGAGATGTTCCAAGACCTGATAACCATTCATTTGAGGCATCATAATGTCTAATAACACCAAATCAAAATTATGGGAGCGCATCAATTCCAAAGCCTCAAACCCATCGGCTGCGACTGTGACATGATGACTTTGACGTTGGAGACGACGGGCCAATAAATCACGATTGACCTCATTATCATCCACCACCAAAACATTACTTTCCTCAGTTTTCATGGTGTTTCCCCTTGACTGAGAAGCCGATCAATCTTCCCTAATAAACGAGGAAATTCGACAGGTTTGGTGTCATATTCATCACAGCCGGCGGCAAAACACTTTTCGCGATCGCCCGCCATCGCGTGGGCAGTGAGAGCAATAACAGGGATATGTTGAGTTTCGGGTTTAGCTTTCAGTTGCCGAGTCGCTTCCCAACCATCCAAAACGGGGAGACTCATATCCATGAGAATCAAATCCGGTGTCTTGGAAAGAGCCATATCCACCCCTTCAGCACCATCAACCGCGATAAAAACCTCATGCCCCTTACGCGATAAGCGCCGTGAGAGCATATCTCGATTCATCTCGTTATCTTCTACCAAGAGGATCTTAGCCATTTCTATAGTTTGAGACTAAAAAGTGGAGGATGTAGAAGGAGGTGTATTCAGAGTTGTCTGCACCAACTTCTTCACATCACGAAGTAAATTCTGGGAACTATAAGCCCCCTTTTCAATGATCTGAGTCACCTGAGCTTTGAGGTAGAGACGTTCCGTGGGTGTCAAATCCTTCGCGGTTATTACGATAATCGGTATGGAGTAGGCACGATACCGTTTATGTAATTCCGTGAGAAGCTCGAAACCATCCATCTCAGGCATCATTAAATCAAGTAAAATCAAATGGGGAGGGGCTTGTGCTAAAGGGCGAAGGGCTGCTTTACCATTATGGGCTTCCACCACCGTCCAACCTTCTTTTTCCAGGTTACGTCGCAACATTTCGCTGGCAGTAAGATCATCTTCGACAATTAAGATGTAACTTTCTGCCCGAGTATTGGACGCGCCCTGAGCCGGGCAATATTTGTGCAATAAAGCCCCCAGATGTTTACTGTCCACAGGTTTAGTCAGACAATCTGAGGCTCCTAATGCTAATCCTAAACTTTTATTGCCTACAAAGGATAACAAGATCACTGGAATCTCAGCAAGTTCTGGATCGTTTTTGAGTGTGGAGAGAACTGCCCAACCATCCATTCCGGGCATCATAATATCTAGGGTAATGGCATCTGGTTGTAATTCCCGGGCTCGACGCAGGGCTTCTTCCCCTGTTGCCGCAGTGGCAATGCGTAACCCTTCGCGGGTGAGACTGCGTTGCAGTATATCACGGGTACTTGGATCGTCATCAACGACTAACACAGTACCAGATGTGGGCTGATCCGATAAATCCAGATCCCCTTCCTGAAGTTCATCCGTTTCTGTTGATGTTTCTATGACAGATTCCACGATGAGATATTTGGGGAGTCTCACGCGAAAAGTCGTTCCTGTTCCCGTTTCACTTTCTACGGTAATCTCGCCTCCCATCATGCGACAAAAGTGTTGACTAATGGCTAATCCTAAACCCGTTCCCCCATATTTGCGAGTGGTACTGGCATCGGCCTGGGTAAAGGGGTCGAAAATATGTTGGACTTGTTCTGGTGTCATCCCAATGCCTGTATCACGCACTTCAAAAATGATGAAGGGACTATGGGGCAATACTAATGAGGACTCCTTTAAGGTTGGGTTAATCTGTTCACTTCCCGATCGCGTAGCCTTTGGCATTTTCAGGACAGGATGGGAACCATCAGCTAGTCCGAAGGATTCAGGGGTGATTCCGGGCACGGCGCGATCGGTCATTTCCTGATGAAGGGCTAGGGTAATTGTACCGTGTTCGGTAAACTTAGAGGCATTACTGAGGAGATTTAAGAGAATTTGTTTGACTTTGGTTAAATCCGTGTGCATGGTTCCTAAGTCTGGGGCTAACTCAACTTCTAGGGTATTATGGTTTTTCTCTACTAAAGGCCACGCGGTTGTGACAACATTATCCACCAGATCATTGATTAAGAAAGTTTCCCGATAGACATCCATCCGCCCTGCTTCGATTTTGGAAATATCAAGGATGTCATTAATCAGAGAAAGTAAGTGTTTTCCCGCGGAACGAATTTTGTCTAAGTCGGATAAAAATTGCTCATAACCTAAATCTTGTATTTCTTCTTTAAGCATTTCACTATAGCCAATAATAGCATTAAGTGGTGTTCGTAATTCGTGACTCATGTTCGCCAAAAAAGTGCTTTTGGCATGATTCGCAGATTCCGCCGCGGCGACGGCATATTGAAGGGTGGCTTCCACTTTTTTGCGTTCTGTGATATCTTCGATCGTGCCTTCGTAATAAAGAAAATTTCCTCGAATATCGCGGACATCGCGGGCATTTTCCGAGATCCAAATTATACTACGATCACGACGATAAACTTGAGATTCAAAACGGGAAACTGCCCCGTTTTTTTCCATCAGTTCGATAAAGTCTCGACGGCGGGTGGGGTCAACATAAATTTGAGATTGAATGTCCGTAATCTCATGGAGGACTTCACTAGGAGAATTATAACCATAAATCCGGGCTAATGCCGGATTAACATTGAGATAATGTCCGTCCGAGCTACTTTGAAATATGCCTTCAATAGCATTTTCAAAAATAGTACGATATTTGATTTCTGCTTCACGGAGGGCTTCCTCAGCTTGTTTTTGGGCGGTAATATCTCGAAATTGCCACACTCTACCAATAATTTTTACACCGATTTTGGAAGGATGGGAACTTATCTCTAAAATTCTGTCATCTTTTAGTTTAAAAATGTCGTTACTAATACTCTCTGGCTCCGCGGAGAGTTGCATAACTGTTCTGAGAAAGTTTTGGGGAGATTTTAATTTTTGCAATACTAAAGAAAAGACTCTGGGGATAGATCCTTGTGATTGATTATCCTCATGAGTATTATGGAAAAGAGTTTCTTCGGAAAATCCCCAGAGTTTCCTAAATTGTTGATTAAATTTACATACTTTTCCCCCACGATCGATCGCTAATATTCCCATATCTGTAGATTCCACGATCGCTTCGACTAGGGATAAGGAGCGTTGTAATTGCAAATTTGCTTGTTTTTGCTCACTTTGATTGAAAAAAATCAGCAGAAAACCCTCAGTCTCATTATTTTTGTCTTTAATGGGGCTTAAAAAGGTCGCGACATCAAGAATTTTTCCGTCTCGACTAAAAAAGCGAGTCTCTAGTTGACAATAGGGTATCCCCATCGCGATCGCGTGGTAAAAACTAGGTTGCTCTCTCTCTTTTTCTATTGTTTCTGTCTTCGATAAATAACTTTTGAGAGAATGTTTTTCCCCTATCCTTTCCCATAGTGGTTGATTTTTTAGTTCTTCTTGTTTCCAACCTAATAAATTTTCGGCCTCAGTATTAATACTCACCAGAGATCCCTGACGATCGAGAAGACAAACTCCAAAATGGAAACTCCTAAAAAGAATCTCTCCGATCCGAGATAACCCAATTGATAACTCCTCGCTTCTGTCATCCCTTGTTTCTCCCAGGGTTTTCTGATCATAGTTATCTTCTTGAGAGAGGTGCTGATAAGACTCATTCACCTGCAAAAGAAAATGCTGCCATTGGGAGACATCATTGGGACACCCCTCCGTAGAAAGGTGAAACTGTTGTAATTGACGTTGGAGGTGTGGATGCAGCATATCACATTGGGAATCTGGAATGGGAAAAAGGGGGTTTTGTCCGGTTAATACCTTTTTACTGTCTGATACTGATTTTTGATTGAGAATCTCCCTTATCGTCAGATTTTGCAGCAAAATGGTATTATCTTTAGTTTAACCTGCTTCTTTCAAGATGCACACCTTTATCCCTCCTGGCTTTTCAGCAATTTTAACATTAGTATATGCTAATAAATTTATATTTTTTCTCAATCATCAGTGATTGATCTCTGATAAAAGTTGCTCTTTTTTCTGCTCTTACTGATAGCATCTTTGTTGGGAAAACGCCATCAATTTATTAACACAGTAGGTTGGGAGTGCCTAATTCTAGTTTGATTCTCTGTCCCCAGGCAAAAGGATAAATATTGCCTTTCGCAGATAGAGACATTGGTACAGTCTGACAGCCACTTAAAATTAGTAAAATAAAAGTAAGGAAGAGGGGAAGAATACGTCGGGCTTGTCTTCTCACCCATCGAGGATAAGGAAAAAAAACGGGTAGATAAATCTGTCGGGCGCGATCGTGGATTCGTTTTCCTGTTGTCATGGATTACCTCACAATTTTTTTTTTACAATACCATACCCTGTATTTATCTGTCTCTTTTTGATATGATTTTTTTCTCTACTCCTCTCCGCTTCTCATATCCTTTTTTACTCTAAGTGAGAAAAACTAAGTATAGCTATTCTCATCCTTGTGAGGGACTGAGTTTTCTCGTTTTCAGGAACTCTTAACAGGAAACCGGGCAGAAATTCGACATCATCTTTCCCGAAAACGTGTTTCAATGATGTCGAGACATAAAATCAAACACAAAGACACAAAGGGGGAAATTTATCGGATTTTGAGAGAGGCTCTATTTTATAGCAATCCTAAATGATTCGTGGTAGGTGCAATTCATGAATTGCCCCTACCGTAAGCATTTAAGCCACTATTTTCTTACAACCTATTTAGGACTGCTATATCACAACCTATTTACGATAAATCTACTAAAGTAGGGGAAGGAAAATGAATAAAATATGGATTCTCTAAAAATTCATCATCCAATAAAGTTTTCTTTCCTTCTACACAATTTTTCAACAAAACCGTAAAAGCACCAGCTCCTAATTTATCTTGAGGCCACATCCGATAACAAGGTATATTTGTTAATGTCGATTGATATTCCTTTAAATGAGAAACTTCTAGGGGTTCAAAATGGGGAAATTTACTGATTAACCAGGCGATAACTTCTTCATTTTCTGCCGGAGAATAAGTACAAGTCATATAGGCTAAATAGCCTTGAGGGGCAACAATTTTGGCAGAATTAGCAATAATCCTTTTTTGGCGACTCGCATTATTTTTAATCGTCACTGGGTGAAAACAACCCGGATTTTTTTCACCTTTTGCTAGTAAAGATTGACCAGAGCAAGGGGCATCTACTATCACTAAATCTGCCGTTTCTGGTATTTTATCTGCTAAAATATCTGTATCTAAACTCATTAATAATGAAGGAGAAATGTGACATCTTTTGAAATTAGACTTAAGCATTGCTATGCGTTTTCTAATCACTTCATTCGATAAAATTAAATCAGGTTTTAACGCCTTCCAAGCAAAAATACTTTTCCCCCCTGGTGCGGCACAGGTATCTACAATTACTGAAATTTTGACGGGAATACTCAATAAAACAGACGCGGCAAAAACCGAAGAAAAATCCAAACAGTAAAAATACCCCTCTTCATGTAATATCTGTTTTCCGGGTTTTTCATTCACATCTAAACGATCAATAAAATCCGGTTGCCAAGGCAGGGGATTTTCTACAAGAAAAGGGGAATTTTCCGGTTTGTTTTTCAGCCAAAGAATTGTGGGATTAAATCGTTGTGGCTGAAGCAGACAATTAATAAAAGTTTCCTGTTGATTTGTCTCTCCAAAGAGATTTTTACTAAGTTTGATTAACAAATTTGAAGGTAGTTTCATAGTTTATATATTTTTTAAACCGCAGATAAACGCAGATAAACACAGATGTTTTTTCAGTAGTTACATGACGTAATTATTGCTATTGAAAACCGGATATTTCTACCAATTCAACACAAATTTGATTGAGAAATTCTTTATCTACATACTCCGGTAGAGTAGTTTTTACGGTTTTGATTTCTTCAAAAAGCTCCTCTGCGATTTCTTTCACTTCCTCATAAGCAACATCCCCATTTCTGATAGAGAGTAAATACTCAGAATCGCCGACTTTTGTGCGGTTGACATGGAGTACCCCATCTCGGAGAATTTCTATCCCCATCCGTAGTAAACGAATGCAGTGAGCCATGTGTTTTGAATCATAACCACATTTGCTCTCTAAAGCTTTTCTATTAAGGTTTCTTTCCTTACTCCACTTTTGGTAGGCTTCCCATTCCGCGATCGCGTGTCGATAAGCTTGAGAAATGTGGAGCAACTGAATAAAATCATTTGTTGCCCGGGTATATTCTTGCACTCTTGGCAGTAATTCAGCGGGTAACTGTCGCTGTTTGAGTATTCCTTTATAGTCGATTTTTTCCAGCAGTAAATTTTTTAATTCATCCGCGGGTTCGAGAAATTCTATACAGTCACGGACTAGCATATATAGAAATTCCATAAACGCGTTAATTTCTGCCTTATTTAAAGGCTTATAATTCTCGTCATCTAGTCCGAAATCTTGAGGAATGGGTTTTCGTGAAGGTGGTTTAAGGAGCCATTTTCTATGACTTTCAACTCGTTTAATTTGAGCATAAGCGTAACCGGCAAAAGATGTCCTGACTTTTTGAGATAAGAAAGCAGCGCGATAAGAAATTAGTTTTTCTCCCGCGGGAGACAGATAGGCATAAAATTCTTTATCCATCCAAAGGGTTTCTAAAATATTGGGATTATTGTTACCAACTAAGGATAAAAATTTTCTCATTTCATAAATTGTGCAGTCTTTGACTATATCGAGAAAGGGATATAAACCTGTTCCTGGCTCTGTCTCCCAGCCTGTATCTTTCTGCTCGATGGTTTTAAATCCGAGATAATATTCTTTCGGCGCGATAAACACACCTTTGTAGTCAAAATCTGAGTCGGGTGTCGCTGTGCCATAGGCTTGACTTCCTGCCAAAGTTAACAAGATTAATCTCGATTCTACTGTAATTCTATCCATCTTTTGCTCTCTGGGATGTAGACGAATACCTTCGCGATTTTTGTAGGTTGGGTAGAGCACAGCGAAACCCAACAAATATGTTAGATTTCCTAGAGACATCTCCCCAAAATCATGTCAATCGCAGGCAGGATGCCTGCGCCACAATAGTTGTTGGAGATGTCTTATAGACATCTCCCCCAAATCCGATCAAAGGTAAAATGCTCCCAGGATGCCTACCCTATGATCATTTTAGGAGTTTGATTTAAAACTATGCAGTTTTTCGCGTAATTCCTCTATTTGACTGAATAATTCGGCTTGACTGATAGAAATTTGTTCTTTTGTCGTTAACCATTTTAAGTTAACGGTTTGATTTTCGGCTTCTTCATCTCCTAAAATTAAACACACGATCGCGCCACTTTTATCAGCACGCGCAAATTGTTTCTTAAAGGCACTACCGCTTAAGTCTAATTCGAGGGAAAAACCCAATCCGCGTAATTTTTGGGTTAAAATCAAAGCGTTTGGTTCGGCTTTTTCGCCACGAGAAACCACATAAAAGTCTAATTTTTGACTAGGAGCAGACGCGTGTAATTTTTGTAATAAAATAATTAAACGTTCCAAACCGATCGCCCAACCTACCGCGGGGGTTTCTGGACCTCCTAATTCTTGGACTAAAGCATCATAACGCCCACCACCACAAACCGTAGCTTGAGCACCTAAATCATCAGAAATAATCTCAAACGCGGTATAGGTATAATAGTCTAAACCTCTGACTAAACGGGGATTTAACTGATAAGAAATTCCTAAATCCGTTAACATTTGTTGTACTTTTTCAAAGTGTTGACGGGAGGCGGAACTTAAATAATCTAAAATACTAGGAGCCTTAAGGGAGATTTCCTGAGTGCGTTTATCTTTACTATCTAAAATGCGTAAAGGATTTCGGGTTAAACGCTCTTGAGAATCTTGATCTAATTCCTGTTGATAAGGAGTTAAATAATCGACTAAAGCTTGTCGATAGTTTTGACGATCTTCTTTATTGCCAACGGAGTTTAAATCGAGACGTAAATTCGATAAACCGAGGGTTTTGAGAATATCAGACGCGATCGCGATTACCTCAACATCGGCACGAGGATCGGCACTACCTAAAACTTCGACACCAATTTGATGAAATTGACGTTGACGGCCGGCTTGGGGACGTTCATAACGAAACATGGGTCCAGTATACCACAGACGTTGAACACCACCTTGAGCCTGTAAACTATTTTGAATAAAAGCACGAACCACCCCCGCGGTCCCTTCCGGGCGTAAAGTCGTAGAGCGATCGCCCCTATCAGTAAAGGTAAACATTTCCTTACCGACAACATCAGTCCCTTCACCAATACCGCGTTCAAATAAAGCCGTTTGTTCAAAAATAGGGGTGCGAATTTCCTGATAAGAAGAGTTTGTAAGAATATCTTTTGCGACTTTTTCTAGCCATTGCCAATAGACAATTTCAGAAGGCAAAATATCTCGCGTTCCAGGTAAAGTTTGAATCGTAGCCATTGTGTAATTAGAGATAGGATATTGTAGATTGGGGATTGGGAATAGGGGAAGAAAATTCGGTGAAGTTTTTACTTTTGCCATCCAACCCCATGCCCAATTCCCCCTAAGAAATTTGACTATTATTGGTTTGAGAATCAGACTCCCAAACACCATAACGATCGCGATAGTAAGCCAATACGCGATCGATTCGTGTACGCACTGATTGATCAGAAGTTTCAGGATATTGTATCCACAAAGCACCTACTTGACTGTGATGGTAATCAAACTTTTCCGACTGTTGGGGAATGATCTCAGTTTCTACCCCTTCCACTTGACGCAGATGAGTCGCGAGTTCCCGATACACCGCGAGGGGCCACCCCGGACATCGAATTTGATACCCTATTTGTTTTTCTTGTGTCGTCTGCATCATTAGTTTTGTTTATCAATAACCAAAGCCACCTCTTAGGAGTTCTCTTGCTCTTCAGGGTTGGGGATTACACAGCAGTTAATATTATCTAAACACACCTTGCCCCATTGTAAAGCCCATCGTACTAAAGCCACTCTGTTATCTGTGTGGGTTTTTGTCAGAATATTACTGATATGGTTATCGACGGTACGTTTGCTGATTTCCAACTTCTCGGCTATATCATGATTAGTCAACCCCGCGGCAACTAACTCAATCACTTGTATTTCTCTGTCTGACAGTACAATGGTCTTCGGGGACACACTATTGGTCATAAGTTTTTCCTATCTCTGTATATTTACCTAAGTCATCATTTTAGTAGTTTAGTGGCACGATTGGGGATTTGGTAATGGGTAATGGTAAATGGGATTGGTGATTAGGGATTGGGGATTGGTTTTTCACCTAATACCTAAAATGAGATACATATTTAAGTTATGCACAATGGAGTCGAATGAGGCATCTCAAGGGATGTACCTCACCTGATCCCTAAATATTAGGAGTAAAAATGGAGCCGATTCGTATCTTCTATTTTTCTGATATTCTCTGCATTTGGGCTTATATTGCTCAGATTCGCATTGATGAACTTAAGACAACTTTTGCCGATAATATCTCGATTGATTATCATTTCGTCTCTGTTTTTGGGAATGCTCGTGAAAAATTAGAGAACCGATGGCGCGATCGCGGTGGTTTACGGGCCTATAGTGATCATGTTAAGGGGGTTGTGGCAAAATTTGATCACATCAGGGTTCATCCTGATATTTGGACTCAAGGGGTCCCTGCTTCTTCCACATCTTGTCATCTTTTTCTCCATGCCATTCAATTACTAGAAATTAAAGGTTTAGTACCAAAGACGCAAAATTGTTTGGAAAGCGCGATCGCGGCATTTCGGGAGGCATTTTTTACCAAACTGGCAGACATTTCTGATCGTAAGGTTCAATTTGATATTGCTCAGGAATTAGGATTGCCGATCAACGCGATCAAAGAGATGATCGATCGCGGGGAAGCCTATGCACAACTATCGAAGGATTTTGATTTAGTTAAAGAGCATACTGTTACTGTTAGTCCTACCCTCATTTTTAATGAAGGACGGCAACGGCTTAATGGTAATGTTGGTTATCGGGTGATAGAAGCTAATATTCGTGAGTTACTGCACAATCCCCCAGGAGAACATTCTTGGTGTTAACCAAATAAGTGATTTTTTGTAGCGACTGTCTTGAATGTCAAGCGATCGCTACTTCATTTAATCTTAATCAAGGAGATAGATAGATGTGGGATGAACGATATAGCTCACCGGAATATGCCTTTGGCACACAGCCCAATGATTTCCTTGTTTCTGTGGCATCTAAAATCCCACAAGGAAGAGTTTTGTGCTTGGGAGAAGGTGAAGGCCGCAACGCGGTTTATCTGGCCTCATTGGGTTATGAAGTCGTTGCTGTTGATCAATCGAAAATAGGTTTGGCAAAAGCACAGCAATTGGCAAGACAGCAACAGGTGAAAATTCACACAATTGTCGCGGATCTGGCTGATTTTGTCATTGAGCCCCAGTCTTGGCAGGGAATTGTTTCTATTTTTTGCCATCTTCCTTCTCCATTGTGGGGTAGGGTTCATCGCTCCGCGGTGGCTGGCTTGGCTCGCGGTGGCCTATTGATCTTGGAAGCATATACACCGCGTCAGTTGCAGTGGAAAACAGGTGGACCGAAAAATTTAGATATGTTGGTTTCTCTTGATCTTGTCAGATCAGAACTAGCAGATTTAGATTTTGAAGTGCTACAGGAAGTCGAGCGTAACATTACGGAGGGTATCTATCATAACGGGATGTCCGCGGTCCTTCAAGTCCTGGGAAAAGCTCATTAATTTCCTAGGTTCCAGCTCTTTATTTTTACATCATACTACTATATGGTAATATAATGTAAAAACGAGAGGGAGAGGATCATGACTTGGCTCATTGGACATTTCTTGGCAGTTTGTATCGGTATCAGTCTCGGACTACTAGGAGGGGGGGGTTCTGTACTGGCCTTACCGATCCTAGTGTATGTCATGGGTGTAGCACCCAAAGCCGCGATCGCGATGACGTTGATTATTGTGGGAGCGGTGAGTTTACTAGGAACCCTTCCCCACTGGAAACGAGGCAACATCAACCTGAAAACAGCATTTATCTTTGGTTGCGCGACAATGATCGGAGCTTTTTTGGGAGCGCGGCTGGCAACGATGCCATTTATCACAGGAAGCTTTCAGATGCTCTTATTCGCGATGATGATGCTCTTAGCCGCGGGATTGATGATTCGCCGATCGTTGAAGGTAGAATCTCCAAAGGGCGAAGCTCATGGAACCGGGGAACAAAACTCCAGAGAAACAGACCTAGAAATCTATTCCGAGCCTGTGTGTAAGTATTGTTGGCTTTGGCTGCTCACAGAAGGAATTGGAGTGGGAGTCTTGACAGGATTAGTGGGGGTAGGTGGGGGCTTTGCCATTGTTCCGGCCCTAGTATTGTTGGGAAATGTACCCATGAAAGAAGCGATCGCGACCTCATTACTAATAATTTCCTTAAACTCCGTCGCGGGATTACTCGGTTATCTAGGGCATATATCCATTGATTGGCCCCTTACAGTGTCATTCACCTTTGCCGCTGCCTTGGGAAGTCTAGGAGGAGCATATCTGGCGCAATTTGTCCCCGCGAAACACTTACAAAAAGGATTTGGTTATTTCCTACTGGCCGTCGCGACTTTTGTCTTAATTCAGAATCGTCATATCTTCCAACAGTTTCAATTTTTCAGAAGTAGTTCATCGCCCACTATGGAGGGAACTGTTTTCAGAAGGAAAGTTTAGTCCCTCCCTCAGTCCCAGATTACTCACCCCTATTACCGATAACCCATTACCCAGTTTTATGAAAAAAAGGATATAATTTGTAAAATTTTGTTAATCAAACCCCACCTTGGCATATCCATGACCTCTCGCACTCTCTTATTTTCCCCGGTTGAAGAAGACCTGCGACTGTTGACAGACAATCTGAAACAGCTAGTTGGTGCCCGTCACCCTATCTTATATGCAGCCGCAGAACACTTGTTTGGCGCAAAGGGAAAACGGGTGCGACCCGCGATCGTGCTGTTGATTTCACGCGCAACGATGTCCAACCAGGAGATTACCTCCAAACATCGTCGTTTGGCAGAAATTACGGAAATGATCCATACCGCGAGTCTTGTCCATGATGATGTGGTGGACGAAGCGGAGACTCGTCGAGGTATCCCTACAGTCCATAGTTGTTTTGGCAACCGAGTCGCGGTATTAGCCGGAGACTTTCTCTTTGCCCAGTCTTCTTGGTATTTGGCAAATTTGGATAATCTGGAGGTGGTGAAACTCCTCTCACAGGTAATTATGGATCTCGCGGAGGGGGAAATTCAACAGGGACTTAATCGTTTTGACACGAGTTTGTCCATCGAGGCTTATTTGGAAAAGAGTTATTATAAGACGGCTTCCTTAATCGCCAATAGTAGTAAAGCCGCGGGGTGTTTGAGTGATGTCTCTCCTGAATTGCGCGAAGATTTATATCAATATGGGCGTAATCTGGGGTTGGCTTTTCAAATTGTTGATGATGTGCTTGACTTTACCAGTTCTTCGGAGACTTTAGGTAAACCCGCGGGTTCGGATCTGATTAGTGGTAATTTGACGGCTCCTGCTTTATACGCGTTGGAAGAAAAACCTTCTTTGGAAGTTCTGATCGAACGCGAATTCGCCCAAGATGGGGATGTGGAAAACGCGATCGCGCTAGTTCACGATAGTAAGGGAATAGAACGATCGCGAGAATTAGCGACTCATCACGCGGAATTAGCCGTCAAATATTTAGGGAATTTACCCGCGTCTGAGGAGCGTCAAGTATTAGTTGAATTAGCCGATTATGTGTTAAGTCGTCTCTATTAGATTACCCCCCCTGCCTTTGAGAAGGGGGGGGAAACTTACAAAGGCACAGAGGAAACAGATTGTTCAATCTTGTGGGCTAATTCGGCTAGGGAAAGATGGGAATATAATAGTAAAGATTTCGCTGTAATTGCTTTGATTAAATAGGTTTTATTATTTTTTTCTGCCTTTTTAATTATAACATGAATTAGGGAATCTGTCAAGATATTATTGATATAAAATAGGTCAACCCGTCATCGTCAGAAAATCAAAAAGAAGCGCGATCGCGCTACCCCTCGCGATCGTGCTATCTGGAAAGAAGATGAGAAGCCCTCACTAGAGAGCTAATTTCACCAAGGGCAAAAGAATACCAACTAAAGAGCCCCCTAAAAGGGCAAAAGTAGCTAAGGTACTAATACCAAAACCCGCGGTTCTTTTTTCCGCGGCTTGATAATATCCCCAAGCAAAGAGAATGCGTCCGATCAGCCAAATAACACCTATTCCCGCACCCCAAATCGGACTGACAAATAGGGAAAATAACCACAACGCGGGTAAAAAGAGCACTAATTGTTCAAGAGTATTTTGTTGTACCCGAAACACACGCTCAAAATTAGGATCGCCGGATACTTGGGGGGGCATAATTTTATATTGAAATCTCGCCCTGCCTACATTGATAATTACGACTAAATAGAGTATTAGGGCAGAAACCGTAACTAAACTAGGCCACACCATCAAGGTTTTTTCTATCATAGTCTCTGTTTTTTTTGAGTAACTTAAATTAGTATTGTATCTTAAATCGGACTTAATCGCGAAAAAGAAACCGGGTTTCTTGCCCTCATCTCTTCATGAAAATGAAGCTGATGAAGAAACCCGTTTTCTCCATAGATTTTTCATCTTACCCCTTACCCCTTACCCATTCCCTATTACCTGCTGTATGACATAAAGATTAGTGTATTTGATTTAAGATAATGCGGTTAAAGACCTGTTAAGATGAGAAAGTCTAAAGGACATTAATAAATCATAAAAATCTTCCGCGGGTAATGGACGACTGATGAGATAACCCTGGATAATATCACAGCCTTGTTCCGCGAGAAAGTCTCTTTCTTTTTCAGTTTCGACACCTTCCGCGATCACTTTAAAATTTAACTGATTTGCCATGCGAATAATAGCAGAAACAATGGCAATATTCCGATGATTTTCGGTGACATTGCTGATAAAACAACGATCAATCTTTAAAATATCAAAGGAAAAATTTTGTAAATAACTTAAAGAAGCATAACCCGTACCAAAATCATCAATCGCAATTTTAATTCCTGAGCCTTGTAAATGTTTAAATTGTTCTAAGGTGACATTGACATTTTTCACCAATACACTTTCGGTTAATTCTAATTCTAACCACCGAGGATCAAATCCCGTTTCTCTGAGAATGCCTAACGTATCTTGTACAAAAGTCTCTTGCCCTAATTGTTGAGCAGAAATATTGACGGAGAGATAAAGGGGAGGATATCCTCTATTTTGCAATGACATCGCGTGAGTACAAGCCGTGCGTAATACCCATTGGCCAATAGGTACAATTAATCCGGTATTTTCTGCAATAGGAATAAACTCACTAGGGGGAATAAAACCCTTTTCTGGAGAGTTCCAACGAATTAAAGCCTCCATCCCCACAATCTCTCCAGTTTTGAGACTAAACTGGGGTTGATAGTGAAGAGAAAATTCATTATTTTGTAAGGCTTGAGCGAGGGCAAAATTTGGTTTTTGTAGTAAAGTTAGACGATCTTCTTCTAACTGAAGAACCTTCCTTTCCAATATTTCTAAAATCCCATAAAGTTCAAAGGGATCTAATACTTGCGCTAAATTAGTTTCGGTTAAAATACCTTGTAATTCTCCCTGTTGTCCTACCACAACTAAACGGCGAATATTACGTTTTTGCATCGCAGTTTGAGCTTGAGATAAGGATTCCGTTGCTTGAATACAAAACAAAGGTTGACTCATCACCGTGTGAGCTTTTAATTCTTGTAAATTCACTTGTAAAGTTTGCATTTGTAAAAGATCACGCTCGGTGACGATCCCAACGGGAAACCTCATTCCCTGACGCTCTTCCACAACTACTACACAACTAATCCGATAGTCAGTTAAAATATGGGCAATTTCCATCAAATTAGACAGGGGAGAAACTGTCAAGACTTGATGAGTCATTACTTCTGATACTTGACGAAAACGTAAAAAATGACTCCCATTTAAGACTTGTCGTAAACTGGTGAGAGTTACTAAACCTAAAACTTTTTCATCATCATCGAGAAGGGGTAAATGGCGAATTTGATAACGCCGCATGATATTATAAGCTGCAAATAAATCGGTAAATTCTTTATAGGGTAAGGTAATAACTGGTTGAGTCATTACTTGTTCTACTCTAGTCATTTCCAGACTATTTCCTTTAACAGCTAATCTCACTGTATCGCGTTCTGTTAAAATTCCAATGAGTTTCTCATCCTGAATGACTAATACACATCCGGTTGCTGGGGTATGTGAGGAATAATTGTTGTCATCTGGATGTTTTAATTCTCCCAAACTACATTCATTTTTATTTGTTTGATTCATTACGATCAATGTGTCGATGAGCCTCGTTTCTGGTGTCACGACGGGAAAAGCAGAAATGATCGCACTTTGGACGTTAATCAGTTCATATTGCATGAAAAGCACATTTGACATCGGTAACTTCAGGTTTATTATACAGCAGGGAACAGGCAACTCTTAACAGGCAACAGGCAATAGGCAATAGTGATGAAAGTTTTTTAATCTTCTGTTAACCGCGGGACTTAGATCAAGTGGGTTGGTAATTTCGCCTATATAGCATTTTTAAATGAGATGTAAATGCAGGGCTCACAGCCCGTCACAGGCAAGATGCCTGTGCCACAAGTTTTACTTCTGAAAGGGAAACACTATATAGCATTTTTAAATGAGATGTAAATGTGGTATGGGCAGAGATCCCGTCACAGGCAAGATGCCTGTGCCACAACTGTTACTTCTGAAAGATCAACACTATATGTGTCCGAAAGCAGGCAATATGCCTGCACTACGTTATTGATTTTTCATTTCTGATATTGTCGTGGCAAATGTTGAACCCAGACGATATTTTTGAAATGGATATTATTGACGGCATTGTAATTGCTTGATCAATTGAGGCACGATCGCGCTTTGTGCGATAATCTCCCCGGCGCGATCGAACAAAACCGTACCAATTGTGAGAGAAACATTGCCATACTTCTGCACATAAGCCTGAGCCTTTTGACTAATAGTTTGAGCTAAGGCATCAAAAACTGGCGACGCGAATCCCCTTTCAACTAATATTTGATAAGCCTGATCAGCCGTCTTTGTCTCTAACACGGCTTGTACAGTTTCCAGATTTCCACCCGCTTTCACCACAGCAGCACTAATAATTTCTAACTTAGCATCGGCGAGATGACTTGATGTATTGAAAATCCCACCAGCTAACTTAATTAACTTTCCTTGATAGCCTAGTAATAACACCGAATTTGCACCCAGTAATCCTGCGTCTACTAACAAGGGACCAATCCAGTTACCCGTTGACGCGATCGTGCTTTCTGGAATACCCAACCCTTGGGCAATATGTCTTCCATGACTGCCAATACAAAAAACTAAATCCTTTTGATTTTGTACCACAGTTTGCAAATTATGACGCAATTCTTCCAGATGTTCTTCAGTAGAAAGAGGTTGAGAAATTCCACTTGTTCCTAACAGCGATAATCCTTCTAAAATACCAAAAGCCTCATTAGAAGTCCGTTGAGCTAACTCGCGACCTTCTGGTAAAATAATTGATACCGTAATCGTTTGATCTGGGGGAATCAAAGGTAACAGATTAGCCTCAAATAATCGACGGGCATATCGGTAAATTGCTGGCTCTCCCGATAGGGTTTTTCCTAACCCTTCCCCTGCTTCTAAAATCAGAGGTTCCGATTGACGTTCTTGCCATTTCACATAAGCCCAAATCGGGGTATTACGGGTTAAATCTAAATTATCTCCGGGGTCACTCAGAGTAATAGCCAAAGCACTATTCGCAGTGATTTTCGCCACTTGTTGGACTGGAATTGTGGCTTGATCTGGTAGCAAATCAAGGGAGACTTCTGGGAGAGTTTCCAGGGGGTTTTGTAAGTGTAAAAATGCCGCTTTAGCAGAAGCAACGGCAAAAACGGGAAGTGTATAACCTGTACGAGCCATTGTGGGGAAGGGATGAGGGAATAGGGAGGGGAGAAACTGCACACTTCTCCACTGAACGGACTTCTCGGTTTCGGCATAACATTTCGGTTGAGCGGCTGTCGATAATCTCTCAATCACTACCGAGATATCCCGACAGTCCGCTCCAACCGGGTTGTTAGACCTGACATTGCACCTACTAAAAGGCTAATCCTAGTAAAATAGGAATATGAAGCTCTAGTTTGGAACGCGGTCAAATTATGCCAACTGTTACTGACAGAGAACCGTCCGCGGCAAGGGGGTTGTTAGCTGGCTGGCAATGACTTCGGATTGACTTCAAATTCTGATTGAGAACGGTAGAAGCAAACATCGAATTCAAGAAAGAAGTTGGTTTGACCGAGAATTAGCGGTGCGTTCAGACTACGGCTCCAAGCAAACACTAACTCTGTTGGCGCAAAATCAACAATTTCAGCAGTTGCAGCAAAAGGCATCGCTGGCTGATTACTAAGATTACCTGCTAACTGAATGATGGCTCTGCGATCGTCCCAAACACCTCCCAACAGGATACCAAGTTCGTAAGGCAAGACATTGACTGTAGCCCCACTATCCACTAACCCAACAGCATCAATCCTCCGATCTGCTCGGCTCAAAGATAACGGCACTCTTGGTAGGCTGTCAAACTCGTTTTGGGTTGGACTGGTCGTTGAATACTTAAATCGCATACATCATGACTGGCTTATCTTTGACTGTTGAAGGGATTCCATCAAAACTGCACCTGCGCCAAAACAATCGTATGGAGTTGGCAAATCATAAGTTTTGAAGGGTTCCAAAGGCGAGATATCCTCAGTCATGTCCAAATCTTGAGCCAGAATTCGGATCAGTTTGAGCTTTTCTGCGGCAGAAAGCTGTCGTGCCGATGGTAGAACTTCAGCTAATGTCATGTCATGTGCCTCTTCTCAAGAATTCACACCTACAGTTTACTCGATACTGATCGGTATTAGGACTTATTGTTAGATGGCGAGGAGCCAAGCTACGGTTTTGATGCAGCGCCATTATTTTGCTTGCTCCTTATGTAAACTGCTTTATTTTTTCGCGGAGATTAGCTGAAGGAATTTTTCTTACTATTGGTCGGCAAGAACTCCCAAGTATCGATCGCGTTTCAATTCAACACAAAAATATCATAACATTGTCTGCTCCCATGATGTGTTATGCCCTAATCGCTGAATTATTCTTAACTTTCGCGCGGATAACCTCTATGGACTCACCAACGAATCTAACCATCTTTGCTTGCTTAATCTCGGCTAAAAACAGACAATCTTAACGGACTTCTCGGTTTCGGCATAACGGTTATGCTCACCAGACGCAGATAACTTTTGCCACTCAACCGATGAGCCTGGGGCGTTCCGGTGCAGCGGCTTGTTATATGTCGGCTTTCAAACTGCGCTGATTCATGATCACCTAGAGACCTATCCTTCAAACTTGAAGCCAATTTCGCAAGATATTAACTACTACTGGAGTAAAAGGTTCCATTCGACCCTGTTGGGGCTGTAATAACTCATCAATTAACATTTTTAATAACTCTTCATCCTCTAAGCCTTGATTGGGATCTACGCCATTTATCAAAAGTAAAAAATTAGATAATTGTTTGCGTTTTTCGATTAGAGAACGGTTATTCTTTTCATCATCTCCTAGATTTAAAACTTGAATCGCCTTAATTGCACGATCGCTCATTCCTTCGACTCGACCACTAATTTTGAATCGCAGTTCCGTTTCACATTCCATCATTAAAGGAGTTAAGGGTAGATCCTGAGATTGATGAGCACTGCCGCATTGCTTGGGAGTGTTACAACTGGCAACAATATTTGAAAAGTCGAGCGTGCGTTTAGGATTCAGACTTTGAGCTTCTACGTGCTCATTATGGCAAGCATCACTGTCTTCGATTCGCTGACAGCAATAAGCACAAAGATAGAATTGCTCCTTGAGGGCATAATCTCGAATAGATGCACGAATGGTTTTGCCTTCCTCCGTTTCGTTTAGGTCATTGTACACTCCGTTCGGATTTTTCTTTTTCCATGCTGTCAGGCTGGAGGGTTCAAGCCCTTTATTAATAGTTCTCATGACGTAATTTTTGTTTACGAAGCAGTAGTTTAGCTTTGACCAATTCGAGATGGTTTGGTGGTAGTTCCTCAGTTAATTCTGCAAGCAATTGTTGAGCCTTACTTAGCTCGGAATTTTGTATGGCATCCAGTAGATTATTTAGTTCAGCATTAATTTTCTCATTACGGATGCTAGTATCCATGACATCTAATAAGACTGTATTAGCATCTTGTCCGTACTGAGACGGCAATTGTCGTAATTCACGATTTTCTAAGGTGTAAACCAAAACATTTTTACAGTCGCTGATCACTAGAGGTGAATGGGTTGTCAGCACAAACTGACAATTGGGAAAAGTTGTGATTAGGCGATCGCAAAGGCTCCGTTGCCAAGAGGGATGTAAATGCAAATCGACTTCATCAATCAAGACGATACCATGACCTGCTAAAGGATTCTCTAGGGCGGGGTTCAGCATGGCGAGACGGCGGGCAATATCACCCACAAGAGCCATAAGAGACTTTTCACCTTGTGAAAGCTGGGTTACATTAAGGGTTTCACCGTTTTTGTCAATTGCCATGTAAAGGCGAGGGCTACGGCGGACTCTAAGGTTGTTCATGTCAGGCATAAATTGGCTAATCGCGGTGCGAACTGCCGTTAATTGCCGATCTTTAGCCGAGGCATTGAGTTCATTTAATCGTTGCCATGCCTCTTGATTCGCAGCAAAAATTGGCATTAGCTGTCTCAGCAAATCTTCAGTAATTCCTGATTCATTTTCGGTATCTTCCCGTTCTCGAAACCATTCAAAAAAGCGACGAAAGTCAACACCTTGGCTTAAGGAGTTGTCGTAAGCATCCAATTGCAAAAAGGTGTGCTTAGTCCTAATTTTTAGTGGAATATCGAGTACAACACGTTCCACAGGATAAAACGCAATGAGGGGCAGACTCGTTTTCTCATTACGGGTGAGTGCATCACGATAACGATTAGCCAAGCGGGTGCAGTCGTTGAGATTGCTAGTGTACTGAGAGTTACGTCCTTTTTTGCTTTTTGCCAGAGTCCATGTGAAATAATGATTGGTCTGGTCTTGATTAAAATGCTTTGATGATTCAGAGGAATCGAAGATTTTTATTTGAATACGGGCAGCGTTTGCTGTGTTAAATATGGCATCTTCAGGAATAGGATTACCACTACCTTTTTCTGTGCGTATACGAGCTGTAAACCAACTAAGAGAAGTTGCTAAAGCTTGCAGAATGGAGGTTTTACCAGCACCGTTATTACCAACAAAGACGGTAATATTGCTAGGGTTTTTCTCAGTGGGCGCAAAGGAAATTTCCAGGTTTTCAAACAGCCCAATATTGTTTAAGATAACCTGCTGGATTTTCATCGCGGTAAAGTTTAAACCTCTGGGGTCTCTGATGTTTACAACAGCACCTCAAACAGTATTTGAAGGCACTTAGTCCTATTATGCGCTCAAAACGGAGATAGGTCGCCAGTTTTATCCTAATCCTCAGATGAGGGGAGCCACAGACACATCACTCATAATTCTATCGCAGATCAGGTATAACTACTTTTAAACTCTAAGATTACCGCATAAAGGTACGGCGAAAAATTTCTGGTTAAAATCAGCTTGTACTCCTTGCTGGACAAGCGATCTAGGTCGGTAGTAGTTCAGGAGGTTCAAACCCAGCCGCAGCAAGGGAAAAGCAAAATCGAGATTGAATTTTACTGCAACTGGGTTTGAGGGTATTTTAGAGGTGGATTCTATTTAAGTCCTTAGTGCAATCGATCAATATGATCCCCCACGCGCAACGCATTGGCGATAATAGTCAAAGCATGACTAACACGGGCATTAGACGGGAAAAAACTGCTATCGACGACATAAAGATTATCCACATCTAATGTGCGACAATTCAGGTCTAACACCGATGTTTTATGGTCTTCCCTTTGTCAGGAAGAAATGTCTTTAAACTCCCCCTTTTTAAGGCAGGGAACAAGAAATGTCTTTAAAGTCCCCCTTTTTAAGGGGGATTTAGGGGGATCGTTTATGTGTAGCAATGTTTTCTGGATTTGGTATAATTAACCGGATAAGAAACCCGGTTTCTCAACTTGGGATTTTCAAATGACTAATAACAAAAGAGTATTAATTTTAGGTGGAACGGCAGAAGCGGCGGCATTAACAGCCAAAATTGATCGCGTTGAGGGTGTGGACGCGATCGCGTCTTTTGCCGGTCGAACTCAACAACCTGTTACTCTGAGAAACCGCGTTTCTATCCGCGTGGGAGGTTTTGGAGGTGCAACCGGATTAGCAAACTATCTACGATCAGAGCAAATTGATTTATTAATTGATGCCACCCATCCCTTTGCCGCGGAAATTTCCTTTAATGCCGCCAAAGCCGCGTCGGAATGTGGCATTGGGAGATTAATGCTAATTCGTCCGCCTTGGGAAGCGCAGCCCGCAGACAAGTGGATTGAGGTGGAAAGCCATCAAGAGGCCGCGAATATTTTACCCGGATTGGCTCAACGGATATTTCTTACTATTGGTAGGCAAGAAATCCCCGCTTATGCTCACCTAAAAAATCTCTGGTTTTTGATGCGGATGATTGACTCACCGGACGCGAATGCCGCCGTACCACAGGGAAAATTACTTGGGGAAAAAGGCCCTTTTTCCTATGAGGAAGAGCGAGAGCTTTTACAACAGTATGAAATTGGCGCGATCGTTAGTAAAAATAGTGGTGGTGATGCTACTTACGCCAAAATTATCGCGGCACGAGAGTTAGGATTACCTGTAGTAATGATAAAACGTCCACCCAATCCGGGGGGGGAACAAGTGGCCGATGTCAACAGTGCTCTGGGGTGGTTGGAGAAAAACTTGTGTTGCTAAATGGGGATATGAAATCTGTCGGGGCAACCACGGGGGGATTGCCCCTACCACATATTTTTAACCAATGAAAAATTAATAACGTAGTGCAGGCATCTTGCCTGCTTTCGGGCATTTATGGGCGAAGTGGTTGCCCCTACCACATATTTTTAAGGAATGAAAAATTAATAACGTAGTGCAGGCATCTTGGCTGCTTTCGGGCATTTATGGGCGAAACTACCAACCCAATAGTCAAGTTATTTAATTTACATTCCTAACCAGAAAAGTTGCCCTTGATAGAATTGATATCAAGCACCGTTTACCGAAACGCACTTATGGCAAATTTCTCGGTCTCTTTGCTACTTTCTTTTTGACCCATAACGCGCTGCAAAATTGCCTCTACTTTCGCAGCAAAAACAGCATTTCCTCTCTGCCTCGGCCGTGGCATATCAATCGAACAGTCCATTACAATCTGACCATTTTCTATTAAAATAACTCTGTCAGCTAGTACCACTGCTTCTTCTACGTCGTGAGTGATCAGTAGCGCGGTAAATCCCTTTTCTTGCCACAAATTTTCTAACAATTGCTGCATCTCAATCCGAGTCAAAGCATCTAACGCGCCCAGGGGTTCATCAAGCAGTAGCAAATGGGGTTCACAGGCGAGAGCTCTTGCTAAAGAAACTCTCTGCTTTTGTCCCCCGGAGAGTACCGTGGGCCAATCGTGGGCGCGATCGCCAAGCCCTACCGCGTGAAGGACTTGCATGGCTTTGTAGCGCGTATTTTCTTTGGCAGTCAGTAGCCCTAATCTCACATTTGCCAGCACTTTTTGCCAAGGTAGTAGCCGTGCATCCTGAAACATCATTCTCACTTTAGAGTTCAGTTTGTGAGACGTTTTTCCGTCTAGAAAGACAGCGCCTTGAGTGGGAACTTCTAGGCCAGCGATTAAGCGCAACAATGTACTTTTTCCACATCCGCTACGCCCCACAATTGCGACAAATTCTCCGGGGTTTATTTTTATGTTGATATCGCGCAAAATTTCAAGATTTCCAAATGACTTCTGGAGTTCTACTAACTCTAGGCGCATTCCTGAGAGTGCTGATCCCATTCTAAAAAACCTCCATATCGTGATCTCTGTTACAGGCTCAAAACCTTTTTCGCTTTCAAAAGTGGCTGTTGAGCAAGTGCCAATTCCTGTACGGCTCACCTGTGCTGGTGAAGACCAGATTAGCATCTCTATATTTTAATCTACGGCAAGTCAATCGTATTAACGTAGATTAAGGATTAAAAAAGAGTATTGCATAGGTATCTACAAAAAGCAAGAGAATTTTTTACCCAAATTCTGGGACTTTGATAAAGAATTGTTAAGAACAAGCAAACCCTGTAGTCCAGCGGTTGAAACCGTGGGTACACAAACAAAACCCGCCTGCGCGCGTTTAAGACTTCTGGGTGAATCCGCCGATACTGGCAAAGGGATTTTTGTTTTCGAGTTTGGTGGGATTGTGCTTGTGAACTTATGGGCCTTGAAAAATTGACCGTGCCAGCTTACTTTTTGATAAACTACTGTAATCCCATCGAGTTACGGTATTATTCAATCAGTACCGTGAATCGTTCATGTTTCAATGAGTTAAAAATAGGAGGACAGTTAAATGCCTAATGTTGTCGCGATCGCGGGTAGTCCGTCTCATCCATCCCGCTCCTTTGCCGTGCTGGAATACGCCCGCCGCGCTGTCGAGAAACAAGGACTAAGTACAGCATCTATCAACGTCCGCGATCTCCCGCCAGACGTATTAATTTACGGGCAATTTGGGAACCCAGACTTGAAAGCAGTCAACGAATTAGTGTTAGAAGCCAAGGGCATAATCATCGCGACACCTGTTTACAAAGCCGCCTACACAGGCGTACTCAAGGCTTATTTAGATTTGCTACCGCAAAAGAGTTTAGCAGGCAAAGTTATTCTCCCCATTGCCACAGGAGGCACGCTCGGTCACTTATTAGCAATTAATTACGCCCTAAAACCAGTGTTATCCGAGCTTGGCGCTAGTCATATCTTGTCTGGTGTCTATGTTTTAGACACCCAGATCAAAAGTTATGACGAAACAAGCATAGAGCTTGAAGAGGAAACAGAACAAAGACTGCGATCGCAGTTGCAAGAGTTTCTTGGTGCGTTGCAAAATAGCCCTCTTGTCTAGTTTCAATAATCACCAGTTTCAATAATCACCTGGCGATTGAAATCGCGGCTACACAGACAAAACCCGCCTACGCGGGTTGTAAAAATCTCATTCAATTCATTCGATTGCAAATTTCCTGATCCATTTTTAGCGATTGAAATCGCGGCTACACAGACAAAACCCGCCTACGCGGGTTGTAAAAATCTCATTCAATTCATTCGATTGCAAATTTCCTGATCCATTTTTCGTCTCGGAAGGCGGACTTTGTTTGTGTAGACGCGATTTCCAATCGCCGGATTTCCTCAAAAGAGTAATTTCATATTTTGGTTGATAAAGAAGAACTAAGAAAGAAAAATGGGACTCTCTCATCTTTCTTTCTTATTCTTTATTTTTTCTAGTTACGCGGGCTGATAATTGGGATGCCAAGCCAGCCATTTCTCTTCTAACTTCCTCGCGATCGCGTCGGCCAACTTACCCAACAAGGCATACATGATAATGCTCAAAACTACCACATCAGTTTGCATAAACTCACGAGCATTCATAGCCATGTAACCAATACCAGAATCCGCCGCGATGGTTTCTGCGACAATCAGCGTGATCCACATAATCCCCAAGGAAAATCGCACACCGACCAAAATTGAAGGCAAGGCCCCAGGGAGAATAACTTGCCACAACAGAGACATGGCATTCAAACCATAGACTTTTCCCATTTCAATCAATCCAGCATCAATGCTACGGATACCATGAAATGTATTGATATACATTGGGAAAAATACACCCAAAGCCACCAAAAATAACCGGGCTTGATCGCCAATTCCAAACCACAAAATCACTAAGGGAATTAAGGCAAGGTGGGGAATATTACGGATCATTTGCACAGAAGTATCTAACAGTTTTTCCGCGATGGGAAAAATACCATTGAGGAAACCGAGGAGCAAACCAATCCCGCCGCCGATGAGGAAACCCAACAGCGCCCGCCAAGCACTAATTCCAATATGATGAAACAATTCCCCGCTAATTGCCAATCTAATTCCTGCACTTAAAATACCTGTTGGTGCAGGTAAAACCCTTGTGGAAAGCCAACCAACCTCCACTAAAAATTGCCAGCTAACTATCAGCAGAATCGGTACAATCCAGGGAATTCCCTTCTGAAAATAGGGGTTTTCCAGCCATTTTTTGTTCATGACGCACTTGGAGAAACAACTTGTTTTTGTGTGGGAAACTTATCGTTGGCAATGATTTCGCCAAAAGGACTAAACATTTGTGGTTGTTTTACTGTCACTTGGTTCTTAAGGGGTAAGCGAGGGAATAGCAATTCCGCCACTCGATAGGCTTCTTCTAAGTGGGGATAACCAGAGAAAATGAAGGTTTCAATTCCCAAGTCGTAATATTCCAAGATTCGCGTGGCAACGGTATCGGGATCTCCCACTAAAGCAGTACCAGCACCGCCTCTTACTAACCCAATTCCTGCCCACAAATTGGGGCTAATTTCCAGAGATTCGCGACTGCCCGCGTGCAGTTCAGTCATACGTCGCTGCCCTTCAGAGTCCATCCTGGCATAAGCTTTTTGGGCCGCCGCGATCGCGTCATCATCTACATATTTAATCAAGCGATTTGCATCATCCCAAGCTTCGCTTTCAGTTTCGCGTACAATGACGTGAAGGCGAATCCCAAACCGCACAGTTCTACCCTGTTGTGCTGCTAATTTTTTCACCTCGTCAATTTTTTTTGCTACTTGTTGCGGTGGTTCCCCCCAAGTAAGATAAACATCTATGTGTTTAGCTGCAATTTGTTGTGCTATTGGTGAAGAACCGCCAAACCATAAGGGAGGATAGGGAGTTTGTACAGGTGGAAATAGAACTTTACCGCCGTTGATTTGGAAGTATTCACCATGAAAATTGACTTCTTGATCTCCGAGGCTAGTAGAGTGACTACCTTCAAGCATCGCTCTCCAAACTGTCAAAAATTCATCCGTCAATTCATAACGTGCGTCGTGATTGAGATGCACTCCATCTCCTGCTAATTCAACCGGATCGCCGCCCGTAACCACATTAATCAGCAAGCGTCCGTTAGATAATCTGTCAAAGGTTGCCGCCATTCGTGCTGCTACCCCAGGAGACATTAACCCCGGACGAACTGCTACTAAAAAACGCATTTTTTCTGTGACAGACATTAGGGATGAAGCCACTATCCACGCGTCTTCGCAAGAGCGTCCCGTCGGAAGTAGAGCACCCGTAAATCCTAAATTGTCAACGGCTTGGGCGATTTGCTTTAAGTAGGAGAAACTGCCAGAGCGTCCTCCAATTCCTGTAGCTAAATAGCGTCCGTCTCCGTGAGTTGGAATAAACCAAAATAATTCCATTTTATTTAGTCTCCATCACTATTTATTTTTTACTTACCAGAGCCACTTCACTAATCTTGACCGCTTTGGGAAGGAGTTTCAAATCCAAGAAAGTATCAGCTACTTTTTGCTGATAAGTAACGACTTCCTCCGCGATCGGTAGCACACCGTAAGGCCGTCTTCGTGAGATTTCCTCTAAAGTTGGAACGTCAATACCAAGCTCAGGAGACAGTTGTTTTGCCACCTCCGTTGGTTGAGCTGCCGCCCATTCATCCACTTTTTGAAGTTCCTCTAAAATTGCCTTAATCCGGTCAGGATATTGCTCGTTAAAAGGTTTTGCCGCGAGATAGAATTCCCGATTAGCTACAAGGCCTTCTCCATCCTTAAGAACACGAGCATTTGTCGCTCGTTTCGCGACTGTAAAAAACGGGTCCCAAATCGCCCAAGCATCGACACCGCCTTGTTCAAAAAGTGCCCGTGCATCTGCTGGCGGCAAATAAATAGGCTGAATGTCGGTGTATTTTAAGCCGGCTGCTGTTAATGCTTCTACCACCAGATATTGCACATTTGAACCCTTATTAAATACAACTTTTTTGCCTTTCAATCCAGCCACATCTTGAATGGGAGAATCTTTCGGTACTAAGATAGCTTCGCCTTTAGGATTAGGAGGCTCGTGAGCAATATATAGCAATGGTGCGCCCGCGGCTTGTGCGAAAATCGGCGGAGCTTCCCCTGTATGGCCAAAGTCAATACTGCCTGCATTTAAAGCTTCTAATAATTGAGGGCCTGCGGGAAATTGAAGCCACTGGACAGAAGTGTTTTGGGGGGCTAAACGCTTCTCTAAACTCCCCCGTGATTTGAGGATACTTAGAGTTCCATATTTTTGATAGCCGATCCGAATTACATTGCTCTGTTGTGGTTTAGAAATGGCCACCGATGTGACAGTAGAAGTTGGGGGAGTTGTATTTGTTTGCTGAGTAGGAGTACAGGCAGAAATTGTCAAACTCAAACTGAAGCCAATTGCAAAAAGCAAAGCAAAAGTCTTGATGGAATTATGTTTGAGTTTGCTCCAAAAATGTCTCAATCTAGCTGGAAATGAACTCTCTTTCAATGGGGTTAACATTGTCTCTTCCTAAATTTCAAGTATTGAAAACCAAGAAACGCAATAGCCATGCCAAAGCTGAACTAATAGACATCTCTCAACAATCCGATCACGGGCAGGCTAACGCCTACCCTACAGTAGTTTTTGGAGATGTCTAATCATTATCGACTAAAACTACGATAATCCGAGCGACTTACCGTAGTTGTATCGAACAAAGTGCTATTTTCTCACAGATGGCTTCAAAATGCAAGTGAATTCTCTAGTTTTTTTGCTTGTCTGACTTATCTATAGCAGTCGCGAGTACCGAAGCCCCCCAATGTCTATGTGGATGAGACTCCGCGGGCTAACCTCCTTGTCTAATCCCATACTTAGTAGGGTGCGTCATATTTTTAACGATTAACGCGATCGCGTTTTTGTCTGACGCACCCGAAAAATGCTGTAGATTTAGCCGTTATTTTTGGGATTTACCGTTATTAACGTACCCAATTTTTACCCCGTGTAAGTTTTCGATATTGACGACAGCACCATATTGAATGAATACATCAAAGAAACGCGAGTAATTTTTCCCCCAATAAATCATGGCACAAGACATAGGATCCCCCTTACCTTCGTCTTTTCCGTCTATCAAAAATCTCAATCGTGTATCGTGGAGAAAACAAATACCCGTTGCCTTCCCATAAACATATTTTTTCCCATGTGCTGTGTTAGTAGTAACTGGTACAAGAGCGATTACTTCCGATTAAAATACTCTATTTGCTTCTTCACATTTACGCATCCAATCTATTATTTTAGCTTCTACCGAACTTAGTATGTAAGAAATCGCCAAAAAGCATAACCAGTAAGAGTTTGCCGGAAAATTTCTCAAAATAGAACTATAGCAATCCTCAATGATTTTCTATGTATAAGTATCCTGATGAATTTTAGGAAAATCAAATTTTTGTTCTTTCGTAAAGAACAAAAATTTGATAATCGGAAACGCTCGGCAGAAATACCAATACTTTCTCAAAAAGTTTTTCCCTTGTAACCAAATATCTTCAACCGGATTTTGTTGCGGAGCATTAGGAGCCAATAAAATACAAGTAATTAAAAAATCCTCCGGGGCTTTCTCCCCATTTATTTCTAATAAAAATTCTCTAAATTCTCCAAATCTATGATAGCTGGCTCCATCCCAGATTAAGATAATCTTCTTGTTTTTATATTGATTTTGTCAGTATTTTATAAATTCCACTGTTGATTTTCCATCCCCAGATGGATAACTTTGAACATGGAATCTTTTACTTTGATAATTCAGTGCCCCAAAATAAGTTTGTCGCTAATAGGTTCATGTTATTAATTCCATTATCCTCTTTGGCGATTATACAATATCTGGTGAAAACAGTCCATACTACTGATGAAATAAAATCACCTTGGTTGCTTGGAGAAACCCGGTTTCTACATAATGCTTGAAGCAATTACCCACCCAGAAACAAGGTTTTTGTGTAAAGGCTCTATTACCATTCCCCTATTTCAAAAGTTCCTCTAATTGTTGCAAATTCCATAGGGTTTGATAATGACCTTTTTCTTGTATTAATTGGGAATGAGTTCCTATTTGCACAATTCTACCGTGATCCATGACAAAAATTCGATCCGCGGTGGCTGCGGCAGATAATTGATGGGAAATAAATATCACCGTTTTGCGTTGGGTTCCCTCGGATAAATTCGTTAAAATATTGGTTGCGGTTTGATTATCTACACTGGAAAGAGCATCATCTAAAATTAAGATTGGTGTATCCATTAATAAGGCTCTGGCTAAGGCGGTTCGCTGTCTTTGTCCCCCCGATAACGTAATTCCTCTTTCACCAACTATGGTTTCATATTGTTGGGGAAAGTTGATAATTTCTGGGTGAATTTGCGCTTGTTTTGCGGCTATTTCTATCTCTTTATCTTCCGCTAAGGGGTTGCCATAACGGATATTATTCTTAATGGTTGTACTGAATAAGAAACTGTCTTGGGGAACATACGCGATCGCGCCTCTTAAGTCGGATAATTTAATTTGAGTAATATCCCTACCATCAATAAATAATTGATCGATGCCAATATCCAATAACCGAGGTAAAGCATTAGCTAAAGTCGTTTTACCAGAACCGATCGCGCCTACGATTGCGACAGTTTCTCCGGGTTTAATGGCAAAATTAACATTGTTAAGCGCGGCTACTTTTGAGCCCGGATAACTATAAGTAAGATTCGATGTTGATAACCATCCTTTTACCGGCTTCGGTAAACTAATCGGATGGGGAATATCTTTAATTTTCGGTTCCACATTAAAGATAGATTCGACGCGATCGACACTGACTTCTCCCCGTTGATACGCGGTAATGGTAAAACCTAATAACGCGGTGGGAAATACTAATCTTTCTACATACAATAATAACGCGACAAAATTACCAATGGTTAATTCTCCATTCGCGATCGCGCCGGAGCCGGTAGCTAATAAAATTAATAAACTTAAACTCGCTAACCCCCCTAAAATCGGAAAAATCATATTACGGGTTTTAGCTAACAGTAAATTAGCCCCTAATAAATTCTGATTAGCATCTCGAAAAGCTATCTTTTCATTCTCCTCTTGGGCATAAATTTTAATCAGAGAAATCCCACTCATGTCTTCCTGAATTAAATCACTGATTGTGGAAAGTTCTTCTTGAACTTGTAATTGCTGCTTCCGTAATTTATCACTAAAAACTTGCACTAAAATTAACATTAAGGGATAAACAGATATCGCGAGGATTGTTAATTTTACATTAATGAATAACATCGCGGGTAATGTCATCGCATAGGCAAAAATGGTATTTGCTAAACTTAATACCGCGAACCCCACTAATCTTCTAATATTTTCCACATCGGAGGTGGCTCTATTAATTAAATCACCGATAGTATTTTCGGCAAAATATGAAGCCTCTAAGGTTAAAATATGTTCAAATATTTTTTGCCTTAAATCAAATTCAACTTTACGCCCCACACCAAATAATAAAATTCGAGATGCCATTCTTATTCCCCACATGATGGACGCGAGAATAAAAATGAGCATCGCATAATAGAAAATTTTATCAACATTGAGAGCTATTTGTAGATCATCAATGGAATTACGAATAAGAATTGGGATATAGGTTCCCAAGGCATTTACAATAAATAAAGAGACAATTCCCCATAAAGCTTTGTCGCGATGGGGTTGTAAATAACCTAACAGTTTTTTTAGTCGTGAATTTGCCATTTTTCCAGCACTTCTTGTTAATGATTCTTGGGAAATACAAACTCCTGCCGTATTACATTACCCGCTATTCATACTACAAAAACTTCGTAGGCGAGAGTTTTGCATTCTTTGTTTATTGTAAAGGAAATTTAACATTTTGTAACCGCGATCGCGTGTCATTGGGGGAATATAGCGCGAAGAATGGGAAGATATAGGATCAGGGGGGTAAATTCTTCAAGCCAGACGTGATCGGCTGAATGCTTGATAGGGCAAGGGTTATGGTTAAAGACGCGATCGCAGAGATCCGGGATATTGATAACCCAGAGGTAAATCAGATGAGATTTCGTGGTAAATGTCTTGATGGTCCCTTAAAAGGGAAAGAAGTTGAAGGAAAACTCAACATAGAAATTGAGGTAGAGTCTGTGACACCATGCGCGGAGTCGCCGAGTAAAAAACAATCGATCCCTTGGCAAACAATTTTTATTTGTTTTTTTGGGGTTTTATTATTTAATTTTGTCGCGGGCGATCCGATTGGTTTTACCCATAAAAAAAACCATGAATCTCCATCTTACTGTGAGAAAATTTCATCTTCCTGTTATTAATTGAACCGTTACCGATAATTACCAAAAAAACGGTTTTCTTGTTTTTTGTAGGTTGGGTTTTGTCCCTCAACCCAACCTACAATAAATGAGGAAGGTATTAGTAAATAAACACAATTTCTTCCCTCAAGCTACTTTTAAATCGTAGGAGCTAACCAACCTCGCAATAAATAATAAAAATACGCCAAATATTCCTCAATAACTTTTGTCGTAATTAACAAAGCTTCAGCACTAGGAAAAAAATCATAACCCCTAATACGTCGTTTAATTTTATCATCGGTTTGAAAGCTATAAAAATCTGTAGCTTTGGGTAACACCTTAATCCCAACACCATTAAAAGTTGACGTGGCACGACGAATTTCTAAAGCAGAAGTAACCAGAATCACTTTTAAAGGAAGACGACGATATTTTAATAGTTTTTTAACTTCTTCTGCACTGGTATGAATATCAAGACTCTGATTTTCGACAATAATATTATCAGGAGGAACATTAAGAGAATTAACCAATATTTTTTTGATATCATCTCCTTCGATAAAATGACCTTCTAATTCTGGTCTCGGTCCGGCACTTACGATAATAAAAGGTGCTAATTGATTACGATAAAGAGTAGCTGAATAGGGTATTCTATTACTAATATCTGTTACTTGAATAGCATTACGATCTGGTAATTGGGGTTGAGTTGTTCCCCATCCTAATATGACGATCGCGGGTGCGGTTTCTCGACAACAGGCACTTAATTTAATTGCTTGATAAGCATCTTTTTCAGCTTGTTGTGCCAACCAAAATGCGACAAAGGGAGTGCTAGAAATAATTAAAATAAGAACCGCAACAAAAATCAAGGTAGGTGCAGGATTTTTAATACCAGCATTAGTAATCAATGTCATGGAACCAACTAAGAGTAAAATCCCTAAACCTAAGGGGGTAAAAGCAAAGGAAGATACACTAAAAATTGCACCACCTACGGGTGTATCTGGTGCAAAAAAGCCTAACATGGAAAGAGCTGCAAAGATAATAACAATTAAGCGTTCAATTAAGGCATTTTCTTTGCCCCCTGTCATTTTCCACGCGTTAACCACTAGGGCAATAAATACAAATAAAACGATTAGTCTCGTGATGATTATTCCCAGCATTGATCATTAAAAGAAGGAAGAGGGTTGACAGTTGACAGTTGACAGTTGACAGTTGACAGTTGACAAACGCTTTTATGGTAAGTCTTTCATTGGTAAATAAGTTTTTCCCGGTTTTCAGGAAGCCTCACTGGTTTAAGAAGTGCTATATGACACAACTATCAACTGTCAACTGTCAACCCCATTACCATTAACTATTACCTATTACCTACTTGGAAATTATCGGCGTTTCAGATCATGGCGAATAGCCTGTGTTACAGTTTCAATGATTTTAACACGGGCATAATATTTGTCATTCGCGGGAATGATCGTCCAAGGGGCTGTGGGTGTACTCGTGCGTTGAATCATTTGATTAACCGCGACATCATAATAGGGCCATTTTTCTCGATTGCGCCAATCTTCTTCCGTGAGTTTATATTGTTTAAAGGCATTATTATCCCGTTCGTCAAAGCGTTTTAATTGCTCATCAGGGCTAATATGTAACCAGAATTTTACTAACACATAACCCGCACTGGTTAATTGTTCTTCAAATTCATTGATTTCTTGATAAGCGCGACGCCATTCGACTTCTGTGGCAAATCCTTCTATACGTTCAACTAATACTCGTCCATACCAACTACGGTCAAAAATTCCGATTTTTCCCGCGGTGGGTAAGCGTTTCCAAAAACGCCATAAATAATGATGAGCTTTTTCTTCTTCTGTGGGTGCGGCAAAGGCATTAACGATATAACTACGGGGATCTAAAATATCAGTTAAACGTTTGATCGCGCCTCCTTTTCCTGCGGCATCCCATCCTTCAAAGAGGACTAATACGGGTTTTTTATCCTCGAAAATACTGAATTGTAATTTACTCAATATTTCCTGTTCTTCTCGCAGTTGTTTTTTGTATTGCTCATTGGAGAGAGATTTAGTCAGATCAACTTGGGCTAATAAATCGGGTTCTGTGGGTTCTAACTGTTTTTGGGGAGGTAATTTAACGGGTTCACATTGAATTCTTACGCGATCGAGGGCTTCGGTAATTGTCGCGGCCATTTGGGTTAATACTTTAATAATTGCCCAGCGACGACAATCACTTTCTACTAAGGTCCAAGGTGCGGGTCCTGTACTGGTTTGAATCACCATTTCTTCGGCAAAAGATTGATATTGTTCGTAATGTTTTGCCTGTTGCCAATCTTCAGGACGTACTCGCCATGCTTGTAGGGGATCTTCTTCTAATTTATTGAGGCGTTTTTTTAATTCTTTGCGACTGAGGTGAAGCCAATATTTAGTAATCACTGCACCATCATCAATTAGTTGTCGCTCAAAGGCATTTATTTGACGCATCGCGATGGGTATTTCTGCTTCAGAAATGCGCTCAAATAGTCGATCTTCTAATACGCGAGTGTACCAACTATGATAGAAAAATCCCATACGTCCTTGGGCGGGTAATTTTTGCCAAAAACGCCAGAGAAAAGGATAATGTTTTTCTTCTGGGGATGCTGGCCATATCGGATGAACTTCAAAGCCACGGGGGTCCATATATCCTACCATTTGTTTAACTAGGGCTCCTTTTCCCGCGGCGGCCCATCCTTCTAATACTAAAATAACGGGGATTTTTTTTTCGCGACAGGCTTGTTGGAGCGATCGCAATTGTTGCATTAAACCTTCAATTTTGCCATTGTAGGTTTCTTTATCTAAGGTGAGAGATAAATCAAGATTATCCAACATAAATTTGGTGGTATTTTATGAATCAAGTAAGACAGTTTTTCTGGTAGCTTGCTCGCTTTAATTGCTATCTTATCATAATAGTGCTGGTTTTAGTAATGTTCCGTGTCTTTTGTCATCTAACCAGCCCACACTTCTTGGGCAAAACGAATGGCTATTTGACTAAGTAAATAGCTACAAAATACTAAGGTTGGATATCCAATATGAGGATACTTTGATAAAGTTAAACCAAGGGCAATCGACAAGGAGATTATACCATAAACAAGACGGCCGGGTGAGAGGGCGACTCCACCACTTAAGATTAAGCCTAGACTAAGAAAGCCATAGATTACTAAAATTAAGGGCAGTTGCGATCGCGTTTTCCACAGTAAATACATTCCGCCAAATACCATGATAGTATTTAACATCGGAGTTTCACCTCTTAACCAGAGTAAAAATCCCAGGGCAAAAAACGCGTATTGGGTTTTTCTTTCTCCTAAAAAAGTACGCGATCTCCATACCCAATAAAACCCGAAACAGATCAGTAAAAAGAGCAAAGGATACCAAGGATCGGCTAACCAATTATAATTAAGAGTTGCTCTCCCGAAAATGGCTTTTGTCACCATTTTAATCCAGTCCCAACCGTGAAAAGTGCCATCGGAAGGTTGCCAAGCTTTTTGCACTTTGGCAAAGGCTAAAAAATCCCCAAATTTGATTTGGCAAAACAGACTATAAGCACCAATTCCGATTCCCACAAAAAGACTTGATAAATAGGCTCCAATGCTCCGACGTTCCCTGATCGCGATGAAAAGAAAGGTAGGGATTAAAATTACCCCAGGAGGACGAGACGCGGAGGCTAATGCTCCACAAATACTCGCTAAAATATACTTTTTCTTGTGAAATGAATATAAGGAAATTGTTGTTAATAATAAAAATAATCCTTCCGTATAAATGACAGTGCCAAAGAGGGAAAAGGGACAAAATGCCAGAAACGCGATCGTCCATTGGGCAGCTTTTTTTCCTTTAATTTCATTCACCCAATGATAAACTACCATTAACGTGCTGAAAAACGCGATATTATTGATAATAATACCCGAAACATGAAAGGAAAAACCCAAATTCATTAAAAACCGCAGTAAGATAGGAAACAGCGGGAAAAACGCGACAGAATGTTGTTGGCCATCATTAGCATAAGAGTAACCCATGAGGGCAATAATCTCATACCAATTACTATCCCATGCTTGAAAGACTCCCAAATCAGGTGTTACAACTATTCCCTTGGGGTTAATCGGGAGTAAAGGAGCAATTATTAACAGGGAAATTAAAATAATAACGCGACTTAATACCCACATTGTACCAATGAAAACGAAGGGGTTTTCATCAATAAATTTTCTGATTTTTAACAAATTCATTATTTTTTTATGCGACTAAATAGAAAAACATCATCTTTTTCATAGCTTAACTTAAACTGTTTATCCTTATTGAGTTGATTGACTAAATCGATCGCGTATTCTGAATTACTCTGCCACCCCGGATGACGAATATCGAGAAGAATAGAGTCAAAGGCATCAAAATTTTTTGGTGGTACTCTTGCTTCAGTAAACTGTATCATTTCCCGTTGACTTAAATGGGGGACGATCGACGCGGTTGTATAAACCCCCCCTTTAGTATGTTTCACTAAAGAAACCCCATGACGCGTGGCTTGCCAAGTATCTACATTATCTAAATAACGAGACCAAAAATAACCAAATTTGGCTAAGGCGACAAAGCACACAACAGCCCATAAAATAATATATTTTTGAGTTTGTAACCTAGCTTTTCCGGCTGCTAAACTGGAAATTACAGCTAATAATAAAAAGGGCAAAATTGGTAGAGAATATTGATGAATTAAGTCTTTTTGGGCGGTTAGAATTGATAAACAATTCATCGCAAAAACAGGTATAGCCGCGACTAAGGGGGCTAAATGTTGGGAAGAAAGTCCCCAAGCAATAGGCGCAAAGAGGAGAATTACATACCATAAATTGTCTAAGGAAAAAATGCTTTTGAGATAGACTTGAGGTTTCAAGAATAAATTTTTGAGCATTTCTTCATAATCTTTTCCCAGATGTTCGTAACGGGGAATGTGACGTGATAGTGTCGCTAATTCTCCACCAAAATAAGGCATTATTATCTCAGTTGCTACGATAAACCAAATCACTCCCCCGATGATAGCAATAATCCCATAGAGCCGTTTTTTCTCAAAGATTAATAACCATACACCTATCCCTGCTACGGTGAGAGATAAGGCGGCTTTACAACTTAAAATCAAAATAATCGCGCCAATAAACCATCCTACTTTGTTTAATCTCGCGGCTAAAATTGCTCCGAAAATTGCGGGTAGGGCAATGACATCGGGGTGAAAGTCAAATAGGTTAACATTAAAAATTACCGGATATAATAGATAGACTACCGCGATCGCGAAGGCTTGAGTTTCTTTTAAACCCGCGTTTAAGCCTAAATACCAAAGGGGTAATGCTCCTATTGATAAGCTAATTGCCTGTATCGCGAATAACCAATGCACACTGGGATGAATTTTATAGAAGATGGCTAAGGGATAAAAAATAAAAGCACCATGATCGCCCAGAATATGAAAATCTATTAAGGTAGAATAAGGCGTTTTTCCTTGACTGATTAAATAAATGGCTTGATCAAAAATTCCTAAATCCCACGCGGTTGATTGATAAAGGGCGTGTCTTAAACTTCCACAAATAAATAAAATGATTGAGGAAATAATGATTAACTGGGCAATGGGATGTATTTTTTTTCTTAATTCTAAGAGTTGACTAATTTCCATAGTTACCAAAAGTGTTAATTAACAAATATAACCTGAAACGGGGTTTCTCACTTGTTTGTTATTCCCCAGTTAGAGAAATTCTCCAGAAACCCGGTTTCTCCATGTAAAAATTACAAGCAAATTATAAAATTATATCAGTTTTGTGCGTAATCCACCAAGGATTTTTTTGATATTTTTTCACGTTTTGGGGGAGAGAGGAGAATATGATCGCGTATTTGATCCCCAAAAATCGTAAGATGGGAGTGACAAACTAATCATTAAAACATTGTGAAAGCCATTACACTCCTGGGCTCTACGGGCTCCATTGGTACACAAACCCTTGACATTGTAGGGCAATACCCCGATCAATTTCGGATTGTGGGATTAGCCGCGGGACGTAATATTACCCTCTTGGCGCAACAAATTCGTCAGTTTCGCCCCCAAATTGTTGCCATTAGTGACTCTTCTCAACTGAGTGAATTAAAAGCCGCGATCTCCGATATCGATCCCCAACCCATTTTACTCACAGGAGACGCGGGTGTAGTAGAAGTGGCTCGCTATGGGGACTCGGAAGCCGTTGTTACAGGAATTGTCGGCTGTGCGGGGTTACTTCCGACGATCGCGGCGATTGAAGCAGGAAAAGATATTGCTCTTGCCAATAAAGAAACATTAATTGCAGGAGGTCCCGTTGTCAATCCATTGATTGAAAAACATGGGGTAAAATTGTTACCTGCAGACTCGGAACATTCGGCTATTTTCCAATGTTTACAAGGCGTTCCCAAAGGGGGTTTAAGACGTATTATTCTAACAGCTTCTGGGGGTTCTTTTCGTGATTGGCCCGTGGAAAAATTAGCCGAAGTTACTGTTGCTGATGCCTTAAAACATCCTAATTGGTCGATGGGGCGTAAAATCACCGTTGATTCCGCGACTTTGATGAATAAAGGCTTAGAAGTTATTGAGGCTCATTTTCTCTTTGGCATGGATTTTGATCGTATTGATATTGTCATTCATCCCCAGAGTATTATTCACTCTTTAATTGAATTACAAGATACTTCTGTCTTAGCCCAATTAGGTTGGCCTGATATGCGTTTACCCTTGTTATATGCGTTATCATGGCCCGATCGAATTTATACAGATTGGGAAAGTTTGGATTTAGTAAAATGTGGTTCTTTAACTTTTAAAGAACCTGATCATGACAAATATCCTTGTATGGAATTAGCTTATGCGGCTGGACGGGCGGGGGGTTCTATGCCCGCGGTTTTAAATGCAGCTAATGAACAGGTTGTGGCTCTCTTTTTGGATGAAAAAATTAAGTTTTTAGATATTCCTAAATTGATTGAGGCTGTCTGTGATAAACATCAAGCTGATAATTGTCCAGAGCCTTCTTTAGAGGATATTTTAGCCGCGGATCAATGGGCAAGACAAATGGTTTTAGAGAAGTCTCAACACCTCCATGTCGCGATCGTGTCTTAATTAAGGAAGAAGGAAGTTGACAGTTGACAGTTGACAGTTGACAGTTGACAGTTAAGAGTTGACAGTTAAGAGTTGACAGTTAAGAGTTGATAATTTAGGACTTAGGCACTAAGAAATTACGCCATTGCCTTGAGCTACAAGCTCAAACACTTCTGCTGCCCTTGCCGTGCGTAACTCAATTAATTGATAATTGTCAACTGTCAA
>JBBITB010000061.1:0-17532 GCA_037440985.1 Microcoleaceae cyanobacterium bin_387
CAGACCTACACCAGAACCCGATGCCAGACCTACACCAGAACCCGATGCTAGACCTACACCAGACTCGGTTAAACCAGAAACAGTGGGAACCGCCCACTTACCAACACCAGAGGGGAAAACATAGGAACTGATGGTCTCTTCTGCCAGCATTTGGGCGGAACCTGGGACTAGATGCACAGAACCCATCACCATTTGGGCGGAACCCGGAATCATCTGACCGGAACCAGGTACCATTTGGGCGGAACCCGGAACCTCTGACACGGAACCCGGAACGTGTTGCATCGAACCAAACAAGGAACCCGCGACACGGGCTTCTGTAGAGTCTCCCAGATCAAACATCTGGTTGTAAATTCCGCGTTCGAGTACCGCGATTTTTCGGGCTGGGGGTGCTAGTTCGGCAAAAATCTTACCCTGTAGCTCTTCTTCCCAGCCAATTGTCATAAAGTGGTCTTCGATCCAGTCACTCGGATAAATTGGAGGAATATGAACTTCTAAAGAACGCGCTAAGACTAACCAGCGACCATCCGCGGTGCGATAACCAATATCCACAACATAATCGCGATCGCTCACGGGAATCGGGATATACCATTCGCGTGCTAACTCATCACAAAGATATTCTTGAATACTGTGGGGGCTTTGGCGCTCTAAATTAATCGCGGTCACATCATAGATCCGCAAAGCTAATTGTTGGCCTCCAAGAGCGCGTAATTCTTCTTTATGATTATTGGGAATATCCCAATAGGCATAAGCCCATTCTGGATCACGGGGCATGAGAACTATCACGCTTTCACCATAACCGGCAGGTAAGTCCGCTAACTCTTCATCAACGGCGGCAAGGATTCCACCCATACGATCTTCTTGACCTAATTGAAATTTTGTTGCTTCCACGGCTTCCTGTGCCTCTATGTTACGAGATGGACTGTATAAATCTTGGCTAGTTTCGATTTCTTGAATAGAAGCCAGTAATTGCGATTTTCGCATCCGGCTATAACGAGAGACTCCATATTCACTGGCTACTCGACGGAGTTGCCGCAGAGTCATCTCTTCTAAAGGTGGACGTTCTTTTGCCATCTGTATAAGAGTTGATTGCATTTTAAAGGCAGGGTGGCTGATGGGACACTGGCATTGTTATCCCAGAAAGTTAGAGGTTCTAATGTCAGGTATCTCACTTATGAAGCCTTCCCTGGGTTGATTTTTTTTGATATTCCCAAGCTTTTTTCCCTTTGAACCCAATTATGCTCTTAACATTTCTTTGGGATCGTGGGGATCGCTTGATTTAGTTACTATCTTGCCTAATATTCCCCCAATGGTCAAGGGGATTTCCCAAAAATCATAAGTAAATATACGCATTCTTCGGCTTATACCATGCTGTAATGTCAAAATTCCCTGACATTACCCTATGCGGAGGGTGGGCGTGACACTCAAAAGTCAAGTTTTCATGACATCAACTGAATAAATTATTTTTGGGTTTTGATTTTTGTTTATTTTAGGTGTTGATCATCGCGACAGTCGCGATCGACAACACCTGGGTGATGATGAAGAATGTTTAATTTTGCCTGTGCAGTTAAAACAGAACTTTTACCAACATATCCCCTCTGCTATTGGAGGCTTATGGTTAAAGAAGTAGAAATTTGATGAAAAAAAGAGACTTGAAGTGGGTACAATAGATTAGATGGACTCTGGGTAGGAAGCAAAAGAAAAAACAGATGCAATGGGGGAACCAAGAAAAGGATGTCTCCGTCTATTGTGATGCCCTCTCACTCTAATTGCCGAGGTTTGGTATGAGCAATCTAAGAAAAAAAATACCCAACAATCCCCCATAAGATTCTAAGATTGTATTAGCAACATATCGTAATACAATTTCCAGAAATAGGAATTGACAGAAAAAACTATATAGGTTAAAATAAAAGAAGTATATCTCAGAGTGATTAACTTGTTTTTTTTACATAAGAAGAGGATTCAAGTTCAATTTTTGTGGGATATAAAAGGAATTAAGGAATTATTGATCAATAATTTCTCCAGTAAAGAACTTATTAGTCAGAAAAAAATATTCGATAGTAAGTCAAGAGCAAAAAGAATGTTTTGCTGACAAAAGTCCAGGTATAAATATCAAACAATAACTAGGAACTAAGAGGAAATATTATTATGACAGACACAACCTCTTTAAACACGGGTCTTACAGATAAGCTCCCTTCAGTGTTAATCTTTATTGACCCCACCGTATCCGATTACCAAACCCTTATTCAAGGGGTCACGGCGAACGCGCAAATAGAGATACTAGACCCCGAAAAAAGTGGTATTGATCAAATTACAGAAACTTTAGGAAAATATCAAGGGATTAGTGCAGTTCATATTGTATCTCACGGGAATGCGGGGGTACTAGAACTGGGTAAAGATATCGTTGATGAAAATAAACTAGAACAATCGCGCCAGCAATTACAACAGTGGGAAAAATCACTGGCCGCCAATGCAGATATTCTTCTCTATGGTTGTGATGTAGCCCAAGGAGAAATTGGTAGCAACTTTATCGAAAAATTCAGTCAATTAACGGGAGCCGATGTAGCAGCCTCTACAGATGTGACGGGAAATCCAGCACAAGGGGGAAACTGGACTCTGGAAAAGAAAACCGGTCCGATTGAAGCTACCGTACCCTTTAACCCTGAGATGTTAGGGGCATATCAAGGAATACTGGCTTGGACAAATGGGCAAGCTGCCGATGTCGTCTTAGGACAACAAGATTTTGAGAATAAGTTACCTGTAACCAGCAACCAACAATTACAAAATCCACAGCAAATAGCAATTGATCCCAACACAGGGAAACTTTTTGTTGCAGATACATCAAATAATCGTGTATTGCGTTTCAGTTCCCTAAATGCTGCCCTCAGTGGTTCTGCGGCAGAAGCCGTTTTAGGACAATCAGACTTCAGTGCTAAAACGGCGAACGCGGGTAATCCAACGCCCTACGAAGTTGGGATGGATGGACCAAGAGGATTATTCGTTGATAGCACAGGTACGTTGTGGGTAGCCGATAGTAATAATAACCGAGTTTTAGGATTTAATAACGCGTCCACAATTAATAATGGAACAGCCGCCAATAAGGTTTTGGGACAATTGAATTTTGCCAGTAAAAATACCACCGTTGATGCTCAGAGGATGAATGGTCCGAGTTCCGTGTATGTTGATCAGGGTAGCTTGTGGGTAGCAGATCAGAATAACAATCGAGTATTGCGGTTTGATGGTGTCGCGGGTAAACCTAATGGAGCGGCCGCAGATGTTGTGCTAGGGCAGCCCGATTTTACTACTACTCCTCCGCCGGCTACTACGACCCCGACAGGAATGAACAGTCCCAGCGGAGTATATGTTGATAACAGTGGTATCTTGTGGGTAGTTGATCAGTTAAACCATCGAGTGTTGCGGTTTAATAATGCCACAACCCTAAAAACAGGGGCAGGGGCAAATAATGTATTAGGACAGGGTGATTTTACTAGCATTACGAATAAAGGTTTAGGTATGAATTCGATGGATACACCCTCTGGGGTATTCGGGGACGTGTCCGGTAATCTTTATGTAATAGACAAGGTAAATAATCGTACTCTCATTTTTAACAAAGCGGCGAGTCTTCTTGACGGTGCCTCGGCAAGTAATGTACTGGGGCAAGTAGATTTCAAGTCCAAAGTCACAACTCCTATCACGGCCAGTACCGAAAATGGACCCAATGGGGTATTTTTCGACAATAACAAACAACAACTTTGGGTGGGAGATACAAATAACAATCGTGTTTTGCGGTACAGCCTCCCACGCACTGTTCAAGTCAGCACTCCCGCCTTTTCCTCAACCACAGCAAGTCCGAGTTCAACAAATAAAGTCCTCTATCAAATTAATATTGCCAATACCACTTCAGATGCAGATGCCTTCTTAACAGGGTTAACTCTAACGACAGGGGGGACTTATCAACCGTCTGATATTAATAACATCAAACTTTGGTATTCGGCGGATCAACAATTTGATAGTACAGATATACAGTTAGGATCAGCAATAACAACTATCCCCGGGGTTGCTGGTTCGGTTAACTTTAATAATTTTCAGCAAAAGATTGCCAAAAGTAGTACAGGTTATCTGTTGTTGACCGCCGACATCACGAGCAATGCCACTGATGGGGATATCATCAATATTGTCGCCCCCAGTCTCTCTAACTTTACCTTCGATAGTGGCACAAAATCAGGGAATCTAGGAGCGAGTGGGAATCTCACCATCGACTCGAAGCCACCTGTGGCGACGATTCCTGCTATCACTCCGAACCTGCGTAATATAACAGTTGAGTCTATTCCCTTTACCTTTAATGAACCTGTGAATGGGGTATCCATAGGAGCCTTAACGTTGACGTTGAATGGCAACCCCGTAAGCCTTAGTGGGGCGACGCTCTCTGGTGTTGGTAGTAATTACTCCTTAAACAACCTCACTGGGATAACAGGTACAGAGGGTCAATATAAAGTTACCTTAAATCCTAATCCCACTATTAAGGATGTCGCGGGTAATAGTATTGCCCAAAGTGCCAGTATGGAATGGAACGCGGACTTTACCCAACCTACTGTCACCTTGGGGACTATTAGTCCAAACCCCCGTAATACCGCGGTTACTTCGATTCCCATTACTTTCAGCGAACCCGTCAAAGGGTTAGATATGGCGGACTTAAAACTCACGCGTGATGGTCAACCTGTTGACCTCAGTACCGCCCAACTAACTCAACTAAATGCCGCGGGAAGTAGCTATAGCTTAGATAACATTGGGATTTTAACGAATAAAAATGGGAGTTATGAACTAAGTCTGGTTGGTAACAGTTCCGGTATTACGGATAATGCCGGAAATTCCTTAACCCAGGAAGTCAAGGACACTTGGACGGCTCAATTAACACCTCCTACTGTCAGTGTTGAACAAGGAACTGGACAAGGAGACCCCACCTCCACGGCTCCTATTAATTTTAGTGTCAAATTCAGCAAACCCGTGATAGGGTTTGATGCTTCCAAAGTCAACCTCAGTGGTACTGCGGGTGCAAGTCTTGTTTCTGTTACGGGAAGTGGTAGTACCTACAACTTGGCTGTCACTGGCATGAAGACAAAAGGAACTGTTGTTGCTAGTATTCCTGCGGATGTTGTCACTGACGAGGCGGGTAATAAAAATGCTGCCAGTACCAGTTTAGATAATACAGTTGCTTACGACAATAGTTACCCTACTGTCAGTAGTATTAGTAAGGCTAGTCCCGATCCCAGTCCCCTCGGTGTTGTTGATTATAAGGTGAGTTTCAGTGATTCGGTGACGGGAGTGGATGCCGCGGATTTTACTCTTTCTTCTAATGGTTTGACAGGAAGTAGTATTAAGGCTGTATCTGGTAGTGGCAAAGATTATACGGTGACGCTGGATACAGGCACGGGTAGTGGCAGTATTGGCTTAAGTGTTGTTGATGACGATAGTATTAAAAATAGTCTAGGTGCTCCTTTAGGTGGTGAGGGTATTGGTAATGGTAACTTTGCTGGTCCGACTTACGCGGTCAACCCCACACAGACTCCGACTCCTACTGATAATACTCCGCCGAGCGCGATCGCGTCTAATCTTAACAGTGTCACCACAACTGGGGGAACGGTTTACAGATTTAGCGTTACCTATCTTGATAACACGGCTGTTGATGTGGCAACGATTGATAACCAAGATATTCTTGTCTCAGGTCCCAATGGGTTTAGTACACCCGCGACGTTAGTGAATGTGACACCGTCGGGTAATGGTATTACACGAGTGGCCACTTATCAATTTACACCTCCTAGTGGTAGTTGGCGGATTTCGGCTAATGGGACTTATACGATCCAGTTGCAAGATAAGCAGGTGGGCGATACTTTAGGTAATTTAGCTCCCGCGACTCAGTTAGGGCAGTTTAGTGTCAGTATTGCGACTCCTAACTTTATACAGGTAGCCACACCGAGTCCTTCCCCAGCCCCTTCTCCGACACCCTCTCCCGCACCCTCAACTCCCACAGCCTCAACTCCGACACCTTCAACTCCGACGGCGACTACGCCTGCGCCTGCGGCAACACCGGAACCTGTACCTATTTCTAGTCCTACGTTTGGTATTTCATCACCCATTGCGAGTCCCTCACCCACACCTGAACCAAGTGCCTCACCTACGCCGGAAGCAAGTCCCTCACCCACGCCGGAACAGATTTCCACGGCTAAACCTTCTGATAATTGTATTTGCGATGCTATTGCCCAACCGAATCTCAATCCCGTTAATCTGACAACTGATACTATTTTAGGTGGTCAAGCGGTGCAGGGTACTTCTCAAAATGATGCCTTTTTCGGTAATATTACGGCTCCCAATATCTTTGACGGATTAGATGGCAATGATAACCTCATTGGTGGATTGAGTGATGATACATTGTTGGGGAGTGCGGGTGATGACTACGTTGATGGTCAAGAGGGAAATGATATCCTCTATGGTGGTAAGGGCAATGATATTGTTCTTGGCAAACAAGGCAATGATATTCTCCGTGGGGATTTAGGGGATGATACCCTCAATGGAGGTGATGGTAATGATGTCCTCTATGGTGGCAAGGGTAATGATTATCTCCAGGGTGGAAAACTCAATGATACTCTTTATGGGAATCAGGGTAATGATATTGTTTTAGGCGGTAAAGGTGATGATCTTCTTTATGGCGATGATGGAGATGATACCCTTTGTGGTGGTGCGGGCTCTGATGTCCTGTTTGCTGGTAATGGTAATGATGTATTAGATGGTGGTGCGGGTGATGATTTCCTCAATGGTGAAACGGGTGATGATACCTTGGTTGGCTGTGAGGGTAATGATACCTTGTATGACGATTCGGGCAATAATTACATGGTTGGTGGTTCTGGTAATGATGTGTTTATTGTCGGCCTGGCTCAAAGTTTTAATGTCATTGCTGATTTTAGCCAAACAGAAGACCTTATTGGTTTAGGGGGTGGGTTAACTTTTGACCAATTAGATTTGGTTCAAGATAGTGTCAATACCCTGATTAAGCTGAAATCTTCTGGGCAAACCATTGCTTCTGTGGTGGGGGTTCAGCCTTCACAACTGGCGGCTGAGAGTTTCCGAGTAGTCTAATTGACGATCGCGCTCTTCTCCCAAACTCTTACCCTGTGACACGATCACGCTAGGTTACGTGATCGTGTCTCTCGTCCCATCATTTTCCCTAGAAATCAAAAAACAAAACGCGTGACAGACTTTCTCAGAGTCCCCCAAAAAAAATTTAGAAATTTCTTGGCAAAAGTGCTTGACAAAACCTAGGGGTATGTTGTTAATATATTAAAGGCAAGCGCAATGGGGCGTCGCCAAGTGGTAAGGCAGCGGGTTTTGGTCCCGCCATTCAGAGGTTCGAATCCTTTCGCCCCAGCTTTACAATTAATTTGCCTTGAGGGAAACACGCCATAAAGCTGACGGCGTGTTTTTCTGTATTTATAAGAATTTGAGGGGCGCAGAATCTAAGAAAAGCCCCCATTCTTTCTATAAACTTTGCCATTAGGCATAATGGCCTCTTTAAGGTTTGCTTCACTCAAATCAGTACCCAATAGATTAGCTCCACTAAGATTCGCACCATGCAGATTAGTACCTTTAAGATAAGCCCCCGTTAAATCAACTTGAGAGAGATTAGCACTACTTAAATTAGCACCACAAAGACTAGCCCCCCTCAAATTCGCGTTCTGTAAATTAGCTTGTTTCAAATTTGTCCAACGCAATTCCGTATGAGTTAAAATAGCATAACTCAAATCAGCTTCCGTTAAGTCAGCATCAATAAAATTAGCCTTAGTCAAATCGGCGCGACACAATTTGACTTCGACAAGATTGGTTTCGCGAAAATTGGCATTAGTCGCGTCAACATTATTGAGAATCGCGCGTTGAAGATTAGCTTGTTTTAAATCCGCAGCCTGTAGACTCGCGCCGGTAAGTTCCGCTCCAATGAGGATCACTCCATGCAAAATTGCCCCATTGAGATTAATTCGCAGGAGTTCAGAATTGCCCATATTGACTGACATGAGATTCGCTTGCGCCAGATTCGCTTCAGAGAGTATAATTTGATAAAGATTAGCCCGGTAGAGTGTCGAGCCACTTAAGTCAGCTCCTTTTAAGTTCGCGTTACTCAAGTCAATATCACGCAAATTTACCCTAGAGAGATCAACCCCACTGAGGTTAACTTGGTGAAACACTCGTTCTCCGTCGTTGTATCGTCTTAATAGTTCATCAGCATTCATCGTTATGCCTCATAAGTCTCTAATATAGGTTTAGCATTGAGTGACACAAAACATGAGTGATCTTTATATTTCTTGGCCGTCATACCACCGAAAAATTGAGTCCCTCGCGATCAATATTTATCAATCCCAATGGCAATTTAATCAAGTGATCTGTCTCGCGAGGGGTGGTTTGCGCGTGGGGGACATCTTATCACGGATCTATAACATTCCACTGGCAATTTTTTCCGCTTCTTCTTATGGTGGTTCCGGTGGAAATGTGCAGGGTTCCCTGAAATTATCCCACGATTTAACGATGACTACGGAGCGTTTAGGTAGTCATGTTTTATTAGTCGATGATTTAGTCGATTCTGGAGTGACTTTGCAAAGGAGTGTTTTTTGGCTTAAGGAACATTATGGTGCAGATGTTTGGGAAATTCGTACCGCGGTAATTTGGTATAAAGCTTGTTCTATTTTTGCCCCTGATTATTTTGTTGATTATTTACCCGATAATCCTTGGATTCATCAACCTTTTGAAGTTTATGAACAGATGACTATTGAGGATTTGTTGTTAAAATCACAGACAGAATAGTATTAGCCACTACTACAAAAAACTGGCTTGAGGAGGTTCTAATATTACGATAGCAATTTTCATACTGGAGAGGTACAGAGTTTTCTCGTTTTAGGGAATCGGGAACTCTTAACAGGGAATAAATTAGACTTCATCTTTCTGAGAAACGCGATAGAGCAATCCCAAATAAGTCATAACAAATCTATCAGAATAGGAGTGCAAGCCTCTCCCTGAGAAACCTTTCGGTACAAGCCAGATGTTGGTACTCCGAAATCCCTCTATTTGGGATGGTGATAAAAATCCCCTTAAATGATTGGTGAAAGATTCGTGTTATCGGGTTTCATGGACAAAAATTTATCCCGATTTTTTCGGGGTATATTGTATGAATTGGGAGGAAAATTATATGTCCCCAAAAAGTTTGAATTTAATTATTAATCGACTGATTAATAATTTAAAGCGTGATGTCTTAATTCAAAGACAATTATATGATATTCGAGAACATCTGGATGTTGATCGGATAGTTTTATATTATTTTTATCGAAAATGGAAAGGACAAGTGATCGCGGAATCTGTCAAGTCTCAAGACTTATCAATTTTGGGTTCAACGGGAGCAGAGGACTGTTTTAACCAGGAATATGCTAATCTTTACGAGATGGGAAGAGTAAAAGCGACTCCTGATATTGAATTAGAACCGATCCATGAATGTCATCGAGATTTTCTTCGTAGTATTAATGTGCGTGCTAATTTGGTTGTACCTGTTATTTTGGCTGATGGATATGGCCTATGGGGATTATTAATAGCACATGAGTGCAGTGGTACTCGTTTTTGGACACAAGCGGACATTGATTTTCTCTGGCAAGAAGCTCAAAAAATGCTCATGTCTCCTGTTATTATAGCGCGATAATTGTTCTGTGTTCTGGTGTTTTTTTGGAGGAAGCAGGAGAAGCCCTATTGATGTTTAGCTTTGCTTCCTATATACTTTAATTTCCTGGCTTCCCACTCTTGTCAAAAACATCATTTTATCTTTATCTGCGTTAATCTGCGGTTTCAAAAAAAGATCCCCCTTGCTCACCGTCACATCCAGAAAACGATCGCGGCACTTATCGCGCATTTTTCTCTTTAACACCACGACGAGAAGCCCCCCGACGCGCATCCAAAGAAACCACCTCAGCCTCATTACTTTCCCTAGCCACCCGAATCAACAACCCCGCCAAAATCAAACTCGCGATCATCGAACTGCCCCCATAACTAAACAAAGGTAAAGGCAAACCCGTCGTCGGCAAAACCCCCGTCGCCACCCCAATATTCAACATAGACTGCCCCACCATCACCACCATCACCCCGATCGCGACTAACTGATATTCCAACGTCTTCGCCTTCAAAGCCACCCTTAACGCGATCGTCGCATAAGTCAACAATAACCCCAACAAAAACAACCCCCCAATAAACCCAAACTCCTCAGAATAAACTGCAAAAATAAAGTCATTATACTGAATCGGCAAATAAAATAACTTTTGTTGGGATAACCCCAAACCCGTGCCCCAAGTCCCCCCAGATCCCACCGCCAATAAACTTTGAACCAACTGATAACCATCGCCCATCGCGTCATTCCAAGGATTCAAAAACGACATCACCCGTCGCCGTTGATACTCCTTAATACTAATACTTAAAAAGGCCAACAAAAAACCCCCGATCGCGGTTCCCCCTAACAAAGAAAAGGGCAAACCAGCCGCCATTGCCACCATCCACAAGGCAATCCCACACAACGCGGTGGTACTTAAATTCGGTTGTAATAAAATCCCCAACAAAACCGCGGCAAAAATTCCCAACCAAGTCAACCTTAATCGCGGACTTAAAACATTCCATTGACTAAAAAAACGTGAACTTTGCAACACCAAACAGGGCTTAATTAACTCCGACGGTTGAATCGGAAAAGGACCAATGGAAATCCAACGAGTCGCCCCATTAATATGTTTACCAACCCCAGGCAATAAGGTAAAAAACAACAACCCCAAGAAAATAATCACACCCCATTGGGCAAACTTTAAAAACGAACGCAGGGGCACATTAACAACAAAATTAAAACCAATCAGCCCTACGACACCCCAGAGGACTTGTCGTTTAAAATAAAACAGTCCATCACCCTGTTCGACACTGGCTACCGCGTAAGACGCGGAATACACCATCACCAGTCCCACCAACAACCACAGAAACGTTAACCACCGTAAGATACGAGCTTCTGAAGACCATTCCTGCGAGGAATCAAAAAAAGGAATCAAATGTCGCAATTGAAAAGACATCGGTAATGGCTAATGGATAAAATGAACGAGAGAGTATTTTTAGGTAGTTTTGAGAGATTATCAGTCCGCGATCGTAAACCCCTAGAGGGATATTAGTCAAAAAACAGAGAGATGAATACCCCTAACCTACAGGAGGCTAACCTAACACACATTTCATCCCATTCTTCTAACACCCATCACCCATTACCGATCTTCTTGAAATTACAGAAGGCCAGTATTTGTACCGGGTTTCCCAGTAGCAAGCTGAACCTTCACAATTTTGCCACCCATTTTCATAATGCGTTGCTGCTCCTTAAACCAATTGTCATAAGGAACAAGCTTAGTAAAATAGGTGTTTTGTAATTCGCGCTGAGTACGAATGCGGCTTTGGCTAGGTACACAGGCAGTAACCTTAAACATTCTCATGGCAACAGTCTCTCCTAAGTTGATAGGGAAAATTTTAGAGCTATTTTTAAACAGTGAAGGCAGGGAGTTTGGAGTCAACACTAGCTCGTTAAAACTCATCCACACAATGTGACAAGCCTTTGACGCTCTAGCACTGACTCCAAACTTCCCTGACCTCATCGTATTTTTGATTTTCGACTTTTGATTTTTTCTTGATTAGAGCCAATCAAAAACCAACAATCTCAAATCTCAAATCTGAATTAGCTCAAGCCAGAGCTGATGTAGTCGAGGTAAACGCCCATTTCCTTGCCAGCATCAGAACCAACTAAACTCGCGGTCACTTCTTTGATCGCTTGGATAGCTTGAACGGTGGAACCGACGGGAACGCCCAAAGAGTTGTAGGTTTCTTTCAAACCGTTGAGCACGCGCTCATCCAGAATGGAAGGATCGCCAGCCAGCATCGCGTAGGTAGCATAGCGGAGGTAGTAGTCTAAGTCGCGGATGCAAGCAGCATAACGACGGGTGGTGTACATATTGCCACCGGGACGGGTGACATCAGAGTAAAGCAGAGACTTAGCAACTGCTTCCTTGACGATAGTGGCAGCATTGGCACTGATCGCGGTCGCGGCACGAACGCGCAGTTCACCAGAAGCAAAATAGCTCTTGAGTTTGTCCAGGGCACTGCTATCTAAATATTTGCCTTGAACGTCAGACGAGTTGATAACCGCGGTAATTGCGTCTTGCATGATTCTTTTGTTTCCTTAAAAGTGGCTGTACCAGGGAGATGTGGGATTTTCGATTAGGGATTTCGGATTTGGGCTTTTCAGAGTGCCTTCGATGTAATAACCAGTGATAGTTTTACCAGCTAACCCCATCGCCAAATGCTCTCAAATCACCAATCTAAAATCTGGGTGTCTTACGACAACGCGCCAATTACATAATCGAAGTAGGCCGCGGCTTCGGAAGCATCTTCACCAGAGAGTAAGCTAGAAGCAGAACTCTTCAAGCCACGCACGCCTTCAGCAACACCTTCAATAGGAGTGCCGAGGGATTTGTACATTTCACGAACACCGACAATACCGATTTCTTCGATAGGAGTGACGTCGCCAGCTACAATTCCGTAGGTGATCAGACGCAAGTAGTAGTCCAGGTCGCGCAGGCAAGTCGCGGTCATTTGTTCACCGTAAGCATTGCCACCAGGAGATACCACATCGGGACGCTTTTGGAACAGTTGGTCGCCAGCTTGCTTGACGATGCGTTCACGAGATTCGCTGAGGACTTGTGCAATCCGCACGCGACGTTCGCCACTCGCAACAAAGCCTTTGATCCGATCCAATTCGCCGGGGCTGAGGTAACGTGCCTCGGCATCAGCATTCACGATAGATTTGGTAACGATACTCATCTTTTGTTTACCCGCTGGATAGGCCTATCTTTAGCAGATAGGAAGGAAGTGTGGCGGGGATGTAGCACTTCCATGTTTTTCTGAACTACTTTGGGACTCTATCAAATTTAGGTCAGCTTGGCTTTTCGCGGGAGCTTTCCTTCACATCCAGAGTGATTACGCGGTTTTTGGAAAACCTTACCAGCAACCGTTCAAGTTGTTGATACAGAGTTATCCATTACGTCTTACGACAGGGCCCATCACGCTCTTTTGATCATGGGGCTGTTTTTTACAGTACCACATTTATGCACTTGCTCTTCTCTCCTTACCATCTGGCACATCCAGAAGAAACATTTGCTGTGATACGGTAAAACCGTTCAGATAGAGAGATAGGGTTTTTGCCCTTGATCTTCACTACCTACGCCAAAGTATTTTCAGGCATAAAGTTCACTTTCTGAGTAGAGTTGTAATAGTTTGTAATATTTCGTGACTAGAAACTGGGGACAAGGGACTAAAAATTACTCTGACACGTTCTATTTATGAGGACTTGAAGCAAAATGAAAAAACACCATCATCGGGGGGTAGCTGATCGCGTACTTATTTTTTATTTTTGGTTTTCACTTCTGACCGACTCACCTACAACCGGAGAGCGGAATGCTCAAAAAAAAGAGACAAAGTGCTTTCACAACCGCGTTCTAGTGTTGCTGTCGCACTTCATCTCAATTGTTTGATGTGAATCCCCAGAAGTTCCTGCCTTACCCTATCGTGGCAAGGAAAACTGCCCTGTGGTACTGCATTGAGTGTAACGGGGGAGGATATCTAAAGGGAGACTTAAAGTCTAGTAACGTCCGCGTCCGCCGCCACCGCTGCGATTATTGCCGCCCCAGTTACCGCGACCACCGCCGCCGCCACGATCTTCTTTAGGCTTTGCCTTATTGACCTTCAGGTCACGTCCCATCCATTCTGCGCCATCAAGAGCTTCAATAGCCTTTTCTTCTTCGGCGTCTGAGGACATTTCCACAAACGCGAAACCACGCAAACGTCCCGTTTCCCGGTCAGTTGGCAACTGAATGCGTCGGACAGTGCCATATTCTGCAAAAGTTTGGTTCAGATGCTCCTGAGTTATCTCGTAGGATAAATTACCGACATAAATTGACATAGAAGAAAATCTCCAGAATCAAATGGTGTAGAGAGTTAGATTCGGAGAAACGCCGATAAAACGAGTTAGACTACCGAAAATAAAACTTATACAACAATCTTAGCATCCACATCAGCATATTGCAATGATGATCTTAATGAGACATCTCCCCCAAATCTGATCAAATGCCGGCACGATAACTTCCCTAGCATCATTGTCGGAGATGTCTATTGATTGACGATTCTGTTTTTCCCTATCGCGCACCACTCACCCCCAGTCGGTACTGGGCTGTTTCCTACTCAAATTTGTTTATTTCTGAAAACTTTACCCTTGACACCTTGGGGTAGCTCATTAAAATTTCCTTCCCCAAAATCCCGACAGGGCTTTCTGGGGTTGGTTTCTCTAATCCCTACAATGAGGTATCAATAAGGCAAAATGGCTGGAGGTATTGTTTTCCCAATGGGGTTCCTCCATCATTTTTCTATTTCATCGAAACGGCTTCGACATCAACGGTGTGATTGGTTTTTGTGGAAGTATTCTCTGTGGAGGTGCCATCCTCTGAAACAGTGCTACCTTTGCGGATTTTGGCATAGTCAATCAGCATCTGGGACACTTCCGAAACCAATAAAGTGAAAACAACGACATCATCCAGTTGTCCAGCAATGGGGATAAAATCGGGGCTGATGTCAATGGGACTTAACAAATAGACAAAGGTTCCGATAATGATCCACCAACGATATTTCGGATTACGAAGGGTGTTGCGATACCAAGTATAGAGAGATTGTATTGAGAATTTCATGGTTTAAGCTATTCTAACGGTTGCTTTTTCGATCTTGGCAAATGTACTTGGTCTACGCCTGTGGCAATTTCCCCCCCTGGGAGTGTTGACACTTCTACTCGGCAAAATGTGGAAATGCGGTAATGGGAATTGGGGATTGGGGATTGGGGATTGGTGAATGGGGATTGGGGTGCGGGTATTGGTGAATAGACATCTGGCCAAAATCAGGTGAAAGACAGGCTCAGGACTCCCCTACAAAAGTTTTTGGGGATTTTTAATGGGGAAGAGAGAGAAACGCGACGCATTCAACATGGGACGTTTGGGGGAAAAAGTCCGCGGGTTGTACTCTTGTTAATTGATAACCCCCTATTTCACACAAAAATTTCAGATCCCTTGCTAATGTCGTGGGTTTACAACTGACATAGACAATACGCTCTGGTTGTAATTTTACTAATGTTTCTAACACTGCGCGATCGCACCCCTTTCTGGGGGGATCAAGCAACACTATATCCGGTTGTACCTCTAACTGGGGCAAAATATTTTCCACTTTCCCCGCCTGAAATGTCACATTCATTAAACTATTCAACGCGGCATTTAACCCCGCCTGTTCTACCGCGGTTTGTTGCATTTCTAAACCGATCGCGCTTTTTACCCGTTTCGCCAAAGGTAAGGTAAAAGTCCCAATACCACAATACGCGTCCAACAATACCTCAGAACCCTTTAACTGTAACTCATCCAAAATCATCTCTAATAAGGCTTCGGCCACCTCAGTATTTACCTGAAAAAAAGTATCAGGTTTTAACTGAAACTCTAACCCTGCAAACTGCTCGCGCACATAAGGTTGACCCGCGATACAACGAGTTTTCTCGCCAAAAATGCGGTTAGTCTTCTCTGGATTGTAATTAAGACAGACTCCCACCAATTCTGGATAACGCTCTAGCCACTCCTGAGCCTGATTCTCCAATTCTGGTAATTTCCCAGTCTTCACCACTAACGTCAATAACATCTCTCCAGTACGACGGCCAATTCGTACAGACAAGTGACGTAATTCCCCGGAGTGTTTCTTTTCATCATAAACAGGCCAGTTTTGATACTGAAGATCCAGTTTCACTTCCTCTAATAAAGGATTTAAGCGTTGATCTTGAACTGGACATTGGTTTAAGTTGATGATGCGATGACTGCCTTTTTGATAATAGCCCGCTTGGACTTGTAGGGTTTTGGATAGTCCCAGGGGATAAGTGGCTTTATTGCGATAACCCAAGTCTTTATGTTTGGGATTGGCTAAAATGGGACTCACTGGACATTCATTCAATCCGCCAATACGCTCTAAGGCTTGAATAATTTGATTTTCCTTGGCTTGAAGTTGATATTTATAGTCAATATGTTGCCACTGACAGCCGCCACACTTATCCGCGACGATACAACGAGGCCGGATACGATGTTCTGAGGGTTCTAGTATTTGATGGAGTTTCCCATTGGCGAAGGAAGCTTTAACTTGGACTAATTCCACGATGACACGATCGCGGGGTGTTGTATCAGGAACAAACACCACCAATCGACCAAAACGGCCAACACCATCGCCATTATCGGCTAAGTCGGTAATTTCTAATTCTACTCTTTCACCCTTGCGGTGATGGGGAGAGGAATGCACAGAAAGGGGAAGTTGATTTTGATTCATGGAGCCAGAAAAAAGATGAAGATTTGTTACGATTTGAGAGGGTAGAGTTTCCTAGAAAAACTTAATTATGATGCCTGTGAGTGATTTTGGTTGAAACTTCTGGGATTGAAGATCAAGATATGCAGACGCGTCAGAGATATTAAAGAAGAATCAGGATTTTGATCCCCTGTGTCATATCATAGAAAAATCGGCTAGGGACATAAAGATTCGTCACAGGTGTCTGAAAGGATACCCAAGAATGCCCTAAACTTCACAGAAAGGTCTAGTTTACCCTTGGCCTCTTTAACTCCAGGTTGCTTGATACAACCCTATCGCACTAAGGTTGTCGTGGACTTGTCTACCAAACCGGTTCCGATAGAATCCCCTCTTGAGGGACTATCAAATAAGTGTTATCTTGAAAAATTTTCACATACCCATGAGTGTAGTTAGCCAAGTTATCCTGAAATCTGACGACGAACTGCGTTATCCCAGCAGTGGCGAACTCCAGAGCATCAATAATTTCTTTAAAACAGGTGAGCAGCGCATCCGCATTGCTACCACCCTGTCGGAAAGTGAGAAAAAAATTGTTGATCAAGCCAGTAAGGAACTCTGGAAAAAGCGTCCTGATTTTATCTCCGCGGGTGGTAATGCCGCGGGTGCGCGTGAACGTGCCTTATGTCTGCGTGACTATGGTTGGTATTTGCGTTTGATTACTTATGGCCTGATCGCGGGCGATAAGGAACCCATTGAAAGTATTGGTTTGGTGGGTGTTCGGGAAATGTACAATTCTCTGGGCGTTCCGGTTCCTGGTATGGTTGAGGCCATTCGTTGTTTGAAGGAAGCTTCTCTGTCATTACTTAATGATGATGAAGCTAAGGAAGCCGCGCCTTATTTTGATTTCATCATTCAAGCGATGTCCTAATTGTTCACGATTTCCCCTCTTTTGGGAAAACTACGGGGTTTGGGTGCGCGATTTTGGGGCTTTTTTCCCTCGAAGTCTGGCAAACAAGCCTCGTTTTTATACGAGAAGGAAGAAGGCAGAAGGCAGAAGGCAGAAGGCAGAAGGCAGAAGCC
>JBBITB010000061.1:17542-38169 GCA_037440985.1 Microcoleaceae cyanobacterium bin_387
GAAGGAAGAGGGGGAGGAGGGGGAAGAGGGGGAAGATAGGGAGGAGGGGGAAGATAGGGAAGAAATAATGAACCACAAAGGCACAGAGGGCACAGAGGGAAGAAGGCAGAAGGCAGAAGGCAGGAGGCAGAAGGCAGAAGGCAGAAGGCAGAAGGCAGAAGGCAGATACCTCCCAAAAATCAAGACAAAATGGTTAAGGGCTGATTATAGCATAAGTTTTTGATTTTGATCGGGCAATCAAATATTAAATTATCATTAAAAAAATAGGATGAAATTAAGAAAAATGCTATGAAGAAAAAATAAATAACAATAACAATAAGGATAAGGACAAATTGAAGCCAATGAAGTTCTCGGAAGCATTTAGGGAAACGATGTTTCGATTCCGCTTAAAGGGAATTGATATTGCTACCCAATCGGGGCTCACGCCCAGTCAGATTAGCTCCTTTCAACATGGAGGTAATCTGCGGATTGATAGTGTCGAAAAGATTCTGGAGGCTCTGCCGAAACAAGCCAAGGAGTATATGCTTTTTTTAATCATTAAAGAAGAATTACCCTATCCTTCCCTTGTGGATGAGTAATACCAATTATCTCGATCAAGGGGCTTGTGGGGGCTTATCGCACTGGGAGCATTTCAAAGAAGCAAAAAAAACTGTAGTGGGTTGGGGTAGCCTGTGGGGAGCATCAGAGCGGAGTGATCCGGGCGGGATCGGGCTAGGGATCTCTCCGCTCCCGCTACCAATTTACAACTTTGAGATGCTCCCATCGCACTTTTGTTTTTGCCTTGATCTTGTGCCAACTTTTTATTCCTCCGGCATCTTCACGCGATCGTCTGTAATAAATTCACTAGGATTTTTGACAACAGGGGGCAAACCCGGAGCGACAACGGGTAAGCTCTTAGTTTCTCGCTCCGCGACTTCAAAATTTAACTCTAATAAAAACTTCAATGGATCATCGTTGGCTTTGATGCCGTAGGCTTGACAAACAAGTTGATCTAATTGAGCGTGGAGTTTAGCAAGTTTACTAGCAGATTCATTAAAAAACTGGTTATAGAGTTGGGTAATTCCCCACTGTTTGCGCTCCATTTGTTCGGTGCGATAATCATGGATAGCTTGCATTGCTACTCGAATTTCAGTTTTAATTTTTTCGGGGCAATTTTGGGGAAAAGGAAAGGTTTCAAAACAGGTATTGTGGGTGTAGGCAATATCTGCTTTAAGTGTGGATTTTTGTGCGTGCATCCAGATGCGATGGGTGCGAGAAGTTAGAATACCAAGAACATAAAAATCATCAGAAGCCACAATAACTGATTTATCACCAGCTAACCAATTTGATAGAAATGGAATAAAAATTGACCATTTTGATACTCTCGGAACAGCGAAACAATAAGGTAAAGTTGCTAGAGCTTTTCGCATTTGTTGAGGATTCCCACCTGGTTGCCACCATTTTAATCGGCGTGATTCCATACGATTTTGATCTCTTTCTGGTTTTACATAAATTTTGACATGATTAAAAGGCAATTCGTATTCACTAGCATCTTCAAGGCTTAGTTTATTAAAATCAATAATCCAACGGTCTGGGTTTCCATGGGGATTTTGTGCCAAATTTGCACCCATCGAAAATAATTTGAGAACTTCACAATTTTTAGGATCTGATTGAATCCATTTATTTACCTGTGATTCAGTCACAAGAAATCCTTTGCCAACAGGAATCACCCCTTGAAAACACCAGTTAAGATTTGCCTTCAGTCGCACGGCTTGAGAAACATCAACCTCGGCTTTCAAAGAAGAATTAATGTTTGAGACAATTTTATGATCTATCCGGTAAGTTAATTCTCGATTCTCAGAAGTTTTCAGCCAATTAATAATACTGATATGTACTTTCGCTTCACCGGACCAAGGTTGTGTAGAGATGACATCATAAATACAACCGCCATTTTGAGTAATATAATCTAAGGAAACTTTACGGCTTTTTCCCTGAGAAATAGAATTAGTTGCTACTAAACCAGCACGGCAATTTTCCCCCAAATGATTATGGGTAAGGCGAAACCAGTAGGTACAAAAATCCACATCTTTTACATCAGGAAATTTGGCAAAAATGCGATCAACATATTCATCACCCAAAACTAAACGAATATGCTTACCACCCAAAAATGGAGGATTACCAACTACTACATTAACGGGTTCCCAATCACAAAATAAAGCATCATCACAGCGAATATTGTTATCTAAATTATCAAGAGGTAGCGCCTGATCCATATCTAATGCTAAGTTCATCTGGACCACATTTAGCGACTGATTTTCTTCATCCAGGGCTAATTTTTTAGCCAACATTAAGGTAACTTTGGCTAATTCCACCGCAAAGGGTTTAATATCAATACCGTAAAATTGGCTAGTTTTTACTAAGGACATTGTACCAATCGTATTAGCCGCACGAGTAAAATTTTGATGAATTTTGGTGAGTAATTGTGCTTCTAACCGCTTCATTTCCCGATAGGCAACATAGAGAAAATTACCACTCCCACAGGCGGGATCAAGGACTTTAAAATTAACTAATTCTTGCCGCAGTGCCAGTAAGTCTTTTAAAGTATTAGCGGCTTCAATTCGTTCTCGCCAAGGGCGAATAATCGTCGGTAAAACTACTTTTTGAATATCAGCCTCGCTAGTGTAGTGAGCGCCTAAAGCATGGCGTTCTTCTTTACCCATACTCGACTCAAATAACCCGCCAAAAATCGCAGGTTCCACTTTTGACCAGCGTTCCGTTGCTGCTTCTAATAATAAGTCAATTTCGCTTCTGGTGAGGTGTATGGGTTCAATCGTTGAGAAAATTCCCCCATTAAAATAGGGTACATTGTGATAGTAACTGTCTGGAGGAGCTGGCCGATCGCGTCCCATCTGTCGAAATAAACCCCCAATCAAATCATAAGAACTAAATCTATTTGTCTGGCAATTCGTTAAAAATTCAGTGAATAAACCTCTAGGAAGTAAATCAATATCTTCTGCAAATAACGCCACTACACACTGAAGAATAAACCGTTGAGCGGTTTCTACGGTTTCGCCTCGCTCGACTAAGCGATTAAAAACTTGAGCCACTTTATTAGCAGCATTTCGAGTTACATCAATTTTATTATTATTAAATAAAGGCTTTTTATTGCCGGGAAACAAAAAATTAAACGCAGTAAAACGATCTGGTAATTCTTCCAAAGTCACCCGATCTACAGGTTCCCTAAGCTGAAGATCAAAATCATAAACCCAAAATTCATCAAAATTACAAAGCACCACATATTGAGGACGTTGGGGCACTAATTCCAACCAATATTCAAAAGCTTGCTGATAGTGTTTTTCCAGTTTTTCGCCCCGTTTTTTCATTTCTAATAATAATCGCGGTCGCCACAATAAATCAGCAAATTTCGTGGTTTTCCCTTTCGTTTTCACTCGATATTCTAGTTCGGCTCCTGCTTCTTTGTAGCCTTGATGATCGAAGGCTTGAAACAGGCGATCGCAAAATACCTGAGCCTCGCCCTTTTCGTCTCCCCTCAAAGTGCGGACATAATCAACAAAACCTGTTATTTTGTCTAGTCTATGGCTCATAGAAGGCTCCATCGTGTGCTGACTATGTGTTAACGGGACCAGGCGAGATCAAAACTGGATCTAATCTGAAATTACGGCATATTTTCTGTCTTGTCAAGTCAAAAGAATTGACTTGGTTAACGAAGGAGCATCTGATTTTTGAGGAAAAATTTTTTTAAAGCTTTTCCGTGATTGATAAATTTCCCAAAAATATAAGGGTGTACTATAACACCCCTATATTTTATCACTCTCAACAATTAAAGAACAGAGTTAAATTGCCCTTAACCCTGGATGAATATCTACCTCTAACAATTCACCCAGTTTTAATAAAGGATAATTTTTCTGAGAAACTGAGAAACATTCGGAGTTAAGTTCTCCTGATTTTTCTGGTTCTTTCTGCTCTATTATTGATGTCAAAGACAAAGAAAGTAGATGTTTATGCAAAAAGATAAAATACACTTCTTGCGCCTTATCTAAGACTAAACCGAGATTTAATTTTTTGCCTAATGTGATTAATCGTTGTAATTTTTCCACCCCTTCTTCTAATACCTTCATCTTCTTGGTATCTAATTCTTCCGATGTGATATCATTGAGAATTACATTTAAAGAGCGGACCACTAACCGTTCTAAAGTAGGTCGCACTTCAGGATGATTAATTCGACAACGTAAATTAGTGGCTTCTGTCGCGATCGCCTCTAACTCTACTAAAGAATTAATCCCCAAATAACCCTCACTACTTTCTGACTCTAACCCCCGTGCCGCGTTTAAACAACGATGACTTAACGCGACATCTGCTGCCACTTGTAACTCCACCGGGACAGGTAATTCATCGCGATAAAATGCCATCATTATCCCATAATTATCCCGATATACTTGCGTATATAATTGGTCTAAACGGGTAAGAGTTTCTTGACTTAATAAACTCATAATGCGATGACGTTCTTCGGCAAATAAATCGTGTAAACTGAAAGATTGATCACCAAAAATTCGCACCATTTCTAAGATGGTATGAGCCGCGGAGCCTTCTGACAAAGTGTTAAATAATCGTTCTTTTAATAATGTATAAGAACGACGACCCCCAAAAGGTTGAATACAACTATGGAAATCCCAACCTCCTAAATGTAATACGGCAAAAACTAACAATTGGCTTTCACGGGTAATTTCTGAAGTTAATTCCACTTGTCCTACAGCTAGGGTAATGGCTCCCATTCGTTGCATTTGATAATCAATTTGTTTCGCTTCATAACAATAAACCGTCTGTTCCCGTTTATAGTTAGTAAACAGAGAACTAATGGCATAATGAGCCGCGACTTGTTTCAAACTAATTTGATTAGTTATTACTAATTGACGATAGACTTCCGCACCGTTTTTGAATAAGTCAACATTACTGGGTGCTAATTCTAAACGCGTAATGAACTCTTTTTCTAAAGGCACTCCCGCGACATCACCAGCTAATTCCATCGCCCTGGCGGCATAACGTAAAATTTGCACTCCTTCAGGGCGTGAAATTTCTTCAAAAAACCAACCGCAACTGGTAAACATTAACAAGCTGTGACGCTGCATTTCTAATAAACGTAACGCGTCCACTTTTTCCAGTTTTTTAAGTTCATGGCTTTGATGTTTTGCCAAAAATTTGTTAATATTGGCAGTGGATCGATCGCGTATCACGTCAATATAATTATCACGGGCTTCCCAGGGATCTCGGAAAAATTTCCGACCATTTTCTTGAAAAATAGGAATAAGCCGATCGCGTAACCAATTCAAAGCATCTCGCAAAGGCCGCCGCCATTGTTGATGCCAACCACCACCACCCGCGCAACCACAATTATCTTGCCAACGATCAACTCCATGAGAACAACTCCACGCGGTGACAGGCTTTAATTCTACTTCCCAAGTAGGAGGATTTAAACTGAGATAATGGGCAAAATTGGTTACAGTCCAACCGCGTTTGGGAAACTCTTCGGTAAACGCGTAAGCTAAACATTTTTCCGTTGCACCTTTATGATGACCAAATGTTTCTCCATCCGTCGCGACGGAAATTAATTGGGATTGACGATGATCTCCCCTTACGGCTTGGCTAATACGTCCGGCAAAATGCTCAGAACTACTGAGGACATCATTAAAACCCATATCGCGTGAAATCGGTCCATCATAGAAAAAGATATCAATATAATGGATATTTTCATTGATAGGAAATTCACCATTATTTGCGTGATGAACACTTAAAGGATCACTCCCCTGCAAAGTCCTTTTTAGATAACAACGATAGGGACGAGTCGGATCAATTTGACTCCCTGCGACTTCATGCCATTGGGGATCTAAATTATCTTCAGTGGGAAATGGACGACACCTTTCCGCTTGAGAGGGTGCTAAAATAATAAAGCGAATTCCTTCTGCGACTAAGGCTTCCAAAGTCCCATAATCAACCGCGGTTTCTGCCAGCCACATTCCTTCAGGATCGCGACCAAAACGGGAACGAAAATCCGCAATTCCCCAGCGAATTTGGGTGATTTTATCCCGTTTATTTGCCAAAGGCATGATGATATGATTATAAACTTGCGCGATCGCGTTACCATGTCCATCCAGACGTTGACAACTTTTCCGATCCGCTTCGAGAATGCGTTGATAAACCGATTGATCATAACGCTCTAGCCAATTCATTAAAGTCGGACCGATATTAAAGCTAAGATACTCGTAATTATTAACAATTCCCATCACTTCAGCGCGATCGTTTAATACCCGGGCATAAGCATTAGGACGATAACATTCATGGTGTATCCGTTCATTCCAATCATGGTAAGGAGAAGCACTAGGTTGTCGTTCAATGGCATCTAAATAGGGATTTTCACGCGGTGGTTGATAAAAATGACCATGAACGGTGACAAAAACCCCTGTCCTCGTTTTCGTAGAGTCGGCAACCCGTGTATCAGAAATAAATTGTAATGAAGACTGAGAAACTATTTCTAAAAGAGAAGTCATGCGATCGTATCCTCACAAAGACAACAAAAAAATCAACAATTGACGAGACAGAACAAAACCACCAATCCACGCATTTTCAATTCCTGTAATGGGCGCGATGTACTTAAGGGTGGCAACAGAGAAAAGTATCTATACCGCGACTATAAGCCAACTCTTCCAATCCCTTTTTTGGTGATCGAAGAGTTACAGACTCAATGCTGAAGTTTCACATTAGGATTCTAAAAGCCTTTCTTTGAGTCCCATACAAAAACTACGAAAAATTTAAGATTTGGCACATAATTTGTGGTATTATGCCATCACAATTAACAAGTTTAGATAATTTCGGTAGCTAAATTAATGCAAAAGCACGCGTAAAAATCTAAAATCTATATAACTTACGTGGATACTGGGTGGCTCAATGCAACACTCATTACTTTTGGCAATATTCTCACGTCAAAAACCCGGTGTCTTTGGTGAAAGTGCGTAAGTCTGGATCTAACAGCTTAAAATTGAACAATGAAGCTCAATACAAACACAATTATCTCAGCACTGTTGGTGTTTCTGCCTATATCCGTAGCAGCCCACTTTTTACACTGGGGATCATCGATCATTTTTATCACCTCCGGTTTGGCGATTATCCCCCTCGCGGCATGGATGGGAACCGCGACGGAAGAGATATCGGTTGTCCTCGGTCCCAATTTAGGAGGGTTACTTAACGCGACTTTTGGCAATGCCACAGAATTGATTATTGGTATTGTCGCGCTCAACGCGGGACTAATTGATGTTGTCAAGGCCAGTATTACCGGTTCCATTATCGGGAACTTATTATTGGTGATGGGATTATCTATGTTTTTGGGGGGGTTACGCTTTAAAGAGCAAGAATTTCCACCGATTGTGGCGCGTTTGAATGCCTCCGCGATGAATCTCGCGGTGATCGCGATTTTATTACCAACGGCCCTCAATGTCACCTCCCCTGGGATCGGCGAACCCATTATGCAAAAATTATCCAGTGCCGTCGCGATCGTTTTAATGGTGGTTTATGTTTTGACCCTTCTTTTTTCTATGAAAACTCATACTTATCTCTATGATGTCGCGATCGTAGAGGAAGAAGAGGAAGAAAATACCCCTAATAAACCTAATATATTGCTATGGGTAGGAGTCCTCTTAGCTGCAACTTTAGCCGTCGCGGTAGAGTCAGAATTATTAGTTGATACCTTAGAAGAGGCGACGGCAAGTTTAGGCTTAACCGCATTGTTTACGGGGGTGATTTTAGTCCCCATTATTGGTAACGCGGCAGAACACGCGACCGCGGTTACAGTCGCGATGAAAAACAAAATGGATTTATCCGTGTCCGTCGCGGTGGGTTCTAGTTTACAAATTGCCTTATTTGTCGCACCTGTTTTAGTGCTGGTAGGGTTAATTTTGGGAGAACCAATGGATTTAAACTTTAATCCCTTTGAACTGATCGCGGTCGCGGTATCCGTGTTTATTGCTAATTCGATTAGTTCCGACGGCAAGTCTAACTGGTTAGAAGGGATTCTGCTCTTAGCGGCTTATACCGTTTTAGGATTTGCCTTTTACTTCCATCCTATTTCTTAGAAGTAAGGAACAAGGAAGAAGAAAGAAGGAAGAAGGAAGAAGAAAGAAGGAAGAAGAAAGAAGAAAGAAGGAAGAAGATGTTAAGTTTTATAGGTCTTAGGTGAAAAACTGAAAAGGAAAGCTTAACTGATACTTTGAATTTATGACTTTCCTGATTCTAGGGGATTATCTCGATTTTTTTACGTCTCGTCAAATAATTACTGGCATTTTACGCAAAATTCTCGAAAACAGTCCTCCCAGTAAATCCTCCACTTCCTCCTGAAACCTCAAACCTCAAACTTAACATCTAACACCTTAAGGGGACTTACCTTCCATGAGAGATCATGGAGTAGGGGTTCCAATCCCTGCTCCCCTAGGGAACTTAGGAAAATACAGTTAAAGTTATGGGTGAGTATTTCATCGCGTATCTTGTCCAAAACATCTTTTGGACACCGCGGAGTCACCGTATGGGGCCCAAAGCTCTCAGAGCTTATTGCCAAAAAAGTATAAACCCCTAGTTAGATGGAAGCAGTGCAAGTTATAGTGAACTTGGACGAGAATTCTGAAATCAGCGTTATGTGGCTGCTGTGAGTTATTGCCTCAATCCCAAATGTCCAAATCCTTCCGATCCGTCCAATGCTGACGGCTCCAATTGTCGTTCTTGCGGCTCGGAACTTCTGTTGCAAGGTCGTTATCGGCTCGTAGCTCCTCTTGGTGGGGGTGGGTTTGGTAAGACTTATGAAATCGAGGACCTCAAAAAGGGAACTCGTGAAGTTTTAAAAGTTCTTCTCAAATCCCATCCCAAAGCGGTAGCCCTGTTTAAACAAGAGGCTGATGTTTTAAGTCGGTTACATCATCCGGGTATTCCCAGAGTTGACACCGATGGTTATTTTACGTTTAGTCCTGCTAATGCCAAAGAGGTCTATCACTGTTTAGTGATGGAGAAGATTGAGGGTGCAAATTTGCAAGATTGGCTGAAAAGTCGTGGTAAGCCAATTACCCAGGATCAATGTTTGGATTGGTTAAAACAATTAACGGAAATATTGGATCAGGTTCACCGTCTCCAATATTTTCACCGCGATATTAAGCCCCAAAATATTATGTGTAAGCCCAATGGTCAATTGGTATTGATTGACTTTGGGACGGCGCGGGAAGTCTCTAAGACTTACATGGTGAAGGTTGATCAGGGGCAGAATATTACGGGTATTGTTTCTCCGGGTTATACCCCTCAAGAACAAACTCAGGGAAAGGCTGTACCTCAATCGGATTTCTTTGCTTTGGGGCGGACATTTATCTTTTTATTGACAGGGAAACCGCCAACGGCTTTCCCTGAAAATCCGCGCACAGGTAAGTTAATGTGGCGTAAGGCAGCTCCCCATATTCACTCTCAAGTCGCGGATGTCATTGATTATTTGATGGCTCCCTTTCCTGGCAATCGTCCTCAAAATCCCCAGATGATTATGCAGTGTTTGGCGGAAATTGATTTGAATGCTGGTCCTTCTACCACTGATATTCCCACTAGCCCTAATTTAAGAGCTCCAGACTCAACCCGATCTACTCAGGCGGGCAGCAAGTCGAGTACGGGTAATCGTACTGATGTTAAAGATGGTAGGAAAACTGGTTATCGTCGCACTACTGAATTTGATTGGAAACCTGTTTTTTGGGCGGGAGGTGCGGTGTTATTGCTGGGTTTAACAGGGAGTCAAATTTATGGTGTGATGCGCTATAGTGCTTTTCCTACTAATCCGATATGGTTGATACAGGCTTCCTCTAGTCTGCAATTTTTACAACAAACTTTTAATGATTCGGCTCCGATCCGCTCGATGGTTTTAAGTCCTTATGGCAATACGTTTATTACTGCCAGCGATCAAAGGATTAAAATCTGGAATGCCAAAACGGGTCAACTTCTCCAGACATTACCGGGTTCGGATGGGGGGCGATCACTGGCTTTAAGTCCTAATGGCAAGATTTTAGTCAGTAGTCATCAAGATAAACGAGTGATGATCTGGAATCTCCAGAATGCTCCAGAACGTATGCGAATGTTCACCCTCAAGGACCATCAAAGTCCGGTTAATGCTGTCGAGATTAGTCCTAATGGTCAATATATTTTTAGTGCAGGTGAAGATAAGAATATTATTGTTTGGAATCTGCAAAAAGGGATTAAACTCCGTGTTATTACTGGTACTAAGGCTACAATTAATGCCCTGGCCATTAGTCGTGATAGTCAAGTGTTAGTGAGTGGAAGTGAAGATAAAATTTTGCGTTGGTGGAATCTCTCCAAATGGCAAAGTATTCGCGCGATCAAAGCTCATGAAGGTCCCATTTATTCCCTCGCCATTTATGGTAATTTCTTGGTCAGTAGTGGTGGCGATAATAAAATTAAAGTGTGGAATTTGCTAACCGGCAAAGTCATAGATACTGTGGAAAGTAGTTCTGTGAAATCTCTTGCATTGAGTAGTAATGGTCAAACTTTGGTCAGTGGTGGTGATACCCTTCAAGTTTGGAAATTGAAAAATGGGAAACTGCAACTGGTTAATACTCTTTTAGCTCATCCCCAAGTCATTACCCAAGTAGCCATCAGTCGTGATGCTAAAACTATTATTAGTGTCAGTCAGGATCAAACTATCAAAATTTGGAAAATGCCCTAATCCATTTTGTTTTTTTGATTTTATATATGGGGGAGAGAAAAGATTTCTCCTCAAATCTTAAGTTTTCCATTTTCAATCAGTTTTGACTGTACAAGGCGAGATCCCATTGCTTACACTGGGTATGTTGAATTAGGATTTTTGCCATGAGTACCTCATCCACTGCCAAATCGAATAACAAAGGTCGTCTTGTTTGGAACCATTCTACTCACATCGACGGTTTAATACCCATTTTAGAACGATTAACTTATTATCAAGGCATTCAAACGATTACTCCGGGTGTTATTGGTCAAGTTAAAGGTCATATTCCCCGTTTAACTTTAAGAATTTCTGTTCCTATTCGTGGTGGTTTTAAAGTCATTGCTAGACAAGGTAAAACTGTACAAGAGGTTTTTATATTAACCCATCTTAGTCAAGGTGATTTGGAAAGCGCGATCGCGCTGGCTTTAGCTAAATAATCATATTTTCGTTTGTAATAAGCTCTTGAGGGCTTATTACAAATTTTAGATCGGGGATTTAGGATTAATAAAAAACTCTATTACTCCTATTTTTTCTTAAGACTTTTTTGACAGTTTTGTTTCTGCGAATAAGGCTCGTGCTTTCACCGCGAATGTCACATCTTTCTTGACAATTTCCCCTAATCGTGTTAACAATTCAGGGAACCAATGGGGCTGTTTTTCCACAACCGCGATGGCTAATCCTTCTAAAGCAACAACTGAGGCATAACGGACTACCCATTCGGGATCTGTTGTAGATTGTAATAGTGTTTGATAAGCTTGTAATTGTGCTTGAGAAATCTTTTCCGAGGGTAATAAATCCCAATGGATAGAGCCTAAACCCTTCGCCGCGGCTCGGCGCACACTCAAGGCAAAATCATTAATTGTGGCATCGAGTAAAATGTCTAAACCTCGCGGATCTCCTATTGCCGCGATCGCTCGTACCGCCCAGGAGCGTGCTCCATAATTATAACTATCTAATTTTAGCAGTGGTTCTACCGCGGGATTCCCAATATTTACTAATCCATCAATCGCCGCGATCGCGGCTCCGGGATTATTATATGCAAGCACTTTAATTAATACAGGAATCGCCTCCTCATCTTTAGTCGCGGCTAAATTCTGCACTGCTTTTAAAAGACTTAATGCCGAATCCGCCTCTTCTACCGCACGAATTAGTTGCCCAATACTCATAGTAAATTTTCAATTCCATATATAGACAGTTGACAGTTGACAGTTGACAGTTGACAGTTGACAATTATCAATTACCCATTACCCAATCCCCATTCACAATCCCCAGTCCCCAGTCCCCATTCACAATCCCCAGTCCCCAATCCCGAATCCCCAATCCCCAATCACCAATCACCAATCCCCAATCCCCAATCACCAATCACCATTACCCATTACCTATTACCCATTACCCATTCCCCAATCTTATAACAAACTATCCATGAGAGTCATTACTTGAATTGTATCCTCAGACAAAGAGAGAGAGTTTTTTCGTTTCAAATCATATTCTAACAAACCCTTAAGAGCAATTAATTTAATACTATTTTCTGCGAGGGTTTCGGCAATCGCTTTGGCACTTGGTAAATAGCCGATCGCGCCTAAATCAATTAACGCCGATCTCCGTAACTGTAAATCATTACCCCGTAACGCGTCAACTAACTTTTCTCCATAATATATATCACCCGTTAACTGATAAAGAGCGCGTGCTGAAGCATATTGTATCCGCTCGACAAAATGCTCTAAAAAAGGTTTTATTACCGCGATCGCATCAAGAGCCTGTAAACTGCCTAAAGCTTCAATAATAGCCTCATAGGGTTGAACCAAATGAGGTTTCCCCGGTACTCGCACCGCGGCATCTACCCCCCCCTCTAATAATTGTATTAAAGCCGGAATACAACTAGAATCACCAATCATTTCTAAGGCTTGACACGCGGCTTCTCGCACATAAAAATCAGAATTACTTAAACAATGAATTAAACTGGGAACAGCCCGTTTATCCTGTAATTTTCCCAGGGCACGCGCGGCATTTCTTTGAAGGGAAGAATCTTTCGTTTCAGTTTGAGTGGTATCTTCTTCTAATGCCGCGATTAAAGCATCAATAGCATCGCGTTCTTTTACCCGAAATCTACCTAACCACCACGCGGCATAATAACGAAGACTATAATCATTACCTCGTAAATTGCGTATCGCCTGTTCGACGGTTAAAGAGTTACTACTATCATCTGTTGATAACTCTTCTGATTCTAAATAATCCATAGGTCTGAGATAATAGGTGTTATATAATAGTAATATCTTCGCCTTTGTCGGTTGGGTTGAGCGTCGAGAAACCCAATATGGTACGCGAAGACGCATTTCAAACACACAATGTAGGATAAGCATCCTGCTTGTCAGCAAGTTTCGGAGTTTTCTACTAGGAATTAAAAATGCTTACTCGCTCATTAGGTGCTAGGAAATAGAACCTAATGCTATTTGTTTAAACACAGGAATTGCTAATAGCTTACAACTAATTACTAACTCTGCACATTAGCAATCAACTATTAGCTATTAGCAATTACAAGAAAATGTTAATCAATTATTCGTGAGATTCAGAAGCAGATTCTGCGCCATTGTTCAAGGAAACAATATTGACAATACGGCCACCAAGGCGAGTAATGCGACGCATTTCTTCATTCATCCGGCCATAAGGCACTGTAATGAAAGTGCTGCTACTGGAGCGAATCTGATAACCCGTTTTATCCGTTTCATCATTTTGACGAAGACCAACTACTTCATAGCGGAAGCAGCGACCCGCCGAAGGCGAACTACCCGTTTTAGCCACAAATTGACCCAACATTGCCTCTTTTTAACTCCGTAATAATGAGAGTGATTTGCTGAAAAATTGCCGACCTATTGAGCGTCTTTTTAATCAGACGACTGCCTTAAATAGGAGTAATACTGGCAATTTTACCACCTAACCGCTGAATTTTTTGCATACGGCTAGAGAGCTCTTCAAAAGGCACAATAATGGCACTGCTGCTACGACGGACACTGGGATACCCAGGAGTACGGACACCAGAAACTTCCACACGGAAGAGACGATTACTAGACTTCCCGTAAGCTGCCGAACTACCGAAACCACTGCTAGGTGTTACACCTTGAACAGAAGGACGATAAGCCCAACCTTCATTCGCTCCCGATGGGCCAACCACCGCGGTCGCAGTATTGCTTCCCAATTCCTTCGCTAAACGAGAATTGTTTCCTTCTAATTGAGCGCGATCGCTGTTGGCATAACCCCGATATAAGCGGAAAATCCGGGTAAAACCAGCAATTTTTTGACCACGTTGAGTCTCAAAACCACGATAGTAAGGCACAATATTTTCGCCGAAGCTTTCTTGATACTCCACAGAATCAATGTAGGAGTCAATATCAGCCTCGTAGCCCTCATTTTGATATAAATCCAAGTGGAAAATCACTTCAGATTCATCATAGGGAGCACGACCCAATAAGTGCTTATAATTGAGCTCAATCAACCGAGTCTGGAAACTGTTATAAAAGAACTTGTTCTTGTATAACTCCGACTTGGCAACGGCGCGGACAAATTCCCGTACCGTTAAATTACCATCACGCAATAAAGACTCGGCACCCGTCAGGCGCTCGGACTTCATCAAATAGTCATTCCCTAACACATGACGATAAACGGCATGAATTACCGCGTCCGCGTCTTCACGGGTGTAATTGGGACGCAATTCAACTCTGGGAGAATCGCTAAAAGCGGACGTTCCCAGTCTGGATGCTGCTGTCGTAATCGCCACCAGAAACTCTCCTCAACTAACAACAAATTCAAGCGTTTTTGCCTAACCATTGGAAACCAGTTTCTTTTTTATCTGAAACCGGATTTCTCACCCTCTATTTTACCACTCATTCAAGAATGTAATATTATGAAAATTTAAAATGAGAAACCCTAGTTCTCTAAGTACAAAACTTTTTCAGACTGTTCCAACTGGTTCAGTTTAGGCAGGAGTGATATTCATTACCTTACTTCCCGTCCGATTAATGCGCTGCAAGCGGCTGGAAAGTTGCTCGTAAGGTACTAAAAACTCGGTAGTTGTTCGGCGAATTTGTGGTGATCCCGCGGTTGCCCCCTGCATCACCGTTACTCGGTAGAACTTTTCCCGGTTCCCCCCACAAGTTCCTGACATCGCGTTTCCACTCGCAGGTGTGTAGATCGGTTCTGATAAATTCCGGGCTAATTGCCAGGTTAAACGACCTTGTTTTTGGTTTTGAGCGCGATCGCTATTGGCATAACCGCGATATAATTGAAACATCCGGTTAAATCCAACCGTTCTGTGTCCTTTTTGAGTCTCGAAACTCCGATAACAAGGGACAAGGCTCTCGCCAAAATTTTCTTGATATTCCACTGAGTCAATGTAAGAATTAATCTCAGCTTCATAACCCTCTGAATTATAGAGATCGACGTGATAGGCAATCTCTGATTCATCGTAAGGCGCACGACCCAAAAAATGTTTATAATTTAATTCGATGAGTCGGACTTGAGAATTGGGATAAAAGAACTTTTTCCGATAAGTCTCTGATAACCCCAGGGCTCTGACAAAATCGCGTACCGTAATTTGACCTTGCTGAAGCAGCGATTCAGCACTCTTCACCCGCTCACTTGACATTAAATACTCATTGCCAAACACCTGACGATACGCGGAGCGAATCACAACCTCTACGTCTTCTTGTGTCCAGTTGGCGCGTAGCTCAACCTGTTCTGATTCTCCAAAGGCGGCAATCCCTAACCTTCCTGCTTCATTTAAGCCAGCCATTTTTTTACCTTATCCCAAAAGTAATCTTCAAAAAAAAAATACTTAGTCCTTAATTTGGGGGACTGGAGATTTTTCTTGCAGATAAGCCCGGTGAGGTAAACTGCTGCTAACCCATTAGCTAACAGCAGCTTACCTTTCCGGGCTTCAAAACTCTAAACTAGCTCAGAGCGTTGATCGCGTAGTCGAGGTAGGAGTTGGCTTCAACAGCCGCGTCACCACTTAAACCATGATTGGCTTTGATGTACTTCAGAGCTTCAACATACCAGCTAGGAGACAATTCAAAGGTACGGTTGATTTCGTCAACACCAGCAATCAGGTACTCATCGAGAGGGCCGGTACCACCAGCAACCAAACAATAAGTAACGATACGCAGGTAGTAACCGATGTCGCGGGCGCACTTGTCTTTACCGGTTTGGGTAGAGGCATAGTTGTGGCCTTGCATTTGGGTGGTGTAAGGGAACTTGTTGTACACCGCTTGGGCTGCGCCATCAACTAAGCGTTGGGCATTTGCTGTCAAAGCACGCGCGGCTTCTAAGCCGGAGGTGGCTTGACGGAAACGACCAAAAGCAACTTGCAGTTCAGTGCTGCTGAGGAAACGGCCTTGAGAATCGGCGGCGGCGACGGCTTCGGTTAATGGAGTTTTCATCGTTGAGGATTTCCCTAAATGTTTTGCCAAGTTTTCTACATGGGCACAGTAGAGAAGCGTTTCTTTATTCAGAACTCTTGCTTCTTTACAACTGCCTTATGAACAAAAGAAGAAATGAAAGAAAAATTTGAGGCTGACTAATCGCAGACTCGATACTAGCCCACTGCAGAGGCAGCGCGATCAAAGTAGCTTCCGATTTCGGAAACTAAAGCACTACAATCACCACGGGTGATGCCGTTGGTATCGCTAACGATCGCGATCGCAGCTTCTTTCATCTTTTGAACACCAGTTGCTACAGAAGCACCGGGAACGCCCAAAGCCAAATATGTTTCACGCAGACCGTTTAAGCAACGATCATCTAACACTGTGGCATCACCAGCGAAGGTCGCGTAGGTGACATAACGTAAGATGATTTCCATGTCGCGTAAGCAAGCAGCCATGCGACGGTTGGTGTAAGCATTGCCACCAGGAGCAATCAACTGGGGCTGTTCTGCAAACAGAGAACGAGCCGCGTTGGCAACGATGGTGGACGCGTTTCCGGTGATGCGGTTGACTGCATCTAGACGCTTGTTGCTTTCTTTGACCAGGTTGTTCAGGGCATCCAGTTGACCAGAGGAGAGATATTCTCCACGAGTATCGGCCTGAGAAACTACCTTGGTGAATGCGTCAAACATGAATGAACTCTCCTAGTTGACTTGCTTGATTTAGGTTTCGGTTCAGAAGGACTCAGTTAAAGCCATTCAGTTAATGCTACTCAGGTTGTTAGACAACCCGGGAGGATAACCGACAGACTTTTACAACACTGTTCTGGCCTGCCTTCCCAGAGTTGGTGGTCTCTCCCTGTGGCTTCTACCACTGGACTCAGCACCGGCTCTGAGAATTCTGAGAAAATATTACATGGTTTATGAGAATTTGTAAACCTATGTCAATCAGTGTGTTTTTAACTTTTGTCTGTCATCTTTACCCTTCTGATAACTTTTATACAATGTTGTTGCACTTTTGTTTATTACAAATTATTACAGAACCCCCTCTGTTGACTTTCTTTGGCTCCTCTCTCGGCCAAGGTCTGCTAAATACCTTTAAATTAAACCTTTCCAGCTTCTCCCTCCCCCCGGAAAATCCCCGGAAAATTTGTCTTTTCACCCTCCAAATACATCGCAGTCCGGTGATTTTTGTCATCTTTCTTTACATTTCCCTTTCCCTTCCACCTGTACTTTGTCCCATTTTTTGATCCTTAGAGTTCTTTCTGGGCTTTATTACATTTTGTAACAAAGATTAACGTCACAGATTTTACACCAATTCGGGATATTGTACAATCTTTTTTTGATTTTAGGAAAGGACTAGTATTTTTTGGGTAAATGGCTAAGAAATTGCTAACTTTTATATATAGGGTTTTTTTTTGTCACAAAAACTTCTGGCGAGTGAATTGAACCCACATCGGGTGTCACTCTCGTCCAATGGTTTTCCGACTGGTTAGTTTTTTTAGCTTATTACCGTCAATCTCAAAATCTCCACCATGCAGTCTGCAAAAACCCCGCGTTATTGGCACACACTCGAAGTTAACAAGTCTCTCCAGTTATTAGAGAGCGATCGCGACTCAGGATTAACCAACGCCGAAGTCTTGGCTCGTGTAGAGCAGTATGGGCCCAACGAGATAGAAGAAACAGGAGGCCGTAGTACCTGGACAATCCTGTTAGATCAGTTCAAAAACATCATGTTATTGATGCTGATCGGAGTCGCGATCATATCAGGAATATTAGATCTAGTGGATCTACGCTCTGGAGAATTAACGGCAAATCAATTGCCCTTTAAAGATACCCTCGCGATACTCTTAATCGTTATTCTCAACGGTGTTTTAGGATTTCTCCAAGAAGTAAGAGCCGAAAAAGCCTTATCAGCCCTGAAAAAACTAGCTTCCCCTCTGGTGCGAGTCATCCGCGAGAGCAAAATACTAGAAATCCCCTCCAAAGAATTAGTACCTGGGGATGTCATCTTGCTAGAAGCCGGAGTGCAGATAGCCGCGGATGGACGAATCATAGAAGAGTCCAACTTACAAATACGAGAAGCCGCGTTAACGGGAGAAGCCCAAGCCGTCGAGAAAAACGCCCTCAACACACTGCCAGAAGATGCCCCCCTCGGCGATCGCGTCAACATGGTATTTCAGGGAACAGAAGTCGTAAAAGGAAGAGGAAAAGTCCTAGTTACCGGAACCGCGATGGAAACCGAACTAGGCAAAATTGCCACCCTGATCCAATCCGTAGAAGACGAGGAAACGCCCCTACAACAACGGATGGGACAATTAGGGAATGTCCTCGTTACGGGTTCCTTAGTATTAGTAGCCCTTGTTGTTATCGGGGGCATGATTCATGCGGGTGGTTGGGACTTAGATCGATTTCGCGAACTCTTAGAAGTCTCCTTAAGTATGGCTGTCGCGGTAGTTCCCGAAGGGCTACCCGCAGTTATTACCGTGACATTAGCCCTGGGTACTCAACGGATGGTAAAGCGTAACGCGTTAATTCGCAAACTTCCCGCGGTAGAAACCTTGGGCTCAGTCACCACCATCTGTTCCGATAAAACAGGTACATTGACTCAAAATAAAATGATTGTGCAGTTACTCGCCACGGGCAACCACATCATTAATATAGATGGAGAAGGTTACGCGCCCATTGGGACATTTACTGATCGCGATACCCAAAAACCCATCTCCGATTTAGAACTTTATCCCGAAATTGAATCACTCCTCGTCGCCTCAGTCGTCTGTAATGATGCCTTCCTCCAAAAGGAAAATAACGAATGGACAATTTTAGGAGATCCTACTGAAGGAGCTTTACTCTCCCTCGGAGGTAAAGCAGGCATTTACCGGGAACAACAGATCAATATATTACCCCGTTGTCAAGAGTTTCCCTTTTCATCCGAACGTAAACGCATGAGTGTTTTATGTCAATTATCGGGAACCCATCGCCAATGGGCAGTTCCCCTTAACTCCGACACTTCAGCTTATGTCATGTTTACCAAAGGTTCCCCAGAATTAACCTTAGAGCGTTGTAGCGCGATCATCCAAGGCAAAGAGATAATCCCCATCACATCCGAACAACGTCAAACCATTCTCGAACAAAATAACCGAATGGCAAATCAAGGTTTACGCGTCCTTGGGTTAGCCTATCGGGGTTGGGAGCAATTACCCCCCGAAGGCTCCGAAGAGGAGAGCGAAAGGGAGTTAATTTGGTTAGGTTTAGTGGGAATGCTAGATGCACCTCGCCCAGAAGTACGAGACGCGGTGAAACGGTGTCGAGACGCGGGTATTCGCCCAGTAATGATTACAGGGGATCATCAATTAACCGCGAAGGCGATCGCGTATGATTTAGGGATTGCCACCGAAGGGGATCTAGTTTTAACGGGACAAGAGTTAGAAAAACTCACTCAAGAGCAATTAGAAGAAGAAGTCGATCATGTCAGTGTTTATGCCCGAGTTTCACCTGAGCATAAATTACGAATTGTCCAAGCCTTACAGAGTCGTAATCAATTTGTCGCGATGACAGGGGATGGAGTCAACGATGCTCCCGCGTTGCGTCAAGCGGATATTGGGATCGCGATGGGTATTACCGGTACGGATGTCAGTAAAGAAGCCTCTGACATGGTTTTGTTAGATGATAATTTTGCCACCATCGTCAAAGCCGTGGAAGAGGGGCGGGTAGTTTATACCAATATTCGCCGCTTTATTAAATATATCCTCGGTTCCAACATCGGGGAAGTATTGGTAATTGCGGCAGCGCCGATTATTGGGTTAGGGGGAGTTCCCCTGTCGCCTCTACAAATTCTCTGGATGAATTTAGTCACTGATGGGGTTCCCGCGTTAGCCCTCGCAGTGGAACCCGCCGAACCAAATGTCATGAAACGTCGGCCTTTCAGTCCCCGTGAGAGTATATTTGCTCGCGGTTTGGGGCTTTATATGGTGCGAATTGGCATTGTTTTTGCGATTCTGACGATCCTGATGATGACTTGGGCCTATGGTTATACCCATGCTCCCGAATTTGTGGGTGATCGCGATTCTTGGAAAACAATGGTATTTACCACCCTTTGTTTAGCTCAAATGGGCCACGCGATCGCGATTCGTTCTAATACCCAACTTACGGTAGAATTAAACCCCATGACAAACCCCTACGTTTGGGGCGCGGTGATCGTGACAACGGCATTACAATTAATGTTAGTTTATGTCCCGCCCCTGCGAAGTTTTTTTGGGACTCATATCCTCGATGGGTTAGAGTTATTGGTTTGTGTTGGGTTTAGTTTATTAATGTTTGTCTGGATTGAGATGGAGAAATTATTTATCCGCTTTTTTCGCACCAAAAAAAGTTAGCTTTTAACTTCTAGGAAAGAAGGAAGAAGGTTAACAGTTGACAGTTGACAGTTGACAGTTGACAGTTGACAGT
>JBBITB010000062.1:0-36390 GCA_037440985.1 Microcoleaceae cyanobacterium bin_387
CATCATTGCCTTTAAAAGCGGGGTTCAATGCAACCTCTACCGATTGAGTTAAATCGGAATAGTTGGAAACGATACGACTTCGGCTTGTACGGAACCGGCAGTGAAAGCGCTCTACCGATTGAGTTAAATCGGAATAGTTGGAAACGACTCTAACCGTGCAAAAGTTATAGCAATCCGCCAGGAGTCCGAGGTAATAAACCCAATGTTAAGAATAGGAGTGCGATCGCGTCTTGCACCGAAACTATGAGCCAGACGCGATCGCGCCCCAAACTCTCACAACCTATTTAGGATTGCTATAGCTCTTACTCTTTAAGAATAAAGAAAAGCCCCTACCAATTCAAAAAACGAAAATCAAAATCTTAGTTAAGACGATCAGCTTGTCTGAGTCAAGGATGAAGGAAGACTCCTTTTCCAGTAGGAGAGTTTAATCGAGACAAGCAAACAGACAAAACAAAATTAAAAGTCTATGAGAATGAATCGTCGGGTACTAATCCTCGCGGATGGGGATAATATATTTCTCACCGCACAAAACTTCAACCGTAAACTAGACTGGAAAAAAGTCCGTGACTATCTTGCCAATTCAGAAGAAGGGCGAGAGCTCATTGAAATGGTAATTTACGTCGGTTTACCCCCAGCACGCGAGCGGTTTGAAGAGCAACGAAAAACCAAAGAAAAATTTATTTACTGGGCAAGAAGTAACGGTTTTTTAGTTGTGCCAAGAGAAGGCAAATCCAAAGGCGAAGAATACGAAGCCAATATTGATATTGTCATGGCGATGGATGCCATTGAATTAGCCTTAGAAGTCCGTCCTGATATAGTAGTTTTACTGACAGGGGACTCTGATTTTGCTTATTTAGCAGAAAAATTAAGAAGACGGGGAATGCGAGTAGAAGTAGCTTCCGTTGCCCAATCCCTCGGTAACGAATTAAAAAATTCCGCCAATAATGTCATTGATCTGATCGAAGTTTTTGATAGTTTTGAACAACACAATAATCATCAAAATTATCACAAAATTGGTCATAGTAGCATCTTCGATTAATGGTTATCTTGAGGAAAAATCATGGAAACTATTAATGGCAAATTAATCGCGACTATCCCAAATGACATTGAACAAATCAACAAAAACATAGAAATTCTCGCTCAACTGTTGCAAAAATTAGAATCACAAGGAGAACAAAATCAAGGGAATATTATCACCCAATTGTACTTCTTAAAAAACTCCATTCATCAACTAGAGCAACGAATGGTTAAGTTAGAAAAGATTAAGTTTAGTCCCATCCAAAGACAATTGGAAAACCTGAAGAAACTCGTGGCTAAACTACTGATTATAAGTTGCATGGGTTTTACCACACTAGGAGTCTTATGGGGATACTATTTTTCTCCAAACCTTACCAAAAGTCATGCCATCAGTGAAGTATTGACACAAAACAAATAAAAGGGGAGCATTTCATTTTTGTAAATTGGTAGTGGGAGCGTCTCGCTCCCTATTAGATCCCTAGGGAGCGAGACGCTCCCACTACAGTTTTTTTGGCAAATTTGAGATGCACCCAATAAAAGTCTCACGAAGAGACGGGGACAAAATAGTTTTAACTCAGAAAAATTGTCCCTAATTTCCTTAGTCTATTTTTCGCCAAAAGGAGTAAAAATGAGAGCAATTATCAATGGTAAATTAGTCGATTTACCCGAAGGTGCAACCGTTGAAGAATTAAGAGCAAAATTGCCAGAAATAGGCAATGATGATGTGATGGAAGAAGGGTTTGGGGGTACAAAACCCTTAAAAGAAACCGATGCCCTCAAAGAAGGAAGTAAAGTTTGGACAGTCCCCAAAATTGTTAAAGGTTAAGGTGAATTTATGACAATTACCATCAATCGAGGTCAAACTAATTTTCAACCGAGTCTGCGAATCTTGGAAGAACTAAAAATCCTCGAAAAAGTCGCGAAGAATATTATCGTAGGCTGTAAAAAAATAGGGGAGATTCAATATACCGCGATTTTGGTGAAAGGAATGCCCTTATCTTCCCAAAAATTCAATGTTTCGCATTCGGATTTATTGTTTTTATTACCCCCAGACTATCCTCGACTCCCTCCTATCGGTTGTTATCTTAATTATCCTTGGACAACCATAGGAGAAGGGGATCATCACTTTACTCAACAAAGTTATTATGGTGCTCCTTTTTTAAGTAATGAAGGATGGTATTGGTACTGTGTGGGATTGGGGGGAGGTTTTAATCGAGAGAAGTGGTTAAATGCTTGGCGGCCGAGTCAACAAGTTGATAATGGGCATAATTTAGCTACTTTATTTGTTACCGCCCGTCACGCGATTAATAGTGATTAATACACTAGAAAAAAGAACATCACGGGAGTATCCCAAATCTTTAAATTTGTTCAGTAGTGTGTTGCCGTTGAGCCTTGTAAAGTCAAATCCTTAGTCTGTCAGGGGTTAAAACCCCTGCCTAAAAGCTAAAGTCCTCTGAAGAGGACTAATACACCTAGAGCGAAATTCCTTAAAATCCTCCTGATCATAAACATAATTCTGCGTGTTTGAGCTAGTTTTGATTGAGGAATAACGAATTTTTCAGTCCTCTTTAGAGGACTTTAGCTATGAGACAGGGACTTAAGTCCCTGGCGGATTAAGTTAACACCAATAGCCCTTGAGAACATCCCATTATGGTTATTTGCCCAACGGAGATGCTCCTCAATATTCTTATCTCCCTAGTCAATTACTTCAACTTTTTTGTTAATAAAAACTATGAACATTAAACGTCAAATTTCTCTGCACATTCCTCCTCAAATGTGGCAGCAATTTCGTCACGCGATGTTAGAATCACGCACTAACAATGAAGAGGTAATCGGTTTCTTTTTCTGTAAACGTCATCAAGTTTCTAAATATCAAGTTAGATATCTTCCCAAATTTTGGGTAGTTCCTTCTCCTGATTGTTATGAATATCAATCTCTAACGGGTTTAGTTCTGAAACAGGCGTTTCATCTGTATCTCCTTGAAACTTATCTGAAAAAAGAGAAGCTTGATGTTGTCCATATTCATACTCATCCTGTCCAAGAGTCTCCTAATTTTTCCAGTATTGATGATCGTTATGAGTCGGAATACTCTCAGTTTTTAGGTAAAAATTTCCAGAAAAAAACGCACTTAATTTCTGGTGTTTTTGATCATTCATTACAAGATGGTATGTTTCGACTATGGGATAAAAAAGGTAAATCTCCCCAGAGTATTGATTTCTATACTTCATGGTTTGCTTTGCCTCAAAATGAAATGGTTTTAGAGCATGACAATTTGATGTTTTCCCGTCAAGCCATCTTTGGGGATATGGTGCAGGAAAATTTGGGTGAGCTGAAAGTTGCTTTAATTGGTTGTGGTGGTATTGGTGCAATTTTCGCTGAATTGTTAGGGCGTTTAGGCGTAAAAAATTGGTTATTAATTGATCGCGATCGCGTAGAAACCGTGAATCTGAACCGAATGCCCGGAGCGACGGAAAAAATGGTGAGCGAACAATGGTATAAAGTTGATTATGTGAAATCTCTGATCAAAAACATTTATCCCAAGGGGTGTAATGTCCAAAGAAAAGTGACAAACATTGAGGATGAATCTATCAAAAAAGAAATCGCGAAAGCGGATTTAATTGTGGTAGCAACCGATAATCATTATTCTCGACAAGTTGCCCAAGAATTAGCTTTAGAATATACGCGTCCTTTGGTATGTTTAGGGACTCATATAGAGATGAAATCCGATCATAAACCTCGAATGTATGCTCGCGTTACAGTACCACCATTAGGAGGTGATTGGTGTTTAATGTGCGGTAATATTATTAATTTGCAACGTGCCGCGATGGAGTTAGCTCCACAAGAAATTCATCTGATGGCAAGTGAAGCTGGTTATTTGCCTGGGATTCAAAATCCTGCTGTTTTTTGGTTAAATAGTTTGTGTGCGAGTACCGCGGTTGGCGTTATTCATGGAATCCTGAGTGGTTTTCTTGAGGTGGATGGGGGACTTGACTGGATTTTTGATTTTGCTAGTAGTCAGTGGCTCAAGACTAATCCTGAGCATTTAGTTACCCCAGATTGTTATTTTTGTGCTTAGTGATGTTACGCGATCGTGTTGGGAGCATCTCCTAATTGTAAATTGGTAGTGGGAGCGTCTCGCTCCCTATTAGATCCCTAGGGAGCGAGACGCTCCCACTAGAGTTCTTTTTGCTTCTTTGAGATGCTCCCGATCGCGTTTAGCGTTAAGAAACCCAGCCTCTCGGAAAAGCCCCCTTCCGATCGCGATGTTTAATCGAGATAAGCAAACAGACAAGGTGAAAAAATTATGGACACGGTAACGCCAATTTTCACAACTCTTGCCAAAACTCAATTAATTATTCAGCAAGCCATTACCGCGATCGCTCAGGTGATAATAAGCCTTATTTCTCTGTCAAAGCATTTCCCTCAAGTTAAGGGTAGTCGGGTGACTCCTTCCCTTGAAAATCGCGATATCTCTGGCGATGAAATTCTATCTGTCTTAGCAAAATACCCTAAAAATATTAAAAAATTACCCTATTCGATTACTGTATATTGGCCGATAAAGTATTTAGAAGAAGGTCAATCTTTAATCGGTGAAATGACACATAAATTCGGAGGAGTCACTTGCAGTAATAACTTTCTGGGAACTTGGGAAAATGAGGCTCAGGAGATTATTCCCGATGAATTACTCTTAATCAAGGCTTTTAGCAATGCCGAAGGAATGAAAGAACATTTAGAGGAATGTCTCGATCGGGTAATCTTTTGGGGTCGTATTTGTGAACAGATGGAGATGGCCGTAGAAATTAGCAATATGAAAGGTAGTCAATTTTTCTTAATTCCTGTATTTTAATAAATCATTCCCCGAAAGGGGAATTTTTATTATAACCTCCCTTTCATCCCCCTCCGTGCGCGTAAAATGGAGTCAATAAAATCTTAATTATCACCTTGACGAATTAGTGATTTCATGTTATACATATCTGAGGGAAATGGAACATCAGTAACCGATTTAGTCTTCAAATATTTTAGAGCAGGTAAAAATCATGCGAACGATTATTACGACGACAGGAACATCTCTTTTGACTAATGCCGAACGCCATTTGAAGAAAGATAAAAAATCCCTCACCGATGAAGACTTAATACAATTTTTCAAACAGGTGGGACCCGATGCCGCCACCGCAGAAACTAACTCTTTGCTTAAGATTGCTCACCCCGATGATGAAATAGTTTTATTGTTCACAAAAACCCCTGAAGGTGAACGTTGTGCTCAAGGGGTTTGTCGATATTTGCAAAAAGAAAATTGGCGCAATGTCCGTCTCAGACAGTTACCGTTAGAGCAAAATGAATCTCAATTTGAACGCAAAGGTTTGCGAGAGTTAGTTAATATTCTGATTGAGGAGATTAGCAAAGCACAACGAGCTCAACGGGATGTTATTATTAATGCCACCGGTGGTTTTAAGGCAGAAGTAGCCTATACCACAATGGTTGGCATGATTTTTCAAGTCCCCGTCAAATATATATATCAATTTTTTCAGCAACCGATTACTTTTCCGGCATTGCCTATCAGTTGGAATATTGATTTGTTGATTGAGTACGAAAGCTTTTTTGAATGGCTCGATCAACAACCGAGAAAACAACGGGAAGTTGAGCAACGTTTAAAAGCTATTTCTGAAGCCGATCGCGATCGGATTTGGCAACTGCTTTTACCTGGGGATGGGGATGGTGAGGTATTTCTGTCTCCCGCGGGTGAAATTCTCTGGAAACGAGTTGCCCAGCAGCGGGAAATTGCCGAATTAGTGCCAGATCCGCCCGCGTCTAAGATTGCTACCACAGATAAAATTGCTAATTCTTTGGATGAAGTCAAACATCATTTCCCTCGGGGTACGAGAGAGTTTGCCAAAAAAGTCGCTCAACTGGAAGCAGTAGAAGAAATCATGGGCGGACATTTTGAATCAACCACGATGAAACGAGTAAAAAAAGTTGATGATGATGGCTCGATCCGTGTCTTGTGGGCTGATAACGAGAAAGCGGTTAATCTGACAATTCGCACTACTGCACGGGGACAAGCACAGACTTTAAAATTTTGCGATCGCGAAATCCGTCCTTTGCTTTAAGAGTAAAGGCATTGTGACACAATATAGCAATGCTAAATAGGTTGTGAGAGTTTTCTAATAGGTAGTGGGAGCGTCTCCCTCCCTGGCTCCGATCGCTCCCTAGGGATCTAATAGGGAGCGAGACGCTCCCACTGCCAATTTACGTTTAGTCTAATGGGAGCATTTCAAAGAAGCAAAAAAAACTGTAGTGGGTTGGCGTAGCCTGTGGGGAGCATCAGAGCGGAAAGCTCCGGGCGCGATCGGGCTAGGGAGCGAGGAGATACTCCCTGTCTAATTATTGTTGAATTAAAGAGGAGGGGGAAAAGAAAACTCCTCCTCTTTTTCTGGAAGTGCATTAATGGCGAGTCTTGAGAGGTTTCAGCTTATAACTTATTTCCACCTCAATTAATAGATTCTCGCCATTTTTGTTTGTTTGACTTTGACGACAAAATAACTCACCGGAGCGCGAGTGGGTTCGGAAATGATCTTGAAGATATTTAAAGCCTTATTACGTTTCATTGCTTTTCCCACAAAAAAATTATCAGAACTTTACAGAGTCGTGTGCCGAAAATTGGCATACTTGAAATTATGATACGCTCTACTGGAAAAAGGGATTTCCACTCAGGGGATACAGTTAGAAGATGCAGTACGCGATCGAACCACCGGGCTCGATCATGCTCCCAGAGTCAAGGGCGCGATCGTCCATCTGTAGATGATTGGTGAAACCCTCAGCGCGATCGTGGGAAGCCACGGGGCCCTACGCGATCGTTTCACCTGTGGGAAGAGAGAGTTTCCATAGCTCTTGATAATTCTGGTATTAACGATGGAATGAGTTATGAGTACAGAATGTTACACAGCCATTACCTTTGCCCCGGTGCAAGGGTTTATCGAAAAGTCTCGCAAACTTCGGGATTTGTACGGGAGTTCATTTCTGCTATCGTACTTAGCAAAGGCAATTTGTAAAGCCGCAGAAAAACACGGTTGCGAAGTCATATCGCCTGCGCTGATAAACGTTACCCAAGGAACACCCAATCAAATCATTCTGGAGGGATTATTTGACAAAGAATGTGCCAGAGAAGCCTTGAATCAAGCATGGTTAGCCGTCACCAAAACTTGCCGCGAGTGGATAGAAGAGGCTTGCCAAGATTGGATTAAGACAAAGTATCAAAACTGGATTGATTTGGGATTGTGGAAGAATAGTAATTCTGGCACACCCGTTTGGCCTTGGACAAGGGAGTGGAAATCTTGGACAGAACACGCTTGGGAGTTTTTTTATGCAACAGGTTTAACAGTCACTGAGGCGCGAGAAGCGTTAAATGAAGAGAAGCGATCGCGTGCTTGGACGGGTATCAATTGGATTGGCGAAAGTTCCAGTTTATCAGGTAGTGATGGTGTGGCTTATCCGGGTATGAGTCTGTGGGATGGTAAGCGAAATAAGCAGACAGAAAAGGAGAATGGGACAAAGGAACAGCACGAAAAATGGAACTATAAAACGAAGCGAGATGAAATTAAAGATTTCTATCTCTGTTTGAGTTCAAAAGTTGGCGAAAGATTTATTAAATTCATTGAACAAGCTGAACCTGAGACTGAAATTTACAAACATCTAGAAGATAGATATAAAGAATTGGCAGATTTTGTCGATTTTATCAAAAATAGATTTCCTCATTTTCCCAATACTAAAAAAGAGGAATTCTATCTAAAATATGGTGAATCAATAGTTAGCCCCACAGAAGAGTTAAGCATTCCCGAATTAATCAAGCGCTTAATTACCTTAGAAGAAATTGCTCATAAAATTGGCATTAATCTGACAGAAGTTCCGCGCACGTTCCGAGATTTACGTCGTTGGCAAGAAGAAGGAGAAGCACAGCTAACTCCCGAAGAACCAGATAAGCAGTGGACGGGGTGGTTTCAGGGTGATGGAGACAAAGCAGGTGATTATTTGAAAAGCCTTAAAGATCAAGGGAAAGATGAGGCAAAATCGCTTCGTAAATTCAGTTATGCGATGATGAATTGGGGTGAAAAACATCTGAAACGAAGCTTACCTAAAGATTTAGGGCGGATTGTTTATGCAGGAGGCGATGATTTATTTGGAGTTTTTTATCGAATTGGAGAGCAAAAATTAACTGCTTCTGAATGCTTGGAATGGTTTTATAGATTTAAGTCAGATAATCCCAACTACTTAGATACTTGGAGACATCATCGCGAACCTATTACTATTAGTGTGGGTTTTGTGTGGACTGCACCAAATGTACCGCAGCGAGATGTATTACAACACTGTCGAGAGGCAGAAAAATCGGCAAAAAGTAAAGGACGCGATCGCCTAGCATTGCGAGTGCTTTTTAATGGTGGTAACTGGATAGAATGGGTGTGTCCTTGGTGGTTATTACAAACAGTAATTGAGGCATACCGCGATCGCGACGGCGGTAAAAACTGGGGACACATCTATGAAGATGTCGCGGTGCTAAAGTCACGTCATGCTTTTAGCGATCAAAACATTAGCATTGCTGAGGGATTATTTGAAGTTTACTTTGTTAAGGGAAAAGCAGAAGAAAAACAACAACAACTCCGAGCAATTTTAACTAATCAAAGGTGGAACAAAGATAACCCTAAGAAATCTGGAATTCTCGGAGAAATTAAATTTTACCAAGACAATGAAGTATTAAATGAAGCCAAGGTTAATAAAGCTATCAATAACTGGGTAATCAATTTAGCAAAGGTAGGATTTCATTTATGTTCAGACACCTAATTGTTATTGAACCGTTAGGATTACTCTACGGCAGTGCTGGGAAGTTTTTATCACCTGAGAACTTAGTCGGACGTTCTGGAACTAGCTTTCCCCCTAGTGCCGCTACTTTATCAGGTATCTTTGCTGCTTCTTTACCGCGAAAAGAAATAGAAAATTTGCAGTTGGCCGGACCATTTTGGGCGTGGAGTCGTAACCCGCAAAATTTTTATGTCCCTACTCCTTTTAACTGCTTAGTGAAGGATAAAGAAATTCATCAGCAAATGAAGTGGAATTGCTTAGTGAATGATCGAGAAGATCAACCTATGATCAAAAATTTGAAATGGCAAGTAAAGAACCAAAAGGGAGAATGGCAAACGCCAGATAATGACAAATTTGAGAAAGGAACTTGGATAGCTATATGCGACTGGCAAAAATTACGCGATCGCCAAAATCCCCCTGTTGTTAGAGAAAAAGATGAAAAAGAAGAAACTTTTCTTTGGAAATTTGTCCCTCACCTACACCCACGACTGCAAGAAGATCAAAGACGAGTTGTATATCCTGAAAAAGATCGGGAGCAGGGCAGTTTATTTTTAGAAAATGGAGTGCAATTAAACCCTGATGCTTGCCTAATTTATCTCTCTAATACTGAGATTAAAAATGGCTGGTATCGCTTTGGCGGTGAGGGTCATTTAGTAGATTTGCGCTGTGAGAATATATGCCCAACTGTTACTGATTTACTCAATCAAGATTTAGGGCGAAGTTTTGCCTTAATCACACCAGCAATATGGGGGTCTAATAGGCTGTCTTATCGCGCTCCTCAAATAGATAATCAGGGAAATCCAAGCTGGCCTGATAATCAAATTTGTGCTATTCTTACTGAGCACCCTACTCCTACTCGTTATCGTTTTGGTAATAATCCTAATGCGAAATCAGGAGAAGCTAAAACTCTATCACGGGGTCGGTATGCGATGTCTGCTGGTACAGTTTACGTTTTAGAAAAACCTCTGGGAAATTGGCAATCTTGGCCGGAAGAGTGGTTTCCCAAAGAGGGTGTTTCATTTAAACGTTGGGGTTGTGGTTTAGCCCTACCATTAGATCCTAAACCCAAGGATAATGCAGGAGGTGAATCTAATAGCTTACAGTGATTTTACCTTAGAAAAAGCGCGAAAAGCTTTGGAAAGGAAATAAAAATCCAGTGATTTTAGGAGTTATTACTTTTGGTAATATTTGGAGGTTCTTGCAATTGTCAGACACACGACTCAAAGTTGACGCGATCGAGTATTATCTGAAAGATGTCAATAAAGTTTTAGGAATTTTGGCAAAGGGAGTGGAATAAATGTATCACAACGCTTATGGAATTATTGAAACCTTAGCACCGCTTCATGTGGGTGCAACGGCGGGGGAAGAAACGGGGAATTTAAACTTAATTTTCCGCGATCAGTTTACGCAAACTGGGATTATTCCGGGGAGTTCGATTCGGGGACGGTTTCGGGCGGATATGCGCGATCTTGATAAAGATTGGGCTAATGAATGTTATGGACATGAAGCTGAAAAAAATAATCCCAATAGCACAACTGAAGCTCAAGTTAAATTTGAATATGCTTCCCTAGTTTGGCTTCCCGTCTTTTGTCCTGGTCAGCCTGTTGTTTGGGTAACTTGTCCAAGACTACTCAAGCGTTACCAACAGATAGCAGAATTATCTAGTAATGATTTACCCAAACCTTATACGGTTCAATTGCAAACACAACGCCGGGTTTTATTTTTTAATCTGGGATACTTAAGAGACCTAAGCAATGTAACAATTAACGATCCCAAAAATCTATCGAAATGGGTTCCGCTAGGTCTGAAATCAGTCCCAGATAATTTAGTTGTTGTCCATGACAAAGACATTAGCATTATCCATGAAATGGCGCTTTACCGCCAAAGTCGCACGAAGCTAGAGGATGATGTCAAAAAAGTCGAAAACTTTTTTGGGGTGGAAGCTTTACCAGAAGGTAGCATTTTAGTTTTTCCAGTAGCCGTGAAAGAGAAAAAAGATACCAACCTAGAAGTAAAGTGGAAGGAGGCTTTAGAAACAACAGAATGGAATAAATATGATCAAATTGTATCTAAAGAACTTTATTTTGGAGGACTGGAATCTATAGGGTTTGGTCGCTGTAATGTCACTTTAACAGGTCAGTATTTTAATGAGGAGAAAAACAAATGAGTTGGGAACCTTATGCTTTAGATAGCAGAGCTAGAATATTAGTGAAAAACCAAAGTGAAGACTCACAGAAAGAAGCCTATAAAATGCGAGAAGCTGTTGCTTATGGACTCGAAAGATTTTGGGGTGAGTCTATGCGCTACCGAGCTAACCAAAAACGGTTTGAAGAACAAAAGAGGTCAGACAAAGCTTTGATAGAAAAAGCAAAAGCTGATTATTGGGAAAATGTTTGGAATGAATTAGTGGAGATTATTAAGGAAGATATTACATTGCCCAAGCATGAAGATGTCAAAGTAGATAACGATGAATTGTGGAAATTATCCCGTGATAGTCAGGAAGTCGCACTGGCTGTTTTAATTCAACTATGTGACTGTTTGACATGGTGGACACAGCGTTACAAATAACATTAATCGAAGTAAAAGAAAACTATGTACAATCAACAAAACCCCCCTATTCCTAAAATGTATCTCGCTCAGATTGAAGGGCGTTGCAGTTTACAATATACTGCTGAGGATGCCGATCGCCAAGAATGGCTAAAAGAATGGGTTGACCCTAAACAGGATGGACAACCTTATCAGCACAACGAAACAAATTTTCAACTAGGTATTAATGGTTCCAAATTCTGCGTTAAAATTAAGTTTCCTGGTCGGGTTTTTAGCAATTGCGGAAAAGATAGTATTCTTCGTCCTGTCTTGGGTAAAAATGGTATTCCTTTTATTCCTGGCAGCAGTATTAAGGGTTTGTTTAAAAGAGTTTGTAATAATCAACAGAAAATTGACTATTGTGGGAATGCAGATAGCCCCGGAAAGCTGAGATTTCATGGGGCTTACCCTGTTGGAAATTGGACGGGACGAATTAGAGTTCCAGTAATGGAAAATGGGCAAATCGTGCAGAGAACTTGTTATTTAATTGAGGATTTAGTACATCCACAACAAAAGCGCCAAGTTGAAGCCGAAGATATTACAAGTGCAAGTGCCTTTATTAGCTTTTATCAACCGACAATGATTTTTGAGTTTAGTAGTTTAGATAAAGGCATAAATTGGCCAGAAGTTGAGCAGCTTTTACGTCAAGCACTAAGCCAAGGTATAGGAGGAAAAACTAGCACAGGATATGGCTTTGCTGCTCCTCCAGATTATGCTAAGTCTGGCAGTACATTATATCAGCAAGCTCTCCACATCATTTTACAAGGAACAGGTGTTAGTTCTAAGTTATTAAGTAAAAAACCAGAGTTTCGTCCGAATATGTTTAAGGCTGCCCTGCGGGGTCATGTTTGTCGCTTGCTGGCAGGAATTTTCAATAATGAACAGTTAATTAAAGACAAGGCAGATGAACTATTTGGTAGTACCAAGGCTCCGGGAACAGTTCAGATATATTGGGAACAATTAGGACAGCCTAACTATGATACAAGAGGCAGAAAGGCGAACAATCCTACTTATAGTCATCAGGGAGTATTACACATTTTAAGTTCTCCAAATAACCGAGATTTTATTAATCATGTTTTGAAATTTGCATTTATTATGGGGGGATTTGGCAAATCTTGGCGACGTATAGCCCATGAAGTATTTTATCAGGAATATTTCAATCAACCTCAAAAATTTGATATTGGCTGTCATTGGAAATGTCCTAATTTTAATTGGGTGAATATTACAAGCACAGAAGAGTTGAAAATTTTTATTGATAGTTTGCAAACTATTTGTAGAGGGTATTTACAACATAGTTCAGTTCAACCTTTAGCACGCTGGCGGGAAGCTTGGCATCCCGATCACGTTCTCGTTTACAGTAATGTTGTCAGCGAATCTAAAATAGTGCGTTTATTTCACGATCACCGATTTAAGACAATTACGGCGGTTGGAGGTAGGAAAAAGATCAAGGAAAATGTCAATGGAAAAGAAAAAGAAAAAGAAGTTTTAGTGCCAAGTTCCGTCTGGCATCGGATGTTACCGCTACCCGACAATCAATACCTAGAAATAGTAACAGTATTTCATGGCGATCGCACCCCCTGGAAGCGCAAAGAAAAAGACCCATCAACAGGGGAACTCAAGCCAAAAGATCAACTTCCGTCTTTCATTACAGCCATTAAATCAGCCTTGGGAAAAGATAGCCTTACTTGGGGAAACGAACCTAACTTATGAGTATAAAAATCATCACCTTTCTAGGTGCAGCACCCGCCACCTTCACTACTACCTACGCCTTTAAAGATCGCAATGGCCAAGAAACAGAATATGATGGTAAAGTGTTTCCAGAAGCACTACGACAATTTTGCCACTATGACTCAATGTTAGTCTGCCTCACCGAAAAAGCTAAAGCTGTAAATTGGCCAGTATTAGAAGCACTTAATGACCCCAAAATACAAGCGGTTGATATCCCCACTGGTAATAATACAGCCGAAATGTGGCAGATATTCACCATTATCACAGGACATATTGAAACCGCCGATCGCGTCATTTTTGATATTACTCACGGATTACGATCGCTCCCTTTTCTCGTCTTCTTATTTGCTGCCTATCTCAAAACAGCAAAACAAGTCAAAATTGAGGCAATTTATTATGGAGCTTTTGATTTAAAATCAGAAAATAACGGAATAGCACCTGTTATTGATTTATCAGAATTTGTATCCATGATCGACTGGATTGCCGCGAGTAATCAATTTGTAGAAACCGGAGATGCCAGACAGCTATCTCAACTCCTTAACCCCAATAGCGACAAGTCAGGTGCTAATCAAAAAGCAGCAGAAACCCTCTTTAATGTATCGTTAGCAACCTTACTTTGTCGCCCACTAGAATTAGGTATTCGAGCCGAAGCATTAGCAAAAGATTTGTTAGAAGCCGAACAACAGCAGCCCAATCAAGTTGTCCCCTTTGAACTGTTGCGGCAACAAGTTAATCAAACATTTAGTTCCTTTATCGGAAATTTAGATAATGATGCTAAGGCTGCATTACAAGCTCAATTTCGCCTAATTAAATGGTATCATAATAACAATCGCATCATTGAAGCAATGACTCTGGCTAGAGAATGGCTCTTATCTGCGGTTAATTATAAACTAGAGGAAAGTGTAGATATCGACGATCAAGACACCCGTGAAAATATTGGTAAGGCCCTTTGGAAAATTAGCGAGAATACACCACCTAGAGACTTAACAGATTATGGTAAAACAATTCACAAATGGCCGGAGAAAAAACAATTAATTGCTGTGTGGAATAAGGTGCGAACTCTACGAAATACCCTCGACCATGCTGGCTATAAAAGACACGCTCAAAATCCTAGTAAAATAGTTCAGAATGCCAATCAAGCAATCAATTCCTTATCGGAATTAGCTCAATCTTGGGATTTAGACAATTGAGAGGGTGAAAAACTCGATTTCTTTCTTCGCTCCACAAATAGGGAACTCTTAACTCTTAACAGGGAACTCTTACAGCGGAAACCACGCTTATGAGGTACACCAACTTATCGTTGAATCCCCCTAGGGACACGGCATTGCCGTATCCCTACCGTGTTTCATAACAGCGGGAAATGCTGTAACTCTTAACAGGGAATAAATTAGACCTCATCTTCAGTCGAAACGTGATATAGTTTTTTCCTTGGTTTCGGTGTTGTTGGGGTGTTTGAGAAACTGTAGCGCGATTCGGCTGCGCCGATGCTGCGCTGGTTGTGTTGAAGCGCGATCCCTTCGGGAATCGTGTTGTGTTGAGAAGCGATCACGTCTTCTACCTATTTTTCTGCCATAATTTCGGCGAGGTTATAGCCCCCAGAAATGCCGTGTAAAAACCGCCATCCGAGTCCCAGCCATTGAAATGGCGGGCTACACAAACAAAACCAGAGAGCGCGGGTTTAAGATTAAACCCAAGGCAGAACCGAAGTCCTTTGGTATTAAGTATCGGGAGGCGGACTGAGAGCTACGCGATCGCGACGCTCCTTCGCAGCTTGCGCGCAACGCAAACGTTTGTGTAGGGGCGAATGGCATTCGCCCGTTTCAACCGCTCTTTGCTATTGGTATTTGTACTAACGCAGCAATTTTCTGAGCGAGTTGTTGAAAGTCTCCGTAAGCACTTTGTACGGCTTGAATATGAGCACCAATCGCTCCGTCTGCTGGTTTAAGATGAAATATAGGTTTACGCGCTTCTTGGGCCATAAACATGAGACTTTGATAATGTTTAAGTAAGGCTATACAGTCGGGAAATTCTGTTAGTAATAAGGTGCTATTTCCCCTTTCACCTAATATGGCTTCCCGATAAACATTTTCAATTCGATCCTTCCATTGCGAATAAGCAATAACTGGCCTGTCTAGCCTTACTGAGTGTTGGATGACAATATATCCAAGAGGTTGCATTTGACCAGTCGGAAGTCTTAACTCAGGCACAGGATTCTTGGCTAATCGTTCGCTCCACTCTTCTCGCCAGCGAGAAAGAATTAGGCCGATATTTTTCAATCCTTGCAGGGAGAATAAATCGGGTGATAGGGGAAAAACTACATAATCAGATGCCATCAACGCGGCGCGATTAATAGCGCCTAAATTCGGACTAATGTCTGCCAAAATAATATCAGCTTGATGAGTTTCTGCTGCGGTTTGTAGCAGTTGCCCAAAAGCCGAAATTACCCGAAAAGAACGCTCTTGTCTATCCATACATCCCTGCCATTCGGCGGAAAACTCGTCCTCAAATCCCGAAAGGAATAAATCACCAACCAGTAAGGCTAAATTCTCTTCAATTGCTTCTAATTGTGGAGTGGCAATATCACCAATACCTCTAATTAAAGGTTGGAGACAACGAAAGATAGTGTTAGGTTGGTTACTTTCTTCCCAGATTTCTTCTAATCGGTTTTCCTCCAGAAATGCGGCTGTTAGATTAGCTTGGGGGTCTAAATCTGCTGCGATAACTCGCAGCCCTAAATCACAATACATCCAGGCTAAATGATAGACTAGGGAAGTTGTACCGACACCGCCTTTATTATTAAAAAAAGCAATTATGGGAACCGTCATGGATGTCTCCTGATAATAACTAATATATGAGCATCTGCAATAATGAATTGTGGTGGTGGATTGCCGTTTTTCTGTAGTGAGTTACGAGCGAGTGGGATACCCATACCAAATCTTTGGACATAGCCTAGATTTTTCATGACTTCTGCTAGGTTGGTAGGGACACTGCACGCAGTGTCCCAGGAAACGGCCGTGCCGTGTCCGTACAGTATTTTTAAATGACAATGATTATATCCCTACAAGGCCTTGGGATTTTGATGTGTCGGCATAGTCAAACCCTTGAAACCTCGTATCTTAAATTTATCTCAATAGGGGGCTGAAACTGGCATTTTTTGTCATAGTCATCGAGGCTTTGAGGCTGTTCCACTCAATGCACCAAAACGCTAAAATCCTTACTGGCAAAGGGTTTGAAGTAATGGACACAACAGGACTCGAACCTGTGACCCCTACGATGTCAACGTAGTGCTCTAACCAACTGAGCTATGCGTCCGTTTCACAATTTATCAATGTAGCAGACATTCCCTAGAATTGCAACCCCTTCTTAATATTTTTTTACATTATTCCTCAAACCCTGTCCCTGTCTAGGTTTTCTTTGGCTTCCCCCAAGGGGCTACAAGGGGGGCTGTTTCATTCTTTCATAACCCGTCTCTGACTCAAGTCCGAGCCTCATAGCAAAAGTCCTCTAAAGACGACTCAAAGAGTAAGTAATAGACATCTCCCGACATTCACTTGCACTCTCTCATGTTTGGATATCGCTTTTTCTCATGGGGAGCATCCTGATCGCGCTTTTCCCAAAAATATCTGATATTAATGACCTAAAACCTCTAAAATAATAAAAATAGAAACTGTAGAATCATCCTAAAAAACTAATCATCAGTTCTTTGACATTTTACATTTTTGCACCGATTCCGCTATGTCAGGATTAATGTCACTATCCTTCACCCAACCGCGATCGCTTGAACAAGCGTTAAAACATCATTTTGGCTATGACTCCTTTCGAGCCGGCCAACGTCAAATTATTGAGGAAGCTCTCCAACGTCGGGATCAACTCATTATTATGCCCACTGGGGGCGGTAAATCTCTTTGTTTTCAATTACCCGCGTTATTGAAACCAGGTTTAATGATTGTTGTATCCCCTCTCATTGCTTTAATGCAAGATCAAGTAGAAGCCTTAAAAGATAATGGTATTGGCGCGACATTTCTCAATAGTACCATCAACTCCAAAGAAGCTCGGACTCGTGAGGACGCGATTCTCCGGGGTCAAATTAAACTCTTATATGTCGCTCCAGAAAGATTACTTTCGGAGAAATTTTTACCCTTTTTAGAGGAACTTAATTCCACGATAGGGATTTCCGGGTTTGCCATTGATGAAGCCCATTGTGTCTCCGAATGGGGTCACGATTTTCGCCCCGAATATCGACAATTAAGATATTTACGCGATCGCTATCCTCTTATTCCTATTATGGCCTTAACTGCGACCGCGACAGAACGAGTCCGAGTCGATATTATTGAACAATTAAATCTGCAAAAGCCTCATATTCATGTTGCCAGTTTTAATCGCCCCAATTTATATTATGAAGTGCGCCAAAAAAATCGTCATAGTTTCTCGGAAATACTAAAAATAATCCAAAAAGTGGGCGGATCAGGAATCGTCTATTGTTTAAGTCGCAAAAAAGTTGAAGAAACCGCGTTTCGCTTACAAGAAAATGGCATTGCGGCTGTCCCCTATCATGCCGGAATGTTAGATCAAGAACGCGTAGAAAATCAAACTCGATTTATTCGAGATGATGTTCAAGTTATTGTCGCGACTATTGCTTTCGGAATGGGAATTAATAAACCTGATGTCCGTTTTGTTATTCACCAGGATTTACCCAAGAATTTGGAAAGTTATTATCAAGAAGCGGGTAGGGCTGGACGAGATAGTGAACCCGCCCATTGTGCCTTATTTTATGATTATCGAGATGTGAAAACTATCGAATATTTTATTGAACAAAAAAACGATGCCCAAGAGCAACGGATCGCGCGTCAACAATTACGACGTATGATAGACTACGCGGAAGCTAATGAATGTCGTCGCACCATTCAATTAAGTTATTTTGGGGAACCTTTCGCGGGTAATTGTCAACAATGTGATAATTGTCGCCATCAGAAACCCATTGAAGATTGGACTATTGACGCGATGAAGTTTTTGTCTTGTGTTGCCCGTTGTAAAGAGCGTTTTGGCATGAATCATATTATTGAAATTTTACGCGGTTCTAAAAATCAACGAGTTTTACAATATCGCCATGATCAATTATCTACTTATGGCATCGGAAAAGATCGCACCGCGGATGAATGGAAAATGTTAGCGCGATCGTTATTACATCAAGGGTTATTAGATGAAACTAATGATGGCTATTCTGTCTTAAAATTAAATGCCTTAAGTTGGGAAATCATGAAACGTGAACGCACTGTTTTAATTGCTATTGAACCCAAAAAGGAGATCGAAAAAAATACCTTATCTCTGGCGGCAGAAGTGGAAATGTTATTAGTAGTTTTGCGAAACCTCCGCAAACAACTTGCCGATCAACAAGGAGTCCCACCTTATGTCGTTTTTCCAGATTCTAGTTTAAGGGCAATGGCACAACAACGCCCCCAAACCTTAGCCGAATTTTCGGCCATTTCTGGCGTAGGAAGTCGCAAACGTGATACCTATGGAAAAGTATTTCTGGAGGCGATTCATGATTTTTGTCAGGAACATAGTTTAGCTACTATTTCCCCTAAATTAGAAACAGATCAAACTTTGAAAAATCCTAGCTCAAGTCAGAGAGACACTTTAGAGTTATATCGACTCGGTTTAAGTTTAGAGGAAATTGCGGCTCAACGGGGTTTAAAAACAAGTACGATCGCGTCTCATTTAGAAGACTTAATCAATATGAAATATCCCATTGATATCAATCAATTAGTATTACCGGAGCGTCAACGAGTGATCCGAGAAGTATTTGAACTATTAGTAGATTTCTCTCTGACATCGGTGTATCAATTTCTCGGCCAAAAATATAGTTATGAAGAAATAAGATTAGTACGCGCCACTTGGAAACTCAATAAGTAAGTATAATCTCAGAATAAACCCAGTTTCTCATGTCAGTAAAAATCCATATAAGAATTACGCACTCAGAGCAACAAGGAATGGTAAAATAAGGTTTTAAAGCTCCTTGCTCACCGGGTAAGGAACAAGCCAAAACCAGACAAAAATCCAACACCAATAGAGAATAATAATGAGCGTTGAACAAATCACAGAAGGTTTTCTTGATTTCCGAAATCACAAAATTTGGTACAGTCGTTTTGAGCCAACTACTAATATCAGTGAGACGCGGATTCCTATTCTCTGTTTGCATGGAGGTCCGGGTGTTCCCCACGACTATCTTGAACCATTATCACATCTAACAGCTACAGGATATCCCGTAATTTTCTACGATCAACTAGGTTGTGGTAATTCAGAACGAGCCACGGACACCTCGATCTATTCCATTGCCTATTTTCAGGAAGAATTGGCTCATATTAGAAGCGTTTTAGGTTTAGCCAAAGTTCATTTGCTAGGTCAATCTTGGGGAGGGTGTTTGGCCTTAGAACATATCTTAGCAGGAGCATCAGGAATTGAGAGTTTAATTCTGGCAAATACTCCAAGTAATGTTAAACAATTTGTTAATGAAGCTTATCGCCTTATGTCAGAATTACCCCCTGATGTGTATCAGTTGATTCAGCAGAGTGAAGCCGAGAGAAAAACTGATTCTCCAGCATATCAAGACGCGATGGAAGTCTTTAAACAGCGTCATTTTTGCCGTCTGAATCCCTTACCGGATTGTGTGCAACGAGCCTATCAAAAAGTTGGTCAAGACTTTCGAGGTGCGGGTAAAATTATGGATTGGGATGTCACCGAAAAACTCTCCCAAATTAAGGTTCCCACTCTGTTAATTAGCGGTCGATATGACCAAGTGACTCCAGCTTGTGTTGAGCCATTGTATCAAAAAATTGCTGGCAGTAAATGGCTTTTATTTGAAGAGAGTTCCCATTTGCCTCATTTAGAGGAACAGGATAATTTTATCAGTGCTGTTACAGAGTTTCTCGAAACTGTAAGTAGATAACGGGGCGAGAAACCGGTTTTTTTCACAGGGTAAACGCATCAAAATTAAGTGGCATTTTGTGTAGTGCGTGCAGTCAGATAATAGAAGAAAACTTTCAACTCGGAAGTATATTGACTTAACATTTTACTGATTGAGTTTAGATACCAGGTTGGGTAGAACCCCTTTATTTTTTCGTGGCAATTCCGAGCCCTTTACTCGAACCGAAGGGGCGACGCCTTACCGGATTTACTTAGATTTGGGATGGAAGCGCTCTGATCAACCTCTGCACAAAAATTGCTAATTTTTTGACGAGAAAAAACTTTATTATAGAAGAATTATATCAGATATTGTCTGGTTTTTTACCCACTCTATTCGTCAATAGTTAAAAATATGACAGAGCAACATTCAATTCCCCCTTACACTTGGAAACGTCCGATCGGCCTCGGTTGGGATAATCCCTATACGGTTCGTTATGAGAGTAATCTTGATGATGGTCCCTATCATGGTATGCCCTTGGGAGGCTTTGGGGCTGGTTGTATCGGGCGATCGCATCAAGGTGATTTTAATCTTTGGCATATTGATGGCGGTGAGCATATTTTCCAAAATTTACCCGCGTGTCAATTTAGTGTTTATGAAGAAACTAAGGGCAAAAAACAGGCTTATGCTCTTTCGACACAACCCCCTACTGATGGTAGTTTATCTGCTTGGAAATTCTATCCCAAAACGGGCATAAATGGTGAGTCATCGGGAACCTATCACGCGTTATATCCTCGCAGTTGGTTTGTCTATGAAAATGTCTTTTCTGCCCAATTAAGTTGCGAACAATTTTCCCCCATTTTACCTGGAAATTATCAAGAAAGTAGTTATCCTGTTGCTATTTTTGAATGGATAGCCCATAATCCTACGGATGAACCGATTACCCTAAGTATTATGATGACTTGGCAGAATATAGTAGGATGGTTTACTAATTCGATTAAGTCTCCTGATGTCAAAGTCCGTGATGATGGTAGTCCAGTTTATGAATATAAATCTCGTTGGGAAGAAAGTGAGGGTAATTTTAATCGTTTAGTGGAGGATTTTCACCGGGTTGGTTGTGTAATGAGTCAATTACACACTCCCGATGATGTCCAAGAAGGACAAGGACAATGCGCGATCGCGACTGTTACCAGTGCCGCAGTAGAGGTATTTTACCACACTCGTTGGAACCCAAAAGGAAGCGGAGAAGATGTGTGGAAATTCTTTAGCCAAGAGGGATTTTTAGCCGATGAGCAAGATGAAACTCCGGCAAAATCTGATGAACAATTAGCTGGTGCTTTAACAGTTCGTTTTACGATTCGTCCGGGGAAAACTCGTAAAATTCCTTTTATTTTAGCCTGGGATTTTCCGATAACAGAATTTGCTTCTGGAGTTTGGTATTATCGCCGTTATACCGATTTTTTTGGACGCAATGGTAAAAATGTTTGGTCAATTGTGCGTACCGCTTTAAAGCATTATGACACTTGGCGTGACAATATTATTGCATGGCAAAAGACTATTTTAGAGCGCGATGATTTATCTCATTATCTGAAAATGGCACTCTTTAATGAACTTTATGCTTTAACCAATGGAGGTACTCTTTGGAGTGCGGCAGATGAACGCGATCCCAAGGGACAATTTGGGGTTTTAGAGTGCATTGATTATCGCTGGTATGAAAGTTTAGATGTACGTTTATATGGCTCTTTTGCCTTATTGATGCTATGGCCTGCTTTAGATAAAGCCGTACTTTTAGCTTTTGCTAGAGCAATTTCTACGGGGGATAATACACCTCGAATTATTGGTTATAATCACGCGGAAGCGATTCGCAAAGCTGTCGGTGCGACTCCCCATGATTTAGGAGCACCTAATGAACATCCTTGGGAAAAAACTAATTATACCAGTTATCAAGACTGTAATTTGTGGAAGGATTTACCCTCGGATTTTGTCTTACAGGTTTATCGTGATTTCTTGTTGACGGGTGCAACGGATTATGAGTTTTTAGAAGAGTGTTGGCCGGCGATTGTTGACGCGTTGGCTTATTTGAAGAAATTTGATGAAGATGGAGATGGTATTCCTGAAAATTCTGGGGCTCCCGATCAAACTTTTGATGATTGGAAAATGCAGGGGGTTAGTGCTTATTGTGGTGGCTTATGGATCGCAGCCTTAGAAGCCGCGATCGCGATCGGTGAAGTCTTAGAAAATAATCCCAATGGGAACCGGGAATTAATCCCAAATCCCCAGGAAAAAATCGCGTTATATTATAGTTGGTTAGCACAAACAAGACTGACTTATCAAGACATACTTTGGAATGGACAATATTATCGTTTAGATAGTGAAAGTGGTTCCGATGTTGTCATGGCGGATCAATTGTGTGGCCAGTTTTATTCGCGTTTATTAGGTTTACCTGATATTGTCCCTGAAGAGTGCGCGATTAGTGCTTTAAAAACCGTTTATGAGTCTTGTTTTATCAAGTTTAAAGACGGTAAATTTGGCGCGGCTAATGGGGTAATGTTAGATGGATCTCCCGAAAATCCCAATGCGACTCATCCCTTAGAAGTTTGGACTGGAATTAATTTTGGGTTATCCGCATTTCTGTTACAAATGGGAATGAAGGAGGAGGCTTTTAAATTAACGGATGTTGTGATTCAACAAATCTATGAAAATGGGTTACAATTTCGTACTCCTGAAGCCATTACCGCGGTGGGAACTTTTCGCGCGAGTCATTATTTAAGGCCGATGGCTATTTGGGCAATTTATGGCGTTTTAACCAATTTTCAAGGGTTGTAAATTACCTCATCCTCACGGAAAAACAGGGTTTATTTTCCGAAACGTCTGGTTGATATCAATTCCGGTTGATTAATAATACAGCACTTTTCGATATGATGAGGTACGTTAGATCCCCCCTAACCCCCCTTCCCAAGGGGGGGACAAAGAAAGTCCCCCGAATTGCTCTTGATTTAGGGGGAGCAAGATGTACTGCATAGCAGAGGAAACTGCTGTAATATTGAGGAGGGGCGGGTTTACTGGATCTCTTGCTTCTGGTTAAGATATTGGCGAACCTGCCCCTATAATCATTGAGAAATCTGGTTTATTTCTTGGTTTTTTGAGATGCACGATATTATTTCAAACAGTGATATAGTTGATGACTATATCCATCAACAGAAGGGCGTGATCGCGTATCTTTTTGACACTTATTTTGATCTAAATTCACCTGATTTTGCGGAAAATTAACCAACCACACATCTAGGGGAAAAGCAAATTTTTCTACAGTCGTTTTCAACAATTTTGTCTGATTCACCAACAAAAATTGGGGCGCATCCAAAGATAAATCTCTTAACCTAATTACTCCTTCTTCCTTATTCCCTCTTCCTTCTTCCTTATTCCATTGCCAAGCAATACCCATTAATTCACCTATTTCTACATGGGTTTTTTGAGGGGTAGCAATTAATAGGGGAACCGTTGAATTTTGCTTAATAATAGTAACCAACGCGTCTGGTTTATAAAATTTTTGATAGCCCAAATTCGCGATAACGGTTACACCACTGGATACACCCATTAACCAAATTAAAAAAACGGCTTTTTGGCCATTCATCGCGATCGCGGGTAACTGAAACCATTGACTTTTTACCCGCGCTTGTTTAAACATCCAAGCCATAATTGAACCGAGTAAGATGATTACCGCGGGAAAGTAAGTGAAATTATAACGAGCACCCTTTGTTAAGTCGATATTGAAAAGATAAGTTAAACTGAAAAAGAGCACGATCGCGCTGATGACGAATCCCCCCCAAATACTTGTGGAAAAACTTGTCTCTGCATTTTGATAAACTTGACGTAACCCGGTGAGCAAAATCGGAATTACCCAAAAGAAAAATGCTCCCATGATTAGGGAAAAACTAATCACCATCAGAGGATATTGGGCAAAACTCGCGGATTCGATGGGGAGTAAGGAAATCATGGGAACCCATCCCGAAATGGCTTGCACAACCGGACTGATCCAGGCAAAACCTACGCGATCACTCCCTTGAATCCATTGGGTTAATTTACTACCATAACTGTTAGTATAAAAAACAGGTAGCCAGACTAAACAACCCATTAAACTCCCTACTATGGGCAAAAGAAATGACGCGATCAATCCTGGTTTTAGAGGTTTTTTTTCTGGGAGTTTACTGAAAAAAATTACGCCTAAAACTATGGCTTCTGCACATAACGTCAGAGAGAAAAAATAATGGATCGCGATTCCTAGACAGTTGATCAAAATCCAGAGAAATCCTAAACTAATGGGTAGAGATTTTCCTTGATTTAATCGCTCACAGACCTTGACAAAACAACCTAAAGATGCTATGACAAATAAGAGTGCTAGGGTGTAATGTCTAGTTTCTTGTGCCAGATAAATCGCGTAGGGAGAAACTGCCATAATTGCCGCGGCAAAATGTCTCACTAAAGGGGAAGAATAGCTTAATTTGGCTAAATGATAAATCGCGGGAACAGATAAAACACCAAAAAAAGCCGGAAGCGATCGCGCTACCCAGAGAGAAACATAACCTTCGGCGGGGTTAAATAAATTCATCCACCAATGAAGTAAGACAAAATAAACCGGAGGATGATTACTTTCCGTAATTAAATGACGAATGACATCGCGATAAGTCGTGAGGGGGTTAATTTCCAAAGGCTCTAATAAGGTATCAAGAGAAATTATCTCATTTAGGGGAATACCACGAAAGCTATTTCCTAAACTAAAAACTAGGGTGGAAAATTCATCCGCCCACGGGGGTTTCCCATCTAAGGAAGTAAACCGCAAAATACACGCGATCGAGATCCATCCCCCTAATAAGAAAATTTCTAAATTGCCTGTACTTAATTTCTTATTGCTCATTTTTGGGTTTCGGTGACACGCCAATTTAATTTCATATTAATCCAAAAATTCCACAGCGTGACAACCGCGATCGCGACTAATTTCGCCAAATATTCATTGACATGAAATACATTAAACAAAAAATTGACAATTAAAACATTAAGAATCAAGCCCATTAAACAAACAACATTAAACTTGAGAAAGCGTTTAAACATCGGTCTTTTGCCCGGTTGACGCTGAGAAATATCCCCAAAAGTCCAGAGATCATTCCACAAAAAATTACTAATAATTGCCACTTCCGAGGATAATATGACACTACGCGTCAATGCTAAATGTAATAAACTTCGGAGGACATAAAACACCCCCATATCGACAAAAACACCACTAAATCCCACCACACCAAAACGGAGAAAACGAGCCACAGGCAAAAGAGCCAGACGTAAACTGATCAAATGTTCTAAATATTCTAAATACTGCTTCCAAGTAACTTTACTTTCACCCTCTTGACGTTCTTGAAAAACATAGCCAACTTCACCGATCCAACGAATATTACCACGCCCCAAAACCTCAATTAAAATTTTATAACCCTTGGGATTTAATTTTTTCTGTGCAATACACTCTCGACGCAGCATAAAACAACCACTCATAGGATCAGAAACTCGACCTATTACCCCAGGTAAAATCATTAATCCCAATAATTGAGCCCCCCGCGATAAAATTCGTCGTGCGATACTCCAATCACTCACTCCACCATCCTCAACATGACGACTCGCCACGGCCAAATCAGCCCCTTTTTCAATTTCGGCTAAAAGTTGTAATACGGTTTCTGGTGGGTGTTGTAAATCAGCATCAATCACACCTAAAATTTCACCCCGTGCCACTTGCCAACCCCGGATCACCGCGGTAGAAAGACCCTTTTCGTCACAACGCCGCATCACCCGTAATTGGGGATAATTGGGCATGATTTCTGTAGCAACTTTCCAAGTTTCGTCGGGACTGTTATCATCGACAACAATTAACTCGTATTTTTCAGGAATGGTACTATCTAACAAGAGCGTTAAGCGTTTGACGATGGGTTCAATATTTGGACTTTCATTATAAGTCGGGAGAATTAGAGAAAGACGCAGAGGATAAGGAGTTGTCTTTTCTGCGGGAGAAGACTCGCGCAAAAAATCATGAGGGACTTCTAAAATCCCCGACGGAACAGGTAATAGAGTATTAATGGGATTAGATGTCATAGAATATTTACAATTGGAGCAGTTAAAGGACAATATTTATTTCATAGTCTATACTAGAGAGTAATTTATCTTTTGTCAAAGTTACGGTCTAATTTTTTTCAACAGGAGTCTGGGTCAATGACAACAGTTCACCCTATACAGCCAACCCATCTCCGTTTATGGCTTCCCCCCAAAGGATGGCGTTTGCTGATTATTCTCTTGTTAATTATGGGGATATTCTTTCGCTTCGTTAATATTGATCATAAAATTTACTGGACTGATGAGGTTTATACCTCTTTAAGAATTTCGGGTTACACCGAAAAAGAATTTCTCCAAAACCTTGCCAAGGGTCAAGCAATCACCCAAAAAGAATTACACTCTTATCAAAAATTGAATGCCAACAAAACCATTTTTGATACCGTCAAGGGATTAGCGTTAGAAGAGCCTCAAATGACTCCTCTGTATTTTATTTTGATCAGGTTGTGGGCTCAACTATTTGGAGATTCTATTGCCACAATTAGAAGTTTTTCTGCCTTGATTAATTTATTATCTATTCCTTTGGTTTATTGGTTATGTGTTGAATTATTTGAATCTTCACTGGTGGGATGGGTAGCCCTGGGATTATTTTCAGTTTCTCCCTTACAAATTGTCTATGCACAGGAAGCTCGACCTTATAGTTTGTTCGTCGCGACTATTCTCTTATCTCATATCGCACTCTTGCGATCCCTACGACTGAAAACCCAAAAAAGTTATGGTTTTTATGCTTTAACTGTGGTATTAGGTCTATATTCACATCTGTTATTTGCTTTTGTGGCCCTGGGACATGGTATTTATGTTTTATTAACAGAAAAGTTACGATGGACTCGGACAGTTAAAAAATATATTTTGGCATCCGCGATCGCGGTTTTAGGTTTTGCTCCTTGGATAGTTGTTTTAATCTGCGATAGTAAAAGTGTCATCGGAAAACTATCTTGGCAATCCTTTGAATTATCGCCTTTCGATGCCCTCAAACATTGGATTTTCAATATTTGTCGCGTATTTTTTGATGTAGGATTATACAGAAATTATTCCCGAACATACTTAATGTTTTTTTTCCCTGCCGTATTAATGACAATAATCTTGAGCGTATATGCGCTGTTTTTTCTGATGAAAAAAAACTTAAAATCCTTCTATTATCTCTTGATTTCCATTGTTTTCTTTCCTACCTTAACAATACTTTTTGATTTCTTAAATGGGGGTGGGCGTTCTAGCGTGACTCGATATTATTTGTCATCCGTGATTGGTATAGGACTTGCAGTTGCTTACTTAATTACTACCAAAATAACAGAAATACCAAGAAAAAAACTAGGGCAAGGAATATTCATTGTAATCCTAGCCTTGGGTGTGATCTCCAATGTCATAATGACTCAAAATTCGACCTGGTGGAATAAGTCCATTTCATCTCCTACTCTTGAAATCGCACCTCTCATAAAATCTAGCAAGTCAACTTTAGTTATTACTGATATTGACGACTTTTCTCCTAATTTTTTAACCTACCAAATTGGCAATTTATTTTGTCTGAGCTATCAATTAGCTCCTCAAATTAAATATCTGGTGGTTGTCTCGCCCAATATTCCTCAAATTTCTCAAAATGAATTCGGTGATATCTTTTTATATAACCCTTCACGAACATTAACAAATTATTGGGAAAATAATCCTAATTTTAAATTAAAGTTAGTCTACCAGTCCCCTGAAGAGCCGATAATATTTCTGTGGAAACTGGAACCTCGATCGCGCTGACAATGAACAGGAAATGATTATAACACTTCTCTCTTGCTCCCCCGACATAATTAAGGAATAGATGCTCATGTTAGAAACAGAAAATTTAGGCACTGATCCTTTGGATAAAACAGTGGAGATGATACTCAATCAGGCTCTCGAAGGTAAGGATATTTCAACGGATGACGCGGTATTTCTGTTACAACAAAAAGATGTGAAGACGATCGCGACGATTAAAGCCACCGCGGATGAATTGCGTCGTCGTCAAGTAGGCTCTAGGGTGACGTATGTCATCAATCGTAATATTAATTTTACCAATATTTGCGAACAACATTGTAGTTTTTGTGCCTTTCGTCGCGATGAAGGCGAGCAAGATTCTTTCTGGTTAGATACTGCCCAAATTTTGGAAAAAACGAAGGACGCGGTTAACCAAGGAGCCACGGAAATTTGTATGCAAGGGGGATTAAATCCTCAAGCCAAACATCAAGGTAAATCTCTTCCTTATTATCTCCGATTAATTGCTACGATTAAAGAGGAATTTCCTCATTTACATTTACACGCGTTTTCTCCCCAAGAAGTGCAATTTATCGCGAGAGAAGATGACTTAACTTTTCGGGATGTTATGATCGCGTTACGAGATGGGGGTGTTAATTCTATGCCGGGAACTGCCGCGGAAGTTCTCGATGATACCGTCAGACGGGTAATTTGTCCTGAAAAAATTAATAGTGAAATTTGGTTAGAAATTGTGGAAACGGCTCTACAATTGGGAGTGCCGATGACAAGTACGATGTTATGTGGTCATATTGAGACACCACAACAGCAAATTCAACATTTAGAAAAGCTACGATTGCTCCAAGAAAAAGCTATCAAAAATAACTATCCGGCAAGGATAACAGAATTTATTTTATTACCCTTTGTCGGACAAGATGCACCCGGGCCCTTACGTCATCGTGTCGGCAGAGATCAACCGATTTTAGAAGATACTTTATTATTAACCGCGGTCTCAAGAATTTATTTAGGAAATTGGATCAAAAATCATCAACCCAGTTGGGTAAAATTAGGGTTAGAGGGAGCGAAAAAAGCCTTAAATTGTGGATGTAATGATATCGGGGGGACCTTAATGGAAGAACATATTACGACAATGGCGGGAGCTCAAGGAGGCACTTGTCAAACCGTGGCAGATTTACAAAATGCGATCGCGTCTTTAGCTCGTCCCTATCAACAAAGAGACACCCTGTATCATCCTCTCTAAATAAATGGTACTAATATATAACAGACTCCCTAACTGAAAAAGAAAATGCTCAAAAAAGATAAAATTTCCCAACTTCTCACTCAAAAAAGCTCTCTTTTGCTTTCCCTTGGGGCGGGTATCCTATTAATTGCAGGTGGTATTGGTATTTATATCGCGCTTTTATCGAAACGCCCTGTTAGTGAAGGCCCCCAGGGTGCGAATGTTATCCCCCAAGACGCGTTAATGACAATTTCTGTTACCACTAACACGGCACAATGGGAACAATTACGAAAATTTGGTACTCCTGAATCTCAAAAAGCTTTTGATCGCTTTATCTCAGACGTGCGCGATCGGGTTTTAACCGTCAATGGTTACGGTTATCAACAAGATATTCAACCTTGGATCGGCACTGAAACAACGATCGCGTTTCTCCCCAATGCCACCCCCACAAATACCCCATCTTCCCCACCTGGGCAACAATCAGTCGTGATGGTATTACCCATCGCGAACCCCTTAAAAGCTAAGGAAATTTTAGGACAATCACGCCCCCTTACCCAAGGGAAAATGGTAGAGCGGAATTACAAAGGAATTTCTATTACAGAAACCCAAGGAGTTCCTAATCAAAATTATTCCGTCGCGGTACTGGGAACCGAATATTTATTAGTTACTAATAATCCCAAAGCCACCGAAAACGCGATCGATACCTATAAAGGCGGTAATTCCATCTTAAAAACTCCAGGGTATTTAGAAGCATTAAAACAGATTAAAAATCCGGGTAGTTTCGCAAAAATTTATGTTAACATTCCCCTGGCAACAGTCTTTACTTCTAATAATTCAGCCCGTCCTCTGACAGAACAAAATTTAGACAAATTACAACAAATTCAAGGATTAGTAACTAATGTGAATCTGGAATATGATGGTATCGCGTTTAAATCTATTTCTTGGTATAAGCCCGATAGTGAGAAAAAACTGGCTGTGGAAAATGATGCCAAGATAATGACAACTCTTTTGCCAAATAATACCATAATGATGATGTCAGGCGGCAATTTTCAAAGGTTATGGCAAAGTTATACAGAGGGCGCAAATACCAATCCTTTAGCACCCATTAAACCAGAAGAATTACGGTTAAATATTAAAAATTCGACAGGAATGGATTGGGATAAAGATTTTATTCCTTGGATGGGAGGAGAATTTGCTCTGGGGGTGATTCCTGCGGAACCGAGTGCGAAAACTCCCTTTGGATCTGGCTTACTTTTTCTGCTACAAACCAACGATCGTGATAAGGCAGAAAAAACCTTAAAACAATTAGATGAGTCCATGAAAACCAAACAATTTAAGGTGGAATCCAAACAAATTAAAGGAGTTTCTGTAATTCAATGGACTGCTCAATTTGGTAGTATTAATGTCACAAGGGGATGGTTAAATAATAATATTGGGTTTATTAGTTTAGGTGCTCCCATTGTTGAGTCAATTATTCCTCAACCCCAAAGTGCCTTACTAACGGGAGCACTTTTTCAAAAAACCGTGCCAGAAATTAAGGAAAATAATGGTCACTTTTTTATAGATGTCAATAATATTTTCAATCCCAAAACATTGTCATTACCCGAATTACCAGAACCCCAAAAAGTCTGGGTAGATGCGATTCAATCCATCGGAGTAACAACTGCCGTAACCAGCGATCGGACAACCCGTTATGATATGTTAGTGCGGTTTAATAAAACTATTCCTAATCGTCCTTCAATTTCCCCAACATCCTCATCTAATTCTAGTAGTTCATCTACTCCTTCTCCTCAAGAGAAAAAATCGCCTTAATTTCCCACCTAAACTCTGTTTCTTGGGTGAGTATTTCAGTCTAAAATTAGGAAAAAAACGGGTTTCTTTACCGTTAGAAACCCGATTCTTTGTTATTTAAGTGTCTAAAATTCGCAACCTTTTTCTGGAAACACTTAACAAGAAACCAAGTTTTGTGCCGTTTCAGGAGGCTGTTTACCATTCTTTTCTTCTGGTTTCATTTCCTGAGTATTTTCTCCGATTAAATTCTCAGTCAAGTTTTCCGATTTTTCCGTAATATCTTCTAAAGATTCTAAAGAGTCCGCAGAGAGAGTTGTATCATTATTAATCGTATTAGTATCTAACTTTAATTCCGATAATAATATACCCCGATCGCGTAATGTTTCTCGACGCTCTGGTTTAATAGCAATCGCCTGATCGTAAGAGGAAATCGCATCTTCATAGCGTTTTAATTCCGAAAGAGCCATACCCCTACGCCGCCAAGCATGATAAGAATCAGGTTTCAGCATAATAGCTTGCTCATAGGCGAAAACAGCTTCTTCATAACGCTCTAACTTAGCCAGAGTTTCCCCTTTGCCAAACCAAGATTCATAACAACTTGGGTTTAATTTTAAGGCTTGATTATAAGAATTTAAAGCATCTTTATCGCGTTGTAACTTTCCTAATGTGACACCTCGATTATGCCATATTTCATAATCATTAGATTTAAAGGAAATCGCTTGATTATAAGAAGAAAGAGCCGCCTGATATTTTTGTAATTTAGCGAAAATAGCCCCTCGATTATACCAAGCTTCATATTTATCCGGTTTAATCGTTAACGTCTGATCATAGGCTTGAATCGCGTCATCATCTCGTTGAAGTTTCCAAAACATATTACCGAGATTATACCAAGCTTCATATTTGTTAGGGTTAATTTTAATCGCGTTTTGATAAGACTCTACTGCCTCTTGATAACGCTTTAATTTCCCCAGTAAAACACCACGATTATGCCATAATTCATAATCATCAGGTTTCAACATGATCGCCTGATCGTAAGAATTTAACGCGTCATCATCGCGTCGTAATTTCCATAACATCACAGCCCGATTATGCCAACAATTATAATCATCAGGTTGAACCGCGATCGCCTGATCGTAAGAATTTAACGCGTCTTGATATTGCTTTAATCTGACAAAAGCATTCCCCCGTTGATACCAAACTTCATGTCTATCAGCTTTCAAAGTAATACTTTGATCGTAAGCCTCAATCGCGTCATCATACCGTTGTAATTTCACCAAAGCATTACCCTTATAATACCAAGCCTCATCTAAATTCGGATTAATTTCCAGAGCGCGCTCAATCGAAGTGAGAGCATCTTCATAAAAACCCTGTAAATAAAGAGCTTCCCCTTGTTTAAAATAATCATCAGCAATCAAAGGCTCCGGTGCTTTGGGAAAAGCCAAAATTTTTGCCGAAGTTACCGGGTAAAGTTTCATCTCGTTAATTTCTTCTTTTACTTCCATTTCTTTCAAAAGAGAAGTCTTAACTTGAGAGACTTCTTGCAACACCTCATATTTAGCTTGATTTACCTCCGAAATTAGGGAATTAAGTTGGGCAATAAATTGGGATTTTAAGGTTTCAATTTGTTGAATAGAAGCCTTAGAAATTTCCGCCTCTCGATTAAGAAAATCAATGGCTTGTTTGGCAATGTGAATTTGTTCGTCTAACTTATCTTTGAAATTATGAGAAATTGTTCTGGCGTTTTTAAGTTCCGAGTCTAAAACATCGAACTCCTTGAGACGTTTATCAACTTCCGCTACAATTTCCTTTACTACTAAGCGTCGAACTAACCAAAAAAAGCTAACTGTCACCGCAGGAAAAATGGTTGCAATCAACAATAAAGCACCCAAGAGGGAAAGAATATTATTGCTATATTCTGTGTCTGTTGTATTATTTCTCAGCACTAATAAATCCGGGGATTTTGGTTCATTTCCCCTTTCCCTAATTTCCACCCTAAAACTATCTTGTAAAAATGGGAGACTTTCTTGAGGTGCAAAGGGTTTACTGCCGAAAAAATTGGGGTTACTAATGCTCTCAATCACGGGGGATAAATTCATGGTTACAGTATCTTTTTTGTTAGTCCCCTCATTTGTTTCAGGAATACTAGATTTTGTAGAATTGGGTGCTGCATTTGTGTGATCGTTAGAACTTTGAACCCCCAGAGTCGCGAGAGTCAAAAGAGCCACAGTTGAAATTCGCATAAAAGTGACTCCCTATAAGGGATAGAAAAGGTTGCTATTTCTACATACAGAGGGACTGACTTTAATCAGGAAAGCTCTTTTACAGGTATTGTGCCACCCCATCAGATACTCCTGACGGATCTGCCTAATCCCATTTAAACCCTATAAAGTACGACAAGCATCCGGCTTGTCACAGGCTCCAAGCCTGTGCTACTGCAATGAAAAATACCTAACTGCTTAATCAATCAGTGGATCTGAGAAGTTATCTAAAATTTCCGACTGAGATGCTATAATATATTGACTCAAATTTCCATCAGTTAATTAAACAAGAAAAAATATTTCCTATCGATCAAAAAATGAACAAGTTACTTGGCATGATCGTCGCGACTCTCACCTTTGCTGGTTGTCTCTATTTTTCTCACAAACCAGCCTCGTCACAGAAAACCGATAACCAGACAATTTCTTACTTAGGGACTCATCCTCTTAATTTATCAGATGTCAACACGCGATCGCTACCCAGGGCTCGGAGCCCGATCGCGCTTAATAACCCAGGCAAAATGATTCCTGATATTTTAGCCGCGCACAACAAATACAGAACACAAGTAGGTATTCCTCCCCTAAAATGGTCTAATAAAATCGCCAGCAGTGCTCAAACATGGGCAAATAAATTGGCACAAATGGGTAAAATGCAACACAGCACCTCCCAAGCGCGATCGGGTTATGGCGAAAATCTTTGGATGGGAACGGCGGGAGCATTTTCCTTTACCCAAATGGTAGATGGTTGGGGAAGTGAAAAGAAAAACTTTATTCCTAATAAAGCGTTTCCCAATGTGTCTAAAACAGGTAATTGGGCTGATGTTGGTCATTATACCCAAATTGTTTGGAAAAATACCACAGAAGTCGGTTGTGCCCTAACTCAAGGAGGCGGTAATAATTATCTCGTTTGTCAATACAACCCTCCGGGTAATTTCCAAGGCAAAAAACCTTATTAATATTCCCCCACCGTAACATTTTAACAGTTACGGTGGATAACAAAACCAAGAATCCTGTCCTCTTTCAGGGCTGGAAATCTCAAAAAAAAATGAGATATCTTTCAATCTCTTCCCATTACTCCCTATTGTCCTAAGTCACAGGATATGAGAGACTGAAATAGGACTTAACCCACTTTTTCGTGGAATTTACAAAATTATGAATTGGCTCGTTTTTAATATAGAAGAATTGTGGCAAGCCCTATTAAAGTTATTTACTACTCCCCTATTTTATATTGGCTCAAAAGTTCTTTCCCTATGGCAAATTATCCAATTACTTCTTTTCTGTGTTGCTGTTTTTATTCTAGCCCGTGGGATTAGTGGATTAGTAAAACGAGCTTTATTAGTGCCGATGGGCTTAACTCGCGGTTCACAAGAAGCGATCGGGGCAATTCTCAGCTATATTTTAGGGGCGGTTGGATCTTTAATTATCCTGCAAAGTTCAGGAATAGATTTAACCTCTATTACTGTTTTAGCAGGGGTTTTAGGAATTGGTATTGGTTTTGGACTACAGGATCTCGCGAGTAATTTCATTAGTGGATTAGCGTTACTTTTTGAGCAACAAATCCGCGTGGGCGATTTTATCCAATTAGATCAATTATTAGGAACTGTTGAAAATATTTCGATTCGTTCAACTATTGTAAAAACAATTGACGATCAATTTGTAATTATTCCTAATAGTAACTTAATGGAAAATAATATTATAAATTGGACTTATAAAGATATCAAAAGTTGTTTAAGAATCCCGATTAATGTTGCCTATGGAAGCGATCCCGTATTAGTAACAGAAGCCTTATTAGAAGCAGCAAGAGAAACAGCCCGTAAAGAAGTGGGAGTCTTATCAAAACCTTCTCCGAAAGTCTGTTTTCAAGGGTTTGGAGAGGGGGCTTTTAGTTTTGAATTATTAGTTTGGATTGATCGCCCTCAAGAACTCGATGAAATCAAAAGTGATTTGAATTTTAAGATTGAGGATAAATTTCGGCAAAGGGGTATCGAAATTCCCTTACCTCAGCGTTCTTTATGGTTAAGAAATCCCCAGGATTTAAAGGGTATTTTTAATTTCAGAAAATCCAGTAATCTCACAGATATTAATGATAGTAAATCTTATCCCAATCCCCCCGATCCTTCAGAAATCATATCACAAATTAACGGAAAAGAAAATCCGACTCAGAAATCACCGAATAATTGGACATTACGGGATTTATTAAGAAGGATCACATTTTTTGAACATTGCACAGACTTAGAATTAAGACAATTAATTGAATATGGTTATCGACAATTATTTCCATCGGGTCAAATTATTTGTCAAGAAAATGATCCGGGGGATTCTTTCTATATAATTCTCTCTGGGAATGTGGAAGTAATTTCTCAGAAAACCAATCAATATATCGCGACGTTACATGATGGTGAATTTTTTGGAGAAATGTCTTTATTATTAGGGACTCCTCGCACCGCGACAGTGAGAACTATTGAAAATTGTGTTTTATTTGTGGTAGAGAGATCGGATTTAAAGAAGCTTTTAATGGAATATCCTGATTTAGCGGATCAAATTGCGAAACGTTTATCGGAACGTCAACAAGCCTTAAAAGATTTAGGTTTATTTGATAATTTACCTCAAGAACAAACTCCTTTTCTCAAAATCCGCAAACAAATTCAAACTCTTTTTGGAATTTAGATAAGGGAGAAGGAAGAGGAGGGCAGAGAGGTTTGATTATCCATGATAAATTCTAAAACTTAATCACCAAAATCCCTTCCCTCTAAGGGAAGAAGGCAGAAGTGTTTAATGTTAAAAAAACGATAACAATTTTTCCTACATGATGTGATTAAATAAAATAGGACACTCAAAGGATTAAGCGATCGCGATACAGCCACTCCCAAGGGCTAATTTCAGCCGCACTTCTTCCTTTTGCTCTTCCTCTTCCTCTGTGCTCTCTGTGCCCTTTGTGGTTCAATAAAAAAAGCGCGATCGTTCTCCAGAGCGCGCCCTGCTCGTGAAGTGCTGATCGCGATCGAACAAGTCATCTCGAACCCTATCAGGAAAAATAAATCAAAGACGCGATCGCGGCGCTTGAGCCGTTGCGCGAAGCGGAGTGTCGAAAAAAGTAGGGAAACGGCACTGCCCATTGGTGTCAACTTAAAGGAAAATCATTGATATATATAGGATGTCCCGAT
>JBBITB010000063.1:0-35779 GCA_037440985.1 Microcoleaceae cyanobacterium bin_387
AGAAGGAAGAAGGAAGAGGGAAGAAGGAAGAAGGAAGAGGGAAGAAGGAAGAGGGAAGAAGGAAGAAGTCAAGAGCAATAAACGGGTTTCTATAATTAAAAAAAAGCTGGAGAATATTGGGTTTTCTATAATTAGAAAAATATCAATAAATTGAGTTTGAATGACTGAGTATTTTTTGCCAATTTTTCTCCACAAATTCCGCTAAAAAATGGTGAGATGGGGTGATTTCTACAACTCTTCCCCCAAATTTCGGGGGCGGGGGACGCGTAACCCCACTTTTTCATCACGAGCAAATTGAGTGAATTTACACAAAAACTTTTAATGTATCACACAACAGGATATTCTGACATCTACCTTGAGACGGATATTGTCGAGACTTCCCCACATCAAAGGATCAGCCCTAGTGCTGAAATCGATCTATATCAAGACTTGAGAGAGGTTTGCCCTCAATGAGCTCAAACTCAAGCAAAAAAAGCACAAAAATGACAAACTCACAGTGCTATTGTGGGAAAGTCCCCACTTCATAAAGATTATTCCTGGTGCTGAAATCCCTCTCGTGCAAACGTTTGGAGATGTTTGAGAGAAATTAGCCTGAAGGGTTAATAATGATGTAGAGTGAATAAAATAGATGTCAAACAAAAACTATTTGAAGAATTGCGCGTAAAAACCATGAAATTTATCAATCCACAAAGCGACTTCGCATTCAAGCAAATTTTTGGTTCCTCCGAAAGCCCAGACATCCTCAAAAGCCTTCTCAATGCTCTAGTGTATAGTGGTAATCCCACTATCCAAATACTCGACATCATTAATCCGTACTTTCCCTCTAAACAAACCGATTCCAAAGAAGCTTATATTGATGTCAAAGCGAAAAGCATAGACGGTAAAATCTTCATCATTAAAAAACAAGTTTTAAACGTATCATCCTTTGACAAAAGGATTATTTATAACGCCGCCAAAGAATATTCTTCTCAATTATCACGGGGGGAAGGTTACTCCAAATTAAAACCCCTTATCTTTTTAACGATTAGCGATTTTGTCATCTTTGATAATCACCCCCATATTATTTCTCACTTCATTTATAAAGAAAAAGAGCATTCTATCCCTTTCCCTGATCCTGAAATTGAAATCATTTTTGTGGAATTACCCAAATTTAACAAAAGTGTTGATGAGTTAGAAACGCCTACAGAGAAATGGCTCTATTTTCTCAAAAATGCCTCAATTTTAGAAACCGTGCCCGAAAAAATAGCAGATATTGTAGAAATTCAGCACGCGTTTGAAATTGCCAATGAAGCCTACCTCAGCTTTGACGATGTAGAAGAATTAGAAAAACGCCAAATGTTACTCGAAGATAAGCGAAATGCTATGCTCAAAGGAATCGAGCATGGGATGAAAATGAAATCCCTTGACATCGCACAAAAACTTCTCGGAAAACTTGATATTCTCACTATTAGTCAGATTACCAATTTGACTCTCGAAGAAATCCAACGTTTACCCCATTAATTCTCCCAGCCTAAGTGTAATATCACATTTCTTAGTGTCTTAATGCCTTGGTGGTAATAATTAATATTATAACACTTCTGGGATATGGGTTTTGGCATACTTCATCTTGAGTCGAAAGGCTATATATCAAACCGGATTGAGATTCTGTTTTATAATACTAAAATCAAAGCGGTTTTGGAGCTATTTTAATCTTATGGAAGAAAAACGAAGACGCGGAGGCCCCCGCCCGGGTTCGGGGCGCCCCCGCCAAGCCGAAACTAATCAGAAACATTCTATATCTCTTTCTCCTGCTATTAGTCGCAAGTTACAAGCGATCGCGATCGCTCATTGTGACGGAAACAAAAGTCATACGATCGCGAAAATTCTGGACTGGTTTGATCCCGAAATGTTCCCCGAAATTTTCGATTACCCTCTTGACAACGATTGATTGTAAGAGTATCATAACCTAGAAAAGCAAAAAGCGGTAAGTACCTATCTTAGAGGACGAGATACGAACCGCTTGAATCAAAAATATACATATTGTACTACCAATTATCTTTATTAACATGATTGAGAAAAAAAGTCAAGTATCTTCTTCAATTTGGAGAGGAATTAAGGCCATTACGGGGTTTGGGCGCACGAAAAGGCTTCAACCCTATATGAAATATATTGACACTGACGGGCGCAGGGGGTGTCGGTTTTTAAGTAAGAAGGAAACCTATATTTGGAATTTAGACTGCACCCAAGCCCTGAGTGTGCGACGGGGAGAGATATATCAAGTCTCTGGGAGTGAATGCACTTGTCGCGACTGGGGTAAAACGACTCCATCGGGGAATCTTATCAGTTGTAAACATCAAAAATTTTGGTCGGCTTTCACGGGGGAACCCCTTGATATTATGATCAAAAAGTCTCCTATTGATCTCAAGGATTTACCCCCTCGCTGTCAAGTCGAATTACATAGTGATGGCTTTGAGCGCGATCGTGTCTATGACGTTTTCTATAAAAATGCGCGTAATAAAATAGTCCCTATCGGCACATTAAGCGAAAATTCTGGCATAATTCAAGCAAGATATTATAGTTTTTGGAATGAATTTGATCAGACTTATGATGCTGTTTGCTGGTTAATAAAACGAGCGGGATATAATCAGCAACAAGAAGTCTATAATTATGATGAGGAGCCTGATCCTTTTTCTCTGTATGATGAATGAAAGAAACCAGGTTTCTCTGACATCTAAAAACCGTATTCATGCTTTAAAACCCTAATTTTATTGCTTCTTAATCTTTGTGCCTTTGTGCTTTTGTGCCTTTGTGTTTCATTAATTTATTCCTCGCTAACATTTGACATAGATTTATCCATTAACACGAACTTTTGCTAATTCAGCACCTAACTCTAACGCGGCTTTCATACTTCTGGAATCGGCTACTCCTTTTCCAGCAATATCAAACGCGGTTCCATGATCCGGTGATGTGCGAATAAAGGGTAATCCTATAGTGGTATTTACGGCTTTATCAAAGGCCATTAATTTTACAGGAATCAACCCTTGATCATGATATAATGCTAAGTATCCATCATGGGCATTATTTCCTAAACCATACCATGCTTGACCAGGTTTTACCCACATCGTATCAGGAGGAATTGGGCCATCTAATTCTATGGGATAAAGTCTTTTTCTTTCTTGATTAATCCAATCAATTAACCAGTCTTTTTCTTCCCTTCCTATTTGTCCATTTTCGCCGCTATGGGGATTTAATCCCGCGATCGCGATTCGGGGATGTTCGATCGCGAAGTTTTGTTGTAAACATTCCACTAACAAATTAAGTTTATTGGTTAATAATTCTGGGGTGAGGGCATCGGGGACTTGACGTAAGGGAATATGGGTTGTTGCTAATAAACACCGCAATAACCAATTACTATGGGGAGATTTCGCGACAAATAACATCCCATAACGCTTAATCCCTGCTTTTTCGGCTAATAATTCCGTTTGCCCCGGATAATTATACCCCGCGGCTTTCCAATAAGTTTTCGCGATCGGCCCTGTTACGATCGCGTCAAAGTCTCCGGCTAAAGTATGGGTGATCGCGTTTTCCAGATAAGCAAAACTGAGGGCTCCACTAGCCACATTTCCCTCACCAATAGTAATTTGATTAATTAATCCCTTATCTTCCACTTCTAAGACATTTAATTCCGAAGGGTTAATCATCTCTCCTTGATGCTCTAACCGTTGATAGATATCTGATAAAATTTGACGATTTCCGATCACCGTGACATGACAATACTCGGAAAAAGCGCGATCGTTTAAAGCTTTGAGAATAACTTCGGGACCAATCCCCGCGGGATCACCCAAAGTAATCCCCAGACGTGGAAGTTGAGATCCCTTTAATTTTGGTAATGTTTTTGACATAAGATGAGCCTCCATCATACCGAGTCTTTCAGGTTGATGAGATTGACAATTGATCAACCAATCATAACCCACTTTCATCACAGTTAAGACTTCCCTGCTCTAATTTGTACCATTGCACGAAAATAATCATACTGAGCTAACAAGCTAATGAGTAGGGTGCATTAATGCACCCTATTACTAATTTCATATCCTTGTCAATTCCCCTAGGATTAATATTACTGCAACCTTAATCGGAGCTTTCTTTATTAACCATCCTCAAAAGTTCTAAAAACAACCCTAAAGTTAAGGGATCAGGAGTAGTTTCTCGTAACTCATTAATTTGAGAAGTATCGCAGACTTGGGACTCCATCATATCTAAAACCCAATTCGTCGCGGTAGAAATATCAACCCATTTTGCCCCTGAGCACAGAGGACAAATTTCCTGATTAATTTCTCCCTTTCCATTACATTGTGGACAATGATAACGAGTCGGAATTGGGCTTAAAATAATGGGTAAATGTCTCATGGTTTCCCGTCAGAAAGATGTGAGATTGAGTGCTGTTCAAATTTTAGCTTAAACTTAACCATCCCATCCAAAAATCTTTTTTCTGATTAGGATGCCGGTTTCCAAGTCCCGTGAAATCCCATTGGCACAACATGAGGTAATTCTAATATACATAAGGGAGCGCGATCGCATTCTTGTGCATCCAACACCCAGAGGGAACTTTTATCAGTATTACCATCATAAACGACAGTTAAGAGCCATCCTTGTTTGGGATCTAAGGTATCGGGTACAAAAATCGGTTCCATTGGATAACAATTTTCGCCAAAGTCTCTTTCTATGAGCCTATGAGTTTCCGTATCAAAACACGCGATCGCGTTATATAATTCTCGACAAGGATCAACATTTTTACCATGTAAAGAAAGATAAACATAACGATGTTTTTGCCCCACATCAAAGGGAGAAACAATAGGAAATTCACAGGAGCGATCTAACAACTGTTCATTCCTTTTTACGAGAGCCGTTTGGGGTTCAATAGAAACACGCCAGAGGGTACTTTCCGCCATTGTATGAGTTTCCCCCATAGCCACTTCTCGCAAACGTTCATTCGTGCTAAAATCATCATATCGGGCAAAATCAACAATAATAAATCCCTCTTCATCCACATATCCATTAGCAAAATGCCATTGATACCAAGGCTCAGTCTCACCTTGACTAACCAAGGATAAATTTTCACAATCAAAAATGAGAATTTTCGTACCTAATGCTGGTTTCCATTGCATCGAATCACAGTAAGGTTTTAACCCAAATAAAATTGGGAAAATATTAATGCGAACGGGTGGAATCAAAAACACTAAATATTTTCCGGCTAAAACAAAATCATGCAAGGCAGGAAAATAATCTAAAGACATAGTAGAAGTTTGCAAAATATTCCCCGTAGCATCACTTTTATAAAGATTCAATTGAGTGGAACCCCCAACAGTGATACCAAAATTATAAATAAACCCCGTGCGAGGCTCTCTTTTATAATGGGCAGAATAGGAAAAACCTTTTTTAAGTCCCTTTAAATCATCGACACCTTTAGTTTCTAAAGTTTCTAAATCCAACGAGTAGGGCCAACCACCTTCCCAGAGTGCTAAAACTTTATCAGGAAGGGCTAAAACGGAGGTATTCGCGGCATTTTTCACTTGTCTTTTACCCCGTTTCCAAAAAGGACCTTTTGGTGTCATTCCATAGTTACCATAAAGGTATTCATTTGCGGCTTCTTCTTCTTGATATCCCGCGGTTTGAACGTAACGATAAGTCGCGGTAACTGGGGCATTGGGGGGAAAATGAACGCCAAGAATAGCACCATCACCATCAAACCAATGGCCAACACGGACACCATTTCTCTCTAATTTTCCGGGGCCATTGCGATAAAGAGTACCCCGTAAACCAGGGGGAATTTTACCTTGAATAATGGGAAGGGGGGTGAGGGGAAATTCCTGTGCAGGTGTGAGTATTGCTTTACTCCAACTGGGTTTAGATAAGGCGGTAGAACTTGTTTTCATCTTGGTATTTAGGGATAAATTTATCTTTAGTATAACAGGACTTTGGAGAAATGAACCACAGAGGCCGATTAGGGCACAGAGGAAGAGAAGATAGAGGCGTTTTTGAGAGAATCTGAGCAAATTATCGGGAAACAATGCCACAATGTCAGTTAGTCAATAGGGAGGAATGAGGAATAAGGTTAACAATTAATATTTAACCATTTCCCACATCTCACATATTGATAGGGCTGGGTTATTTGGGGCAATCATCCCGAAATTGTCTCGACGGGTAATTTTTTTCTATTAATGATGATTTATGTTATTATCTCGACGGCGTTTATTAACAATGTTTGGCTTAAGCACGATAGCTACGCTTCAGCCGAAGGCGATCGCGTCTTCTTTGCCCATCCACAACAACATTAGTCTATCTGAGATATCGGAGCCATCTTTAATTAAACCACCGAGATTAAAAATCGGGGATACCATCGGATTAATTAACCCCGCGGGTTTTAGTTATCCCCAGGAAATCGCGCCGATTTTACCGGTTTTATCTCAATTGGGATTTAGGGTAAAATTAGGTCAACATATTTTTGATCGTTATGGTTATTTAGGGGGAAAAGATCACGATCGCGCTGCTGATGTTAATCTTATGTTTGCTGATCCTTCGGTAAATGCTATTTTAGCCGTCCAAGGGGGATGGGGATGTAATCGCATTTTACCCTTAATAGATTATACACTCATTCGTAATCATCCTAAAATTATCATGGGATTTAGTGATATTACATCTCTGTTAATCGCAATTTATACGAAAAGTCAAATTGTCACCTTTCATGGTCCTGTTGGCATATCAAATTGGACTGGATTTACCATTAATTCTTTTCAGCAAATTGTCGTCAATGATAAAATACCGGTTTTAGCTAATCCCCCTCATCTCAAAGTAGAAATCATTACTCCGGGTAAAGTTAAAGGTGAATTAATTGGGGGGAATTTATCGGTTTTAACCGCGATGATCGGTTCGGTTTATCTTCCTTTTTGGCAAAATAAGATATTATTTGTTGAAGAAGTGGGAGAAGATATTTATCGAGTGGATCGAATGTTAACACAATTAAGGTTAGCTGGAATTTTGGAGCAAATTTCGGGGTTTATTTTCGGACAATGTACTAACTGTAAACCGGAAAAACCCGAAGAGTCTCTGACTTTATCACAAGTCTTAACTGATCATATTCAACCTTTAAAGATTCCCGCGTGGTATGGAAGCGCGATCGGGCATATTTCCGATATCTTTACCTTACCTTTAGGGATAGAAGTAGAAATTAATGCCCATGAAGGTACTATTAAATTATTAGAATCTGCGGTGATTGAAAAAAATTAAGGGATTTAGTATTATAGAAAATAAAGAGGACAGGGAAAGACGCGATCGCGCTCCTCTGATAATAATTAAAAGTCTCTTCCTCTGTGCCCTCTGTGCCTTTATGGATTTATTCTTGTTACTAATAACCGGACTTCTATGGCTGTTCATTTAGCGGAAAAATTGGCTGAGGAACCCCATGTGCCAGGGATTTTAGTGTTACGTCCTCATGCTAGTATAGGTCAACTGATGGAGGATTTAATTATCATTACGATCGCGGCTTTTGAAGATGAATATCGAGATCCCATTGCCTATGTTCCACTATAAAAAAAGCGGGTTTCTTCCCAGAGAAACCCGCTTTGATCACGATTAGCTATTAATAATGACTACCCGAATTACGATAATGAACTGCTGTGACACCATCGGATAACAAATGACCATTTTCTACCGTGGCATAAACTACCCAATGATCGCCACATTCCATGCGGTTTGCCACCACACATTCTAAATAAGCTAAGGCATCAGAAAGCACCGGACAACCATTATTCGCTTCCTGGGTATTTAACCCCGCAAAACGATCCTCTCCAGGGGCAAAATTCTTGAGGAAATGACGGCGTAATTGTCGCCCTTCTGCCAAAATATTTAATACGAATTTATCCCCATTGTGCATTAATGATTCTAAGGCGCGATCCTTGGCGACTGCTATTGTTAAACCCGGAGGATTAAAGGTGGCTTGAGATATCCAAGATGCTAACATCGCACTGGTGACATTTCCCCGTTTTGCTGATACTACAGATAGGGAACCAACTAATCGCCCTACGGCTTGCTCGGTGCGATCACCCTGTACTCCCACAGAAGGACGAGGGGCCCTTAATTTTTGCGATTTAATTAATGCTTGAGCGAAATCAATTCCCGCTTCTTTGCACTGTTGTAATGTAAGATCAGTGGGGGTAAATTTAACCCGAATTGAGTCAAATCCTAAGCGAAAACCAGCATCTTTTAATTTTTCTTGCACAATATCAACGGCTTCCCCACTCCATCCATAGGAGCCAAAAACTCCCGCGAGTTTATTCTTTGCCGCAGTGGATAAAACTACTCCTAACGCGGTTTGAACTTGGGTAGGTGCGTGTCCCGCGAGGGTGGGAGTTCCAATAATAAATCCGGCACATTTTTCGACGGCTTCTTGAATTTCAGAAGGTTCGACAAACTCACAATTTATCATTTCTACCGCGACTCCGGCTTTGGTAATTCCTTTCGCGATCGCGTTGGCTAAAGTCGCGGTATTACCATAGGCTGAAGCATAAATCAAGGCAACTGTCAAGTCTTTGGAGTTTTGTTGTTGACTCCATTCTCGATATAAATTAGTCAATTCCTTCAGCCCATATTTGACTAAGGGCCCATGTCCGGTGGCATAAAATTGCACCGATAAATCGGCAATTTTATCGAGGGCAGATAATACTTGTTTAGCCTGGGACGCGTGTAAAGAGTCATAATAAAAACGACGATCTTCGCTATAGAAACTCCATCCTTCATCAAAGACTTGATCGCCACAATAATGAGCCCCAAACAGTTTATCGGTATATAAGACTTCCGTTTTGGGGTCGAAGGTAAATAATTGATCCGGCCAACGGGGCGTTGGTGTCGCGATAAAGGTCAATTCGTGACCTTTTCCTAAGTCTAAGGTTTCTTCTCCCCTAACGATATTAATATTTAAGACTTCATCGGGAAAAGCTGCACGCAACCCGATCGCGCCTGGGTTTGTACAAACAAAAATTAATTGTGGTGCAATTTCTAAAAGGGCTTTAATGGTAACAGCACGATTCGCGTTAAAATGACTTAAAATGACATAATCAATTTTGCTAACATCGAGACGTTTTCGCAAATTATCTAAGTAATTTTGGGTAAAAGATTCACCAGGCGGATCGAGGATTGCCATTTTATCCCCTTGGATCACAAAGGAATTGGCCGTTGTCCCTTTTTGCAGTGAATATTCTACTTCAAATTTTAATCTATCCCAAGTGCGCGATCGCAAGATAAAGGTATCAACAGCTATCGGCAAAAATTGAACATCACGCGGTTGTGTCATAGTTGGGTAATGGGGAATGGGTAATGGGTAATGGGTAATGGGGAATGGGGAATGGGTAATGGATAATGGGTAATGGATAATGAGTGATGAGGAATGAAGGAGCAAGGCTCAAGGATCACTATTCTGATTATGCTCCCTTAATTCGTACCAATTACCAATTACCAATTACCAATTACCCATTACCCATTACCAATTAAATTAATAGTGATTTCCGACTTTGCGATGGTGAACCGCGGGACGGGCATCAGGGTGAGAAACACGGCCAGATTCAACACTCGCGTAAACGATATAATGATCGCTTAATTCCATCCGACTTACCACTTCACATTCCATATAGGCTAACGCGTCATTTAAAATCGGACTACCATTATTCGCCGCTTGGGTTTTTACTCCCTCGAAGCGATCAGCACCAGGGGGAAATCGCTTGAGAAAATGTTTCATTAATCCTTGATAATTCCCATCTTCAAGCACATTTAAAACAAAGGTATCTCCCGTGTGCATCATTGATTCGATCGCCCGATCTTTGGCGACAGCAATGCTTAAACCTAAAGGTTGAAAACTCGCTTGAGCTACCCAAGAAGCTAACATCGCGCTGCTAACATCTCCCTTTTTCGTGGTAATAATATATAAACCGCCACTGATACGGCCTAATGCTTTATCCAAGTCACTATCAAGGGATTTCATTTGCTTTACAGCTTTATCCCGTGTTAACCATTGCCCTAAGTCGGTTCCCGCTTCATCACATTGTTTATACGTCGCCTCCGTTGGTGTTTCCTTAATCAAAATCGCGGGAAATATCTCCTTTAATCCCAATTCCTTTAACTTATTTCGGAGGGGATAAACTGATAGATCATCGCCGCCGCCCGACTCAGAAACACCAAAGGATTTTTTATTCGTTGCTACGGCTAAAATTGTGCTAATTGCTGTTTCTGCATTCTCCGAGCCTAAGCCGGAGACGGGAGGTGTACAAATCACTAAACCAGAGGCCGTTTCTACTAATTCTCGTACCTCTTGAGGTTCCGCGGTTTTCAGATCCATCATTTCTACCACGACACCTGTTTTTGTGATCCCTAAAGCAATGGCTTGAGACAGACGATCACTATATCCATAGTCCGACGCGTAAAACACTGCAACTGTAGTTTCGGCTTTGGTTTGGGCTTTACTCCAATTTTGATAACGCGCCGTTAATTCGACCACATTATGACGTAATAAAGGGCCATGTCCCGTCGCGATCGTCTTAATTTCACCCAATTCTCCCATGCGTTTCATGGCACTTAAAACCGATCGCGCATTGGGTCCCATTAAACACTCATAATAAAACTGGTAATCTTCCTCAATGGCACTTAAATCCTCATCAAAGGTAGCGGAGGAACAATAGTGCATTCCAAAGGCATCACAGGTAAAAAGAATTTGATCTTTGTGATCATAACTAAAGATTGTATCAGGCCAATGTAAATTAGGCGCGGAGACAAATTCAATGACATGATCATTGCCCAAATCCAATTTTTCGCCATTTTTCACTTGGAGTTGATTAAACTTTTGATGCACCAAGTTCTCTAAAAATTGAATGGCCACTTTTGACGCGACAATGGTGACTTGGGGTGCTAATTCTAACACCTCTTTCACTAAACCACTATGATCGGGTTCCGTATGACTGATAATTAAATAGTCTAATTGAGAAACATCGATTAAACCTTTGAGAGTATCGAGATATTGTTCCCGAAATTTGGCGTGAGAAGTATCGACAAGGGCCGTTTTTTCCCCCCGAATGATAAAGGAATTATAGGTTGTACCGTTTTTGAGGCCAAATTCAATGTCAAAACGATCGCGATCCCAGTCTAAACAACGGATAGCCGTCGTATCTGGGCTAATTTCCGCGGTTTCCAGTGTCAGTCTCCGTTGTACTTTCTCGGCAAGGACTACCATTCGTAACCTCCCTTCGCATTATCGGTTATATCTTCCTTTCATCATATTTTCACATAAGTTCACAAAACTGGGAAATAAAATATCCTATCAGTCAGTTAAGATTATCAAAACTTCTAATTTCAATTGAAAATCAAAATCAAAATAACAAAAGCCGAGTTTCTGGCTTATCCCTTGACAATTGTTTTTTGTGGAAAAGAAAGGGGGTTTCGGGGATATCAACTAGAGAGGGTTGCTCGTAGTAAAAAAGAAACAGGGTTTAAGGCTGATCAACTTGACAATTCCTGTAACCCGATTCGATTGTAGGGGCGGGTTAACCAGCCGTAAGTTATCTGGAAAAGAGACTGGTGAACCCCCCCCTACCTACTGATTATTTGTTCGTAGAAAAGAAACCCGGTTTAATCAGAAACTTTAAGAATTATCTAAAGGTAATTCGATAATAAATTCGGTTCCTTCACCTGGTTGACTGAGACAACGAATATCCCCATTATGTCCCTTCACAATTACTTGATAACAAATGGATAAACCTAATCCTGTGCCTTGTCCGACGGGTTTTGTGGTAAAAAAAGGATCGAAAATTTTCCCTTGAATTTCAGGAGGAATACCTGAACCATTATCACGAATTGATATGGACACTTTATCCGGCGCACTTTGCCATGTTTTTATTATTAATAACCTTTCATTATCCCTATTTTCTAAAGCATAGATGCTATTAGAAATAATATTAAAAAATACTTGATTAATTTGACTGGCATAACAGACAATATTAGGGATTTCTCCGTAATTCGTCTCAATTTTAATCTGAGACTGAGGATATTGTAAAATTGCCAAAGTGCTTTCTATGCCTTCGTTTAAGTTAACTTTTTTTCGTTCCGATTCATCTAATCGGGAAAAATTTCGTAAATTTTGCACAATGACTCGAATGCGATCGCTCCCTTCTTTCATGGACTTGATTAAGTGGGGAAAATCTTGCATAATATATTCTAAAAATTCCGGTTCTAAATCCTCATCTATTTCGGCTAATAATGGGGCTAATTCTGGGTAATTTTCCAAACTATATTGACAAGCTTTTGACAAAGTATTAACATATTCACTGGCATGGGGTAAATTGGCTAATATAAAATTATTCGCGTTATTTATCTCATGGGCTACCCCCGCGACCATTTGTCCTAAACTTGACATTTTTTCACTTTGAATTAATTGTTGTTGCGTATTTTTTAATTCCTCTAAGGTCAATCTTAATTGTTCGGCTTGTCTTTGAGATTCTCTAGCTGTTTCTTGTACTTTTGCATATAATTCTGCTTGATAAATAGCAATAGCTAATTGTTGTCCTAATTGTTCTAATAAATCTATTTCTTCCCTCGCCCAATAGCGATGTTGATGACATTCATGGGCAATTAATAAACCCCAGAGATGATTGGGGCTTTTCTCTGGGGAATTTGCAATTTTTAATGAATCTGAGGCCGGGGCATAAAAACTATTATTACTATTAAAAACTATAGGAACAATGAGATTAGATTTGACTTCTAACAGTTCTAAGAAATGGCGATGACATTCGTCAAAAACATCAGTTTTTATATCATTCATTGAGCGCACACGACCTTGTAAATAACGTTCCGCATATTCTCCTTGAAAACAATCATCTTTCACCATTCCCTTAAAACTTTCTGGCCAAGGAAAGCCTAAATCTTCTACAACGATTTCTCCTTCCCATTCTTTTTTAAATTGATAAATTACCACTCGATCACAGTTCAATAGTTTTCGCACTTGTTGTACCGCGGTTTGCAAAATAAAATCTAAATCAAGGGTACTACGAATTTGATTTGCAATCAGACGTAATAAACGCTCTCTTTCAGCTTGTTGACAAGTTTTTGCATAAAGTTGGGCTTGATTAATCACGATCGCCAATTGTCCCGCGACTTGCTCTAATAATATTTGTTCACTTTTTGTCCATTCTCGATACCGATCACACTGATGTAAACCAATAATGCCATTTACTCGACCTTGATAACGAGTCGCGATCGCCAACATGGAACGAATGCCTAATTGTTCAATAATAGTTTGAGTTTCTTTTTCCAAACCAGGAAAAACAGGAAAATTTGTCACCGCCAAAGGTTTCTCTTCTTCCATCAATATTTGTAAATGAGAGTTACCTTCGAGAGGTACTTTTATCCCCAATTGAATCGGATAATCACCATCATTATATTCCCCCCTAGTAATCATTACCTCTTCATAGGATTCTTTGACAATGGCACTAACACGATTACACTGGAAAGTTTCACCCAATAAACGACAGGCAGTTGTCAATACTTCTTCTAAATCAAGACTATTACGGATCTGATGATTGATCTCATTAAGTAAATGTAAAAGTTTGATCTGTTCTTGTAATTCTAAAGTCATCATAATTTTCTCTCATTTTTATAATTGCACCCGATCGCGTATCTTTATTTTCTGAGGCCTGATTCAATCTCCCCCCCATTATACAGTAAGCTCTGAGGCATTTCCACTACATAAAGTAGGACAAGCATCCTGCTTGTACTGCACAAGCCTTAAGCCTCTGCTACTTAAGTATTTTCAATGGGTAACAGTTTATTTTAACTTACCGAGAAGATGATGTTATTATCGAGGGGAGGGGAGTGAGAAACCAGGGAAAAACAATGAAATATGAGATAGAATTGCCAATATCTGAAAAAATCTAACTTTACCCATTACCCATTACCCATTATGGTTTTTAATTGGTTTCGCCGTCAATTTGATGATAAGTCCCAAGAGACACCCCCCCAAGAGTCAGAGCCCACTCCTGTTACTCCTGAAACACCCTCTGCCAAATCCACGGAATCGGATATTTCCTCTGATAGTACAGAAGACTATCTAAATTGGGCGAAAGCTGCTTACAAAAATTTACAAAAGCACAAAGAAGAGCCCTTAACTTCTGAAACGGTTATGGAGGAAACGGTAACATCAACTCCTACGGAAGAAGCCATTGTCGAAGAGTCTGAACCCCTTATTACGGAAACACTCGCGGAAACTCCTACGGTAGAATTTGTCACGGAAACTCCTCAACTGGTTATTCCCGAAATGGTAGAAATTTCCGCTCCATTGCCTCTGTTAGAGGAGAAGGGAGAAGATATTTCTACCCCTGTGACAACAACAGAAGTTTCTCCAGAGGAAAATACGATCGCGTCTCCCCTACCTTTTTGGGCACAAACGGAAACCGATAGACTTGCGCGTATTGAACAATTAAAAGAAACAGCTATTATCGAAGAAGAGGAAATCATTACTCCTCCCTCCGATAGTGACATTTTTGAGTCAATCCCTGATTTTATTTTAGATGAAGGATTTCTCTGGTCCGCTGAAATTTTAGCAAGTCAAGGCCGTCGTCCCGATCAAGTTTCTTTTGAGGAAATTACCTGGTTACAAAAACTTCGTAAAGGGTTAGAACGTACTCGTCGTAGTTTAATTAATAGATTAAGGGCTATTGTTGGTCAAGGGCCTTTAAATCAAGACGCGATCTCCGAAATTGAGACTCTATTATTACAGGCAGATGTCGGTGTTCAAGCCACCGATTTTGTCATTAATTCCCTCCAAGAAAAACTCCGTGAAGAAGTCCTGCCCCCCGATAAAGCGATCGCGTATTTAAAACAAATTTTGCGTGAAGTTTTAGAAGCACCAACCCAAGAAGTCTCCCAAGGAAGTCCCCTTTATAGTCTCACCTTTGCCCCCGAAAAAGACCAATTAAATATTTGGTTAATGGTAGGAGTCAACGGCGCGGGGAAAACCACCACCATTGGCAAACTAGCCCATATTGCCCAAAAATCGGGATATCGTACCCTGATCGCGGCTGCGGATACCTTTCGAGCCGCCGCGGTGGAACAAGTAAAAGTTTGGGGACAACGCAGCAATGTGGAAGTGATCGCGAACCCAGGGAAAAATACTGACCCCGCGGCCGTTGTTTTTGACGCGATCGCGGCGGCCCAAGCCCGAAATAGTGAACTTTTAATCATTGATACCGCGGGACGGTTACAAAATAAGAAAAACCTCATGGATGAACTCAGTAAAGTGCGACGGATTATTGATAAAAAAGCCCCCGACGCGATCGTAGAATCCTTACTGGTATTAGATTCCACCCTGGGTCAAAATGGATTAAGACAAGCCGAAGTATTCGCACAAGCCGCCAAACTGAGCGGAGTAGTATTGACAAAACTCGACGGAACTGCTAAAGGTGGTGTTGCCCTAGCAGTAGTAAAGCAATTAGGTTTACCCATTCGCTTTATCGGAGTTGGGGAAAGCATCGAAGATCTCCGTCCCTTTTCAAGTTACGAGTTCGTCGAAGCCCTTCTGAGCAGTTAATCTCAATTGAGAGAGAAAAAGGAATTTGAGTCCAAAACAAAAAGGACTGATAGAGAAACCAGGTTTCTTTTTGCCCTTTTGTGTCAGAAACAAACTTACACAAAAATTATTGATGCAATGGGTTTGTAATGACAATACCTTGGTCATTTTTTGTCGGTTGGGTTTGCGGCCTCAACCCAAGTTACCAATCAAGGCATTTTTCCTGACAAGGCGAAGGAATTGCTGGAGAAACTCGGTTTCTGAGGTGACAAAACTGAAGTAGCCGAGGTATCACATCAAAACTGGAAACAGCAAAACTCAAATTCCTTTTTCTACTCTACAATGAATCCACTCTCCTCTTCATCCAGTCCCGACGGAACATGACTTCTGTACCCTTGTCTCGATCCACCCCTCCCCCAGATCGTTCTGGTCTGCTCTCTCAAGATATTACGCCAGTTTTCGCCCTGAAGGAACTGGTGGCACGTTTACATCGCGAACATCATAATGTTCAAGATATGTTAAGTTCTCTGGGATTTGCTCTGAGAAGTTTCAATAATTTGAATCAATTTTTGGAGTTAATTTCCCTTGTCGCGACTCGTTTAACAGATACAGATGGAGGCGCGTTAGTATTATTTAAACCCAATGGTCAAATTAGATTTCATCAATTACATTGTCAGGAAGGTCGTCAATGTCAAGATGTCCGTTGGGCCCTGGAAAACGCGACTCGTGAAATTACCGGAAATGGTTTACAGGCCTTAGCTGAAGCCGAGGTTCCTCTGAGTTCGATCGCGAGTTTAGATTTTCAAGTCAGTCGCTATTTAGGCCCGGATGTTCAATTATTTGGCACTCCTATTTTAGTAAAAAATCTTGAACGGGGACGGTTATATGTATTTAGCCACGATCCTCAATATACTTGGACTCCGAGCCGTCAAAAATTAGTGCGTTTAGTCGCAGATCAAACCGCGGTCGCGATCGCGACGGATGAATTATCCTTAAAATTAAAGGAAAAGGAAAGATTAGATAAAGAATTAGAAATTGGGGCGGAAATTCAATTAAGATTATTACCAAGAAATTGTCCCAAAATTCCTGGGGTAGAGATCGCGGCACGATGTCAAACGGCCGATCGAGTAGGGGGAGATTACTATGATTTTATTCCCACGGATTATGATCAAATCGGACAATGTTATGAGGAAGATTCCATTTCTCGTCAGGGACATCAAAAAACCTCGGATAATCATAATCATTGGAGTATTGTCATCGGCGACGTGATGGGAAAAGGAGTCCCCGCGGGTTTAATTATGACGATGACTAGGGGAATGTTAAGAGCTGAGGTTTTAAATCGTCATTCCCCCGCGAAAATTCTCCAACATTTAAACCGAGTCATGTATGCAGACTTGGAAAATTCCCATCGTTTTGTCACCTTATTTTATTCTGATTATAATCCTCAAACGCGGGTTCTTTCCTATAGTAATGCTGCCCATCATCCCCCCATGCTTTGGCAAGCATCCACTAATTCTATTACACGTTTAGACACCTTAGGAATGTTAATCGGATTAGATATTGATTCGGAATATCAAGAGGGGAAAGTACAACTTTATCCAGGGGATACTATTATATATTATACCGATGGATTTACCGATGCGGCTAATCAAGGGGGCGATCGCTTTGATGAAGAAAATTTAAGCATCGCGTTTCAATGGGCTTGTCAAAATTATGAAGATGTCCAATCAATTTTAGATTATCTTTTTAATCGTGTGCAACAATTTATCGGCCCAGATACCCGCAATGGGGATGATATGACTTTAGTCGTTTTTCGCATTCAATCTCATTCTAATTAGGAGTAATTAATCATGGTTATTCATGGGATTTTTCACCCGATTTCTGGGACTTTTGCCCTTAATATTATCGAGCCTAGTTCTTTAAATTGGTTATTTGACGGCATTTCTCAGAGTACGTTTTTAGCACAACAAGTCGATGTTGATATCTGGAAAAATGCCCAACAAGCTTGGAATAATTTTGTCAAAACTGGACAAATTTGGGCCTCAATCATTGGGTTTGTTCTCGGCTGGATGATCCGCGATATTTTACCTTAAATTAACGGCAAAAATCTCATTTTGTGTCAAGATACACCGTTTGAGGTGCATTCTCTCCCCATCATTAAGGAAAGACTCTCAGAATGGGGTACTCCAGGGTTCCCCATCTCTGACTCTAAAACATTACACTCGAAAAAATTGCCAATGACGACACAAAAACAATCTACTTGGAGTCAACGCTTTGAAAGCGCGTTACATCCCGCGATCGCGCAATTTAACGCGAGTATTAGTTTCGACATCGAATTAATAGAATATGATATTACCGGCTCCGTTGCCCACGGCAAAATGTTGGCGAAAACGGGGATTATTTCCCCGGAAGAAGGGGAAAAATTAGTCGCGGGGTTAGAGCAAATTCGTCAAGAATATCGTGAGGGCAAATTTACTCCGGGTGTTGATGCGGAAGATGTCCATTTTGCTGTGGAAAAACGTCTCACCGAAATTACAGGTGATATTGGCAAAAAATTACATACAGCGCGATCGCGTAATGATCAAGTTGGGACTGATACTCGTTTATATTTGCGAGATCAAATCAAACAAATACGTCAACAATTACGACAATTCCAACAAGTTTTACTCGATATCGCGACACAAAATGTCGAAACTCTTATCCCTGGTTATACCCATTTACAACGAGCGCAACCCGTCAGTTTAGCCCATCATTTATTAGCCTATTTTGAAATGACTAATCGTGACTGGGAAAGGTTAGGAGATGTTTATAAACGAGTTAATATTTGTCCCTTGGGGAGTGGAGCCTTAGCCGGGACAACTTTTCCCATTGATCGTCATTATACCGCGTCCCTCTTGCAATTTGACGATGTTTATGCTAATAGTTTGGATGGGGTTAGCGATCGCGACTTTGCCATAGAATTTCTCGCCGCCGTGAGTATTATCATGGTACACTTAAGTCGCCTATCAGAAGAAGTTATTTCCTGGTCCTCTCAAGAATTTGGCTTTGTCACCCTCACCGATAGTTGTGCCACGGGATCGAGCATTATGCCTCAAAAGAAAAATCCCGATGTCCCCGAATTAGTCCGAGGTAAAACCGGACGAGTTTTTGGACATTTACAAGCTTTATTGGTATTAATGAAAGGATTACCTTTAGCTTATAATAAAGACTTGCAGGAAGATAAAGAAGCTTTGTTTGATGCCGTTAAAACTGTTAAGGCTTGTATTGAAGCCATGACAATTTTAATGGGAGAAGGGTTACAATTTAATCGCGATCGACTGCTTAATGCCGTCAACGAAGACTTTTCTAATGCCACAGATGTCGCGGATTATTTAGCCGCCAAAGGAGTACCCTTCCGAGAAGCCTATAATTTAGTCGGCAAAGTCGTGAAAACCTCCCTAGCCGCGGGAAAACTGCTCAAAGATTTAACCTTAGAAGAATGGAAAACTTTACATCCAGCCTTTGAAGGCGATATTTATGACGCGATACAGCCTCAACAAGTAGTAGCAGCGCGTAATAGTTATGGGGGAACCGGATTTAACCAAGTCAGAAAAGCCCTAGAAATCGCCCTAGAAAAAGTCAAAGTGAACGATTAATAGGTAATAGGTAATAAGGCATAGGGAGTGATTAAGGCGACAGATAATAATTATTAAGAGTCAGGTGCGTGGCGTTGTTTTTACTTACTTATGTAACCTATATTTTAAGTATCATTTAAGTAACGATCAACCACGCACCTCCTCGCCTATAAATGGTTAATCGAGAAAATATAACAATTACCCATTATTTATTACCGATTACCGATTCACGATAGAAAAAGCTTAAGATTCAGCCATACTCATTTCATCGGAAGGCTTCTCAGGAGAGCGGCGCTTTCTAAACATATTTAAGCCCGTCATTTTGCGCTTGCGAAACTTGCGTGCGTAAGCTTGATTACGAAGTGCCTTTTCTTTCTTAAGATTGCGGCGTTTAGCCATCTTATACTTTCCTCAAAAACAACAAAAACGGCTGCATTCCTTTTCGCAGCCTTGGTTAGGCCTTGCTGATACGCGATCGGCCACCCGTCGGGATTATTGTACACTCCTAGAGCAAGGAGAAACAACTAACAGACTGTGTGACTGACAAAAGTCCAGACTGACGCGTGGTAACACCGAGAATCTGGTGGAAAGAGAAAGCATCACCCAGATGCACCTCCGATACCTAAGTCATAAATCCACGAAAAGCTGGCATCATTTAATGATAACAGTTAGTTGACCATCTCAAAGAAAAATCTGCCAAACTCATCAAAAAGCCCAGCCATGACACTCAAACCCGGAGATTTAGCCCCTAATTTTAGCCTCCCCGATGCCCAAGGGAATATAATTAACCTAGAGGAGTTGCGGGGAAAACGAGTCATTTTGTACTTCTATCCCCGCGATAATACCCCTGGTTGCACCAAAGAGGCTTGCGGTTTTCAGCAAAAATATGCAGAATATCAGTCCCGTGATATTCTAGTATTCGGAGTGAGTACGGATGATGCCAAGTCCCACACAAAATTCACCCAAAAATATCAATTATCTTTTCCTTTGTTATCTGACATCGACGCGAAGGTAGCCACATCCTACGGTTGTTACGGATTAAAAAAATTTATGGGTAAAGAGTATATGGGAATAACAAGAATGACTTTTGTAATTGATGCCGATGGTAAAATTGAGAAAGTTTACCGCAAAATTAAGCCCGAATTACACGCGGCGGAAATCTTAGCTGATTTACCCGAAAATTAATCTCAATTTGCGGGTAAATATCACCGATTCATGGACAAAATACTTACAAAAAAAAAAACCGGGTTAATTGAAGCTTATTATTTATGCCCCTCAATAACTGCCACAAACCCGGTTTTCTTTGATCCTATCGACAAATCCCATTACCCATTACCAGTTACCTATTATCCATTTTCCAACTATGTCTCGTGTCAGAGTGCCCGAACTTCCGCAAAATGCCCCTTGGTTAAATACGGATAAACCCTTATCATTAGCTGCATTAAAAGGTCGAGTTGTGATTCTCGACTTTTGGACTTATTGCTGTATTAATTGTTTACATATTCTACCCGATTTAAAATATTTAGAGGAAAAATATCAAGATTCTCTAACAGTGATCGGCATTCATTGTGCTAAATTTGAAAATGAGAAAGAGGTTGAGAATATTCGTCAAGCTATTCTCCGTTATGATATTGAACATCCGGTTTTAGTAGATAGTGATTTTAAGGTTTGGCAAGAATACGCGGTACGGGCTTGGCCGACTTTAATGATTATCGATCCTGAAGGCTATGTTATTGGTTATCTCGCGGGGGAAGGTAATAGAGATATTCTCGATGATCTGCTGCAAAAACTGATTAATGAACATCAACAGAAAAAGACTATTAATTATCAAGAAATTTCTTTTATGTTAGAAAAAGAAAATAAACCTTTAGTAACACCTTTAGCCTTTCCGGGTAAGGTTTTAGCGGTTAAAAAGGGCGATCGCGTCTTGATTGCAGATACGGGACATAATCGTATTATTGTCAGTAAAACCGATGGAGAAGTTTTACAAATTATTGGCAATGGCAAACGGGGGTTAATCAATGGAAGTTTTAGGGACGCGCAATTTTGCGCCCCCCAAGGCATGACATTTGATGAAGAAAAAGAGTATATTTATGTGGCAGATACCGAAAATCATGTCTTAAGAAAAATTGATTTAAAAGAAGAGAAAGTGGAAACGATCGCGGGAACTGGCTCACAAAGTCATCAGAGCGCACCCCATTCGGGAAACGCATTAGAAACCCAATTAAATTCCCCTTGGGATTTAATTAAGATCAAGAATAATTTATTTATCACGATGGCAGGTTCCCATCAAATTTGGAAAATGGATTTAGAAACGGGAATTATCGAGACTTATGCAGGAATCGGCCAAGAATCTTGTGTCGATGGTAATTTATTAGACGCGGCTTTTTCCCAACCCAGTGGCATCACAACCGATGGGTTAGAATTATTTATCGCGGATAGTGAAATTAGTTCGATTCGAGGTGTAGGAATTAAACATGATACCCAAGTGAGAACGATTTGCGGGAGTGGTGATTTATTTGGATTTGGAGATGTAGATGGACATCGAGATGAGGTAAGATTGCAACATTGTTTAGGGATTGAATATACACAGAATTATGTGTGGATCGCGGATACTTATAATCATAAAATAAAGCGTTTAGATCATCGCACGGGATTATGTTTCAGTATTGTGGGAGATGGTACTCCGGGCTGTGAAGATGGTATCGGAGAAAATGCCAAGTTTTTTGAACCTTCCGGCTTAAGCGCGATCGGGCCCTATTTATTTGTCGCGGATACCAATAATCATCTTATTCGTAAAGTGAATTTAGAAAAATTAGAAGTTACTACCCTAGAATTTCCGGGGTTATGTGCCCCTGATATTTGTTTTCCCAATGCCTCTTAGCCATAGTAGGTTGGGTTGAAGAAAGTGAAACCCAACACAACCAATCTAGGGAGACTTTTTTACTGATAAGCTCAGGAATAGTGAGTAGGTTGGGTTGAAGAAAGTGAAACCCAACACAACCAATCTAGGGAGACTTTTTTACTGATAAGCTCAGGAATAGTGAGTAGGTTGGGTTGAAGAAAGTGAAACCCAACACAGTAGCCACAGTAGGTTAGATTAAACAAAGTGAAACCCAAAACCACCAATCGGGCAATAATTTTTAACTTATAAGGAAGTGAAATTAAATTTTACTATTTTCTTTTTTGGGGAACCCTTAATGTGAAAAACAGGCAAAATGCCTGCACTACTTGATTAAATTTTCTTTCATGGCTAAGAGACATTTCAAGCATATAAAATAAGACAAGCATCCTACTTGTCAAAGACTCGAAGACTCCTTTTCACAGGCTCCAACCCTGTTGCACTAGCAAGTTTAAATGGGTAACAGCTTATGAGATTTTGGGATTCGAGAGTGAGATGATAAGTTGTCAATGGTAGATTGTCAATGGTAGGTTGTCAATGGTAGATTAAAGATCATAGTTAGTCGATCAGACATAACAGCTAAGACTTATTCTCCAGTAATCAATCCCAATCACAAATCACAAATCTATGGATACAAAAGCCTTTAAGCGATCGCTCCATCATTCAGAAAACTACCACCGTAAAGGGTTTGGGCACGAAGAAGAAGTCGCGTCAGTGATGGAATCTGCCTATCAAAGTCCACTCATTCAAGAAATTCGTGAAAATAATTACACCTTACAACGGGGTGATATTACCATTAAACTCGCCCAAGCATTTGGATTTTGTTGGGGAGTCGAACGCGCCGTCGCGATGGCTTATGAAACCCGTCAACATTTTCCCACAGAACGGATTTGGATTACCAATGAAATTATCCATAATCCTTCAGTTAATCAACATTTACAGGAAATGAAAGTCGAATATATTCCTGTGGAAAAAAAACAAAAGGATTTTTCTGTAGTTAATCAAGGAGATGTCGTAATTTTACCCGCGTTTGGGGCTAGTGTTCAAGAAATGCAAATTTTAAACGATCGCGGATGTAAAATCGTCGATACGACTTGTCCTTGGGTATCTAAAGTTTGGAATAGCGTCGAAAAACACAAAAAGAAAGATTATACCTCAATTATTCATGGAAAATATAGCCATGAAGAAACCGTCGCCACCAGTTCTTTTGCCAATAAATATCTGATTGTTTTGAATCAAAAAGAGGCAGAATATGTCAGTAATTATATCCTCAATGGCGGCGATAAGGGAGAATTTCTCACCAAATTTAAGAACGCGTGTTCAGCGGGATTTGACCCCGATCAAGATTTAGAGCGTTTGGGCATCGCGAATCAAACAACCATGTTAAAAAGCGAAACTGAATTGATTGGTAAACTCTTTGAACACACCATGATACGGAAATATGGCCCCGATCAGATCAATGAACATTTTGTCAGTTTTAACACGATTTGTGATGCCACTCAAGAACGTCAAGACGCGATGTTTGGATTGGTGGATGAAAAGGTCGATATTATGGTAGTAATAGGAGGCTTTAATTCCTCGAATACGACTCACCTACAAGAGATCGCGATCGAGAAAAAAATTCCCTCCTATCATATTGATTGTGCCGAGCGTATTTTATCAGGAAATCGCATTGAACATAAACCCTTAGGGGGAGATTTAGAAATTAAAGAAAACTGGTTGCCCGATGGTAAAATTGTTATCGGTGTCACCTCCGGTGCATCAACCCCTGATAAAGTCGTTGAAGACAGCATTAATCGCATTTTAGAAAGAAAAGCCGCGGCACTTGTTTAATTGTGTCAGAAGGTGTTAGGTTTTAGGTGAAGAGAAGAAGGAAGAAGGTTAACAGTTGACAGTTGACAGTTAACAGTTGACAGTTGACAGTTGACAGTTGACAGTTGACAGTTAATAGTTATCCATTATCCGTTTCCTATTCCCTCCTTATTTCCCAGGGCTGTTTCATTCTCTGAAAACTATAGTCGGACGTTGAAAACCCTGTCCGTGAAAGTCCTCACATATACGACTATAAATTAATATGTGAGTCGGTTTTAAGCAACTTTTGCTATTAGACAGGGACTTGAGTAAGAGACGGGTTATGGGAAAATGAAACAGCCCTACCTTATTTCCTCCCTATTTCTAATACCTAACACCTAACACCTAACACCCTAATTCTCAAAATTAACATTGGAGAGTCAAATGCAGTTAAACTTAGAACACATTATCGAGAAAATAGGGCTTTTAGGAATTTGGGGGATCATCTTTGCCGAATCAGGATTATTAGTGGGATTTGTGCTCCCAGGAGATAGTTTACTTTTTACCGCGGGACTTCTGGCATCTAAAGGTTTTTTCAATATAGGGGTTTTAACCTTTGGTTGTTTTGTCTGTGCCGTCTTAGGTGATAATGTGGGTTATGCCACCGGATATCGTTTTGGACGAAAACTCTTTGATAAAGAGGATTCAATGTTTTTTAAGAAAAAACATTTAGTCGAAACGGAAAATTTTTATGATAAACACGGGCCAAAAGCAATTATTCTGGCTCGTTTTGTCCCCATTATCAGAACCTTTGCCCCGATTATTGCTGGGGTTGCCGCGATGCGTTATCGCACTTTTATGACTTATAATTTAGTCGGTGGTTTTCTTTGGGCAGTGGGAGTCACGCTTTTAGGTTATTATTTAGGCTCCATGATTCCCGATCCAGATAAGTATATTCTACCCACAGTATTTGTCATTATTCTTGTTTCTTTTTTCCCTGTTATCCTTCATTTTGTTCAAGCTAAACTGGAACGCGATCGACAAGAATAAACTAAGGAAGAAGGTTAACAGTTGACAGTTGACAGTTGACAGTTGACAGTTGACAATTATCAATTATCAATTGCCCAATCACCAATTACCAATTACCAATTACCAATTACCCGTTTTGCAGAAAACATGGTAAAATACCCTGAGTTCGGATTTTTCTAAGCTACAGTAGTAGAACTACTTAGTTAGACGTTATACAAAGATACCCGCTTACATGACTGCAACAACCGTCCAATTAAAACACGAAGTAAAAGACTTATCCCTTGCCCCCCTTGGCAAGCAACGGATCGAATGGGCAGGACGTGAAATGCCCGTTTTACGACAAATTCAGCAACGCTTTGACAAAGAAAAACCCTTTGCTGGTATTCGTTTAGTAGCCTGTTGTCACGTTACGACAGAAACCGCCCATTTAGCGATCGCGCTCAAACTAGGTGGAGCCGATGCAGTGCTAATCGCGAGCAACCCCCTGAGCACTCAAGATGATGTCGCGGCAAGTCTCGTCGCCGATTATGGTATTCCAGTATTTGCCTATAAAGGCGAAAATGAAGAAACCTACAAACGTCACGTTGAAATAGCCCTCGATCATAATCCCAATATCATCATTGATGATGGTAGTGATGTAGTTGCCACATTAATTCAATCTCGTAAAGAATTAATTCCTAATATCATCGGTACAACCGAAGAAACCACCACCGGGATCGTCCGTTTAAACGCGATGTTAAAAGACGGAGTATTAACTTTCCCCGCGGTTAATGTTAACGACGCAGATACCAAACATTTCTTTGATAATCGTTATGGTACAGGCCAATCAACATTAGATGGTATTATCCGTGCCACTAACATTTTATTAGCCGGAAAAAACATCGTTGTTGCCGGTTATGGCTGGTGCGGAAAAGGAACCGCGATGCGTGCCCGTGGTTTAGGCGCGAATATCATTGTGACAGAAATTGACCCCGTGAAAGCCATCGAAGCAGTCATGGATGGTTTCCGAGTCATGCCAATGGAAAAAGCCGCCGCAATTGGTGATATTTTCATTACTGTAACAGGCAATAAGCACGTCATTCGCGAAGAACATTTCGATGTAATGAAAGATGGTGCAATTGTTTGTAATTCCGGTCACTTTGACATTGAAATTGACCTGAAAACCCTAGGTGAAAAATCCACAGAAGTGCGGACAGTCCGACCTTTCACACAAGAATATCACCTTAAGAGTGGTAAGTCAGTAATTGTCTTAGGAGAAGGTCGTTTAGTCAACTTAGCTGCGGCAGAAGGACATCCGAGCGCGGTAATGGATATGAGTTTTGCTAACCAAGCTTTAGCTTGCGAATATCTAATCAAAAATAAGGGTAAATTAGAGCCAGGTATTCACTCTATCCCTGTGGAAGTTGATAAGGAAATTGCTCGGTTAAAATTGGAAGCAATGGGCATCTATATTGATAGCCTGACTGCCGAACAAATTGAGTATATCAATTCTTGGACTTCGGGAACCTAATTTCTTAAGTAGGGACACGGCAGTGCCGTGTCCCTACTTAAGGACACGGCAGTGCCGTGTCCCTATTTATTGGTTAGCCTAAATCCTTTTCGTAGAAGCACAAAAAATTCTCTGTTAATCTGCCCCTAAGTGTTGAATTTATGGAGAGAAGGCACTTAGAGACGCGATCGTTTGATGTGGCATTTTTCCACAGCGCTGATGTGGCATTTTTCCACAGCGCGATCGTGTCTTTTCATTATCGGAGAAACCCAGCTAGTAGGTTGGGTTGAGCGTAGCGAAACCCAACAAATCGGATTTGCGATATGTTGGGTTGGGGAGCATCTCAAAGAAGCCTATAGCAATCCTAAATCAGTCGTAACAAATTTAATGTTAATCATCGCAGTGATCGCGTCTCGTTTTAGAATAATTTCGGCGCACCCCTGCAAGATTCTCCCACTGCGAAAACTCTCACAACCTATTTAAGATTGCTATAGGAGTCGAAGCAGATGTTAGGACATTCTTAATTGCGGAAATCCTTAATTTTAGGCTTCTTCCTTCTTCCCGCTTCCTTTATGAAATATCTTCAAGAATATTTACAAGAAGTTAACCAAATTTATCAAGGACAAAATGCCACAGAGCATAGTTATCGCCCCGCCCTCAAAAAATTAATAGAATCTTTAGATTCAGGCATTCAAGCCACCAACGAGCCGAAACGGATCGCGTGCGGTGCGCCCGATTTTCTGGTGATGCAGGGTGCTTTAGAAATTGGCCATATTGAAGCGAAAGATATTGGCGTTTCTCTCAATAAAGTCGAGAAAACCCCCCAAATGGCGCGTTATTTTAATGCCTTGGGAAATCTGATTTTAACGGATTATATCGAATTTCGCTGGTATGTGCAGGGAGAATTAAGATTAACCGCATCTTTGGGAACAATTGATAAAAAGAAAAAGTTTAAAGTTGATGCCGAAGGGATACAGCCAGTTGAGCATCTTTGGCGGCAATTTTTATTAACTAAAGTGGCTCAAGTAACCACACCTAAAGATTTAGCAAAACGGATGGCAGGTTTAGCGCAATTGATTCGGGATGCCATTAAAACTGCCTTAAATGATGTAGATAGAGGAGGGATGTTACGGCAACAGTTAGAATCCTTCCAAAAAGTGCTAATTCGGGATTTAACCAGCGAACAGTTTGCCGATATGTATGCCCAAACGATATGTTATGGCTTATTTGCGGCGCGATGTAATACCGATAATCCTCAGAGTTTTTCGAGGGAGACAGCCGCGTTTAAATTACCGAAAACCAACCCATTTTTACGCAGTATTTTCGGTCAAATTGCTGGGCCTGATTTAGATGAAAGAATTACTTGGGCGGTGGATACATTAGGGAATATTCTGCAACAGACAGACATGACAGAAATTCTCAAGGAATTTGGCAAGCGCACCCGAAAAGAAGACCCCGTAGTGCATTTTTATGAGACATTTTTGGCTGAATACGATCCCAAAATGCGAGAGTCACGGGGGGTTTATTATACACCAGAGCCTATCGTTTCTTATCTGGTTAAAAGTGTCGATTATATTCTGAAGCATAAGTTTAAAATTTCCAAGGGTTTAGCGGATTCTAAAAAGATTGTAATTCCTAATCCCAAGGGAGAGGGAAATATAGAAACTCATCAGGTGTTGATTCTCGATCCCGCGGTGGGAACAGGCACTTTTCTGCACGGTGTTATTGATCATATTTATGATAATTTTAAAGCTCAAAAAGGGATGTGGTCAAGTTATGTTAGTCAGCATTTATTACCCCGTTTATTTGGGTTTGAGTTATTGATGGCTCCTTACACGGTAGCGCACATGAAGTTAGGTTTACAGTTGCAGGAATTGGGTTATGATTTTACTTCTGATGAACGGTTAAGGGTTTATTTAACCAATACCTTACAAGAAGCGTTTCAACTTCCTCCGGCTGATGGTTTTATCAACCGGATTCGGGATGAAGCAGAAGCAGAAAAAGAGATAAAACAAGATGTTCCCGTAATGGTGGTTTTAGGAAATCCACCTTATTCCTACCAATCGTTGAATACCGATCCTTGGATTGTAGGATTAGTCAAGGATTATTATCAAGTCGATGGGAAATCTTTAGGAGAAAGAAACCCCAAAGGATTATTAGATGATTATGTAAAGTTTATTCGATTTGCTCAACATAGAGTGTCAGAAACAGGTTATGGGATTGTCGCGTTAATTACAAATCATGGTTATTTAGATAATCCGACATTTCGGGGTATGCGTCAAAATTTGATGCAAACTTTTGATGAGATTTATGTGTTAGATTTGCATGGGAATAGCAAGAAAAAAGAAGTCTGTCCCGATCGCGCCCCCGATAACAATGTGTTTGATATTCAGCAAGGGGTAGCCATTGGTATTTTTATTAAGTATCAAAATAGTCCCCAAAAATTAGCAACCGTTTATCATGCCGATTTATGGGGGGCTAGAGAAATTTATGAGAATCAGCAGTTAGTAGGTGGGAAATATCATTGGTTAGCTGAAAATGATCTGAGTTCGACTCATTGGGAAATTTTACAGCCGGAAACAGAATTTTATTTATTTAAACCCCAAAATACTGATTTATTACCAGAGTGGGAAAAATGGTGGAAAGTTATTGATATCATGCCCGTCAATTCTGCGGGTATAAAAACCCATCGAGATCATTTTGCTATTGACTTTGATGAAGAAAGCATTACTAAGAAATTTCAAGCAATACGAGAAACTCATTTATCTAATGAAGATTATGCCAATCAATACAATATTAAGGATAGTCAAGATTGGAAATTAGATCAAGTCCGCCGATTAATTCGCTCCGATCATCAATGGAAAGAAAAAATAATTAGTTGCTTATATAGACCTTTTGATTCGCGTTACTGTTACTATAGTGATGTAGTAATGGATAGACCAAGACCAGAGTTACTTATTCATGTTTTTAGAAAAGATAATTTATGCTTGGCTTTAGGCCGTCAAGGAATTGCGGTAAATGATTCTATTTGGTCATTAATATCAGTGGCTAATCAACTTATTGATACTAATCTCTTTCGACGGGGAGGAGTTAGTATTTTTCCTCTCTACCTTTACCCAAATGATAACCCAACTCTGTTTGAACCTGCACCAACTGAGGCCCCCGGAGGTCGTCGCCCGAATTTATCCTCAGAATTTATCACTGAATTTTCCCAAAAATTAGGTTTAGAATTTATGCCCGATGGTAAGGGGAATAAAACTCAATCTTTTGGCCCAGAAGACATTTTTAATTATATTTATGCCGTCTTTCATTCCCCCTCCTATCGCGAACGCTACGGGGAATTTCTGAAAATTGACTTTCCCCGCGTTCCTTTAACTTCAAATTCGACTCTTTTCTGGGAATTAGTACAAATCGGTGATAAATTAGTTCAATTTCATCTGATGCAAGAAACCGGGAAGCCAATTTCGACTTATCCCATTCCGGGTTCTAATATTGTTGAACAAGTCAAATATAATGAAAATTATCAACAAGTTTGGATTAATAACTATCAATATTTTGCACAAGTACCAGCCCATATTTGGAACTTTTACATCGGAGGTTATCAAGTCTGTCAAAAATGGCTCAAAGATCGCAAAGGGAGAGAATTAAGCTTTGATGAGCTTACCCATTATCAAAATATTATTTCTATCTTAGCCGAAACCATTGAACTTATGGAAGATATTGATAAAATTATTGAAAATCATGGCGGATTTCCACTGGAATAGAAGACTTTCAGACTGTAGAAAATATGCAAAAGAGAAGGCTTGGGCAGTACAATTAACCACGTTACTCATCCTTGAGGCGGCGATATTGGCTCTGTCCATTTTTTTCTTTGTGTGAAAAATGATGAATAATTGCTTATTTATGAAAAGTCTTATATAATAGAGACCTAGCTCAATCTCACATCTCAAATTTTATGACAGAATGGATTACCAATACCATGAATTCCTTGGGGTATTTAGGAATCGGGTTATTAATGTTTTTGGAAAACTTATTTCCGCCGATACCCTCTGAATTAATTATGCCCTTTGCTGGTTTTACCATTGCCCAAGGGAAGATGGATTTTTTACCCGCGATCGCGTCGGGAGTAATCGGGACTGTATTAGGAGCTTATCCGTGGTATTATGCCGGAAAACTATTAAGCGAAGAGCGGGTAAAACACCTTGCCGATCGCTATGGCAAATGGATAAACATATCAGGCAATGATATAGATAAAGCCGATCGCTGGTTTAAAAAACATGGAAATGAAGCCGTATTATTCTGTCGTTTAGTCCCTGGAGTCAGAACCTTAATATCACTACCCGCGGGATTAGATGAAATGCCCCTAATTCCCTTTACAATTTATTCTACCATTGGTTCCACGATTTGGGTAGCATTCCTCACTTTTACTGGATATAAATTAGGTAAAAACTATCACTTAATAGAAGAGTATCTGGCTCCAGTTTCTAAAATCGTTCTCCTTTCTTTGATCATATTTTTCATCCTATGGATTATCAAGAAAAATATGCAGAAAAATTCTTAGATACAGGTGGGAATGGGTAATGGGGAATGGGTAATGGGGAATGGGGAATCGGTAATAGGTAATAGGGAAGTATTAACAGTAATGAAAGTCTTTTCGGAAATGGATTGCTTTCTCAATGCTAAAAGTCATAAACCGGAAATACCCAATATCACCTCTATTTTTCGATTTTAACTCAGTCAATTCTCAAATTATACCTTTGTGTCCTCTGTGTCCTTTGTGGTTCAAAAAAAAAGGAAAATCCAGTTACAATCTGATGTAAAAGGTGCCATTAATTACGCGGAGATACTCCCTTTGTGTCCTCTATTTCGGGAGCATCTCAAATTGACCAAAAAACTGTAGTGGGAGCGTCTCGCTCCCTATTAGATCCCGCCTTAGCGAGACGCTCCCACTACCAATTTACAAAAATGAGATACTCCCTCTGTACCCTTTGTGGTTCAAAAAAAAATACCATAAATTATAACAGATGATCAACCCGGAAAACCATTAGATCAGGAAACAATAAAACTTTTGAGAAAACTGTCACCCGATCGCGTTAAACCCAATAACATCTCAAAGATACTAAATTAGAAACAAGTAACTTAGTCAAATTTATGAACCATTCAGCCATCCTCTATCAAATGAATGACATTGAGCGTAAGAATCTCAGTCGCCTCATTGACTACACCAACATTCAATCACTCCCTGAAATCTGGCCGATCGCGGGTGAAAAGTTTAGTAATATCTTAGCCCTCCACGATCCCCACAGTAAACCGGAAGTCAAAATCACTTACGGGCAACTGTATCAACAAATTCAACAATTTGCCTCTGGGTTACAAGCATTAGGGTTTGGCACTTCCAGTCAACCCAATATTCCTCCCCGCGTCGCCCTCTTTGCCGATAATAGCCCCCGTTGGATCATTGCCGATCAAGGTATTATGATGGCCGGAGGCGCGAATGTGGTACGCGGTGCTACTGCCGAAACCCAAGAATTACTCTTTATTTTGCAAGATAGTGGCTGTAGCGCGATCGTTTTGGAAAATCTCGCGTTATTTCAGAAATTGCGCGATCGTCTCCTCGATCTTCCCATTCAACTAATAGTATTACTCTCGGACGAAGCTCCTAAAAACAACCAAAACCTTCCCGTTGTAAAATACTCCGAAGTAATAGCCACAGGAAAAGATCGCGCCTTAAAACAGATTACCCATAACAAAGAAACCCTCGCGACACTCATCTATACATCGGGCACAACAGGGAAACCCAAAGGAGTGATGCTTACCTATGGAAATCTGCTGTATCAACTAACAACATTAGGAAGCGTAATTCAACCCACCCCAGGAGAAATTGTACTCAGTATTCTTCCCAGTTGGCACGCCTATGAACGCGCCGTAGAATACTTTTGGTTATCCCAAGGATGCAGCCAAATTTACACCAGTATCCGCTACTTCAAACAAGACTTTAAAAACCTAAAACCCCACTATATGGTGAGTGTCCCCCGGATCTGGGAATCAATTTATGAAGCCGTGCAAAAACAATTCCGCGAGCAACCCCCCCATAAACAAAAATTAGTCAAATTTCTCATTTCCCAGAGTCAAAAATATATCGAAGCCCGTCGTATTGTCGAAGGATTAACATTAGACTTAGAACCCGCGTCATCGGCTCAAAAATTAAGAGCAAAACTACAAAGCCTAATCCATTGGCCAATTCATGTCTTAGCGGAAAAACTGGTGTATCAAAAAGTCCGAGAAGCAACAGGAGGAAGGTTTAAATGGGCAATTAGTGGCGGTGGCTCCTTAGCACTGCACATTGATAATTTTTTTGAAATGGCCGGGATTCGGTTATTAGTTGGATATGGCTTAACCGAAACCTCCCCCGTACTCACAGTACGTCGTCCTTGGCATAATATCAAAGGTTCCGCGGGACAACCGATCGCGGGTACAGAAATTAAAATCGTGCATCCTGAAACCCGTGAAACTTTACCCATAGGGGAACGGGGGTTAGTATTGGCAAGGGGGCCTCAAATTATGCAGGGATATTATCTCAACCCCGAAGCAACCGCAAAAGCCATTGATGGGGAAGGATGGTTTGATACAGGGGATTTAGGGTGTTTGTTGCCCAATAATGATTTAATCTTAACGGGACGGGCAAAAGATACGATCGTGTTAACGAATGGGGAAAATATCGAACCTCAACCGATTGAAGATGCTTGTTTACGCAGTCCATATATTGATCAAATCATGTTAGTGGGACAGGATCAAAAGGCGATCGGCGCGTTAATTGTTCCCAACCAAGACGCGGTAGCAGAATGGGGCGCGGCGCAAACTCCCCCCCTCACGGAAATTGACTGGAAGAGTAAAACGATCGAGGATTTATTTCGCAAAGAATTAAGCCGCGAAGTACAAAACCGCCCCGGATACCGTATCGACGATCGCGTTGGGCCCTTTCGTCTCTTGCAAGAACCATTCACTATTGAAAATGGAATGTTAACCCAAACCTTAAAAATTAAGCGTCCCGTTGTAATGGAACATTACCGCGATATGATTAACGGGATGTTTAAGTAATAGGGTTCCTAGTCAGTAGTATCCAAATCACGCATCACGAATTGGTGTTGAACCTGTCTCCACGGGAGCATTACCGAAAGATAGCGCGATCGTAATTATCAATTTGCCAGAGATTACCGACTAGGAACTTCAGGCCATTGATCCCTAACAATCATAATTTTTATGCAAGAAGAAGTACGCCAATTGCTCTTAAAACGGGCAATCAATATCAAAGTAATTGTTACTCCTCGGTGGAAAGAGGAAGTACAACAACAACTACAAGAACAAATCAATCAAATTGATTCTCAATTGCAACAATTGGAAATACAAGGACAGCGAATGATTGCCGATATTCAACGGCAAAGCATACAACCTCCTGGGCCTCAAGTGATGCAACAGATTGACAATATTTCACAGCAAGTCAATCAACGCAAAAGCGAACTGCTCGATCAAAAAAATCAAATTCTCCAACAACTTCAACAAGTGCAAGTTCTGGAAAATGAACAAGAGGTTGGCCAAGGTCAAATAGAAAGTATTTTCACCGTTCAGCAAGGGGATAACTTGATTCAAAAAATGCAAGTAGAAGTCCTATTGCGTGACGGTGTGATTGAAGAAATCCGAGGTGATATTTAGAGAGGGTAATGGGTAATGGGGAATGGGGATTGGGGAATGGGTAATGGGTAATGGGTAATGGGTAATGGGTAATGGGTAATTGGTAATGGGTAATTGGTAATTGGTAATGATTATTAATCTGATAAAATACCTAATTTGCCCATCCCTATTGCCTATTGCCTATTGCCTATTGCCTATTGCCTATTACCTATTGCCTATTACCTATTCCCCAATCCCCATTTCCCAATCCCCAATCCCCAATCCCCAATCCCCAATCCCAAAGACATTACTCGCGATCAACAAAGGATATTAGGAAAGATGATTCACGAAGTTTTCATGCCTGCATTAAGTTCTACCATGACCGAGGGAAAAATTGTTTCCTGGGTGAAAGCTGCCGGCGATAAGGTAGAAAAGGGTGAAACAGTAGTGGTGGTTGAGTCGGATAAAGCCGATATGGATGTAGAGTCTTTCTATGAGGGTTTTTTAGCCACCATTATTGTTGCTGCGGGTGATGTTGCACCCGTTGGTTCCGCGATCGCGCTTGTCGCGGAAACAGAAGCCGAAATTGCCCAAGCTGTCGAACAAGGAAAGTCCGCGTCTACGACGAAACAAACACCCAAAACACCCGCGAAGGCCTCCACGGTAGGTGTCGCGGTACAAGTAGAAACCGCCCTCGCCCAAAAAACTGAGAATAATGGCCGTGTGGTGATATCCCCACGCGCTCGGAAATTAGCAAAAGAACTTAAAGTTGATTTCAACACAATTAAGGGTACTGGTCCAAATGGTCGCATTATCGCGGAAGATGTACAAGCCGCCGCGGGTGTTGCTGTCACCTCTGTGGAGCCTGTAGCCCCTGTCACCCCTGTAGCCCCTGTTGTCGCGACTCAAGTAACGGCTATTACACCTGTAGAGCCTCGTGCAGTCACGACACCAACACCTGCTGTCATGGCGGGCGATCGCGTTGTCGTGTTTAATACCCTGCAAAAAGCAATAGCCCAAAATATGGTCGCGAGTTTGGGGGCTCCGGTTTTCCGAGTAGGTTATACCATTACAACGGATAATCTGGATAAACTCTACAAACAGATTAAATCGAAGGGTGTAACGATGACCGCGTTACTCGCCAAAGCCGTCGCGATGACATTACAAAAACATCCCTTATTGAATGCTTGTTATACAGAAGGCGGTATTCAATATCGAGGTTCCATTAATATCTCCCTCGCGGTTGCCATGGACGATGGTGGACTAATTACACCCGTCTTACAAAACGCGGATAAAACTGATATTTACTCTTTATCACGCGTATGGAAAGATTTAGTAGAACGGGCTCGCACAAAGCAATTACAACCTGCGGAATATAGTACCGGAACATTTGCCATGAGTAATTTGGGTATGTTCGGGGTAGATAAATTTGATGCTATTTTACCGGCAGGGCAAGGTTCTATTTTAGCTGTGGGGGCCTCTCGTCCTACTGTGGTTGCCAATAGTGAAGGTTTGATGGGTGTTAAACAGCAAATGCAGGTTAATATTACTTGCGATCACCGAGTTATTTATGGTGCTGATGCCGCCTCCTTCTTGCAGGATTTGGCTAAATTAATTGAATCTAATCCTCAATCTTTAACTCTTTAAAAATAGGGAAGACAGTTGACAGTTGACAGTTGACAGTTGACAGTTGACAGTTGACAGTTGAC
>JBBITB010000064.1:0-4758 GCA_037440985.1 Microcoleaceae cyanobacterium bin_387
AATCCCCAATCCCCAATCCCCATTCACCCCCCATTTCCCATTCACCAATCCCCAATCCCCATTCACCAATCCCCATTCCCCAATTTACCTATTATGACAGATTCCTGATAATTAGAAGTGTAACCGGGTAAAATTTTTATACTCGGTTGGGCGACTCGTAATGTTAATGAAAGACGTACTTTACCACTCCTATTATAAACTGAGCGATGTACCAGTTTATCGGTAAATAAAACAAACTCACCCGGTTGTAAAACTACCGCGATCGCGCTATCTTCGACTTCCTTGGGAACGTGAAAAAAATGATTACCGCTAAAGGGATCGGTGATTGTTAATTGACATTTTTTCAGTTCCCTTTTGGGGATATATTCAAACCCGTTTGTCTCCATTACTTCGGTTAAAGCAATATAAATATTCATCGTTTTTCCATCCCCCTTCAGTAAATTTGGATAAATATCTTGATGCCAAAAAGGAATTAATTGATGTGAGGGATAATTTACCCATAATTCCGAACGCCATAATTTTAAATCTTTCCCTAAGTAAGCTGTCAGTATTTTTAATAAATTTTCATCTTGACATACCTGCAATACCGCGGCAGAATCTAAATGTCTTTCCATATAAAATTGCCGTTTGTAACATTGAATGAGCAACAACATAATGGAACCAAATTGTAACCGTAAAAGGGCCTGGAATGCCTGTATTAATAAAACTTTAATCGGCGGTTTTGGTAAAACTTGCTTAAAAATATGCTCACAAATATTGGGAAGTTTATCTTGATTTAATTTGAGAGGATATGGTCCCCATATCTCATCACTCCCATCATAATTAATTCTCTCTTTCTTGAAGGCTTGATTACCGCCAGTCCATAATAAACTTTTTTCCCATAACTCTTGACACAAATCATTGTTTTGTGCTAAAATAGGCAAAGTTATTTCTTTTCCTTTTTGAGCAAAAAAATTACCTGTGATTAACTCAAATTCTGGAGAAGTTGCACATAGGAGACTACTATAGGCTCCTTTTTCGGGACTAATTCCAAAACCAAGATATTTACTGAAACGATGACCGATGGTAATATTAGATTGGACAAAACCCGGATGAACCGCGTTAACGGTGATATTGGTCAATTTTTGGGCAAGTTGTCGGGTTAAAAGTAATAGACAAAGTTTAGATTGATTATATAATTCGATAAAATTTAACGGTGTTTTTTTAACGAATAAATCCCAATTAATTTTAGTGGGTTTTAAGGCTAAATCTGAGGATACCATAATCACTCGACTTGGGGTAGATGCTTGTAATTTATCTAATAATAAATAAGTGAGCAGGAAAGGACCTAAATAATTGGTTCCCCAAATTAACTCAAATCCTTCTTGAGTTATTCCTTTTCCGTAAAATATTCCAGCATTATTGACTAGGATGTGTAAGGGTAAATTTCTTTCTTTAAAGAGTTTAACACAGTGACGCACTGACTCTAAGGATGCCAGATTTAGGGGTAAATATTCTATATTTGGATTTCCACTGTTTTTGCGGATATACGCGATCGCGCTTGTGGCTTTTTTCTGGGAACGACAAGCAATAAAGACATGATATCCCAATTTAGCCAAACCCACTGATGTCATTAAACCGACACCAGAATTACCACCAGTCACCAGACAAACTTGCATAAATTCATGTTTTTTTTGATGTTATTGAGAACTATTATATCAGGGTTAGCGTCCTAATTTATTAGGGATGTCATCGCATCCCCCCGGAATCGTTTCGCGGGATTTAGAGCCACACCAAGCACAACAATAATAACGGGCTTCATCGGATAATGATTTCACCGCGGAAAAGTCAACATTTTCTACGACAGTTCCCGTATGAGCGCCGGTTGAATAGTTAGGTTGATCATGGCGATTACGAGGAGAAGCTGTTTCCACAGAGCCATAAAAGAATATCGTACCTCTGAGATCGGAGCCGGCTAAATTCGCTTCATATAAAATAGTACGAGATAAATTTGCTCTTCCCAAATCGGCTCCTCGTAAATCAGCCCGAAGTAGATTAGCTTCACTTAAATCTGTCCAACGTAAATCGGAGCCTGCCATATTAGCTCCGGCTAACATTAATCCGATATCAATGACTCGTAATCCTTCTAAACGATCCTCGGCATAACCGCCATTTCCATCTAATATGGGACGGCCTAAATGTTTATCACGTTTCAAGGGTGTTAATAATTTTGATTGTGATAAAAATCGCAGTATTTTCGCTTTCCCTTCGGCATCAACACTGCCTAAAATTGCCGCGGTGCGTCCTTCTGCGAAAGCTCTTTCTTGAGGCCAATCTTCTAAAAATCCATTATCATCTAAGGCTAAATCTACTACTCCTTGAAAATAAGCATCTATGGTTTGTTGTTGGGTAATACGATTTTGTTGAATGGTTAAATCTTTGGAGATGATATATTGTCGCCACGCGACATAAACCGCGATAATTGCTATTAATAATTGCCCCAATGCTCCGATTAATTCCGCTAAGGAGCCGATCGCGTCCCAATTGACTTGAATATGACGGCCTCCGGGGGCATCTCGATCGCCACTTAACATTAATAATCCCACAATTCCTGAGATTAGTCCTAAACAGGATATCGCGACGGTGCGCCAAGGTGCGGGCACTAATTGAGTCCAGACTTTACCCCAGGTTGGCCATAACATTGATAAGGCGAGAATAATGGAGGTTAAACCGCTAATTAATGCCATCCAAATATTATCTAAAACCAGAGCAAATAACATCACCGCGATCGATGATAATATCAGGATTGAGACAAAACGTTCTAGTGGTGTTGCTTGAAGAGAAAGAGATAAATCTGTTGAATTTGGCTCTAGGGTTTTCAACATTTCATGGCGATTAATGTCTGAGGTAATCATATTAGAGAGTGAGTCATAACTCTTCCCATTGAGGTTTGATTCTGGTGGTGTTGTTTGGGGTTGAGGAGTATTAGATTCGTTGGACATGATTGTTTGTTAATCTAATTTGGGGAAGTTATTAAGGGTTATTATGACACAGAAGATATTTTTTGACAACAATAAATATCGGATCACCTCCGATTTGTGTTATCTTGAAGGCAGATCCGAGAAACTGTTTTTTGACAAAAATATTTCACATATTCCTTGTTGGGTTTCCCTGTGCTCAACCCAACCTACAAAAAACTTGAGTTTTTATGGGATTGTATTAAATAGATCACAACTGTGGTAGTAATTACCAGAAAACTACTAATAATTAAGCCAAGGGATAGGGTTTCTTTTGCCCCTAATGCCACTTGAATTTGTTGCCAAAAAATTAGAGTAAAAAGCCAGATTATTTCTAATTTTAACCATCGGAGGAGGGAAAGGGCTAAAAGATATTGTTTTCTCGCATTTTCTGGGGTTATTTTTATGGGATAATTAAAGGTGTGGGGATATCTACTAATAATGATGAAGACAGTGTTTAAAATGAACGCGACAACTGGGAGTATCAAAATCGTTACTTTCGCACCCCACGCGTCGGGTTTTCCAGTGATCCCAAAATGGATCGGAACACGATCACGCAAATCGGGCCAAACTAGAAACGCGATCACAACACAGCACAAAAGTCCCGATATCGCGCCTAATTCCAGTAGAATGTCCACCCAGGAAAGGGAGAATGACAAAATGGGACGGGGTTGGGGTTGATTCGGTGTCATAAAATTGTAAATTTCCATTAAGATAAGATAAAGACAGTGTTGTTTTAATCGTGCCCCGGTTTAAGAGAGCAATTCCATGACAAGTACCATTACTGTTGAAAAGAAAAAATTAGAAAAACCACCGCTGACGATTCATACTCTCGGCGATCGCGCTCTTCGTCAACCCGCCAAGCGTGTCGCGAATGTCGATGACGAAATTCGTCGTCTGGTACGCGATATGCTTCAAACTATGTATAGCGCAGATGGGATCGGATTAGCCGCGCCCCAAGTAGCCGTACATAAACAAGTTATCGTGATTGACTGCGAGCCCGATAATAGCGCGAACCCTCCTTTAATCTTAATTAACCCTAGCATTAAGGCTATGGGCAAGGATGTCTGTATTTTCCAAGAGGGATGTTTAAGTATTCCGGGGGTTTATCTGGAAGTGAAACGCCCCGACGCGATCGAGGTTTCTTTCCGTGATGAAAACGGGCGCCCTCAAACTATTCAAGCTACGGAATTATTATCCCGCGCCATTCAACATGAAATGGATCACCTCAATGGCATTTTGTTTGTTGATCGCGTGGAAAATAAGTTAGCTCTTACTGATGAATTAGTCAAACATAAATTTTCTCCCAAGGCGGTTAAACCTCTATGATGACTCCCAAAAGTGGTGTTTTTTTGTTGGGATCTTGTATTAGCGCGATCGCGGCAGTCGGCTCAATTTTTGAACTTTCTTCAGGAGTGCCTGATTTAGGAAATGTAGTTACTGGTACGATTCTGGCTCTTAGTATTCCTCTGGCTGCTTTTTTATTTTATGCCGCGGTGCGTGATGCTAGAGCCAATCAGTAAATTTCGGGAATGGGGAATGGGGATTAGGGATTAGGGATTGGGGATTGGGGATTGGGGATTGGTAATTGGTGATAGGGGACAGGGGACAGGGGACAGGGGAATAGGGACAGGGGAATAGGGACAGGGGACAGGGAACAGGGGAATAGGTTTTAGGTGTAAAAATAATATTTATTACCAATTACCAATTACCAATTACCAATTACCAATTACCCAATCCCTAATCCCCATTCCCCAATCCC
>JBBITB010000064.1:4786-35073 GCA_037440985.1 Microcoleaceae cyanobacterium bin_387
TTCCCCATTCCCCAGTCCCTATTCCCCTGTCCCCAGTCCCCATTCCCCATTCCCCATTCACCCGGTTAACAATAATGGGATTTTTGCGACAAATTAATGCTTCTTTAGTAGGCTTACCACCCCTGGTTTATTCTCTGCCTAAGACTCAAGAAATCGCGATCGGACGTGAACCCACTTGTGATATAATATTAGATTCACAATTATATGGGATGGTTTCTCGTCGTCATGTCTTACTCCGTCCCCACGTTAATAATCAATGGGAAATTTGCGATCTGAATAGTGCCAATGGTACTTTTATTAATGGCAAAAAATTACAAGGTTGTCATGTTTTACAAGAACACGATCGCGTTACCCTGGGGGTAAATGGCCCGGAATTTATCTTTGAATTAACCAATCAATACCCGGTAAATATACCCATCCCCTCTAGTAATTCTACCCCGACAAATTCCCCACTACCATCAGAAGCCGACTCCCTCACATTAACACAATTATTTCCCATCGCGTCAACGGGTAAACAATTACGTCAAAAAGCCTATTTATATCCGGGTTTCGCCACAGTAATTTTTGTGGTATCTATGTTTGTCGCGGTGGGTAATCCCCTCGCCTTTAATATGTTAATTGCCGTATATCTCGCGGGTGCGGCTTATTATTTTGTCTATAGACTTTGCGGTAAATATAAACCTTGGTGGGTGCTATTTTTATCAGGAATAATCACGATTATCATTTTAATTAGTCCTCTTTTAAATCTTTTCATATTCCTTTTTCGTGATGTTTTACCGGGTAGATTACCATCTTCTGGGGAAAACGTCAACTTTTTTATCCTATTTATAAAAATGTTTTGTGGGGCAGGTTTAATGGAAGAATTAATTAAATCTGTGCCCGTTTTTGCCGCTTTAATTATAGGGATTAAAGTTAAAAATACTTATTGGAAATATCAGGTGGGAGTCAGGGAACCTTTAGACGGTATTTTATTAGGAACGGCTTCCGCGGTAGGTTTTACCCTCTTAGAAACTCTCGGCCAATATGTCCCTAATATTACCCATAGTATGATGTTACAAGGGGGACAAAATTTAGGTTTCTTAGTGGGTTTACAATTACTAATTCCTCGAATTTTAGGCTCGGTAGCCGGACATATTGCCTATAGTGGTTATTTTGGCTATTTTATCGGCTTAAGTGTGTTAAAATCTAAGAAGAAATGGCAAATTTTAACGGTTGGTTATTTAAGTGCTTCTTTCCTTCATGCTTTATGGAATACATCGGGCACGGTTAGTGTTTTTTTATTGGCTTTAGTGGGGGCTTTATCCTATGCTTTTTTAACCGCGGCTATTCTTAAAGCTAGGACTTTATCTCCTACGCGATCGAAAAATTTTGCTACTCATATTTTTCATTAATGAAGGAAGAGGGAGGAAGGAAGAAGGAAGAAGGAAGAGAGTGAAGACGGGGAGGAGGATAATGATGAGGGAAACTTCCCAATCACCAATCCCCAATCACCTATTCCCAATCCCCAATCACCTATTCCCCAATTGGTAATTGCGAAATTGAAAACATTTTGGCTCACTTACCCCTCTTGCATTCTCAAGAGCTTAATGATAAAATTTTGCATTAATCAATCGAGATAAAGATCAACTATGTTAAAAGTACATCTAGGACAACTGCAACCCGGTGAAGTGGCAACGATCGCGTTCATTCAAGCAGAAGAAGGCTTACGACAAAGGCTTCACGCCCTAGGGTTTCGTGTCACGCGCCCAGTGAAAATGATTCGACGGGCTTGGTGTAATGGGCCTCTTCATGTCCGAATTGGTAGCACGGAAGTCATGTTACGCACGCGAGATGCCCAAGAAATTCACATAAAGGATATCTGCACAGGAGTAAGTTAATGAAACAAATTGCTGTTTTGGGAATGCCTAATACGGGTAAATCTACCCTATTTAACCGTATGACGGGGGCTAATGCGAATATCGGGAATTGGCCGGGTATTACCGTTGATTTAATGATGGCAAAAGTGAAATTTGGGGATGAAGTCGCGGAGATGATCGACTTACCCGGCATTTATGATTTACGGGGTTTTTCCGAAGATGAGAAAGTGGTGCAGACTTTTTTGGAAAATAATCCCATTAACCTTATTGTAATGGTTCTTAATGCCACACAACTTGATCGTCAAATTAGTCTCGCGTTGCAGGTAAAATTTTTAGGATTGCCGACAGTATTATTGTTAAATATGGCCGATGAAGCCAGCCAATTTGGGGTAAAATTAGAAGTAGATAAACTTGCCCAACATTTAGGTTTTCCTGTGATTCCCATTAGTGCGAAATATGGTGATGGTTATGAGGACGCGTTAGGGAAAATTAGTGAAGTTTTAACTGATCAAGAAAATCCGGTTTTAGTGGAGTCTTTTGCCTCCCGTTTTGCCAATGATCAGCAAATTACCGAAGAAATGGCAAGACTATTACAGGACGCGGTGCATATTCCTGAAGAAATGGAGGAAAATTTAACCACGAAAATCGATCGCGTCTTATTACATCCTTTTTGGGGGTTGCCGATTTTCTTTGCTTCGATGTTTCTCATGTTTCAGAGCGTTTACGCGATCGGCACTCCCTTACAAGAGGTAATGAATAATGGTTTTGAGTTATTAAAAAGCCGTATTTTTGAACCGATATTAACGGGAATCCCTGCCTTTGCCCAAGGTTTTTTGTTAGATGGAATTTATACGGGAATTACCACAGTATTAGCTTTTATTCCTGTTATTTTGTTATTTTTTGTTTGTATGGCCATTATCGAAGATAGTGGTTATTTATCTCGCTCCGCGTTTTTGATGGACGCGTTAATGGCTAAATTGGGATTAGATGGGCGATCATTTGTTATGTCTTTGATGGGGTTTGGTTGTAATGTGCCTGCCATTATGGGCACGAGAGTGATGCGATCGCCTGGTTTAAGAATGTTATCAATGTTAGTGATTCCCTTTTCATTATGTTCGGCGAGATTGAATGTTTTTATCTTTATGACAACCGCGTTATTTAATCCATATATCGCGCCCTTTGTCCTTTTCAGTTTATATTTACTCAGTTTTGTCGCGGCTATCTCTACGGCGGCTTTATTTAAGGGTCAATTTCAGAATCAAGAACCCTTTGTTTTAGAGTTACCGCCCTATCGTTTTCCCACTGTTAAACAAATGATATTACGATCTTGGAGTGAAGTCAAACATTTTATTAGATGGTCCAATCGTTTTATTATTTTTGGAGTTATCGCGATTTGGGGATTAAATAATTTCCCGATGGGAGTAACTCCGGCAAGTGCGGAAAGTTTTTCTGGTATGATTGGACATATTACTCAACCTGTTTTAGCACCCATTGGTATTAATTCTCAATTAGCTGTCGCGTTAATTTTTGGGTTTATTGCTAAAGAGATTGTTTTAGGTGGTTTAGCGGTTATCTATGGCAAATCTGATGATACAGAATTAATGGGCGCGATCGCGCAACAAGTGGACTGGGTACAGGCTTATAGTTTTATGTTATTTACGTTGCTATATACGCCTTGTTTATCAACCGTCGCGGTATTAAAAACGGAATCAAAGAAAGTGAGTTTTGCGATTTTGTCTGTATTTTGGTCCTTAGCCTTGGCATGGATATCGAGTTTTATTTTCTATCAGGTTGCTCGGAAGTTAGGCTTTTAAATAATTTGCCAGGGATTAGGGTAAAGATGGGAAATTTTTTGGGTATCGGTGAAACCAGTTGAGAAGGATACGGGTTTTGATTTCTCTGCTCATGTTAGTCCCTATATTCAGAGCGTGATCGGCTGTTTCAATGCCTAATAGAAATTTATTGCAATCCTAAATAGATCAGAACAGATATAGTCATTTCAAATCCAATAAAAAAGAGACACTATTCAGCGCAGTAGGCACAGATGAGTTCATCTAAAGATGTACCAGGAGGAGCATACATTCTGGCTCACTTTAAGGCACTAAAATCATTTCTTTAAGAGCATAATATATGGCACTTGATCTCACCCCAAACTTCATAAATTCTCAAAAATCCAGAACCGAGTGTTGGATTTAGTGTCGAAATTTCGTACAATTATTCGTGAAGTTTTATGGGTAAGCGAACCGTAAAAGTTGAACCCGATCCCAGTTCACTTTCCACTTCAATTTCCCCCCCCATCATGTGACAAAAATGACGACTAATTGCGAGCCCTAAGCCAGTACCACCATATTGTCGTGTTGTCGAAGCATCCCCTTGGGTAAAAGGTTGAAATAAATTTTGTACTTGTGGGACTGACATTCCAATACCACGATCAGTAACACGAAAGAAAATATAGCCATTGGGAATTATTGATGAATCATTATTTGGTTGTTCTTCAGCATGAGAAACCAATGTAGAGGTGGAAGAAAATTCGTCTATTTTTTTCAGCGATTTAGTTTCATTGATCTCTTCTTTTCCCACAGTTAATGTGATTTTTTCATTTTTGGTAAATTTAGCCGCATTACTTAATAAATTTAGCAAAATTTGTCTGGTTTTGGTGACATCGGCATACATCAAACCGAGATTTTCTTGACAAATAAATTCTAAGATATTATTGTTTTTTTCGATTAAGGGAGCCACGGTTTCCACAATTTCATTGACTAAATGTTCCGGGTCAAATTTTTCTAAATATAATTCCATTCGCCCCGCTTCTATTTTAGAAATATCTAAAATATCACTAATTAAAGAAAGCAGATGTTTTCCCGCGTTTCGGATTTTTTCAACATCTGCAATAATATCATTATATCCCAAGTCTTCTGCATCTTCTTTGATTAAATCGCTATAACCAATAATAGCATTTAAGGGAGTTCGTAATTCATGGCTCATATTGGCTAAAAATGCACTTTTGGCTTGACTCGCGGCTTGGGCTGTTTGAGCAACTCTTTGAAATTCTTCTGCTAATTTTCTTTGGGTAATTTCTTCAGCAATTCCGACTATACGATAGACTTCTCCTGCTTCATTATAGACGGGAAAGGCGCGATCGCGTATCCAACAAATTGAGCCATCAGGACGAATAACCCGATATTCCTGATCATAAACTCCCTCAGTTATTTGACTACAGGCAATTTGAACACGATCGCGATCGTCTGGATGAATAGACTCTAAAAATATTTTGGGTTTTTCATAAATTTTCTCAGGGGTTTGTCCCCAAATTTTAGCATAGGCGGGACTAACATAAAACATAGTTTGTTTTTCAGGATCGCTCATCCAAAAACCTTCATGGATATTTTCGGCTAATTGGCGAAATCGTTCTTCACTAGCGCGTAATTCTTCCAGGGCATTTTGTTGTTCAGTAATATCTTGAACCATCGAAGCCACACCCATAATATCCCCATTATTATCAATTAAAGGTGTATTGTACCATTGACAAATGATCACTCTTCCATCCTTAGTAAAATTTTCATTACTCATGCACCAACCGCCATGTTTAATTAACAAATCCTGTAAAATATGTTTAACCTGAGTCTTCGCGATATCAGGTAAAAAGAAACTCGTCGCTTGATTTCCCAAAACCTCCTCGCGAGTATATCCAAAAATTTTTTCCGCCGCGGGATTCCATTCCACTACTTCAAAATCTAAATTCCATTCGATCACAGCTAAGGGGGTTTGTTGGAACATTAATGATAATTTTTGCTGAGATTTTTGCAGGGATAAAATCAATTGGGTTTTTTCCTGAGTAGCCGTTTCTACTCGCGCTTCTAATGTGGTAAAATAATCTTGTAATTGCTTTCCCATTTCATTAAAAGAATTAGCTAAAATTCCTAACTCATCTGTGCGATTAATTGAAACTTTCTCATCCCATTTTCCCTGAGCTAAATTGACGGCGGATTGACTAAGCTGATGCAGAGGATGTATAATCCATTTCGAGGTGAAAAAACCTAATAAAATTGCAAGTAATAAAGCAATTAAACATAGAATAATTGTCAACTGATTATGAGATTTTATTTGCTCCATAAAATCGCTTTCAGGGACAACCACAACAATTAACCAATCTAAACCATGAGCATCTGAGAAAGGAGTGATTTGGAAAAAAAATCGTTCTCCTTGTATCAGAAAATCTCTTTGTTCAATCGCGGTAATTTTCTTTAAATTACCGAATTTTTCCCACAGATATTCAACGCTGGAACGCATCACGCGATCGTCACTGTTTCTCGGGTCTAACCTTTTCATTTTATTATCAGTAATTTGGAAAACTGATTTTAACTGAGATGTCGCGATTAATTTCCCCTCGCGATCTAAAATAAAAGTTTGTCCCGATTTGCCAATTTTAAGATTATGGAGAAAATTATCAATTTCTGAGAGAATTAAATCCGTACCAACCACTCCAATTAATTGCCCTTTGGTACTATAAATTGGTCGCGATGCTGTAATAGCTAAGGTAGAATCATTAAAGTAAGAGTAAACCGAACTCCAAGTCGGTTTCCCTTCCTTCGCCGCGGCGATATACCAGGGTCTTATCGCGGGATTATAGTTGGGTTTTTCTTTGATCTTTTTCAGAATATTACCATTACTATCCAGACTATATTTAGCAAAATTATAGTTATTAGAAAGGTGAGAAATTTCTAAATAAAATTGATTTTTTCCAGAGCGTTCAATTCCGAAAAATTCTTTTTGGGCTGTGGCAAATTGAATATAACTAATTGTGGGAAAAGTATTAATTTGTTTCCAAAGATAGCGTTTGAGAAGAGCCTGATTTTGGAGATTGAAAAGACCAAGCTCAAGGGCATCTAAATTAATTTTATTAACCTGATGAGGTGTTTCTACATAAGTAGTAATTTCTTGCTGAATGCGACGGGTGACTTCAGCTCGTAATTGAGTCGCGACATGATTCACGGCTTTTTGCCCATTTCTTAAGGCCAGCCATCCTGTTAGTCCCACCGCGGCAAAGGTTTGGAGGGCAAAGGGCACAACCAAAACGATAGACAGGGGAACCTTGCTGGAAAATTTTACAAGCAGGTTAGTCAGATATTGCTGTGACATTTGAGGGCGGAAGTTTACGTCAATATAATACGATTTAATTGTAGAAAGCAACCCTTGAAAAGATTATTAAGGATAAGAATGACTGAGATTGATAGGTTGTGATGCTTTTGGGGATATTATACACTTGTCGGTACATCAGCCCTGAGAAGATGAGAAAACTGAGAGTGTTCCTGGCTTAATTGTGGCACAAGTGTGAATATTTCTGTCTCCGTGGAAACATTATTAATATATTTGTTGTTTTTTATATTATTGTAAATTTTCTGAATCATCTCCCTGGGTAAAGAATATAATAAGATATAATCCCGATGCAAGAGGAGACGACTCTAATGAAGGAAATGATGGGTGGCTACGCGATCGCGGCTCTGGGACTGAGTGCAATTTTTATGAGTCTTGCATCGTCAGTCCAAGGGCAAACGCTTCCACAGGTTGACCCCCAACCGATTTCAGGAAGTCCTGAAATTACTCTCTCTGGTGATTCCCTCAGAACAGTTGAAAATCGTTCTATTGATTCAGATTATCAAAAGTTAATTGCCGAGCCAATTAATTCCCAGAATTGGAATGATCAAAGTCAGATAAAGGCTAAAGATTCACGTTTTAGTCTCAATGATCCTAACGCGGTTTTGTCAGGGTTATTAGGAACGGATAATCCCAAAAATTCTTTACCTAGTAATCCTTCTGATACGGGGGTTGACTCTCAAGTAAAAATTTTATTAACCCAATAATGGAGTATCAATTTAATGATAAAAACCCGATTTTTTTCCTAAAACCGGGTTTTTATCATTGGGATTACTGACTTTTTATAGATGACAAAATTCGCAAAAATTTTCGGGTACTAAGCGTAATTCTCCTGACTTGAATTTCTCGATGGGAACCCATAGAGCGATTTTTTGGCGTTCTTTTTCGGAAAATTCTATTTGTTCTAATTGATAATATTTAGGATCAAGAAAATCACATTGATAGATGAAAATGATTTCATGGCCGGGTTTTCCTCTAAATTGAAACAGGCTTTCCATACAGCCTAAATATTTAATATTAGTTAATTCGGCTTGGATTTCTTCTTGAAATTCTCGTTGGAGGGCATCTCGACTATGTTCGCCAAATTCGATACCGCCTCCCATGATGCGATAAAAGGTTTCTTGTTTGCCCGGATCGTATCCTTGGGAAACAAAAATACGATCGCGTTGTGTAATTAATCCTAACGCTAAAACGCGTATTTCTCCTGATTTGTACATAATGGGGATTGGGGATTGGGGATTGGGGATTGGGTAATGGGGAATAGGGATTGGGGAATGGGGAATAGGGATTGGGGAATAGGGATTGGCAATTAGGAATCGGATAATTTCCTTCTTCCCTCTTCCTTCTTCCTTCTTCCTTCTTCCTTCTTCTTGTTTTTTCAATTATCATTGTAGTCGAACGCGGAACGATCGCGCTCGTCGAGGGGCCAATCGGAATTTTTGCCACCAATAATCAATTGTTCAATAGTAACAAATTCCTTACTAAGTTGTTGAAAAGCATTAATTAAAATATCGAGCGCGATCGCGTCACTCGTGCCCAAATCAAACCAACAACGAGCCCATAAACCCTGATACTGGACATCGCTCATATTGTGCATTAAAGCCATCATCGTATCATCAGCTATTTCTTGATCATAATCCATATAACTGATATCAATACCTGTTTCTTGAACTTGCATATTTTCCGCATTAAATCCCCCGAGTTTACCTAAATAAAACCAAGAATCAAAAACTTCCTCTATATACTGTTGTTCTCCCCGCGAAGGCACGACAGCAAACTTTAACCATATCCAGACATCAAAAGGATTAAATTCTCGAAATAAGACTTGCATAAGTTTTAATTATCTCAGCTATACTACTAATAATTATATCAAAAATTAGGTAACTTAAATCAATACCTTCGGCATTTTTTGTCGGTGGGTTTAAGCGATATTTAACCCCTTAAAGATATTGGGTTTGGGAGCATCTCAAAGGAGCAAAAAAAATCTAGTGGGTGTAGCCTGTGGGGAGCATCAGAGCGTCTTGCTCCCTAGAAATCGAATAGGGAGCGAGACGCTCCCACTACCAATTTACCTTTAAGAGATGCTCCCGTTGGGTTTCGCGGATCTCAACCCAACCTACGAATCAAGGCATTTTTCCGAAAAGGCGCAGGTATTGTTAAATATAAATAACCAGGATTGATATCAAGTCGAATTTAATGTAGAAACCGGGTTTATTCAGCAAAATTCGTCATTTTGCCAACCGATAAACGTGAGAAACCCGGTTTCTTTAGAGGGCGTTTAGCTACCTAGGTTAAATTATAAAGAAGGGATGCGATCTGGTCCCCATTCGCCGGCGATATTCGTCAGAGAAGTTCTGATTTTTCGACAATCTTCTATCGTTAATTTATTATTGATACGGGTATCATTGCGACACATTTCAAATGACATATCTTTGACGAGATTTTTGGGTAATTGATTCGATTTTGCTGTGGCAATTTGAAAGGATTTTTGGGCTTCTTGAAACAAAGTTTGAGCTTGCATCAAACGGTTGTTATCTTTATTCTTTTCTCCTGTTTCTTGTAAATCTCGACCTTTATTGACCAAAATTTGGGCTTTCAGAAAAGAAATTTCGGGATTATTAGGGGTTTGTTGTAAAGCTTTATCGACATATTGCAATGCCTGATCATATTTCTTCAAATCTCGATAACCGATCGCGATCCCTCGATTCGACAAATAATTAGGTTGAGCTTTGTCTTTTAAACGACTAATCGCATCATTAGGATCAGAAAAGGGTAAATTCGTCGCGAGGAGTAAATCCATATAACCCTTAAGTAAATTTAACTCTGGATCATTGGCATCAATTTTTTCCGCGTTGTCCAAATATTGAAAGACTTCTCGTAATTTACCTAAAGCTTTTGTACCTCCCGTCACCGATCCATCTTGGGCGAGAAAATAACTCCCTTCTAAAAATATACTCACGGCTATATAAATATTACCACGGAGGGAGTCTGTTTGACTTAATGTTTCTGCGACTTTACGGGTTTTTGTGGCATAATTTTTTAACCCGGATAAATCATTTGTCATGTAAGATAGAGATGCCAACATTGCATAAACTAAGGGCTCATTTGATTCCGTAGAAACGGCTTTTGTGAGCAATTCTTTCGCGAGTTTATAATTGCCATCCTGAAACATTGCTTTAAACGCGGCTTCCGTTTTTTCTCCGATCTTATGGGGGTTTTGGGTGCGGAAAGGGTCCCCCGCGATCGCGGGACTCATTGATAAATTAAGCGCGAGGGTGGTAAAACTAAGGAAAGACGCGATCGCCTTTTGAGACTTACGAAAAGGAAGAGACAAGAAAGCCGAAGAAAATTTTGACATAGTTGAACCTCTGTCAGAGATAAAGTATATTAAAACAGAGTCGATTGACTAAACTCTTATACGGGAACTTTGATGCTATATCTGAGAAATTTAGTATATCACCCCGCGGCTTGTCCAACCGCGATTCTCCAAAAGATTAACTTAGAGCTCGCGCCTCAACAAATGGGGTTAATTGTGGGCCGCAGTGGTTCTGGAAAAAGCACCCTGTTAGAAATTTTAGCAGGTTTGGCGACAAAAACCAGTGGAAATATTTGTTGGCGGGAACAAGAATTAACATCGGAAGAGCTACAACAATTAGGAGGATTAGTATTTCAATTTCCTGAAAGACATTTTTGTGGGGGTTCCATTCTCGAAGAATTAAGATTAGGACATCCTGAAATCAGTGCCGAACAAATTAAGGACGCGATCTCGGAAGTCGGATTAGGGCATTTAGCTTTAAACGCGTCTCCCCACGCGTTAAGTGGAGGACAACAAAGACGTTTAGCTTTGGCTGTACAATTAATTCGTCAACCTTATTTATTATTATTAGATGAACCCACGGCAGGATTAGATTGGTCCATGCGACGACAATTGGTAAATTTATTAAAGAAATTGAAAGAGCATTGGACTTTATTAGTTGTTACCCATGACGCGAGTGATTTATTAAGTATTGCCGATCGCGGTTGGACTTTAGATCATGGTGTTTTACAGGCGATTGATCTGGTAAAATTAGAGGCAAACGCGATATAGGTATTTGTAGAATGAATGAGACAATAAAGGTAAATTTGCCGGTGATGGCGGCGGAATGGCAGCAAACTTTGAGTTGGGAACCGACGGCGACACAACAACAGTTATTTCAGCATTTTTATGATTTAATTATTGATACTAATCGCACTTTAAATTTAACCAGAATTACAGATCCTTTGGAGTTTTGGGAAAAACATTTATGGGATTCTTTACGGGGAATGAAGTCTTTTTTTATTCCCTCGGAGCTTTCTAATTCTTCTGTTTTAAACGCGATTGATATTGGTACTGGTGGGGGGTTTCCGGGTATTCCGATCGCGATCTCTTTTCCCCAGTGTCGCGTAACTTTAATTGATTCTACTCGTAAAAAAATCGCGTTTGTGCAACAGGTAATTAAAGAGTTACAATTAGAGAACGTGATCGGGCTTAACGCGAGGGCAGAAGAAATCAATCATAAACCCCCCCATCAAGGCTCTTATGATATCGCGTTTTTAAGAGCAATTACCGCGGCGACAACTTGTGCAAAATACGCGTTTCCTTTCTTAAAAAAAGGTGGTTTAGCCATTCTCTATCGTGGGCATTGGCAAGCTGAAGAAGAAAAAGAATTAAAAGTAATATTAAAACAATTAGGAGGTAAATTAGAATTAATTGACGCGTTTACCACACCTTTAAGTGAAGGGGTACGTCATTGTATTTATTTACGAAAACTCTAATCAGAGCGGGTTTGTAGGGGCGGGTTCACCCAAATTTCTCCCATCAACAAATAACCTAAATAAAGCCGCCCCAAACAGCGAAATGTGGGGTGGGGGCGGGTTTTTGAGCATATCTTTTTGGTGGCATAGATATGGGCGAACCCGCCCCTACGGTGCATTTCTTAATATCATTTTCCCCTGGATGAATTTTCTTTGTGCCTTTGTGTTTTATTTTCTTACCATACCTTGTCTGAAAGGCTTAGTCTTAAGTTAAAAAACGACTTAAATCAAAATCTTCAGGGGGTTTATCTTGGTTGGAGCGCTCGGCAATTAAGAGTAATAAAAGTTGTTCTAAATAATCCACAGATCCACGAAATTCATCTCTTAAAATTTCTAATCCTCCATTAGCATATTCTTCAAATATTTTCACTCTTTCTGCTTCATTTTGCAGGTTTATTGAGAGAATTTGGGGATCTTTTGTTTCCGCGATCGCGATCAATTTTATCGCCATTTCATAACCCCTAGAAATAAAAATATCTAAATCAATAGGCGCGGGTTCTCGTTTGGCTATTTCCTTCAAAGGAACCCGTTTTTTCCGTTTCGCGCCCAAGGATGCAGCAAACGCGATCGCGTCTGCATAGGTTTGAAAAGGGCCATTTTTGCCTTCGCTAACGGTTAAAGCTTTGACTAAATCTGCTTTATCTTTTGCCACACTAACGCGATTAGTCGCCATAATTTTGCTCAAATAGTATTAGGATGTACATAGGGTTGAGGTAGGAAAGAGAATTTCTTAAAGTTAATTGTTGGGTTTAGGAGCATTTCCTAAACGTAAATTGGCAGTGGGAGCGTCTCGCTCCCTAGGGATCTAATAGGGAGCGAGACGCTCCCACTACAGTTTTTTTTACAAATGTGAGATGCTCCCGTTGGGTTTCGCGGTGCTCTACCCAACCTACTTATCTTAAAAATCATAATCTACCTCCATAATTTCTGTGTATTCAAATTCATTAGGGCTCGGTTTCACCAAGGGATAATTTATCCCACCTATATTAATGATATCTTCTTCACAATCAGGTTTGGGAGAATTATACACTAAGACATATTCTCGCCCAATATAAGGATCAACTTCTTCTGCTACTTCTCCTCGCCATTGTGTTTTCGTTACTAATACTAATAATTGATTAGCTAATTTGGGTAAGATTTTGGCAATTTGACGACGATAAATTTCGTCTAAACTACCAAAAGGCGAATCCATAACAATCGGAAAATTACTACTATCTGGTCCCATTAATGTATTTTTTTTACTCCATTCTCTTACCGCGTCAATAATTCCTCCAATAAAGGATAAACTGAGAATTTGATTTTCGCCCGTCGATGCCGCGACATCTATCTCTAATCCTATGGTGTTTTCTGTTAAAGTTAATTCGTATTTTTCGTTAAGTTGGGGTATGTAAGGGGTAAAGGAAATTTGACTAAATATCTCTTGTAACCGTTTTTCTAATTGTAAACGGAATTGATTTTCTAAACGCGATCGGACTTCATTTAATCTCTCAATCGCATCCTGAGTCGCCGCGATCCGACGTTGTGCTAAATTTTGTCTCATTTCATTCATTTGTTGTTTATCAACTTTCTTACTTAAAGCCTCGATTTCCCTATGAAAATTATCAATTTGCTGTTGATTTGAACCCGTTTCTCGGTGGTAATCGCTAATTTTTGATTCCACATCATCGAGACGTTTTTGTAATTGACTGACATCTTCATCGGGATAATTACGTAACTTTTTCTTCAAATCATCTAACTGATTTTCGACTTGGGCTAATTCGATACGATAATTATTAACATTGACTTGTAATTGATCGACTTCTTCCCAAAATTGTATTACTTTTTGCTCGATTTCATCCACGCGATCGCTCATGCGAATCGTCATCTCTTCCAGATCCGCATTTCCCGCTTTTTCCCGCCAACTTTGTACTAAATTATGGGCTGGAGTACCTTCTTCTAATTCCGTACCACAAATACAGCGTTTCTGCTCTAATAATTCTTCCACAAATTGTCGTTTAATTCCAGTAGGTAATTCCCCCCTTTCCCGTAAACCTGCTAAAATTTCTTGATAAATGGATGCTGAATCAGTTAAAAAATTTGTATAAGCACGCGTAGAAATTGCCCGTTTCATCGCGTCTTTTGCCTGATTTAATTGTGCTTTTATTGAACTAGCTTGAGTATCTAATTGATCGCGAAGTTTTTGCAAGTCTCCCGCACCACTCAATTCTAATAACCGTTGACTAATGGCTTGTTTTACTTCCCCAAGATGTTCTAATTCTTGAGCGATTTCTTGTTGACGTTGTGTGAGTTTTTCTACTTCTTCTTCAAGTTTTGCTTTTTCTTTTAAGAAAAGCTTGGTTTCGGGATCGCCAATATTTTTTAACTCAATTTCAAAAGACTTACGCGCTTCTCCTAAATGACGAATGGAACGATTTAAGACTTCTACTCCTAAAATTTCCTTGGTAGCTTCGGCAATTTCTTCTTTATTTTGAGAGCGAGCAATATGATCTATTCTTTCTCCGTCAAAGAAAAAATATTGATGTAAACTTTCTGGTAAAATACGACCTATTACCGCGTCAGGTTGTTCTGTGGGATAAGTCCAACGCCCATCATCCCCCGCAATTTGCATATATAATTCAGTTTTACCATGTTCAATGCCATTATCGTTTTTATAGGCGCGACAAACGCGTTTAATTTGATATTTTTTATTGTCATGTTCAAATACTAATTCTACCCAACAACCGACACCTTTATTCGATTCAGCTTCTACCAAGGCTCGTTTATTAACTACTTGCTCAGGAATGGCAAAGGCGGCAGTGAATTTTTCATATAATACCCAGGTAAAAGCATTTAGTATTGTGGTTTTACCCGCGCCATTATTACCATGTATAATTGTGGTATTACGCTCTCCCCTCGAAAAGATAATCTCTGGAGTTTGTCCGTAAAATTGACGAAAGTTACAGAGTTTCAGCGATAATAGTTTCATTGATTAATGACATCCTTAATTATTTTCAATATATCATCATTAATATTACGAGGTGGCCTCTGATAAAGCTTATCTTTTTCTGCTTGTAAAACTCGCTCTATAATTTCCCTAACTTCTGCTGAAGCATTGGTAATAGGTTCCTGAATTTGATGGAGTTCGACACTTACTTCATTGACGTTATAGGGCGATCGTCTTTCTGCTAAAATCGCCAAACTTATTGGCAATGGATGAGTCGAAATGGAATAGGAAATATTATTACTCATGGGCAATAGATAAAACGTTTAATGGCGTTTTCTTTATTATACTATAACCGGAAACTTTGATCAAGAGTTCTCTTATAAATTGATAGTAGGGCGCGATCGCGCAGCAATCCATCACATAGCCACCTATCACATAGCCCCCCATCACCTAGCCCCGTCAAGGTGTTGTGATCTCCAAAGATGTCTTAACCTTCTTCCTTCTTCCTTCTTCCCTCTTCCTTCTTCCTTCTTCCCTCTTCCTTCTTTCTTCTTTCTTCTTCCTTCTTCTTGAGGTTAAATATGAGTTTAGATTTGTTAGTAACATCCATTGGATCTCGTTTGTTAGAATGGAATACGATCACGCTCAGTGACGCGATCGTTAAAAGAGGCGTGACTCAATTTCACCCCGGTGATATTGAACCCGCCTTAAAATCTGCCATTATGAGTGCTCATCGTCGTGAAAAAAGACTATTTACCAGTGATGATAAAGACAGTATTCATAATTTTTTAGACCAAGCATTTATCGAAAATGAATTAGTATTAAACGAATTATGTCGCCCTTTTGTTGAACACCAACCACTACAAGCAAATTTATTATTACAGGGCATCCAAGAAGTTTTAGCAGCCAATCCAGAATTTAAAATTAATGAAAAAAATCTGGACAATTGGCTCAAAATATTTGCCAATAGCTATTTTAGAGAAACCCAAACATTAGTTTGGAAAATTGCCAAACGAGAATATTTACAAAAAATTGCCCCCTGGTGCGAAACCACCCTTCTTTCCTTAGAGTATCCCCTCTCAAAAATATTTGTTTTGCCAGAAGCAGCCGAAGAAATTTATTTACAATCAGATGATCCACAGGGAACCAGTGAAAAAATTGTAGATTATCAAATGTCACCTAATCATTTTTCTTCTCAATTTCTCTTGAAATTAATTCATTCTCAAAAAATCGTAATTTTAGGAGAAAAAAGCAGCGGAAAAACAGCACTATTGCAATATTTTATTCATGTTTTATCAACAGAAGAAAAAAGTATAGAATGGGGATTTACCTCCGAAAATGCTTGGCTGCCACTTTGGATCTCAATTCCCGATTTTCTTCGTAATTATCCCGATTTATCTCTTCTCGATTATTGGCAACAGTTCGCCGAGAAAGAATGGCAATATCAACCCCCTAAAGGTTTCTTTGAATATTGGTTAGAAGAAGGAAGAAGTTTAATTTTAATTGATGGTTTAAATCAGTTATCTGACTCGGAGATATTAGAGAATACTGTGGAAAAAGTTTGGGATTTTTTAACAAATTATGAACAAAATCCCGCGATGATTACCCTGGAGCAGGGGAATTATCAAAGAGAATTTCTCAAAACAGCCCATTGTGGACATTATTATCTACAAGCCTTTGATCATCAAAAAATTCAACAATTTGTCAAACAATGGTATGGTAATTACGACGAAGAGAATGTCGAAATTTTACGCCATGAAGCTTTAGTTTTACAAAATTTAAACGAACAAAATTGGCTGAAGAGTTGGCTGAAAAATCCCCTATTATTAACTAGCATTCTCATGGTTCATCCTTTGGGTATGACCTTACCTAAACACAAATCCGAAATTTTAGATCGCGTCGTTGAGCCTCTTTTTACTCTTTGGCGAAATCTCCCAAATTTAAACTATCTCACTAGGGCTGATTTTCCCTTATTAATGCAGCAATTAGCCTCGGAAATGCACCAAGAAGAAATGTCTGTTATCAGTCAAAGGGAATTAGAGCAAAAACTCACCGCAATAATTCAGGAACTTAAGCAAATTTCACCGGAAAAATCCTTAGCAGAAAGTCATGCTTTTGTCAAGGGTGTTTACGAAAAAATGGGAATTTTGAGTGTAAAAGATGGAGAAAATTATACATTTATTGTGCCGACTCTACAGACATTTTTTGCGGCTCAATTTATTAACCAAAATTTCCACGATCGCGCCCCATCGGAAAAAACAGAAATCATCTTAGATTATCTGAACACATATCAAAATAACCCCCATTGGCAAGAATTCCTATTACTATTAATAGGACAACAAACACCGGAACAAGTGACAGACATTATTAAAGCCATATTAAAACGTCCCAACCCTTACGAAGAATTCTTCCATGAAAATCTGATCTGGGCGAGTCGTTGTATCGCGGAAAATATGAATCTCTCTGATCGGGAAATGGTGGATCAAATTTTAGAGCATTTTATCAAGATCGCGGTCAAAAGTAGCCATGAACTCGGAAATTATGTCAGTGAACAAATTACACCCATTTTAGAGAATTTAAAACGGACACAATATGCCGAAAAAGTGCAAGACTTATGGCAGAAACTTCATCAAACAGGCGAAAAATTATCCTTACCTCAAACCATGAACTTGGCGGAAATATCCCCAGGAAATATTACCACTTGGTTAAAAGAATTACAGGCTCAAAATCCCGAAGTGAGAAGGCGTGCCGCGATCAACATTGGAAAACATGGGGAAAAGTCTGATTGGATTATTAAAGGATTATTAACACGATTACAAGATCCCGATGTTAACGTCAGAGCCGCGATTGTTGAAGCATTAGGATTAGTCGGAACTCCCACAGAAGGTGTGATATTACCATTAATGGCTCATCTCCAAGATCAAATGCCCCTAGTGCGAGCCAATGCCACTATAGCCTTAAGTCAATTAGGAGACTCTTCAGACACTATTATTTATCCTTTGTTGAGTTTATTACAAGATGGCGACGCGATCGTCCGTGCCAGTACCATTCAAGCCCTAGGAGACTTAAAAGCCAATCCCGATGCCGTCTTGCCCGCGATTTTAAATATGTTAAGTGATGCTTCGATGTGGGTAAAATCTAGTGCCGCGATCGCGTCGGCAAAACTCGCCCCAGGCTCCGACGCGATTATGCAAATACTATTTAGTATGAGCCAAGATGGAGAAGGATTAGTGCGAGCCAGTGTTGCGAAAGCCTTCGGCATTTTAGGATATGTATCGGAGGATGTAATGCAACTGCTATTAAACCTAATGCAAAAAGATGAAAAAGCCGAAGTGCGAAGTAATGCAGCTAAAGCATTAGTGCAGTTAGGAAAACCCATTGAAGAAGTTATAAAGATAATGACTCAATGGTTAGAAGAAAACCCAGACACCGAAGGGGTAGGAGTAGAAATCGACACCCTACGAGAATTATTGAATCAGATACCTTTAACCCGGTAAATGATGGGTGCATCAATTAGTAGTGGGAGCGTCTCGCTCCCTACTTAGATACCCTCAGAGCGAGACGCTCCCACGGAGTTTTTTTGCTGATTTGAGATGCTCCCTAAATGATGAGATATATCTGCCAGTTGCATAAGTCCTGGGAGTTATGATTTCACTTTTTTAATTAACAATTAAGTCACTTGAACTCCCACTGATTATGAAAACAGTTTTTCCCATTAACTTCTCCACTGGACAAACGGCAAATGCCCTTATGATTGATAATTACTCAGACTTGCCAAACGCGGTGCAGAATTTAGGCCTGCAAAAGGCTTGTCCCATCATAGTCCTAGTTGGGGGAGCCAGTGGCATCCGCGATCGCGACTTGATTTCCCTGCGCGAAATGTTTGTAGAAGTGTTGGCTCCTAGGGCTCAATCTCTAGGAGCCATCGTCGTAGATGGCGGGACTGATGCCGGTATTATGCAGTTGATGGGCAATGCCCGCGCCCACATAGGAGGCACATTTCCCTTAATTGGGGTCGCGGCCATAGGAACAGTAGTGTTACCCGATACTACCCCCATGAGGCCTGATGCAGCCCCCCTGGAAGCCAACCACAGCCACTTTGTCCTAGTTCCGGGTTCTAACTGGGGGGATGAATCTCCCTGGCTGGCAAGCCTCGCCAGCACACTATCCCAAGGAAAACCATCCCTAACAGTAGTAATCAATGGGGGCGAAATTACTTGGCAAGACGTAGAGCAAAGTATTAAAGTAGGTAGACCCGTACTAACCATTGCAGGAAGTGGGCGCACAGCCGATAAAATCGCCGCGGCCCTAGCAGGAAAAGACACCGACGAACGGGCAAAAGATTTAATTGCCTCTGGGCAAGTAAATTCTATTGATCTTAGTAAAGGTGGCACGGCTTTGGAGCAGGCAATTACAACAATGCTTTCTAATGAAAATCAGGAGCAAAAGCAAAAAATGGCAAGCAAAAAAGATCCTTATAAAGAATGGTTGAAGGAAGACTTCGGCAAGATTTTTGAAATGCTGAACCTGAACGACTTGCAAAAGCATTTTTTACGATCGCGCTGGCTCGATCAAGTGTTATGGATGGAAGGGAAAGCCGCGAAAGCCAGAAATCGCCACTATGTGCTAAAAGTGACCACAATTATTGGTGGCGTACTGCTCCCGGCGTTAGTAACTTTGAATAACAGCGAAAACCCAGAAATCAGAAGATACATTTATTGGGCTACTTTTGGGATAAGTTTGCTAGTTTCAACTACGTCTTCCCTCGAAGGTTTCTTCCTTTATGGAGATCAATGGCGCAACTATCGAAGATCAGTAGAATCTTTGAAGACTCTGGGTTGGCAATACTTTCAATTAAGTGGACCCTATCTTAGTTATAAAACCCACGAAGAAGCCTTTAATGCTTTTGCCGCCCAAGTAGAAGATGTCATCCAACGGGATGTCGAAGTTTACGCGACACAGATTGCCCAGCAGCAAAAAGCCGAAAAGGATGCTGATGAGCAAAAAGCGGAAAAGGATGCCCAGCAGCCCAAAATAGAAATCTAGCAGTTTTGGCAATCATTATAAAGCAGCAGATTTACAAATTTGCTTCTCACACCCTTCTTTTTCCTTAGAGAAGTGCAGGCGTTCTTTCACTTAAATTAAGTTATCCTGATGGTGTATCTATGAATAATAATGACGCGTTTATCTCTTACTCAAGGAAAGACAAGGAATTCGTAAAAGCCTTAGACACAGCCTTTAAAAAAAATCATCGTGAGATATGGGTGGATTGGGAAGATATCCCCCTGGGTGCTGATTTTTTAAAAGAGATTTATTCTGGCATCGAAGCCTCCAACAATTTTGTTTTTATTATTAGTCCTGATTCCGTGGCCTCCGAGTATTGCGGTAAAGAAATCGTCCACGGGATCGAGCAAAACAAAAGACTAATTCCCATTTTGCGGCGAGAAGTTGACCCAAAAACCGTGCATCCCAAGATGGCGGCCCTCAACTGGATTTTCTTTCGGGAAAACGATGATTTTGACCAAGCCTTTCAATCCCTGCTACAAGCCATTGATACTGATTTAGAATATATTAAGGCACATACACGCTTGCAAATCCGTGCTTTAGAGTGGGATCACAAAAAACGTAATCCCAGTTTTTTACTCCGGGGGGACGATCTCAAAGATGCTCGACAATGGCTGTCAGAAGGCTACAGCAAAAAACCACTACCAACACCACTACAAACTCAATACATCAATGAAAGTGGTGTAGCAGAAGCTAAATCCCAGAATAAAACTATTACCGCTTTTGGAGTCGGCTTAATCGTGACAACGTTACTGACTTTTGTGGCAGTATACAACTACCGAGAGGCGAACGATCGCCGTAAAGAGGCAGAGGAACAGCGAATTGTCGCGATCGCGAACGCATCATCAGCAAACTTTTTTCTGCACAATCAGTTAGGAGCCTTAATCAATATTATCAGGGCAAACCAGCAAATAAAAGATCACTCTTGGTTAAAGAAACATCAGATTCCGACTCTGGACTATTTACGAGAAATTGTTTACGGAGTCAAAGAGCGCAATCACTTGGAAGGGCATACAGATAGAGTCTGGAGTGTAAGTTTCAGTCCCGACGGTCAAACCCTTGTTTCTGGTAGTGATGACGGTGATGTTATTCTCTGGGACAATCATGGTAAGAAGCTAAAAACTCTGGAAAGCCAGGGCGGTCGAATTTTGGCCGTTAGCTTTAGTCCAGACGGTAAAATCATCGCCTCTGCCAGCAGTGATGGAACAGTCAAACGTTGGAACAAAAACGGCCAGAAGCTCAAGTCTCTCATCGGGCATAAGAACAGAGTTTGGGATGTTCAATTCAGTCCAGACGGTCAAATAATCGCCTCTGGCAGTACAGATAAAACAGTCAAACTCTGGAGTCAAGATGGAGTATTGCTAAAAACCCTTCCCCATGAAGATGAGGTGTATAGCGTGAGTTTTAGCCCCGACGGTAAAACCATTGCTTCCGGTACTACCGACAAAAAATTGAAACTCTGGAATCTAAATGGCGATTTGCTCCGCACTTTCTTCGGTCACAATGAACAGATAACGAAGGTAACATTCAGCCCCGACGGTAAAACCATTGCTTCAGGTAGTACCGACGATACCGTGCGGCTTTGGAACCTAGATGGCACATTAAAAAAATCTATTAAGACAAATAGTAATGTTAATGGTCTCAGTTTTAGCCCTGACGGTAAAATTATTGCCTCAGCTACTACTGATAATAATGTGCGACTCTGGAATCTAAATGGTGATTTGTTGAACACCCTGCAAAAACATAATAACAGTGTTTTAGATGTCAAGTTCAGTCCCGACGGTAAAACCATTGCTTCATCGGGTGCAGATAGCACAATCAAACTCTGGAACTCTGAAAACGACTTGCTCAAAACGCTTTACGGACATAAAGATTCGAGCGAGAGTGTTAGTTTTAATTCAAATAATACTCAACTAGTATCAGGTGGGGCAGACAATCAGGTTATCCTTTGGAAACCAGATGGGACATTGATAAAATCTCTATTAGGTCATACTGATCGAATTAACCGTGTCCGTTTCAGTCCCGACAATCAGACAGTGGCTTCTGCCAGCGATGACAAAACGATCAAATTGTGGAGTAAAGATGGGGTTTTATTGAAGACTCTGGACTGTAATCACGATCACGTAAGCTGTCATCAGGAACAGGTAAACAGTTTAGCTTGGTCGCCCGATGGTCAAATCCTAGTTTCTGGCAGTGCAGACAAGACCATCATTTTGTGGAAATCCGACGGTACTAAGCTCACAACCTTGAAAGGGCATACAGATATCGTCAGAGATCTTAGCTTCAGTCCCGATGGCAAGTTGATTGCCAGTGCCAGTGACGACCAAACCGTTAGGCTCTGGAGTATTGAAGGTAAATTACTGCAAATATTGAAAGGTCATCAAAGCAAAGTCAGAACTGTCCGTTTTAGCCCTGACGGGAAGTTAATTCTATCTGCGGGTAAAGACAAAATGATCAAGTTATGGAATCTTGACGGTACTCTGGTGAAAAATTTGCCCGGACACAACCAAGGAATAAGAGAGGTAAATTGGTTGCACAATGGCAGTCTTATCGCCTCTGCTGGCGAAGACAATACGATCATACTTTGGAATCGAGAAGGCAAATTGCTGAAAAAGTTTTGGGGACATGATGGCTCAGTCTTAAGTGTCAGTTTCAGCCCTGACGGAAAGAGTTTGGTAAGCGCTAGTGCGGATAATACGATTAAAATTTGGCAACTCGGTGATCGCAATCAGGAGGAATCAGATTTATATGATCTCCTCACCAAAGGGTGCGAGTGGGTCAAAGACTATCTGGCAAACAATTCTAATGTTGAAGAGCATGATCGGCATATCTGCGATCAGTATCAAACAATAGATCAAAAATAGTCAGTTGGGATTTGCAGCTATCTCTTCATTATTTCTTAGGAGTGACATATTTTGTCATAATATCATTTCGGAAAAGACTACGGTAGGGACACGGCAGTGCCGTGTCCCTACTGATTGATCCTACTATATGTAGCTGTATTTTTCGGAATTGGTATAAGGTAATATTTGTGTTGTTTATCAATTGCATAGGAGGGGTTTTTACCGGATTATTGGGTGAACTCACAAAAATTCACATAATATAACAAAATACTCAGAAACTACCAACCCGGTTTGTGCTATATATTCGCGTAAATCTTAATTGCCAATCAACTAAACCTACCCAGGAGACTAGAGAAATCATGACACAAATTTCGCCCTCACACACCGCGCAACATCCCTTACGTCGTTTCCACCCAAAGCTATTAGTAGCAGGCTTTCTGAGTCTAGCCTTAATCACACTAGGACTTAAACAAGAATTTGTACGAGCCCAAGAAAATCAAATTGGCACGGGAAACACTTGGCAGTCTGCATCCTTCCCGGTGGAAAATTTTGAAGCCTATACATCCGCCTTTGGACCTAGGGGTAGTGGTTTCCATTATGGTTTAGACATCGCGGCACCTATAGGCAGTTATATTCGCAGTTGGTGGGCCGGTGAAGTGGCAGAAGTATGGGAAGATGGTCGTTGTGGGACCTCAATGCTAGTTCGTTCCGGCAATTGGGAACACATTTATTGTCATTTGCAAGGCCGTGTAGAAAAGGCGAATGGACGCCCTTATTATGTCGATCGCGCAGGGGGGTTAATGATATGGCAAGGACAACAAATACCCGCGGGCGCGAGAATTGCCAGAGTGGGAATGACAGGAAACACCTCTGGTCCCCATCTCCATTGGGGGTTAAAATATTCAGGCCAATGGGTTGATCCGGCTTTGGTATTACGAGAAATGTACGCGCAACAATCTCAACGAGTTTCTATGCAATTTGGTAACGGCGGACGCGATTAAAAAAGAAGGAAGAAGGAAGAAGGAAGAGGGAAGAAGGAAGAGGGAAGAAGGAAGAAGGAAGAAGGAAGAAGGAAGAAGGAGAAAGGAGAAAAACTGAAACTTAAAACCTCTTCCTACTTAACATCTAAAACCTCTTCCCCTTCCTACCCACTAAAACCTAAAACCTAAAAAAACACACCTATTCTTTAACTCTAACATCAATTACACTGGCATTAAAATTAAACATTTTACCGTCTAACTCAAGAGTCATACCAATTTTAGTTTTGAGATTACCCATAACCGGACCATCCTTCGTCATTTGGCCTTGACCTTCTAAAGTAAACTGCATATTTTTGCTCAAAGATTCTTCTTCTCTGGGGTCAGGCATTGCCTTAAGAGTACCATTAGGTTGAGGCACAAGCACATTACGAGTTAAAATTTTCACACTTTTAATCGTCACTTGACCATAGGGTTGATTGCGGACGATCAAATTAACTTTATCGCCAACTTTGAATAAGCTTGGTAGATTAGCACCCTTCAATCCCAGAGCCACAACATCCACTTGTATCGGTTTACCGGCATTGCCGACTTGGGCAACAGTAACTTTTGTCCCTGGAAAGAAAAAGATTCCTACAACAACTAATACAACGATCAGAGATGCCGCCACATCAAGAATACTAATTTTGCCGAATAGTCGTCCTTGATTATCTAAAATTTTCATACTTTTAAGCGAGAACTAACAGAAATAGAACTATAAGGATTACTCCCTGTCGAGTTTAGCACGATCGCGCTCATCAACAACCCAAGATTCCGGAACTACTAGATCAAGAGTTGGTAGTAATACTATTAGGACTGATCCATGAGGGGCCTTAAACCCGGTTTCTTCCTAGCTCCTTGAGTGCCAAAGAGAAGATTTTTCCCAGAAACCAGGTCAACCCGCGTAACTCCTAACTATAATTGCAACTAGAATGCCTAGTTATGCGTCTAGTATCTAAAATATCGCGATCGAAGCAGATGTTAGGGCGTTCTTAATTGCACAAACCCCTTAATTTTATTGCTTCTTCCTTCTTCCTTCTTCCTTCTTCCTTCTGCTATATCTTTAAATTTTAAGATTTGTCCAAATGTTGAAACACTTTACACCCAATTATCGATCACTCTATCGTCGGGGCCTTTATGCCCTACTCTCCGTAGTCGTCACCCTAGGCATCTGTTTAGGCTCTTCTTCTTCCAGTCAAGCTATACCTTGGGGAGATCTCATTTTTCGAGGCATTCAAATAATTCAACTGTCGAATTTATCCGATCGTCAAGAAGTAGGGCTTGGCCAACAAATTAATGAACAACTTACCCAAAGTGAGGTCAAAATTTCTCAGAATCGACAACTAACAGCCTACATTAATCAAATAGGTCAGCGTTTAGCTCAATCGAGCACTCGCCCGAAACTTCCCTATACCTTTCAGGTAGTAAATGATAATGCCATTAATGCTTTTGCGACAATGGGGGGTTTTGTCTATGTCAATAAGGGGTTAATTGCTAGGGCTGAAAATGAAGCCGAGTTAGCCAGTGTGATTGGCCATGAAATTGGTCATATTGCCGCACGTCATTCGATTAAACAAATGCGAGAAATGACGATCGCGCAAGGAATTGCGTCTCTGGCGGGGCTAGATCGTAATCAAATTGTACAACTGGGGGTAGAATTAGCCCTGAGACGACCGAAAAGTCGAGAAGCGGAATATGAAGCTGATCGTCTAGGATTAGAAACTCTAGGACGAGCGGGCTATGCACAAGTAGGGATGGTTACTTTTATGCAAAAACTCCTCACTCAAGGATCAACGCCTTCGATCTTAAGTACCCACCCCGCCACCAGCGATCGCATTAAAGCCTTACAACAAGCCATTAATCCCAATAGAGCTAATATGGGAGATGGTTTAAATAATGGGATTTACCAACAACAACTGCGTCAATTTTACGGTTCCTAAATATAGTATTAATAGAGGTTTAGTCTCTAAATCCTATCTTGATATTCGGTAGTGAGACTAAACCAAAACCTGGATTTATCCCGGTAAAAAACACGGCTACAATTGTTTATTCTCCTCTGTGTCCTCTGTGTCTTGGTGGTTAATTATGATGATAATTTAATGGCGATTCATTGCTCTCAAAACTTCTCGAAATATCTGAGGAGCATAGCTAGAATTATGCGTTGGCATTGGTTTTATAATTTCATCAAAGGGGAGAATACGAACAGTCGAGGAAAAAACATTGACTTGATAAACCCGGCGATAACTAATATCATATCCCGTTAACCAACCACTTTTATGATGATAAACTCCTGTATCAATATCTAACCAACCTGGACCTTTAACTAATTCACCCGGTTTAATTCCCTCAAAAGTAAATGTAATGGTATGCCCTGTGATAATTAATTTATTCTCAAAGTAGGGTGTGGGATATTTATGAAATTCGCCCCGTATCCAACAAAAGTGTTCAACGGATTGTTTTTCTAGGGGCAGTTTGGGGTTAACACCCGCGTGAACTAACCAAATATCCCCTAAGTCGATATATAGGGGTAGTGATCGCATCCACTCTAAATGCTGATTAGGCATCATGCCCGCGTCAATATAGCTGGCAATGGTAGCTTGTCCACCACTATAAAGCCAACCTTGCCAAGCTTGTTCATTAATTTCATCTCCGGGCATGGCATCCAACATCAATTGCTCATGGTTGCCTAAAACGCAGTCGTAGGGACTATTTTGGACAAATTCTACCACTTGGGCACTTTTAGGTCCACGATCAATTAAGTCTCCCAGAAAATAGACTTTATCTTCGGGACTGGGCGCGATCGCTTGTAATAGAAGCATTAAACCATCATAATGCCCATGTATATCTCCAATGATGATGCGTCGCTGATCTTTCATAATAACCCTACCTAGTAAGAGCTCGCCACATACTCTGAAGATCAGCCATAAAGCTTTTCTTCGGCGGTTTGGGTGTGGGCTGTGGTTGAGAGGGATCGTCCACTCCACTAGCCTTCGCTAATATCTGATCTAAAGCATCACCCACTGGTTTTTCGGCTAATTCCGCGATAAGTTCATAATCTCCATTCCTTTCTAACCAGACTTGCCAGGGTTGAGGATAACAGCGAAATAGTGCAGCCCCCTCTAATGGTCTTATATAATAACATGATTCTAAGGTATTAAGGAAGCGTTCTCGCTGTTGACGAGCCGCGTAACCTATACCAATCGTCGCAATATCTTCTAAACGGGGAATCAGTAGAATTACTGGACGATCCTCTGCCAATTGAGAAAGTTTTTCTACTTGGGCGACTTCAATGGATGAGGGATTGATGATTAAGAAAAGTTGATCTTCTGCTTCTATTTTATTCTCAATTGGCGAACGACTACTGCCTAAATCTGTTACTTTATAAGTGGTTTTTCCCCAGTCACGACGGGCTAACGCGGCGGCTCCTGTATCAGGAAACAATACTTTTAACCCTGATTCTAAATTTTCAAATTCTCCTAGGAATTGTTGCGCGATCGACTGGGCTTGGAGTTGGATTTCGGGAAAGAGTAATTCCACTTGTAGTCGTCTTAAACCGTTTTCGATCGCGCTGGCTGTAGCTTGACGAGATTGCGCGATCGCGTCTTCTAGGTTATTCGGTAGTTGTGTCATAAGGTTTGATCTCAGGGCCTTGGGTTTTTGGAGATAACTTAATATTATATCATACCCACAAGTCTTTGTTGCAATTCTTAAAGAAATACGCGATCGCGAAATTTTACCGAGAGAGCATTGCTATCCCTTTCTCCGCTCTGGTATTAAACATTATGGGAAGGTGACAAAAAGAAAATAAAATGAACCACAAAGGCACAGAGGACACAAAGGGAAATTTTGTCATGCTTGGAGATTAATAAATGAAGAAATAAGAGGATTTTTTCAGCAAAATCTGATCAATTTCTGCCTTTTCTTTGTGTCTTTGTGTTCGGATAAATAAAATTATAATCACACAGGATGATTGGGGGTAATTTTTGTCACTTCTCCCCCCCCAACTAATAAAAAAAAAGTTACAAACGTGCCGCGTAAAGTGCTGCCCCAATTAATCCGACTTTGGGATTAAGGACGAGATAAAGTGGGACTTGTTCTAGTAAGGGACTAACGCGACCTTTTTGTAAGAAAGCCCGTAAAAATTTGCCATCTTTCATTAATGATAAATTTTTTCCGGCAATACCTCCCGCGATATACATTCCACTATAGGGTAAAAGTTTTAGGGCTAAATTTCCTGCTTCTGCACCATAGGCTTTAATAAAAATTTGTAAGGTTTTTTGACAAAGATAGTCACCTTTTTCACTCGCGTATTTTGAGATTTCAGCGGCGAGATCAATAGTTTTTTCTGGATGGGCTTGTTCCCGTTTCCATTGATGGTAAATTTCCCTTAATTCGGGAGATTCTTCGCTGTTTTCTTGTTCGCGTAAAAATTGATAGATGTTGACAATACCCATTCCTGAAACGACTCTTTCTACGGAAACTCTATCTAAGTTACCCCGATTTTTGATATCGCGTAATAATTGAAATTCTAACTCGGAGCGAGGGGCAAAATCGGTATGCCCTCCTTCCGAGGGATAAGTCTGATAAGCATTTCCTTGACGGATTAAAAATCCTTGCCCTAAACCTGTTCCTGCCCCAATAACCGCGATCGGTAAATTAGGTTGAGGATTCCCCGGTTGTAGGGTATAAATATCATCGGGGGATAAACCTAATACACCATAACCAACCGCGGCAAAATCATTAATTAAGCTCACATGAGGAATATGGAGGTTTTGCTCTAATTCTTTAGCACTTAAAAACCAACCCAAATTAGTTAAATCTGAAGTATTATTAACAACGGGGCCCGCAATACCAAAACAAGCTTTCTCTATAGTAGGAATTTCTCCTAATTTTTCGGTGGCTTCGGTGATAAATTTGTGTACTATTGGCACAAGATCGGGATATTCGGCACTGGGGTAAGTTTCTTCATGGAGAGTGGTTTGAGGTGGATATTCTTGTGTTTCGGTGGACACATCAGCACTGACAAGACGTAAAATGGTTTTAGTACCGCCGATGTCCCCGGCTAAGAGAATGGGCATAATTAGGTGACTCCCCTATTGGGTTAATGTTTATTTTCAATTATTTCATAATTTAGACATTAATCAAGATAACACTAAGGGAAATTCTCTATAGTGTTGCCTTTCAGAAGTAACACTTGTGGCACAGGCATCTTGCCTGTGACGGGTTCAGCTCCCTAGATTTACATCTCATTGAAAAATGCTATAATCATCATAAATTGGTGGGGAAGGTGAAGCTATGTTGTTGACAATTGCCCAAGAAGGAAATGTTGTCCTTAAAAATATCAGTTGGCAGGAATTTGAAGATATACTAATTGAGATGGGTGATAGCCGTTCATCTCGAATAGCCTACGATCGCGGTACTTTAGAAATTATTATGCCTTTACAAGAACACGAATACTTTAAAGAAATCATCTCGGATTTAGTTAAGGATTTAGCAGAGGAGCTAGAGATGGATTACGAATGTCTAGGCTCGACGACTTGGAAAAGAAAGGATCTTTTAGCAGGAGTGGAACCTGATAACTGTTTTTATATTCAAAATGAACCATTAATTAGGGGGAATCTCAATATCAATTTATCTGAAGAGCCGCCCCCAGACTTAGCATTAGAAATAGATATGACAAGTAAATCCCTAAATAGACAAGTAATTTATGCCCGTTTAGGGGTTCCAGAAATTTGGCGTTATGATGAAGGAATTCTGACGATTTATCATCTCCAAGATGGGGAATATATTGAGTCAGAGAGGAGTTTAGCTTTTCCCGATTTTCCCATTAAGGAAATTCCGGCTTTTGTCAAGGAAAATCTTAATGTGGGCAGAAGAGTTATCCGTAAATTATTCCGGGCTTGGCTCAAGAATCTTTCTTGAAATCAATTTTTATGTCTTGACTTTTGTGACAACTTGTGATAATATTTTTCTTTAGTCTCGCTATTTATATCATCCTTTCTGTTTATCCTGTTGTCGTGGGAGTCGCCTCACCCGCGATCGATGTATCCTGCACGGGCTTACCAGTATTTGTGATGGGTTATGCAGGTATTGGTGAAAGTGCCCCCGCGGGGTTGTGTCCCAGGCCTGAACAACATTTTTTGCCTAGTCTGCGTGAATCGGTAGGTGTAAAAATCGGGGTATCAAATTTTTCGGCTGAAACCCTCACAGGGCAAGAGTTTGAAGCCCCTCACCCGAAAAAACGATTCACGCAGATGCTAGAACCTTTACAGGATAAGGATTTTGCGGAAAATTTGCAACTAGGGTATTGACAAGTCGATGGCTGGAATGGTACTTTTAGATCAGATTCACGAAACAGAACCTCGAAAACCAAATACATCAAGGGTTTCAGACCCGGGCGGTCGCAATGACACCAAATCCCTATTAGGGATTGAAACCATTTCTTATGGCGGTTCCCAGAAAAGTGTCGCCACAGTGTCGCAATGACACCAAATCCCTATTAGGGATTGAAACTAGCTCTCGCATTAAGCGCGATTGGGAAATAGATCCGGGAGTCGCAATGACACCAAATCCCTATTAGGGATTGAAACTAATAGCA
>JBBITB010000065.1:0-16085 GCA_037440985.1 Microcoleaceae cyanobacterium bin_387
CATTCACCATTCCCCATTCACCATTCACCATTCCCCATTCCCCATTCCCCATTACCCATTCCCTCAATATAGGAGTTTTTTATGACACTACAACCCGTGATTGATATTAAAAATCTTAATCACTATTTTGGAGAAGGAAATCTGAAAAAACAAACATTATTTGATATTAACTTAACGATAAATCCGGGTGAAGTCGTACTAATGACAGGGCCATCGGGTTCGGGGAAAACCACTTTATTAACCTTAGTAGGTGCTCTACGTTCAATTCAAGAAGGAAGTTTAAAGGTTTTAGGCCAAGAATTGCACGGAGCACCTAAAAGTCAATTTGTGAAAACTCGTCGCAATATTGGTTATATTTTCCAAGCGCATAACTTACTCAAAAGTTTAACGGCACGCCAAAATGTACGAATGTCGATCGAATTACACGACGATCGCGTTTCTGCCCAAGAAATGAATGAAAAAATTATTAAAATCTTTCAAGCGGTGGGCTTAGAAGATCGGATTGATTATTATCCTGAAAACCTCTCAGGGGGTCAAAAACAACGGGTTGCGATCGCGCGCGCCTTAGTAAGTCAACCGAAATTAGTATTAGCAGATGAACCCACCGCGGCATTAGATAGTAAATCAGGTAGAGATGTAGTAGAAATCATGCAACATCTCGCGAAAGAACAAAAATGTACAATTTTACTTGTAACTCACGATAATCGAATTTTAGACATCGCAGATCGCATCATAAAAATGGAGGATGGACGACTGACAGAAAATGGTGTCACCCTGAAAAAAGTGAACGTGTAAGGAATGAGAAATGAATAAAGTAGTGCAGGTATCTTGCCGGCATTCGCTCTGAAATGCTCCCTGATTAACCACATAGTCAAGTTATTTAATTTCCCTTCCGAAGATGAACTGAAATTATTTCTTTTTCAGGCGAGTCTGAGTGTTGGAAGAAGGGGGTGTAGAAAACGCGGTCGTCTCCCCTGCATCCAAAGAAGTATTAGAAACTGATCGTTTGGGACGAAATGTGACATTAACTCCATCAGAAGATTGCTCTAAAACTAATAAAGGAGTGGGTTTTGCCTTTTGATCCCAATCAATACGGACAATACGACCTTGAATTGTGGGAGTCCAATTATCATGTTCATCCGTAGGACTCAGGTAAGTTTCTAAACAGTTAATAATGTCATTAATCGTTGCTGAAGTTGTCTGAGTAGGAAGCTTCATCAAGCGAATTTCAATGCGAAAAAGTACCCGTTTAGATATTTTACCTGTACCGGGTTCTTTGGTATCATATTCCACATCAAACTTAGCATCAATTTGACGACCAGTCGCGTTAACATTTTTCTCCCCTACACTGACTTGAACCGGTCGCAACGCGACACTAATTTGATCTTTAACTTTCACCTTAATTTGATTAACAATAGCTACATGAAAAACTTCCTCTGCCATCCGCAATCGTAGATAATCTAAATTAAACTCTCGTGAGTGAATCAGATCGGGATTTTTTTCCATTTTGGCGACGGTTTCGACGGCCATTTTGTATTGTTTTTTCAGTTCTCGGTTTTTAAATGATTCCGAGTTAATTTGCTTGGTTAATTTCTTGATTTTTAGTTGTGCAAAAACTCCCAACGCGATCAGTAAAAGCAGTAAAACACCAGAAACTCCCATCCAAATTTGTTCCGAAGGAAACGGATTGCTTTTTGAGGGATTTGGTTTGGGCGGTGCGGCTGCTAAACTAGGTGGTACAAGGATTATGGACGTGAACATAGACTGTAATCCTTAACTTGTGACAGAGATTAAACTATGCTTAGAAAGGAAGGTTAAGACAAGATCGGGGAAATCGTTAGATTATTCCCTTTGATACGAGTATCGAGGGATACATGGATGATTCTGATTTATCTATGGGTTCACTGGTGAGAAAACCCAACCTACTTATTTCTACTTTATGCTTTTTTGGCAGGATTTTCCGCATAGAGAGTCCTCTGTTTCCTTTGAGATACTCGGATCTGTCCTTCCCAGGTGCGATATCATCTATAAGATTATCCCGCGGATCTAAGGGACTTTGGTCTCTTTTGCTTCAAACCTGATTTTATTGTGACTTACGAACCCCTACACCATAAGTATCGACCCCAGACTTTTGCCCAATTGGTGGGACAAGAGGCGATCGCGACCACTTTGACGAACGCGATCGGGACTCGACGGATCGCGCCCGCGTATTTATTTACTGGCCCAAGAGGGACAGGGAAAACCTCTAGCGCGAGAATTTTGGCGAAGTCTCTCAATTGTCTCGCCTGTGATGTGCCCACGGCAACCCCCTGTGGGGAATGTGATGTTTGTAAGGGAATTACCAAAGGTGCGACATTAGATGTGATTGAAATTGATGCCGCGAGCAATACAGGCGTTGATAATATTCGAGATTTAATTGAAAGAGCTCAATTTGCTCCAGTGCAATGTCGATATAAAGTATATGTAATCGACGAATGTTTAACAGGAGATACTCTAGTAAAAACCCGTGAAGGGTTGATGCGAATTGATAATCCCCATCTCCTCGGAAAAGAAGTTCTTAGTTATAATGAAAATAAGAGAAAATGGGAATTCAAAAAAGTGTTACGGTGGTTAGATCAAGGCAATAAACCGACAATTGTCATTAAGACAACTCACCGTGAAATACGATGTACAGGTAATCATCTTATTCAAACTAATCGAGGATGGATACACGCAAAAGACCTAAAAGAAGGAGCGAAGATACTATCCCCTGTGAGTGTGGATGTGGAACCCTTATTTACAAATTTGGGACAGATGGAAGAATCCGTAGATTTGTCAGTGGCCATCAATTCAAAGGCAACAAATACGGACAAAAATCTTACAACCACTGCTCTATTTTGGAACAAGCTGAAGCCCTTTGTCCTTTTTGTGCCTGCGGATGTGGAGAAAAACTTGAGATCCCAGCATTTTGACAAAAGAAAGGTAAGGGGATTCGGAGTATTGAATCATACTGGAAGCGACATCCCTATAAACAAGGACACGGACTCTGGAATACAAGAACCGATAAATTTTTGGCAAATTCAGAATTCCTCCCACCGGAATTATTGGGTCTTATCTACGGAACTTTACTCGGAGATTGTTCCATCACTTACCCGAATAAATACAGTAGATTTCCCAGATTGGTTTGGACACATGGAGAAAAGCAACGGGAATGGTTGGAATACAAAACCTCTTGTCTTTCAGAACTACGGCCCAATTTACGAGTTTCACCCAACAAGGGATATGGAAATATATCCATTTGTTGTAATACAGCCTGTCATCCGCAACTTAAAGAAGTTTTTGACATTGTTAAACCCAATGGAGATAGAAAACAAGTGTCTCTTGACTGGCTCAATAGAATTACACCATCCGGCATGGCTTGGTGGTATCTCGACGATGGATCACTTCGTCTTTCACCCGAAGGAAGCCCAAGTATCACAATTCATACAGAAGGATACTCATCAGAAGAAAATCAACTCATTGCCAGTTGGCTTACAGACATGGGATATCGATCAACAACCCAATCTTATAGACGATCTGACAGGGATAAAATTTACCATTACATCCAGATGGGAGCCGATACCAGCAGAAAATGGTTGGCAGACTTCCAAAAATATTCCATCCCTTCAATGGATTACAAGTTTGGAGAGAGTCGAGTCTGTCCAAGTCGCGGGCATCGAGAGAGTTTATGATATCGAAGTAGAAGATAATCATAATTTTGTGGCAAATGGACTGAGTGTGCATAACTGTCATATGTTAAGTACCGCGGCTTTTAATTCTCTTTTAAAGACTTTAGAAGAACCGCCCGATCGCGTGGTATTTGTCCTGGCCACTACTGATCCTCAACGAGTTCTACCCACAATCATTTCTCGCTGTCAACGCTTTGATTTTCGACGGATTCCCCTAGAATCCATGAAAAATCATTTAAAAGATATTTCTATCAAAGAAAATATTACTATTGCTGATGATGCCCTTTTCTTAGTTGCCCAAATTGCCCAAGGCGGATTACGAGACGCGGAAAGTTTACTGGATCAATTAAGTCTATTATCAGGAGAAATCACCGTTGAAAAAGTCTGGGATTTAGTCGGTGCAGTCCCCGAAAATGATTTAATGGCACTTTTAGAAGCCCTAGATCAAGGAGATGCCCAAATAGTTCTTGATAAAGTCCGTCATCTCATGGATCGCGGACGAGAACCCCTGATTGTTTTGCAAAATCTAGCCAGTTTTTATCGAGATTTACTGATAGCCAAAACCGCACCTAATCGTTCTGATTTAGTCTCGTTAACTGCACCGACTTGGGAAAAATTATCTCAATTTTCCCACCGTTGGGAAATGACTATTATTTTAGCAGGTCAGAAACATTTACAAAGTAGTGAGTATCAAATTAAAAATACCACTCAACCTCGTTTATGGTTAGAAATAACTTTATTAGGATTATTACCTGACGCGTTAAAAACTCAAGCACCTGTTGTTCAAGAAACCCGCCGAGTCTCCTCATCCCCTGTTCCTACTCCTGCATCTATTCCTACTCCGACTGCATCACCCACACCTACAAGTTTTACATCAGAAATACGAACACCACCAACGGTTATAGAAACTCCCCAAAACCCGATACAGTCCCCCCCATCAACGGGGGAAAATCCACCTCATTTTGAACCTTTATCAGGGGATAGTGACTTAATAGAAATTTGGCAACAATTACTTAATCATCTGCAACCCCTGGGAACCCAACAGCTTTTTAAACAACATGGACGTTTAATAGAATTTCGCGATTCTTTTGCCCGTGTAGCGATGAAAAGTTCTCCTTTATTAAAGATCGCGCAGGATAAAGTAGTTAATTTAGAAGCCGCGTTTCAGAGACTATTTAATCGCGCGATTCGAGTGAAGTTAGAAGGGCCGGGGGCGACGGAAAGTCAGAAGGGAAAAATTCTGGATTTTCCTACACAAAATCGTAGTTTGAAGGAACCTTTTCACCCTAATCCCTCTAATGATCACTTCCGTGATCAAAATGTAGGGGCAGGTTCGCCCATGTCTTTGACAAATAACCCAAATACGGAAAAACCACCCACGATCGCGCCTTCTACACCCCTATCATTAACAAATAGCCCGAACACGGAAACTCCGACGATCGCGCCTTCTACACCCCTATCATTAACAAATAGCCCGAATACGGAACCACCCCGCCAGCAGCAAAACGATCACTCTGTCATTAAAAATCAGGAAAACGCGATCGGGCTTAACCCAGAAATTGTCATGAAAGCGGCTCAAGAAATAGCGAGATTATTTGACGGAGAAATTGTAGATTTGAAAGAATTTTCCGAGTCTATCCCCTCTCGTGCTGTCACTGGAGAAGCCGAATTAACGACTGAGTGGACACTGCCATCATCGAACCCCACTACAGGGGGACAGGGGGGTGAAGAAAACTCAGATTTAGGAGAAATTACGATTGATAATCCCTTAGAATTAGATGAAGAAGAAGATGAAATGCCCTTTTGATTCTGTCACCTAAAGCAGATGAAAAAATCCCCTCTTTGTGTCCTCTGTGCCTTTGTGGTTCATTATAAGTTCCCTTCTCTTAATTACTATAACACCGAAGGTGGAGCGATTAACTCCACCTGGCAAAATTAGAAGAAGAAGATGAAATGCCCGTTTGATTCTGTCACCTAAAGCAGATGAAAAAATCCCCTCTTTGTGTCCTCTGTGCCTTTGTGGTTCATTATAATTTTCCTTCTCTTAATTACTAGGTGGAGCGATTAACTCCACCTGGCAAAATTAAGGGAAGGTATTGAATTAAGAAAGGCGGTTTCTTAGTCCCCGGTGGGAATAATCACCATCACATTCTGGGTGAGAATTTCCAACGCGATCGCGCTTTCTCCCAAAGCTTTCCCCATGACATAGCAACGCTGTAACGTCGCGGGTAAATGCTGTTGTAATACATTCCCTGTCATATAAGATTTTACTAATACAATGGGTTCAGGATACCAGCGATTATTTTCTGGATTACGCCAGTTCCCATCAGAGGGAGAAGCATTATAACCGCCAAAAGGTTCCATGATCTGATCGATGTATGGTTTGGCTGTAGACCATTTGATCGCGAGAGCGTGCAGAATCATCGAATAGGGTAATACCATTTACCCAAAAATGTGCTACAATAGCCTCAGAGTTTAAACATGATTGTATGAAAGTAAACTACCCTGAACGAATTGAGGAAACTGTCACGGAATTAAAAACCATTATGTCGCGAGAGGGAACTATCACTAACCGACAAAAAGTTCAGGCACTTTATTTGTTAAAATCAGGGTCGAGTCCGAGTATTACAAACGTAGCTGAACTTTTAGGAGTCCATAGAATTACGGTTCAAAGATGGTTAAAGCAATATAGTGAGGGCGGTTTGTCATCCTTATTAAAACTGCGCTGCTCGACGGGGAGACCCCGAGTAATTCCCCAAGAAGTAATCGCGGGACTCTCGAAAAAAATAAGTGAGGAAAATTGCGAGTTTAAGAGTTATAAAGAAATTGTGGTTTGGGTGGAAGATAACTATCAAGTATCCGTGAAATATCAAACTTTACACAAGCAACTGCACTATCGCATGAAAGCGAAGTTAAAAGTCCCAAGGCCTGTGAGTAACAAAAAAGATGAATTAGCCGCAAACGAGTTTAAAAAAAAACTAGAAAAATTGCTGAAAGTACTCTGTTGGCTGGAGTATGCCAGCCCTAATCCCTCAAAAAAGGGTCTCAAGTATTGGTGTCAAGATGAAACGAGAATCGGGTTGAAAACGATTGAGAGAAGAAAAATAACAGGTTGTGGTATCAAACCAATAGGTAAAGTTCAATGGAATTTTAAAGCTTACTATTTATATGGAGCGATAGCTCCGCAAACAGGAGAAAGTTTTGGGCTGGAGTTTTCACATCTCGATAGTATGTGTTTTCAGATATTCTTAGATAAATTAGCCGCGGAATATCCCGAACAGTTAAATGTAATTCAACGGGACAATGGTAGATTTCATCTGAGTAGTAAACTGAAAATACCAGAGAAGGTTTTACTGATTTTTCAGCCCCCTTACAGCCCACAGTTAAATCCGATCGAACGAGTATGGCATTATATAAAACAAGAACTGAGTTGGGGAATTTATGATAATCTCGATGCCCTTAAACAAAAAGTCCGTAGTTTTATGGAAGACTTGTCAACAGAAAAAATCGCCTCGCTTGCCGGATGGGATTATATTCTATCAGCCCTGGATACTGTAGCATAATTTTGGAGAGATGGTATTACAACAAGGCTTTCGCTTTTGATACAATCCCATTCCTTAATACTGTTCGTTAGCTACTTACTGGATATCGACCTCAAAGATGTATTTTCTAGTATCCAGAAGCATTAAGGGGTAACATCGTTCCGATTACACATTGGTTGAGTCTTTAGATGTGTCACTCTTCACCGGGTTGACGGGCGGTGCTTATAAGTCGTTATAGCAGACGCTTATGCCCTATCCTTACCTTTTGGCTTGGGGACAGCCATTACCCCATGGGACTTTACGATGATTCCAACATGACTTTGCTTTCGCTACTCATGGACTCTTGCTTGGCGAGTTACCAGTAGTGGCTACCAGTAGTCCTGCCGTTTACCCCCGCTTTGCCCTACCGGATGCTACCCGCTAAAGTAGGGGATATGCTTTTACCTCTGCACTTGAGGAGTAGGACTTACACCTACAAATGTAATCAGTTGTCCTGGCTAATGAGCCAGACTAACCGTCCTGTAAGGGTTTGAGCCTTACTTTAGGCTAAACGAATCGCACGCGATTATGTCCACGCAGCCACACACACAAAACGAAAACCGAAGAAGTAGTCGCGGGTGTCCGGCACAAAATTGCGGGGAATGGCCGAGCGGCAAAACAGCGGAGGATTGATCCACGAGCCGCCGCGCAGCCGCCGATTTCTGTCATCATTTCTTGACATGGTTAATAAATCAACGCTTTTTTGATAACGATTATCATTATTTTTTTCATCCCAGACACTTCCATCGGTGGGTGATCCTTCGTAACTCTTGTGCCAAGGATCGGCGCACCACTCCCAGACGTTCCCGTGCATTTCGTAAAGCCCAAAGGCATTGGGGGGAAAACTGCCTACATCTGTTGTTTCTTTTCGATACTTACCTTTTGGTGCGTCAAGGTAGGTGTAGTTGCTGTCATAGTTAGCTAAATCAGGGGTGATGGTTTCTCCGAAGTGAAATGGTGTCTTTGTACCTGCTCTACAGCCATATTCCCATTCGGCTTCACTCGGTAGCCGATAATTTCGTCCTGTTTTTTTTGATAGTCTGGCACAAAATTCTACGGCATCGCGCCAGGAAACCTGCTCTACAGGACGGTTGTCTCCTTTGAAGTCAGAAGGATCGGGATCTAAGTCATATTTAATTTTAGGTAATTGAGCCACGGCTTTCCACTGGGCTTGTGTCGCGGTATATTTACCCATGTAAAATGGTTCAATTGTCACCTGATGTTGCGGTTTTTCATTAGAATTCTTGCTTTCTACTTCAGTTGTGGACGCACCCATTGTAAATGTACCACCAGGAATATAAACCATTTCGAGGATGATTCCATTTCCTATATCTTCTTTGAAACAATACGCGGAGTTTTTTTTGCGACTTATTTCTAAGCCTTTGTTGTTGACTGTAATCACATCAAAATCAAAAAACTCAGGGAAATGACTAAGAAACCATTGGATTTTCGTTTCTTCTCGCTCTTTTAAAAGTTGATATGCTGCCACTTTCATCTCGATTAAGGGATTTTCTTGCAAAGCTTGAATGACAATATCTAAACCCGCCTCACCATAGTTTAACGCGTCTTTCAATGCCGCGATTTTTCCCTCTATGGAATTGACCGGATTTAAACGGGCTTTCACTCCTTGAATCCCACCTAAAACCGCTGCATTTGTAGGCTGGAAAGTTTTAACACCTAAAACGGCATCATCTTTTCTGGGTTGATTGGGTTGATTAATATTCATAAGTTTCTCTTTCTCTTTCATCATCTGATACCAGTGGCAACGGGTGTTAGATAACGCGAGTTCCTAGTAATAAGCTTCCTAGGTTTTAGATCCTCTGTTTATCCTATCCTATCTGTGTGTATCCCCATCTGCGTTTATCTGCGTTCATCTGCGGTTTCAATAAAAAATTTTGTTACAAAAATTTACCAATTTTCCCCAAAAAAGTAAGGATAACCCCTTGACAACGCGTTTCACTTGACGGATAATTTATATCATAATGGGATGGTTGCAAAAATTTTAAATTCGCCGCTATCTCATTATTAAGTAAGTATTTTAAGATCGTAATTATATAATACCAGACTTTCCTTTTTTGTGCAAGCCCCGAAAGTATAAAGTTTTGTAACAATTTTTTTTTATTAACCGCTCCTAAACGCAGATAAACGCTGATGGGGATTTACACAGATATTAGGGGATAGGATCGCGTTTAGTATAAAATTTTGTTAACTTTATCACCCATTACCCATTCCCCAGTCGCCATTCCCCATTCCCATGATTGATTTACCCGCGTATTTAATAGTATGGACTTTGGGTGCTGCAATTGGTAGTTTCCTGAATGTGGTTATCTATCGTATTCCTGCACATTTATCGGTATTTTGGCCGCCTTCGAGGTGTCCTAAATGTCTACATCAATTGAAGGTTTATGATAATGTCCCTGTCTTGGGGTGGTTATGGTTGAAAGGCCGTTGTCGCTATTGTCATACTCCTATTTCTTCGCGTTATCCTATTGTGGAAGGGGTGATGGGATTTTTGTTTTTATTGATTTTCTCTGTGTGGGGGCTGACATGGCAAACGGTGGGTTTTTGGATATTTTTTAGTTGGTTATTTGCCCTGGCTATGATTGATCTCGATACGATGACATTACCTAATGTTTTAACTCAGTCGGGGTTAGTGGTGGGTTTGGGGTTTCAGGTGATTGAAGGGGGTTTCACTGATTTTAATCATGTTGTTATTATTAAGGCTTTTATGGGGGGGATTTTGGGCGCTGTTCTAGGGTTATGGTTATTTGATATTATTGGTTTTGTCGGCTCTATTGCTTTTGGAGAAACCGCGATGGGTGGTGGTGATCCGAAATTAGCCGCGATGATGGGCGCGTGGTTGGGATGGAAATATTTATTACTCGCGGGCTTTCTCGCCTGTGCTCTTGGTGCTTTTGTCGGAGGTGGCGCGATCGCGCTGGGATGGTTAGATAGAAGACAACCGATGCCCTTTGGTCCGTTTTTGGCCTTAGGGGCAGGGATAACGGCTCTCTGTGGTGAGATGATATTATCGACGTACTTACATTTATTTTTCCCGACGATTCATTAAGGTTTCTGCCATTGGTTTCGGCTCTAATCATTCGGTTGTCACCTGAGTTGATAGGATTAAAACTGTGTCTTGGATTACACTAAGAACCGCGAGTCGATGGGAAGCGGAATTGATGCAGCAACTTTTAGCGGCTCAGGATATCCCTTCTCGGATTGTGGATTTGGGCATCGCGTCTTATCTAGGAGCCTCCAGCGCCACCGCGTTACAGGTACTTCAAGAAGACGAGTCGATCGCGTTACAATTTCTCATGCCTCTTGAGAATGAGTACGAATTATCTGATTAAATAGCAATGGGATTAGGGCAGTTAATGATTAAAAATGAAAATTTAAAGGGAAATTCTTTACTTCAGTGTCTTCTCTTCTCTCAACCATAAGCCCTATTTCCTATTTCCTATTCCCTATTACCTATTCCCTATTACCTAATTTCCAATGTCTCTTTTTGATTGGTTTGCTAACAGACAAAAATCCGTTTCTCCTAGTCCACAACCCCCGGAACGAGAAATTGCTGATGGGCTTTGGCTTAAATGTGAAGCCTGTGATGCTTTGACTTATACGAAGGATCTCCAGGCAAATCAAATGGTTTGTCTCGAATGTGATCATCATATTCGCGTTTATAGTGATGAACGTATTAGTCAGTTGATTGATCCTGATACTTGGATTCCTATTAATGAGGATCTTTCTTCTACTGATCCTCTGAAGTTTCGCGATCGTAAACCCTATAGCGATCGCCTCCGAGAAACTCAAGAAAAATTAGGGTTTAAGGATGGTGTCCAAACGGGAATTGGTCAATTGGACTCCCTGGGAGTCGCCCTGGGGGTGATGGACTTCCGCTTTATGGGGGGAAGTATGGGATCTGTGGTGGGTGAAAAATTGACCCGTTTAATTGAACGCGGGACGCGGGAGCGTTTACCAGTGATTATTGTTTGTGCATCGGGGGGCGCTCGGATGCAAGAGGGGATGTTAAGTCTGATGCAAATGGCGAAAATTTCCGGGGCATTGGAACGTCATCGAGAAGCTAGACTCCTTTATATTCCTATTTTGACTCATCCCACCACGGGAGGTGTTACCGCGAGTTTCGCGATGTTGGGTGATATTATTATCGCGGAACCTAAAGCTACGATTGGGTTCGCGGGCCGTCGTGTGATTGAGCAGACTTTACGCGAGAAGTTACCTGAAGGTTTCCAAACCGCGGAATATTTATTGGCTCATGGCTTTGTGGACGCGATCGTGCCTCGGACTCAATTAAAGAAAACTTTAGCCCAGTTAATTCGTCTCCATCAACCCTATCAGCCCAATTTACCCCATCGAATGCCAACGCCAGAAGCGGTGGCTATTAGTTCCTCTGTTTCTGACTAAGGGGAATAGTGACAGGGGGTAGAGGGAAATAGGGATGAGGCTGCTGGGAAAAAAATAAATCCCTCATCTGTTACAGCCGTTAAAAATCCTTTGCTAATTTATTCCTTTCCCCTTGTTCCCAGTTTCCCCTATGCCTATTGCCCTTTGGAAATAGCAGAAGAGGAAGAAGGAAGAATTAATAACCACAAAGGCACAAAGGCACAAAGGAAGACAGAAGAAGCAAGAGGGTTAACAATTGACAATTAATAGTTACCCAATCCCCAATCCCCAATCCCCATTCGATATTAAGAAAGATTAAGAAAGATTGAGATTATTTACGATGCTGACAAAAAAAAGAAATTTGGGATGGGGAGAGACAAGAATGTAGGTCTGGAGAAACAACAAATATGAGAAAATCGGATGGCTGTACCGAAACGGTAGTGATGCTGAGGTGGACAGCAATCCCAGGGGTGGAGTGTCCCAGCCGAGAGGTTCTTGGTGGAGCCGCTCGTACGCGTGCCCTGAATAACTAACCTGATTTTTAAGGAGAACCATGCTTAAAAGATATTTCATTGCTCTGGCAACTGTATTCTTGACATTTCAGATGTTTATCGGCAGTGCGTGGGCTGTCGAATTGTCAGAAAAGGTTCGGACTGTACCTCTCAATGACAAAGGTGAACAAGTAGTAATTAGCCTCAAACAATTGAAGGAAGGCCAACGCATCTTTATTGACACCTGTTCTCAATGTCATGCTCGCGGGATGACCAAAACCGACCCCAACGTGAATTTAAGCCCCGAAACGCTCGCGTTGGCAACTCCCTCCCGTGACAATATTGAATCCCTGGTGGATTACATGAAAAATCCTACCTCTTATGATGGATTAGACGACATTTCGGAATTACACCCCAGTACCAAGAGCGCGGATATCTTTGGAGAAATGAGAAATCTCTCAGATGATGATCTGTTTAATATTGCAGGCTATATTCTGATTGAACCCAAGGTGTTAGGGACTCAATGGGCGGGTGGTAAAGCGAACCGTTAATTTCTTTTAGATTTTGGATTTGAGATTGGAGATGGGCGGGGAAATCGGCTGTCTGCCCCAATCCCAAATCTAAAGTCTAAAAATAACTTAAACTTTGATCATTCATTACATCTTGTAAATTCTCATGTTCCGTCATGGTATTTTTGTTCGTAGTCTCTTGGGGCTGTTGGTGACGGGACTCTGTCTCGTCATGTTTAGTCAACCTGTCCACGCGGCTAAGGTTGATCCCTATGTGATTCGTTATTTGAAAGTCACTGACTCGGTGGAACTCCCCCTTGACACTCAAGGCAAGACTCGGGCTTTTTCCACGGCAGACTTGTCTGAAGGAAAGCGTCTATTTGCCCAAAATTGTATCAATTGTCATGTGGGTGGGACGACTTTACCTAATCCTATTGTTTCTTTATCCCTGACATCCCTCCAGGGTGCAACCCCACCGCGTGATAATATTAATGCTCTTGTGGCTTATATGCGAGAACCTTTCAGTTACGATGGCAGCGAGCCTATTTATTGGTGTCGCACAGTGCCTGAAAGTTGGATGCCTCAAGAAACTATTGAGAAGTTAGCGGCTTTTGTTGTCAGAGCTGCCCAAAAAGCTCCGGCTTGGGGTACTAACGATATTGATCAATAAGTAATTATCTTTTTCTCCAAAATAATAGATAATTGCGATCGCTTCACAGGTAAAATAAGTTGAGAAATATTATTTCTTTGTCCAAGTAAGAGGAGAACTCCATTGAAAAAACTGTTATCGATTGCTCTTTTAGCAATTGCCATTGTTGCTTTTGCCTTTGGCCGTCCTGCTTTCGCGGGTGATGCTGCTGCCGGGAAGAAAGTTTTTAGCGCAAACTGTGCAGCTTGTCACGCGGGTGGTAATAATGTTGTGATGGCTCAGAAAACTCTCAAGAAAGATGCTCTGGAGAAGTACAAAATGAATTCTCTGGAGGCGATCACGAAGCAAGTTAAGAATGGTAAAAATGCCATGCCTGCTTTTAAGCGTTTGAGTGATACACAAGTCGAAGATGTGGCTACTTATGTACTCCAACAAGCTGAAAATGGCTGGAAGAGCTAAACGACATCTTAGCAGTTAAATGCTTTTTTCTCTTAACTCCTCTGTTTTTTCAGAGGGGTTTTTATTTTATCTTTGGTAATGGATAATTGACAGTTGACAGTTGACAGTTGACAGTTGACAGTTGATAATTAGGTTCTACCGAACTTAGTATGTAAGAACTCGCCAAAAAGCTTATACAGCAAGAGTTTTCCTCAAAGGTTATAAAAATCGAACTATACTATAATCAAACCTTTGCCAAATCAGGCTTTTGGCTGTTTCTAGTGTATACAAAGCAATTGTAGTTCGGTAGAGCCGATAATTTAGGACTTACGCACTAAGAAATTACGCCATTGCGTTGAGCGACAAGCTCAAAACCTTATGCTGCCCTTCCCGTGCGTAATTCCTATAATTGATAATTGTCAACTGTCAACTGTCAACTGTTAACTGTCAACTTCCTTCTTCCTTCGGCTATATTTATAATTCTCTTATTGCTCTGTTTATGTCAGAAACTCTTTCTGTCTCTCAGTCTAATCTGATTTTAGAAGCTAAAGGATTAACTCGCCGTTTTGGTGGATTGATCGCGGTTAATGATGTTTCTTTCTCTGTTTATCAGGATGAAATTTTTGGTTTAATTGGCCCTAATGGTGCGGGCAAAACGACTTTATTTAATCTGATGACGGGTTTAATTCCTGTTTCTACTGGCCAATTGATGTTTGAAGGCGCTGAAATTTCGCAGTTACGTCCTTTTCAAATTGCTCATAAGGGGATCGCTCGCACTTTTCAAAATATTCGTTTATTTGGGGATTTATCCGTGGGGGAAAATGTGACGATCGCTCGTCATATTCATAGTCAGTTAGGTAATCCTATTATCTCCCTTTTTCAGGGGGTTTTGGGATTACCTAAAGCTCAGGAAATGGAACAAAAAACTCAACTGAAGGCTTTAGATTTATTGGATTTGGTGGGGTTGCGCGATCGCGCTGAAGAAAAAGCTAAAAATCTGGCCTATGGTGATCAGCGTCGTTTGGAAATCGCGAGGGCTTTGGCGTTGGAACCCAGGGTGTTATTATTAGATGAACCTGCCGCGGGTATGAATTTGAATGAAAAACATCAATTAAGTGATTTTATTCGGGAAGTGCGTCGTCAGTTTAATTTAACCATCATATTAATTGAGCATCATGTTCCTTTAGTTATGGGACTTTGCGATCGCGTCGCGGTGTTAGATTTTGGTGAGCTTATTGCTTTAGGTGATCCTCTTACGGTAAGAAATAATCCCGCCGTCATCGAAGCTTATTTAGGAGATGAAACCTAATTTAATATTTATTAACTAATCCCCAATCCCCAATCCCTAATCCCCAATCCCCATTATGCACAATCAAGAAATACCAATTCTGGAAAATCGACTATTAGAAATTAAAGAACTTTCTGTTAATTATGGCGGGATTCAAGCGTTACAAAATATTAATATTTATGTCAATTCAGGAGAAGTTGTCACCCTGGTTGGAGCCAATGGCGCGGGTAAAAGTACCACTTTAAGAGCGATTTCTAAAATTGTTAATCCCCGTCAAGGTAAAATTATTTATAATGGGCGAGATATTACCCGTCGTCAAGCTTATGAAGTGGTAAAATTAGGCATAGCTCATAGTCCCGAAGGTAGAAGGGTTTTAGCTCGTCAAACGGTATTAGCTAATTTAGAGTTAGGGGCTTATATTCGTTCTGATTTAATAGGAATTAAGGAAGATTTAGAGTATCAATTTACCTTATTTCCCCGATTGGCCGAACGTCGAAATCAACTCGCGGGTACTCTTAGTGGTGGGGAACAACAAATGCTCGCGATCGCGCGCGCTTTAATGAGTCGTCCTAAGTTATTATTATTAGATGAACCGAGTTTAGGGTTGGCTCCCGCGATCGTGCGCGAGATTTTTACCATTATTAAAAATTTACGCGCGACGGGAATGACAATTTTATTAGTCGAACAAAATGCTAATCTGGCTTTACAAATAAGCGATCGCGGTTATGTCTGAGAACCAGGAATGATTAGTTTTTCGGGAGTATCGTCGGAATTATTGAATGATGAAAGAGTGAAACAAGCCTATTTAGGATAAGTTGTTATCGCGTGGGAAAAAACTATGCTATAATGGGGGAAAAGAAAATGAACCACAAAGGCACAGAGAACACAAAGATGTGATTTTTCATTACTTTGAGGTGAAGAAATGAAGAGAAGTGATGAAGGGCGATCGACGGTAGATAGGGGATGACAATTTTATTAGTCGAACAAAATGCTAATCTGGCTTTACAAATAAGCGATC
>JBBITB010000065.1:16185-34743 GCA_037440985.1 Microcoleaceae cyanobacterium bin_387
GGGAAAAAACTATGCTATAATGGGGGAAAAGAAAATGAACCACAAAGGCACAGAGGACACAAAGAGGTGATTTTTCATTACTTTGAGGTGAAGAAATGAAGAGAAGTGATGAAGCGCGATCGACGGTAGATAGGGGCGGGTTCACAAGTAGTAAGGCTATGTAGAGAAGATACTGGTAAACTCGCCTCTACCAACCTGTCAAAATCATATTTTTCCTGTTGACTTTCTCTCTCTTTTCTTTTCTCTGTGCTCTCTGTGCCTTTGTGGTTATATTCATTAGTTGATAACATCTATTTTAGATTTTACACAATTTCCCAGATAGGATAAATTTATGCACCGTATCGCGGCTACCCCCGGAGGTTGGAATCCTCAAACGGAAGGAGTCATTTTTATTCAACAAACTCCTGCACCTATTATTTTTCTCTCCGCGGCTGATACGGATATTCAAACTATAGCTGCGGCTTTTTCTCAACTTCCTCCTAATTTTCCTCCCTTACGAGTCGTTAATCTTTTACAGTTACAACAACAGTTAACTATAGATACTTATGCTGAGGAAATTTTAGCGAAAGCTGAGGTTATTATTGTGCGTTTATTAGGGGGACGCGCTTATTGGAGCTATGGTTTAGAAGTGTTACAGGAAATTATAGAAAAAACTAATGCTAGTTTGATTATTATGCCTGGGGATGATAAACCTGATCCTGATTTGATTCATTATTCTAATGTCTCTTTGACAATTGTTAATCAATTATGGCGTTATTTCACCGAGGGGGGTGTTGATAATTTTGTTAATGGTTTGAAGTTTATCGCGGATTGTTGTTTACATACGGATTATCATCCTCTATCTCCTCAAAGTGTGCCTCGGGTTGGTATTTATCAATGGAATAACACTCACCCGGAAATAAATTTTCGGGCTAATAGTTTAAGTGGGTTAAAACCGACTGAAAACCTCAATAATTTCATTTTTCAGTCCTCTTTAGAGGAGTTTCGCGATAAGACAGGTGTTAAAACTCCTATAGGAATTTTGTTTTATCGCGCCCATTATTTATCGGGTAATTTAGCTCCTATTGACGCGATATGTCAGGCTTTAATTGAGAGAAATTTATCTCCCCGTCCGGTTTTTGTGTCTTCTTTGCGTGAGCCGGATATTCAAGATGAGTTATTACAATTATTTAACCCTTCTGAGGGGGATAAAATTCAAGTTTTAATTAATACTACCAGTTTTGCTATTGCTAGTTTGAGAAGTGAAGATATCGAAGAAAATTATCTCAAATCTTTAGATATTCCGATTTTACAAGTTATTTGTAGTGGGGGCACTTTAGAAACATGGCAAAGTGATTTTCAAGGACTTTCTCCCCGTGATGTCGCGATGAATGTCGCGTTACCGGAAGTGGATGGTAAAATTATTACGCGGGCGGTTTCTTTTAAGGCGGTTCAAACTTGGAATGATTCCTTAGAAACGGATGTTATTCGATATCAACCTTTGCCCGATCGCGTCTCTTTTGTTGCTGACTTAGCCGCGAATTTTATCCGTTTAAGACAAACTCCGATTGAGGAAAGACGTATCGCGTTAATATTAGCAAATTATCCCACGCGTAATGGCAGACTTGCCAATGGAGTCGGTTTAGATACGCCCCAAAGTTGTGTCGAAATACTTAAAGCTTTACAACAAGCTGGTTATCATCTCGATCGCGTACCCGAAAACGGAGATGAGTTAATAAAATGGTTAACTTCCGGGGTAACAAATGACCCCGAAGGACAACAATTGAGACCAATTTATCAATCTCTTTCCCTCGCAGAATATCAAGATTATTTTAACACATTACCGGAAAAAGTGCAAGAGTCAATAAGGAAAAGATGGCAAAAAGATCCCCCCTTACCCCCCTTAGAAAAGGGGGAAAATCATAATCTATCGCGTCCATTCTCCCCCCTTATTAAGGGGGGCTGGGGGGGATCTTCATTCCTTACCCAATTCCCCATTCCTGGTATTCAACTAGGTAATATATTTATTGGGATTCAACCCTCACGGGGTTATGATATCGATCCATCATTAAATTATCACGCGCCCGATTTAGAACCCACCCATGAATATTTAGCCTTTTATTATTGGCTCAAAAATCACTTTAAAACCCACGCGATCGCGCATATCGGAAAACACGGTAATTTAGAATGGCTACCGGGTAAAAGTATCGCGTTATCTAATCAATGTTATCCCGAAATCGCCTTAGGAGCCTTACCCCATTTTTATCCCTTTATTGTCAACGATCCGGGGGAAGGTTCCCAAGCCAAACGGCGAGCCCACGCGGTTATTATTGATCATTTAACTCCCCCCATGACACGGGCAGAATTATATGGCCCCCTGCAACAATTAGAAACCCTCATTGACGAATATTATGAAGCCCAAAGTTTAGATCCATCGAGATTAAATACGATCCGCGATCGTCTTCTTACTCTCATCCGCGAAGAAAACTTAAATAAAGACTTAGGGATTGAGCAAACCCCCTCAGAATTAACCGAATTTATCACCAAAGCCGATGGCTACTTATGTGAATTAAAAGAAGCCCAAATTCGAGACGGTTTACATATTTTTGGCCAATGTCCCCAAGGACGACAATTAAGAGATTTAATCATCGCGATCGCGCGCCATCCCAGTCATCATCGTCTCGGCTTAACACGCGCTTTAGCCCAAGATTTAAACCTAGATTTCGATCCCCTTACCGCGAATCCCACTCACCTTTTAAATAACAAGAAAATAGGAGATATTATCGAACATTTGGAAGAAAAAGCCACCTATTTAGTCGATAATCTCATCGAAACCCAAAATCCTATCTGTGTTCATCTGCCTTCATCTGGGGTTTCAAATTCCCATATCGGTAAAGCCACCCAACAAGAATTACAATGGATAAAAGACTATTTATTACCATCATTACTAGAAACAAATCAAGAAATTACTAACTTATTACATGGACTAAATGGAGGATATATCCCCAGTGGTGCATCAGGCGCACCCACAAGAGGACGTGCAGATGTATTACCCACAGGGCGTAATTTTTACTCCGTTGATATCCGGGCAATTCCCACAGAAACCGCCTATGGAGTTGGCAAATTAGCCGCGGAAAGATTAATAGAAAGATATACTCAAGAAAATGGCGAATATCCCCAAAATTTAGGCTTATCTGTTTGGGGTACTTCTACTATGAGAACCGGTGGAGATGATATCGCGGAAGCCTTAGCTTTATTAGGGGTAAAACCAGTCTGGGATGGCCCTTCTCGACGAGTAATTGACTTTGAAATTTTACCACTTTCTGTGTTAGGAAGACCCCGAATTGATGTTACTTTAAGGATATCTGGTTTTTTCCGTGACGCGTTTCCCAATTTGATTGATTTGTTTGATAGCGCGGTGAACACGATCGCGTCCTTAAATGAACCGCCTGAGTTAAATCCTTTAGCGTGTCAAGTCCAAAAAGAAACCCAATTCTGGCAGTTACAAGGGTTAACAGAAATACAGGCAAAAGCGCGATCGCGCTATCGAATTTTTGGCTCAAAACCGGGGGCCTATGGTGCAGGATTACAGGGATTAATTGAAGGACAAAACTGGACTAATGTCGAAGATTTAGCCCAAGCTTATATTAATTGGAGTAGTTACGCGTATAGTAATAAATCCCGAAATTCAGGGCTCTCGGAGCCAGAAGCCTTTACCCATCGGTTAAGTCAATTACAAATAGTTTTACATAATCAAGATAATCGAGAACATGATTTATTAGACTCCGATGACTATTATCAATTTCAAGGGGGAATGACAGCCGCGATTCGGGCTTTAACGGGGAAAAATCCTCAGACTTATTTTGGGGATAATTCTCTCCCTGAAAATCCCAAAGTGAGACAGTTAAAAGAAGAAATCGCGAGAGTTTATCGATCGCGTGTGATTAACCCGAAATGGATTGCTGGAGTAATGCGACATGGTTATAAAGGGGCTTTTGAAATGGGTGCGACAGTCGATTATTTATTTGCCTATGACGCGACAGCCAATTGTGTAGAAGATTTTATGTATCAAGGCATCGCGGAAAATTATGTCTTTGAGCCGAAAACTCAAGAATTTATGCAATCAAAAAATCCGTGGGTATTGCGGGATATCGCAGAAAGATTATTAGAAGCCCATCAACGGAATTTATGGCAAAATGTCGATGTGGAGATCCTTGATAAATTAAGAGCGATCGCGCTCCATGCCGAAGGAATAATAGAAACTACCACCACTTGACTTTGCCCAAAAAACCTGAGCAACATAGAAAAGTTTAATGGTAGAGGAAGCGCGATCGCTTAACGTTGGGGGGAGCAATAAATGATTAACAATTAACCCAAAATCAAAAAAGTAGTTTCAAAAGCACAGAGCCAAAAGAAGTAACAAAATCCGAAAAAGAGGGTTGAGAAGACTTAACTTCAGTAGGTTTTTGACGAGCCACAATTTCCACTTGTAATTTCTTCGATAAATCTTGGCCTTGGGCAATACCAAACTGAGTAAAAAGTAACTCAGCACGTTTCGCATCTAGCATCGCCTTCTCAAAATCTTGTAAATCAGCATAAGCCATACTACGAGCAAAATATACCGCGGCCAAATCCGAACGAATACTCAAAGCCTTATTATAATACTCGATCGCGTTCTGATAATGACCCGCTTTCGCCTCACCAATACCCAACTTATACCAATCTTCATAACTATTGAGATTATCAGAAAGTCCCTTAATGCCAATAATATAAGCACTATTAAGATTAGTATCAGTCAAATTAGCATTAGTGATAAAAGCCTCCCTTAAATCAGTACCATTCAAATTAGCCCCACTAAGATTAGCCCCCGTTAAATTAGCACCAAATAAACTCGTACCACTGAGATTAGCCCCACTAAGATTAGCCCCCGTTAAATTAGCACGACTAAGATTAGCCCCCGCGAGATTTGCGCCCCTCAAATCCACACCCATAAGATTAGCTAATACCAAACCAGCACCACGAAGATCGCAATTTTGACATTCGCGAGTAGTTAACAATTGATGAGTATGTTCGAGATTTTCCGCCAAAACAGCCTTAATGGGAGAAATCAGAGTTAATAAAGTTACCGTAATTAAAATTTTTACTTTCATTTTCAATCCCCACATTTGACAACTCCATTGTAGGATAACTCAACAAAAAACCCGATTTCAGATTCGTAGGTTGGGTTGAGGTACGAAACCCAACATCTTCTTTGGGTTGAGGTACAAAACCCAACATCTTCTTTGGGTTGAGGTACAAAACCCAACATCTTCTTTGGGTTGAGGCACAAAACCCAACCTACCAAAAGGAAGGTTGGGTGGAAAAAATCGGGTTTGAGAGTTTGGTAGAGAAAATCAATCGTGAATCGAGCCATCAGGCATAATTGCACCTTTAAGAAACACCCCATTGAGATTAACCCCCGTCAGATTAGAACCCAGAAGATTAGCACCACTGAGATCCGCGGCATTTAAAATCGCGTAAGTAAGATCCGCACGAATCAAACTCGCGCCCATCAAATCAGCACCACTCAGATCAACATGACTGAGATTAGCACCAATTAAATCAGCCTCCATCAGAATCGCGCGACGCAGATTAACACCATAGAGATTAACCCCATGTAAGTCAGCACGAGCCAAATTTGCCCTAGAAAGATTCGCTTCTATCAGGTTTGCTTGGCAAAGATTAGCACCACGCAAATCAACACCACTGAGATTTGCACCAATCAGCTCCCCTTGATAGAGAATTGATTCTGATAAACAAGCATCTGTGAGATTCGCTCCTCCTAAATTCCCTTGATAGAGGTTGGTTTTACTCATATTAGCTTTCGATAGGTTAGCTCGATTTAATTTCGCTTTACAGAGATTAGCCCCCATTAAATCAGCTTCCAAAAGATTCGCGCCTACCAAATCAACTTCTTGGAGATAGACTTCCTGAAGATACACGCCAGTAAAATTTCTTTCCCCCGTCGCGTATCGTCTTAATAATTCATCTACATTCATACTTTTTACCCCAATACTCCATATTTGCTCAATACTGGCAATGGGGGCAGTTTACCGGAGATTTTGATACTCCCGTGTCAGTGATAGATATCACCACTTCGATTCGTCAAGATCACATAGAGAGTACCCGTAGGATCACCCACCTTTTCCCAATTCTCACAGATACTAATAGTTGTCCAGCTTGAGAGAAAAAAGATGCAAACTCAAATCTGTTTTCCCCAAAATTCTATGGATCAAGTTGTATCACAGATACTCTGCTCGCGTAGAATTACTCGCTCCGATCAACATAGTTTGATGTCTTTTCTGCTTTCTAAGGATGCTCTCAGCAATAATGAACGAGATTGTATCGATCGCGTCTTTGATTGTTTACGTCGTGGTTTGATCCGAGTCATTGATTAGTTATCCCAGCTTTTTCCCTAAACGGACTCGATCAACCGGAAACTTTTTTATCATAATTAAAAAATAGCCATTTTTGACATTTCCCATATTTGAAAAGGAAAAAAACCATTCTTGTTTATGGCCAAGTTAAGGTGAGTCATTTTTTCAGACTCGCCCATAAATCTAGTTGAAACCCCTGTTAGAGATTAGATAAATTTATTTAACCGCAGATAAACCCAGATAAACACAGATTTTTTTCAGGATAACGTCTCTATTTTGACACTAATATTACCACTATAGCCATCCTATTTTAATTGTAATATTTTTGTAGGGGCAATCCCCCCGTGGTTGCCCCGATTGTTTATCCCCCCGTGGTTGCCCCGATTGTTTATCCCCCCGTTGGCGGCGGGGTTGGGGGTAGGCACGGGGGCACTACCCCTACAAGTCTTTATCAATGATTTAGACTTGCCATAGAATAAGATTATCCATAAGTAGTCTATCTGATTTCGATAAAAACAGAAGTGTTATGAATAACTTATTATCCTTTCTGTTACGACGCAGAGAATTTTTAAAAGTGTTTTTGATGGGTTTATCAACACCTTTACTCTGGCAAATTGTAGCTAAATCTCAAGAAGAGGAGCAACCTTTAAATTTTTCCCCCAAGAAAAATATTATTATTAATCCTACTATTTTAGAAAATCAAAAAAACGGCACAACGGACTGGATTCTTAGCAATCCCGCGAAAAATAGAGAAATTGAAGGTTATGCTTCTTTAACCAGTGTAAATAAAGGCGGAGAAATTAAATTATTTGTTAATACAAAAGACACTGGTTACACCATAGAAATATTTAGAATGGGATGGTATCAAGGATTAGGGGGAAGACGCATGACGGAACCCCTCAAACGCAAAGGTTTTTCACAACCACCACCCAGAGAAGATAAAATATCAGGATTAATTGAATGTGATTGGCAAGATCCATATGTTTTAGAAATTCCTAGTACAATTGGAGACTGGAATAGTGGTTTTTATTTAGTAAAATTAACAGCTCAAACCAGCGGAAAACAAAGTTATATTATTTTCGTGGTGAGGGATGATGCACGCCCATCGGATATTGTATTTCAATCAAGTGTCACCACATTTCAAGCTTATAATAATTGGGGTTCTAAATCTCTTTATCGTTGGAATAGTCGGGGCAAACAAGCTTATAAAGTTTCCTTTAATCGTCCCTACGCGAAAAGTCCGAATCCTAAAGCCGCTTACGGAGTCGGCGCGGGAGAATTCTTAACAAATATTCAACGTCCCAGTGAAACCATTAATGCCGGTTGGGAATATAATATGGTACGCTGGTTAGAGGGTGAAGGTTATGATGTTAGTTATATTACTAATATTGATACTCATGCCCATCCAAAATTACTTTTAAAACATCGTATTTTTTTATCCGTGGGCCATGATGAATATTGGTCTTGGCCCATGCGCGAAAATGTGGAATTTGCCAGAGATTCCGGGGTGAATTTAGGTTTTTTTGGCTCTAATATTTGTTATTGGCAAATTCGTTTAGAATTGAGTCGGGTTACAGGAGATTTATTTCGGACAATAGTCGCCTATAAAGAATTAGTTGGACTCGATCCTTATTATCGACTTTTTGACAAAAATAAACCCTATGTTACCACGGTTTGGCGGGATAAAATACTGGGAAAACCGGAAGAGTCTTTAATTGGTGTCATGTATGAGACTTTTCGGGTGAATGGAGATATTATGATTAGCAAAGACGCGCCGAATTGGGTATTAGAAAATACGGGTTTAAAACCGGGTGATAAATTACCGGGTTTATTAGGTTATGAAGTCGATCGCGTATTTAATCATGCTCCAGGGAATATTATTCGGATTGGGCATTCACCCTATAGATATCATTGGAGTACGCGTTATTCTGATATGACTGTTTATAGGGCAAAATCAAACGCGATGGTTTTTGCCACGGGTTCGATGCAATGGGTTTGGGCTTTAGATGATTATAATGTACCTCAATTAAGACGCTCTGTTTTACATCCAGGGGCGCAACAATTGACTCGTAATATTTTAAATAAAATGCTTTCTCCGTAGGCTTTAGGTATGAAGTTTTCGGTATTAAACTCTGCGACACACCCCCATTTTCACGATCCCTGGCTCCCTTCCTCTGTGGAAAATGTGGAAAAATGTGTGAAATCCTTGGCCAATATCGGCTTAATCATCGCTCCCTCTGTGGAAAAACTAGGGAAATTTGCCTCTTTTTTCTCCCGATTCTGTATTATTTGCTACATTTACCATCTAATGATAGAGATTTTCCACAGGTTTTCCACAGGTTTTCCACAACTTCTGCACAAGAGCATGGCGAGATGTGGATGGAGAAATTGAGCTATTTTCTCAAACTTAATTTCTCTTTCATCGCGTTTCCTACTGTGACATTTAATTGAGCACCAATTAACATCACTAAGGAACTTAAATAAAGCCATAAAAGTAAAATAATAAAAGTTCCAATAGTGCCATAGGTCCAGTTATAATGACCAAAATGGGAAACATATAATCGAAATAATGCTGAGAGAAATGCCCATAAAATAGCCGCGATGATCGCTCCTGGTAAAATCGGTATTCCGGGGTAATGTCTACTCGGTCCATAACGATAAATAAAGGCAAAATTTAAGGAAATAATTCCTAATGCAATCGGCCAACGCCAATGATCCCAGATCTCTAATAATTGAGATTCTAATAGACAATTAGGCGGAGGGTTTAAGCAATTTTTAGCTTGAGATAATTGACAATTTTTCAAGGATTCTATTAAACAACTTTGACGGGCGACAATTTGGACTATTATATCACTAATAAATACCACTATACAAGCTAAAATTAATAGAAAAATACTACCAATGCTTAAGCCGATCGCAACTAATTTTGCCAAGAGAAAAGGCCGTCTTTGTTTAGGGGGAATTTGATGAATTTGATCTAAGGCGGACATAGAAGCATTTAACGCGCCAGAAAAAGCCCAAATTGCACCGAGAAAACTTAAGGAAAAAATTTGAGGATTACGGGTAATAAGAATTTGATTTATGTTTTCTTTAACCAGATTGCGAACCTCATTGGGAATGACAATACTTAATAAATTTGTGATCTGTATGAATGTTGATTGTAATTCATCAAAAAGCGCGATCGCGGAAATGACAGCCAATACCCCTGGAAATAATGATAAAATCGCGTTATAAGCCATTTCCGCGGATAAACCCTGTAAACGTGATTTTAAAGCGCGATCGCACACTTCCCAAAGAGTCGGCCAATTCAAATAAGTGAAAAACCGAAAAAAACGCGATAGACGTTTTAACATCCTTTGGCAAAACAGCGAAAACATCTGAGCCAATTTTAGAATCAGATGACGTAATAAATGATAGGGTGTCATAGGGAATGGGGAATGGGTAATCGGTAATGGGTAATCGGGAATGGGTAATCGGTAATGGGTGATGGGGTAAAGTAAATAGGAAATAGTAGGCTCGACTCCTAGGAGTTTCTAAGAGATGTGCAGATCGCGTTTCCTAAAGCAGACAGATCAACTAATTTAAGTTTGAGAAAAATGTTAATATAGGACTTACGCAAAGAAACCGGGTTTCTCGCCCCTGAATATGAGGGATAATGATTAACTAAGAATATCGATCTATTACCCATTCCCGATTACCCATTCCCGATTACCCATTCCCGATTACCCATTCCCTAATCCCCAATCATTATGGTACAAGATGTTAGACAATGGTTAGATGAAGTGAAGAGACTGCAACAGCAGTTAACAGAGATTATGCGCGATCGAGATGAAGCCCTCGAAAGTGCAGCCCAATGGCGACAACTTTATAATACAGAAGCGCAACAGCGACGACAAGAAGGTAAACAATATCAAGAAACGATAGACAGTTTAAATATAGAAATAAAACGTCTGCAAAGTTTTGCCCCTGATTTAGCTAATGAAGCCCAAATTATTCAAAGTCATCAAGAAGAGATCGAAAAATTAGAAACCCTTGATCAGTTAAAAGCTAAACTGGTAGAGGTACTTTTAGAACGCGATCGTGTCTTTGCAGAAAGTAAACAGTTAACGGAAGCCCTCAAACAAGAAAAAGAGCGTCACTCGGAAACGCGTAAAAATCTAACAACCGCCTTAGGGGATGCCGTTGACTTACTCACCAAAGCCCAAGGCAAACGAACTGTGATAACACCTGATTTAAACTTAACAGAAGAGCCTTTACAAAAACTTCCCCCCTCTCAAATTCCCCCCCTTCAATTACCCCCCTTTAACTCTTAGTATTGGGAATAGGGAATGGGGATTAGGGATTGGGGTTGAAAGTTGAAAGTTGACAGTTGAAAGTTGACAGTTGTGTAATAGACAAACATTGATCAACTCTAAACTCCCCCCTCAATGTCTACCCCACTCAAAAATAAATCGGTTGCACATTTTCGGGATGATACTCAAATTAGCCTAAGCTGAAACTATTGATAAATGTCAACTGTCAACTGTCAACTGCCCACTGTCAACTGTCAACTGTCAACTGTCAACCTTCTTCCTTGCTTCTAAAATCCCATAGCTTTAGCCACCGCGTCTAAATCAGGCTCAATACCCTGCTTAAACTCGTTGCCACTATGATTAATAGCAGTATCAGGATCTTTCAAACCATTACCCGTCAAGACACAAACCACCGTCGCGCCATTGGGAACCTGATCCTTCACCTTCAATAAACCCGCGACAGATGACGCGCTCGCGGGTTCACAGAAAACTCCCTCCTGAGAAGCCAAAATCCGATACGCGGCAATAATTTCCTCATCCGTCACCGCAGAAAAACTACCGCCACTAGCATCTTTCGCCGCGACAGCTTTCTCCCAACTAGCAGGATTACCAATACGAATCGCGGTGGCTAAAGTTTCAGGGTGAGCTACCGGAGCGCCATTAACTAAGGGTGCAGCACCCGCGGCTTGAAAACCCATCATACGAGGGAGGCGATCGCATTTCCCCACCTGATGATACTGACAAAAACCCATCCAATAGGCGGTAATATTGCCAGCATTGCCCACTGGGATACATAACCAGTCAGGGGCATTCCCTAAAACATCCACCACTTCAAACGCGCCAGTTTTCTGGCCTTCCAAGCGATAGGGGTTCACCGAATTAACTAAAGTTACCGGATGAGTTTCCGCCATTTCGCGGACAATTTCCAAAGCACGATCAAAATTACCCTTAATGGCTAAAACTTCCGCGCCATAAAGTAAAGCTTGGGCTAACTTCCCTAACGCGACATAGCCATCGGGAATTAAAACAAAGGCGCGCATCCCCCCTCGACGGGCATAGGCCGCCGCGGCAGCAGAAGTATTACCCGTAGAAGCACAAATAACAGCCTTCGCGCCCGCTTCCTTGGCTTTGGAAATAGCCATAGTCATACCCCGATCCTTAAAACTACCCGTGGGGTTAAGACCATCAAATTTTACCAGGACTTGCACCCCGCGTCCCACCATCTCCGAAATCGCGGGTACTGGAATTAGAGGAGTATTGCCCTCAAGTAGGGTAACTACCGGAGTATTAGGCGTTACCGGGAGATAAGCGCGATAAGCTTCGATTAAACCCGGCCAACCCCCTGGGCGGGGGAACGCATCACCAACAACAGATTGATTTACAGACAAAGTAAGAGTCACGATTTCAATGAATTCTGAGGCTTTAAGGCCTTGGACTAAAAACCCATTTTAACTTTACCGCCTAATTTAATGTTTAAGTAATCTCACTTGTGGTTAAAATAACTTAACAATGTGAATATAAGTAATAATAACTACCTAAACCACCATGTCCACTCCTTCATCGACATTATCCCGCCCCCAAAGTACCCTGACTCCTTCCCAAGGACCCAGAGCCGCGGCAACTGCCCCTAGTTGTAAGATTGAGTCCATGAAGCTTCTCTACCCGGCCGATCAGCAAGTCAAGTTCCTTCACTTGCAAGCCGAAGTCGAGTCATTGATGATCGAACTGCAAACGATCAAACAACAGCGTGGGATCAATGCCTCATCAGACATTCATCCTCATACAACTTGCGATAATAACTAAAAACTGTGGTATAAACAGTAAAGTTTTGCTATCCCTGTATTTTTGATAACAAACTTTTGCCAAGTTACGGACTCGTATCGGTTCCACTTATCAAAATAGTTTCCTCGGCCAAATAGAAGGAAATACACTATCGAGAAGGTTTGTCTTGTGTTTGAGACTCTAAGGGTAGTGTATTTCTGACTCAATCTGGGAACTACCACAAAGTCCTTCTCCAGAAGGATGCCAATTTGGGTAGTTGATTTTGGTTATAGGAAATAAATTCGCCCTAATATACGGAGAGACTGGATCATCCATGACCGCATCCATCACAAAACCCTTGGATTTAATGTCTAATTCTCAGACGGCTGCGAACTTGCGTCTGAAAGATATTGTGAAAAGTCTGCCCCGCGAGGTTTTCTTGAAAAATCATGCCAAGGCTTGGACTATGCTTATTGTAAATGTCGCGTTAGTCGTGTTGGGGTATTGGGCTCTCGCGATCGCGCCTGTTTATCTGTTACCGATTTTATGGATTTTTGTCGGTACTGGACTTACGGGTTTTTTTGTAATTGGTCACGACTGTGGTCATCGTTCCTTTGCTAATCGTCATTGGGTGAATGATTTGGTCGGACATCTGATGTTTTTACCTTTAATTTATCCTTTCCACGCGTGGCGTATTTACCATAATCATCACCATAAACATACTAATAAGATGGGTGAGGATAATGCTTGGCAACCTTGGGAACCGGATTCTTATGCGGACGCGGGTGCTCCTTTACAGTTTTTCTATCGTTTAATTCGGGGTCGTTTTTGGTGGATCGGTTCGATCGCGCATTGGGCGGTTTTACATTTTGATTGGACTAAGTTACAAGGGAAACAACGGGAACAGGTGCGTTTTTCTTCGTTGTTTGTGATTGTTGGTGCCGCGATCGCATTCCCAGTTTTGTTTGCCACGGTAGGCTTCTGGGGTGTGGTTAAGTTTTGGTTAATGCCTTGGTTGGTATATCATTTCTGGATGAGTACCTTTACCCTTGTTCACCACACAACCCCTGATATTATTTTTGAATATCCTGATGAGTGGAACGAAGCGATCGCGCAATTAGGCGGAACAGTGCATTGTGTTTATCCGGGTTGGGTAGAGTTTCTCTGTCACGATATTAATGTTCATATTCCCCATCATATCTCGACCGCGATTCCTTCTTATAATTTGCGCATGGCTCATCAAATTATTAAAGACAAATGGGGCGCGATCGTTCCCATTCAAGAAAGTCGTTTCTCTTGGGAATTAATGAAAGAAATTACCGATAAGTGTCATTTATATGATGACGCGAAAGGTTATCAAAGTTTTGCCGAATTTGAAGCTAGTAAACATTAAGTTTTTACTTGTGTTAAAATGGCCTGAAAAAAACCGATTCCTTGTTGAAATCGGTTTTTTTTTCTGTTAAAAAATAACAGTAGGTTGGGTTGAACAAAGTGAAACCCAAGACAATCCCAACACAATGTAGCCAGACTTTTCTAAATTGGTGTTATGGGGAATCATGGATGCCCCTAGTAGGTGTATTTGCGCAAGTGCTGACTGACTCGAAAAAAAGGCTAATAATCACTCAATAAAAACTAGAAAAAGGTTGCAAGCATGACTTATTCTAACGATGAAACAACATCTAATTTAGAAAAAACAGTAGCCCGTTATCAGACAACACTCCAAAGATTAGAAACCGCGGAAAACCTATCATCAGAAGAAGTCTTAGATGTATTAATTGCCCGTGATGCTGTTAAGGAAAATTTGCATGAAAAAACACAAGTCTCCAGTAAAATTTTGGTAAAAATAGTAGATTTAGATGAGCGTTTAAAACAACAAACTAATCAGATTGTCACGGTGGTAAAATTAAAGGAATGGCAGGTCTTTTTTCAAGCAACTGAATCTCAGTGGTGGTGGTTTCTGAGTGAAAAAGAAACGATATCACCCGAAGAGAAATATAACATGATTTGGGATGGTTTAAGCATTATTAGTCTTACCGCGTTTGTGGCTTATATGACGAGTCTTGTTCCTCGTTTTGCCGTAGGTGGATTATCAATTTTTGAATCTTTTGGAGTTGTCGGCCCTAGTAGTTTGATGGCCTTAGCTTTATCGAGTCTTAATGGTGGGGCTGGTAAGAAAGTTCTTGATAATACTTTACAACAACTTGGGATTCCAAAATCCTATCACTCTCTGGGGACTTTTGCTGTCGCGTTCTTATTATTAATGGGCGCGATCGCAACCCAATTAAATCTACCGAAAATTGCTGATATCTACTATAAAAACGGGTTTTATTATTATAAAAAAGGTCTTTGGGAAAGTGCAGAAGACGAATTTCAACAAGCCCTGGCACTTGATTCGGAAAATCCGAAATTTCATATAGCATTAGGGAGTGTCTATCAAGAACAAGGAGAGATAGATCAGGCAAAAATACAATATCAACAAGCATTAAAAGAGGGGGATAATATCTCCTTTAATTATCTAGGTTCTATCAGCATAGTCAAAAAAGATTTTGTCACCGCCGAAGTATTTTTTCGGATTGCTTTAGAAAATGCCAAAGATCTTAAAACCAAATATAGAGTCTTAAAAAATTTGGGATGGTCTCTTGAGGAGCAAAAAAAGTATGATGCGGCGATTCCCACATTACAGCAAGCCATTGCACTTAACAAAGAAATAGAAAAAAGTGGTGAGAAAGGCTTTTTAGGAAGTGGGATGGCGGAATGTTTCTTGGGGCAAAGTTTGACGAAGACAGGAGAAAAAGAGAAAGCACAAGAAGCCTGGAAAAATTGTGATTTATCTGCACATCCCGAAAGTCTCGAAGAGTACAAATGGTTAGTGAAAGTCGCGGGAAAAGATATCAATACAATTGTCAAAAATAACTGGTCTTCTTTTCAGAAGACTCATCACGAGTCCTCCGCTCCTTCTTCTCCTGTTGTCTCCCCTGTACCTTCACCCTCTGGGGACAAGTAAAACTTAACTTTCCCGATCAAGGTAATGGATAATGGGTAATGGGGATTGGGAATTGGGGATTGGGGATTGGTGAATGGGGATTGGGGACTGGGGATTAGGGATTGGGGATTGGGTAATGGGTAACTGTCAACTGTCAACTGTCAACTGTCAACTGCCAACCTTCTTCCTTCTTCCCTCTTCCTTCTTCCTTCTTCCTTTTTCCTTTTTCCTTCTTTATGTCACCATTAGAAGTAGGCGATCGCGCCCCTTTTTTTATTCTACCATCCACTGTTAACCCAAAGTTTCACTTTTCCAGTGTCAGTGGATATCCGATAGTCATGTTCTTTTTTGGGAGTGCAGCCCTAGCCCCTGTGCAGAAAATTCTCAAAGACTTTGAAGCCTATAATGATCAGTTAGAAGCTTTTCCAGTGTATCGTTTTGGCATTAGTATTGATCCGAATGATCGTGTCCTTAACCGTATTTCTCTCTTGGCTCCTTCTTTAGTTACCTTTTGGGATGAAGAGAAAGAAGTTAGCAAAAAATATGGTGTCTGTGAAACTCCAAAAGGAGGCGTGATCGGCTATAAGCCTCAAACATTGATTCTCAATTCTAATTTTCAAGTATTAGCAGTTATCCCCATAAATGAACCAGAGCAACATTTTCTCCAAATTTTAACTTTTTTGAAAAGTTTACCACCGAGGGAACCGGGCTATTTGATCAAAAGTCATGCACCTGTACTCCTAATTCCCAAAGTATTCGATCCCCAATTTTGTCGATTCTTAATTAATCTATATCAAACTCATGGAGGTAGCACCTCCGGTATTATGAGAGAAATCGAGGGTAAAACCGTTGGAGTGTTAGAAGATAGCTTCAAAAAGCGGAAAGATTACTTTATACGGGAAACGAAGTTAGTCAACCAAATTAATGACTTGATCTGGCGACGAGTCAAACCAGAGATACAAAAAGCATTTCAGTTTTCCATCACACGATTTGAACGCTATTTAGTAGCCTGTTATGATGGCAATACTGGTGGCTATTTTTCTCCCCATCGAGATGATGATACTCAAGGAACAATTCATCGACGCTTTGCTATGACATTAAATCTTAATGTCGGGGAATATACGGGAGGTTATTTGCACTTTCCCGAATATGCACCTCATGGTTATCAGGGTGAGTCAGGGGACGCGATCGTTTTTTCTTGTTCCCTGTTACATGAGGTTAAACCTGTGACAAGTGGTCAAAGATTTGCCTTTTTATCGTTTTTTTATAATGATGAAGACGCGAAGGTACGAGAGGCTAATGCCAAATCTATCATCGAGACTGAATATTGATCGCAAAAGGAAAAATATTTGCTAAGGTGAAAGAAGGGGGTGATTAACTATTTGGAAAATTATCATGAAGTCTCGATCGATCGCGTTAGCTCTATCAGCTATTTTCGGCACTACTGTCGGTGTTATGCCCGTTTACGCGTTATTTCCTGTGACAGAGAAGATAAGAGGAGACGCGATCGTGCAGTCTCCAAACTCAGACAGTTATGAAGAAACAAATATACGCGTTTATGAAAAAGCAAGTCCCGCGGTTGTCTCCATAGATTCTAATAAAACCAATGGTAGTGGAACTATTATTAGTTCCGATGGAATGATCTTAACAAATGGCCATGTTGTCGCAGGAAATAGTAGCGTAACAGTAATTTTTGCCGATGGGAAAAAATTACCCGGAAAAGTCATTGGTTTTGGGGATGAAGGATTAGATTTAGCCATTGTCAAAGTGGAAGGAATGAATAATTTACCTGCTCTTCCCCTCGCTCGTCCGGGTTCAATTAAAGTTGGTCAACGTGCTTTTGCCATTGGTAATCCTTTTGGTCGTTTTCAAAATACTTTTACCGTAGGAATTATCAGTAGAATTGATCGACAACGGGGTTTAATTCAAACCGATGCCGCGATTAATCCGGGTAATTCTGGGGGACCACTTCTCAATAGTGCCGGAGAATTAATTGGCATTAATACTTCTATTTTTACCCGAAATCAAGGGGGCAATACAGGAATTAGTTTTGCCATTGCCATTGATAAAATTCCGGGTTTTATTACCTCAGTAAGAGAAGGAAGAGCCTCCCGCGTTGCCAGGAGTCACCGTACCTCTTTATTTGGCAATGTCACACCGAAAAAACTGACTCTAAATGGGTCGAAAATCAATGGTGTTTTTACGAGTCAGTCTCCTGTATTGCCAATGGATAATAGTTATTTTGACCTCTATACTTTTGAAGGAAAAGCGGGTCAAGAAGTGACTATTGAAATGAAAAGTGAAGATATTGATCCCTATTTAATTTTATTAGGATCAAATCAAAGGGAAATTGCCCAAGATGATGATGGTGGCGGGAACAAAAATGCTCGTTTAGTCGTCACTCTTCCCGTGGATGGAACTTATTATATTATCGCGAATTCTTATGAGTCCCGTGAGGAGGGAAATTATACTTTAGAATTGCGAGAAACAACCTCGACTCGCTCTAATCGGATTATTTTACGAGAAGAGGGTATTTTAGGAGAAGGTTCTCCTGTGCTTTCGTCGGATGGTAGTCTCTATCGAGAGTATACTTTTGAAGGTAACGCGGGACAGTCGGTGAGTATTTCTCTGGAAAGTTCTGATTTTGATCCTTATGTTGCTCTTTTTACGCCAGAGAGTGAATTATTAGGTGAAAATGATGATGTGAGCGACTCTAGTAAAAATTCTTTTGTCAGTGTTACTTTACCAGTTACAGGTCGTTATCGAGTAGTTGTCAATTCTTTTGATCCTTCCGGTCGTGGTCGTTATATCCTGACAGTACGATAGTAAATAGCGAATGGGTAATTGACAGTTGACAGTTGACAGTGGACAGTTGACAGTTGACAGTTGACAGTTGACAGTTGACAGTTGACAGTGGACAGTTGACAGTTGACAGTTGACAGTGGACAGTTGACAGTTGATAATTAGGTTCTACCGAACTTAGTATGTAAGAACTCCCCAAAAAGCTTATACAGCAAGAGTTTTCCTCAAAGGTTATCAAATAGGACTTACGCACGGTGTAAATTACGCCATCCTTGCCGTGCGTAACTCAATTAATTGATAACTGTCAACTGTCAACTGTCAACTG
>JBBITB010000066.1:0-34685 GCA_037440985.1 Microcoleaceae cyanobacterium bin_387
CTTGGCAAAAGGGTTGAGCGATATCTCTTTTTGTTAGAATGACGCAGCCCTGCCCTTGGGAAGGGGGGCTAGGGGGGATCTAACGTACCTCATAATATCGAAAAGTGCTGTATTACATCATCTTATTTAAACAAGGATTGGGCAAGAGATTGTAATGAGATTTGAGCATCTTTTAACCGCGCTAAAACCGGATGCTGATCATGCAAAAAGACGCGAGCACAATTTCTCCCTGGCATTCCTGAAATTGACCCCCCCGGATGAGTTCCCGCGCCCGTTAAAAATAACCCTTCTATGGGTGTTTTATAATTAGCTATTTCTGGCAATGGCCGGAAAAATACCATTTGTTCTAATGTCATGTCAATATGATAATAATTCCCTTTGCGCGATCCGAGTCTTTCTCCCAATTCAGCGGGACTTTCTACCCGTTTACCGATAATAGCTTGTTTGATATTCGGACAATATTCGGCTAATTTATCAATACACTTGTCGGCTACTTGATACTTTAATTCATCCGTCCATCCTGTACCATTTAACCCTGTACCTTCTTTCCCCGCGATTTGATAAGGGGCAAAAAATTCGATCCATAAAGTATGTTTTCCTTCCGGTGCCATTGTCGGATCTAACATAGTGGGCATGACAACATACATAGAGGGATTTTCATCGGGAATTTTCCCGATCGCGGGTTGATAATGAGCGGTTTCAACGTGCTGCATAGAATCAGCAATTAAAACGGAACCGATCCAATAATTATCCTGATGATTATGATAACTAAAATGTAAGGGTTCCGACAAAGCCAAATCAATTTTGAGGATAGTTTCATTATTATTAATAATCTTGCGTTCGAGTCTTTCATGCAAATTCGAGTCAACCGCATCAACATCACTTTTATCGACTAAATTTAAAAAGACACGTTGGGCATCAATATTAGAAATAATACCCTTATTCGCCCGATATTCCTTACCCCCTTTCACACGAACTCCCACAGCTTTACCATCATTAATTAAAATTTTTTCCACCCTTTGATCAGTAAGAATAACACCACCTTTACTCTGTACTAAATTCACTAAAGCTTTCACTAAAGCACCCGTGCCCCCCTTGGGGCGTGCCATGCCCGGATGATGACGCATTGACATCATCATTGCACCTATACCTAAATTTTTCTGAGAAGGAGGGACTCCAATTTCGGAGGAGAGTCTCGCTAAAGGAGCCTTGACAAATTCTGAGTCAAACCACTCATTTAATAAATCTTCCGCGCTAGTTAACATAACTCGGACAAATTCCATGATTTTATCAGTAGAATTAGTGACAGAGACTAAATCTTTAATCTTCTTAAAATCATAATTACCAGCAATATCAATAATCGACATAGGAGGGGCATTAAACATGGGATTCATGGCATTAACCACCCTTAACCAATAATCCGTAAATTCGGCATATTTTCGAGCATCTCTTTCATGATAACGAGCAATTTCGGCACAAGTTTTTTCTAAAGAATGATGGGCTAAAAAATATTTCCCGTCAGGATGGGGACAAAAGACAACGGGATCACAAAAGAGGTATTCTAAACCATACTTGGTTAACTCTAATTCTTCAACAATCGGCCCTAAATGGATAAATTCATGATCGATCGCGCATAAATTGAATTTAAACTCAGGAAGTTCAGGAATAACGGCTTCTGTAGTAGCCGCCCCCCCCGGAACAGGTCTTTTTTCAAGTAATAAAACACTATATCCGGCTTTTAATAAATAAGAAGCACAGGTTAAACCATTATGACCTGCACCAATGAGAATGACATCATAATTTTCCATCGTTTTTGCTAAAACAATTTAAGAACAAAAAGCATTATACTACGATTGTGTCTTAATATCAATCACTCCTCAAAAATTAATATCATTCCTTCACATTATCTCGATTAACATTCTCTCTATTTTCTTTCCTCTGTGTCCTCTGTGCCTTTGTGGTTATACTAAAAACAAGGATCAAATAACAGAGATGACATCGAAACATTATTTTAATGCTCTAATTAAGTTAATGCAAATCATCAACAATTATCGAAAAAAAAAGTCAAAAAAATAGTTTGAATATCAATCATCCCTCAGGGATTAAAATCCCTGTCTCATAGAAAAAATCCTCTGAAGAGGACTCCAGAAATAGTCTCAACCCAGAATTAAATATCTCACCTCAAAGATCACCGCAATGGGTTCTTAAGCTCCGGTGCATTAGCTTTTTGGACAGACTTTTCATATTCAACAATGACAATTTTTGCTTCGGAATTTATTTTCTTAAATTCATCAAGCATAATTGCCTTTGACCATTTCTTACTTCTATTTCCAGAACCCGATCCAATTAAAGGAAACGCGACGGATTTAATTTCATTATCATTGACAATTTTCATGGCATTATTAACAGATTTTCTAATGGAATATTCCGTCGCAATCCAAATCATATTAATTCCCGCCACATGAATGATCCCTTTATATTTTAAATTTCCTGCATTGGTTAATTTGGCATCACCAAGGGCCATCCATCCACATTTAGCCAATTCCTTGAAGGGCATATTTCCGCCATGTTTTTTGATCGCGCCTGAAACTCCTTGTGGTATTAATAACCACCAAGGAATTATATTCATATTCCACGAATTAACAATTACTTCAACATCTTGGTAAAGAATATCACCCTTGACTTCGTGTATTATCATATTTTGTCAGTCCCACGATTAATTATACAGAAATTTTCCATATAACATCCCCAAATAGGTATTTATGAAGAATTTATCTAACTAAACACACCCTCTGGCCGATGACATGGAAATTTTTTCTATCATATCATAATTGGGAAGTTATCGATCTTCAATTAGTCGGAAAAACACACCTACTACTAGAAAATTACCCTAGGGATTTCCCTATAAATGTAGAGCCTAAAAGTCCGCGTAGAGGGCTTGCATACCGAAAAATATGTCAATATTTCTCTTGACATAAATAACTATTTTTCTCTCAATCAACCCCATTTATTAATTTTATAATTAGTCGTCTTGAGACGACTTGAGCTATGAGTCGGAGACTTTAGTCTCCGGCGGACTCCATTACCGACGCAAATACAACATCTTCGTAAATTTCGGAAATAGTACAATGAAAATTAACCGATTCCAGGGAAAAAGTATCCCCTTCTGTATAACTTTCTAATTCCCATCTCCCTTGATTATTTAAGCGAAAACACTCGATTTGTATTTCTTCGGCACTGATTAAAATATATTCTCTTAATGTGTCTATTCGACGATAGTTAATAAACTTTTTCCCTCGATCATATCCCTCCGTTGTTGGGGAAAGAACTTCTACTATTAAACAGGGATGATAAATGACTTGACGGGCATCACGATCGCGCTCATCACAAGTCACCATCACATCAGGATAATGAAATGGTCCACTTTCAGAAATCCCCAGTTTAGCATCAGCCATATATACCCGACAAGGACCTCTACGCAAAGAATTTTTTAATGCAGTTGTTAAATTAACCGCGATCGCGTTATGAGAGAGAGTCCCCCCTGTCATGGCAAAAACTTCGCCATTAATATACTCATGTTTAATTTCTTGATGGGCTTCCCATTCTAAATATTCCTCTGGCGAAAAATATGCTTTCTCAGGAAGTGCGATCATAAAATTTTCCTCCTATTTCTCACTCGTTGAATTCTTTATTTAAGTATATCATTTTTATCAATTCGATATTCTCATCCCCAAGATCAAATTACCTGCCCTTTCTTTTTCCCTTCCTTTGCGATAAAATAAGAAATATTACAAAATATTACAAATCTGAGAAATGAACCAGACACCCTTAAACCATAACCCCCAAAATAATCCCCAAAGCGCGATCGTTATTGGCGCGGGTATCGGAGGACTCACCACCGCGGCACTCTTAGCCCATCGGGGTTATCGTGTCAAAGTCTATGATCAGGCGATTGTGCCCGGTGGATGCGCGTCAACCTTCCAACGCAAAGGGTTTATCTTTGATGTAGGAGCCACTCAAGTCGCGGGTTTGGAGCCTGGAGGCATTCACCATCGCATTTTTTCCGAATTAGGAATTGATATCCCTCAAGCCACTCCTTGCGATCCGGCTTGTGCGATTTTTTTACCCGGAGAAAATGAACCGATTAATGTTTGGAGAAACCCGGAAAAATGGCGCATTGAACGTCAAAAACAATTCCCCGGAAGTGAACCATTTTGGCAATTTTTATCTTTATTATTTACAGTAAGTTGGCGTTTTCAAGGACGCGATCCGGTGCTTCCTCCTCGTAATTTATGGGATTTATGGCAATTAGTTCAAGCTTTGCGCCCGGATACTTTAATTACGGTTCCTTTTACCTTAATGACGGTTTATGATGCTTTAAAATTATTTAAGTTAGAGCAAAATTTACGCTTAAAAACTTTTCTGGATTTACAGTTAAAACTTTATTCTCAAGTTGATACCACTGAAACCGCGTTATTATATGCCGCAACTGCCTTAGGGGTTTCCCAAGAGCCTCAAGGTTTATATCATTTACAAGGGAGTATGCAAGTATTAAGCGATCGCCTCGTGGAAGCCTTAGAAAGAAATGGAGGTGAATTATTTATGCGTCATACTGTGGAAAAGATTTATGTAGAAAATGGTCAAGTTAAGAGCATCCAAATTCGCAATCAAAAAAACGGGGAAGTCTGGACAGAAAACGCGGATCATATTGTGGCAAATGTCACTGTGCAAGATTTAGTCAAGCTTGTGAATAGTCACGATTTTTCCGCTCCGACTTTACATTTCTTTACTTATAAATATCGAGTTGATAAACTTCCAGGGGCATCGGGTGCTTTTGTTGTTTATTTAGGGGTCGATCAAAGTGCTATTCCTGAAAATTGTCCTCCCCATCTCCAATTTTTATATGATTATAATGGAGAAATCGGTGAAAATAATTCTCTCTTTGTTTCTGTCAGTCATCAAGGAGATGGTAGAGCGCCAGAGGGTATGGCTACTATTACCGCGTCTTCCTTTACTGATACGAAAAAGTGGTCGAATTGTCAAGATTATGAAGCCTTAAAAGCAGAATATACAAAACACGCGATCGCGTGTCTGAGTAAATACTTTAAATTAACCCCAGAAACGATTATTTATCAAGAAGCCGCGACACCGAGAACCTTTGCGCGTTATACCGCCAGAGATCAAGGAATTGTCGGAGGAATCGGGCAAAGAATACCAACTTTTGGCCCCTTTGGTTTTGCCAATAGAACCCCGATCAAAAATCTTTGGTTAGTCGGAGACTCTACCCATCCGGGGGAAGGAACCGCGGGGGTTTCTTATTCCGCGTTAACCGTTGTTCGACAAATTCAAAAAGAAACCGGGTTTCTTAGGTAAAATTATCCGAGACATTTTCCCAGAGAAAGAAACCGGGTTTCTTAAGACATTATCAATAAGCATCAAAAGTATGATATAATCCCGCTCATATCCTTGATTAAGTTTATCGGCATATCTAAAAATGTTCTCCCAAATTACCGTAGAAGAGTTAGGTGCTCGTCTCACAAATGATCTCACAATGGATAGCCTCACCAAAAATTTACAATTGGTGGATGTGCGTGAACCCCAAGAAGTCGCGATCGCGTCCCTCCAAGGCTTTGAAAATTATCCCTTAAGTCAATTTGCACAATGGTCTGATCAAATACTAACTCGCCTGGACCCCCATACAGAAACCTTGGTTTTATGTCATCATGGTGTGCGCTCCGCGCAAATGTGTCAATGGTTAGTAACACAGCAAGGGTTTACTAATGTTAAAAATATTGTAGGCGGTATTGATGCTTATTCTCAGATCGTCGATCACGCTATTCCTCGCTATTAAAAAAGAAGGAAGAGGAAGGAAGAAGGTTAACAGTTGACAGTTGACAGTTGACAGTTGACAGTTGACAGTTAACAGTTGACAGTTATCAATTCCCCAATCCCCATTACCAATTCCCCATTACCAATGTATTGACTTATACGCGTTAAAAATTGCATCAATGTCTTTACAAATTCATCTAACAGAACGCCAACAACATATACTTTGGGCTACCGTTCGGCATTATATCGCGACCGCGGAACCTGTTGCCTCAAAAGCATTAGTGGATGAATTTAACTTAAGTGTAAGTTCAGCCACAATTCGTAACGCGATGAACGTCTTAGAAAAAGAGGGATTATTATATCAACCTCATACTTCAGCAGGGCGTGTTCCCTCCGACTCAGGTTATCGTATTTATGTCGATCAATTAATCACTCCTTCTGAACAATTAGCAGGTAAAGTTGAGCGAGTGCTCGATCGCCTTGATTGGAGTGATGGTCATATTGAAGCGGTATTACGAGGCGCGTCGCAAATTTTAGCGACATTAAGTGGTTATATTACCTTAATTACCTTACCACAAACCGCAACGACTCGGATTCTGCATTTACAATTAGTGCAAATTGAACCGGGTCAAGTGATGTTGATTTTGGTAATGGATACCTATGAAACTCAATCCATTTTAATTGATTTACGGGGTAATAAAAAGACCGGAAAGTTTACTAAAAATGAAGCCGTAACTATTTCGCAAAAACCGGAAATTTTAGAAGAAGAGTTACAAATACTATCCAATTTTTTGAATAGTAAATTACGAGGAAAAGCCTTTTCCGAATTATCCGGTTTAGACTGGACAGAATTAGATCGAGAATTTCAACACTATGCCGATTTTATTAAAACCCTGCTAACGGATTTAAGTCAGCGCTCCCAGACACCTGCTTATACCCGAATTTTGATTAGTGGATTAGCGGAAGTCTTGCGTCTGCCAGAGTTTTCCCAATTACAACAAGTCAAAACAATCATTCAACTTTTAGAAGAAGAACAAGAGCAATTATGGCCTTTAATTTTTAAAGGAAATGAATCAGAAACATCTGGAAAACGAGTCAAAGTGCGGATTGGTTCTGAAAACACCCTCGAACCTATTCGTAGTTGTACGCTCATTTCCGCGACTTATCGACGAGGTACGATTCCCCTCGGAAGTGTGGGCGTTTTGGGGCCAACACGTATGGTTTATGAAAACGCGATCGCGCTAGTAGAAGCCGCCGCGGACTATTTATCAGACGCGTTAGGGGGGGGAAATTTAGGAAATTATCCCGAAGGGCATCCCCAACACCGGCATAAGAAAATAGTAGATGCACCCTGATTTGATAGCCCTAGCCTAACCAGTCTGGGGCTTTTTTTCTCTCCATGTTTTAAGTTTCAGATTTGCAGAAACCCGGTTTCTGGTGATAATGCAGAGTTTTTGGGTAAATCCTATTTTTGTTGGGATACTCTGACACCTTTAATTTTTATTACAAATCTTATCAAAAGGTTGAGAACTTAGTCAAAACTAAAGAAGAGCCTTAAACTTTAGGTTTAAAACCATCAAACGGGACACCATGAATAACAAGTATCAAGTCAAATGTACCCTCACCTTTGGCGATATCTATAGCCAAATCATCATTTGGTTAATCGTAATTTTCCTCAGTCTTGCTTCGGCTTTAGCCCTATGGAGCACCGTGCGCCAAATTTATGCCCTCGCGACTGTGGGTTTAATTTTAGTGCTTTCCTTACCCTTTTTGCTCTTTGCTTTCGTGACTACTCTTCTTAATCATATCGAACTTGTCGCGATCGATCCCGCGACAGATTCCGAATCTTAAGAGGAATTTAAGAGGGTAAATTGTAGATTTTAGCATTCTCTCTAAACTCTACAATTTGCTCTAATCATCCCTTCAGCATACCCATTAAATAATTTTCTCAAGAATTTTCCCTTGTCGGCTTTTCTCAGGCGAGAATAGGCGCGATCGTATTTTTTTCCCATTTCTTCCCATTTCTCGGTCATTATGTATAATAGAGATATAGCGGTTCTCACAAAGATGGAGTATGCCAAAACCCAGTGTTGTCAAGCGTTTCAAGTTTAAATGAATACCTCATCTATCCAAGAAGTGCTATAATATCTAAGCGTAAGGTAAAAAAATACCATGATATCTTACACTTTAGCCCAAGTACAATCCCAACAACAGGAAGTATTAAATCAAGCCACTGTAGAACCAGTTTTGCTCAGTGCGCGATCGCGCCCTAGCCATGTCATTATGTCTATTGATACCTATAACCATTTACTACAACGGTTAACAGAATTAGAAGATAAAGTTTTAGGAAAAACCGCAGAAACAGCCCTGAGTCAATCTCAACTTGTGGGGAGTCAAACCTTGATAAAAAAACTCAAAAAACTGGCTAATTCAGAGGTGTAAACTTAGAAATCAAAATAAGAAAGTAGTGCAGGATTCTAGCCCGCAGCAACTACCAAAGGAAGGGCAAAGTCTTTGCGCCAAAATCTCTGATTTTTCCCATAAACTTTGTCACAAATGAAATGCTTCGCCCCTATATTTGCAGAAGAAACCGGATTTCTGAAGAAAGCCGGTTTCTCCCAAATCCTAGAGAGCGCGTTCAGTCAGTTTCGTTAAAACCTGATTAGATCGCTCCACAAAATGCTTCATTCCCTCCGCGTCAAAACCCTTTTGTGCCATCAAAGCTAAATCATAAACATGGCGACAAATTTCATTAGCTAACTCCGAAGAAGGTGACTCACCACCACCCTGAATAATCGCACCTTGACTCAAACTTGCTAAATGTTGAATCAACGGATGAGAAGTATTAACTAACAAAATATGTTCTTCAGGGAAAGTCGCGTTTTGTTGTTGGAATAACGCCGTCATATCCCGTAAACGTCGTAAAGTTTCAGGTAATAATACCATCGCGGGAGGAGTCCCTTGCGGATCATCAGATTTTAACGCTTCAGTACGAATCGTCAATTTCGGTTTATTTAACGCGTGTTGGAACAATTCTTGTATTTGTTCACTACGAGTTTTATTGGTATTAGGATCGACAATTTCCGCGGGTTTTTCCTTATCAATCAGTTTTTCATCTAACTCCGAGTCCACGCGTGAAAACTTCACATCAGTGTATTCCCGTTCAAGGAAACTAATAAAGTGAGTGTCGAGGAAATTATCCATAAACAACACTTCTAAACCTTGACTCTTATGTAATTCTACATAAGGAGCTTGGGAGATAGGTTCAGTGCAATAATAAACGTGATTTTCGTGACGTTTTTGATTGCGCTCTAAATACTCTTTGAGACTGGTATAAGGTTGAGTAGAAGTAGCTCCTTCTTTTTTCGGTGTCACATCTTGCCAAGCATCACCATCTTCGCTTTGCACTTGTACAGTCGGAGTTTCTTCGGTTTTTTCTTCCACCGTGGGTTGATAGGTACTCCGATAAATAATGATATCTTCTACTTGTTTCTTGAATTTATCATCATTCATGGAACCAAATTTGACAAAAGTCCCCACATCTTGCCAACAACGGATATATTCATCCCGATTATCTCGATATAATTCCTTGAGGCGATCGCCCACTTTTTTGGCAATATAATCAGCAATTTTCCGCACAGTCCGATTCGAGAGTAAGGAGCTGCGAGAAACATTTAAAGGAATATCCGTACTATCAATTACACCGCGTAAAGGTAACAGGAATTTAGGGATAACTTCCTCACAATGATCGCTGACAAAAACTTGATTACAGAAAAGCTTAATATTCGCTTTCGTCGTATCAACATCGGGCTGAAGTTTAGGAAAATAGAGAATCCCATTGACAATAAAAGGATAATCCGTATTGAGGTGAACCCATAATAAAGGCTCCTCTTGGAAAGGATAAAGATGACGGTATAAGTCTAAATAATCTTCCTTGGTGAGATTATTGGGAGATTCACGCCAAATCGCCTTATGTTTGTTAATGACTTCCCCTTCAAATTTGATGGGGACAGGCATAAAATCACAATAGGTTTTAACAAGCTGTTTAATGCGATAGGGTTCCAGATAATCTAACTCTTCCTCTTGCATGGTAAGAGTAATGGTTGTGCCTCTTTCAGTGCGGGAAGACTCGGTTAATTCAAATTCGGGAGAACCATCACAATACCAATGCACCGCTTGAGCACCTTCTTGATAAGAAAGGGTGTCAATTTCGACATTTTTAGCTACCATGAAGGAAGAATAAAACCCTAAACCAAAGTGTCCGATAATGGCATCATCGCCACTGCTTTTGTATTTTTCGATAAATTCTTCAGCACTGGAGAAAGCCACCTGGTTAATATATTTTTTGACTTCCTCAGATGTCATGCCAATGCCATTATCAGAAACGGAAAGGGTTTTCTTTTCCTTATCAATTTTGATTTCAATTTCTGGGTTACTGGTATCACCGTTAAATTCACCAGTACGACCCACCATTTTCAGTTTTTGAATGGCATCAACAGCATTAGATACTAATTCCCGTAAAAAGATTTCATGATCGGTATAAAGAGATTTCTTGATAATCGGGAATATATTTTCTGTATGGATCGTAATGTTGCCTTTTTCCAGAACTGTTGTCATGTTTGATTTTCCTTGATAATTTCCTACAAAAGAACTTCGGCAATAAGGCCTAGAGAATCGGGAATGGGAGATGGAGATTAGGGATGAGGAATTAGGAATTGCGGATTAGGGATTGGGGAAGTTTCCTTCTTCCTTCCTCCTTCTTCCCTCTTCCTTCTTCCCTCTTCCTTCTTCCTTCTTCCCTCTTCCTTCTTCCCTCTTCCTTTTCCTAATTTATTGATTGTGAGTGATCAGATTGTTTATGATCAAGGGATTTACCCTAACATAATATACGGATTTCCCTACATTTTAGGGTTTGAGGAAGGGAGCCGCCAGATTTTCAATTTTTTTGACGAGGGGGGGAGGTAATTGCTGTTTAATCTGATTTTTCCAGTGATCCCAAACCGCGAGACGTGGATTTCGTTGACGATTGCGCTGAATGCAGATTTCTAAGGACTTCACCCAGGATGCCGAAATGTGTGCATTTTTGGCAGTTTCCCAAATTAGTTCTAATTCTGCGAGTTTAATGGCACTGGTGGCTTTGAGATTCTCAATTTGGGAATCGCGAATATCTTGAGGAAAACAAGAGGGTAATTCTATCCCCATTACCCGAAATCCTAACAGGGTACGAATGCACTTTTCACAAACCCCACAATTGCGGTCTAATTTTTTCCCTTCCCAACAAACTCTCAAATTTTCTAAGGCTTCTGGCCACTGGGAAATTTCCTCTATTTTTTGGAGGCGATTAAATCCCGCGCCGTCATGGAAAAATTGAAAGGTTTTACTGCATAAAAATTGATCGCTAACCGGATTAGATCCCCGTGGTAACATCAAATTTTGATAGGGAAAAGCACTGGCTAATAAACCCGTTGTATATTTTTTTTTCAGTAACATCAACGCGGACGCGATCGCGCCTCCGTAAGCATCTTCCCAGGGTGTAAAAATTATTTTGCGATAATTAGTAACAATGGGAATTAACTCCAGATTAATACTGTCTAAAATCTTATGGGCTTTGGCTTTCGCACTCTCAAACACTTCTTCCTGTTCTAGGGGGATATCATAACCATGTACCATCACACCTGCTTGGACATTGCGACGGACTCTACCACAGTGATTCATGACATGGCGTGATGCAGTAAAACAACTATCTACACCACCAGAAAAGGTACAAACAGCCGCGTCAGAATCTATAACTTCTGATTCTCTTTCTACTTCCGCTGAGATGTCAATAATATGATACTTTTCTGGCCGCCAACAATTCCAAAATATTTGAAATTCCGCGATATTTTGTAACAAAGAGGGAGAAATTTCACCATGAATCATTAAGTTAGTTGACTGATTCATCGCGGGTAAAATATAAGCAACGAGAAAGGGATCACAACTTGATGTTACATAATTGCTATATTTTAAGGGCAAACGATACCAAAGATTCAAACGATCGCGATCGTCGGGTTGTTCAATGGTGAAACTCACCGTCAGAGAATCATCACTTTTGATCAGGGCTTCTTGCCAAATATGAGTTATCTTTATCATTGATTCAGCTACAAGAGATTACAAATTATTTTTTGACCATAATACAAAACCTAATAAGGCTTTAAATCCCGATGATTCAGTTGGGTTCCATCCGCAGGGCATCCGCCGATTAGGAGGCAAAATTAAGCGATTAAATTCTGCCATATTAAACAAATGGTTCACGCGATCGCGGTAAGGTTCAACTTGTTCTCGAATCGCGTGCCATCCGGGTCGATTAATATCATAAATTCGACAAAAATAGCGTCTTTCATATCCGAGTTTATTTTCCACTTTTCGCCATTGTGTTACCAACCATTTCACCGAATTATAGGTAAAATTAGAGTTTTTAGGAATAATCGGAATAGAAGTAAAAGCACTATTATTAATTAAAGGGATTTTCGCCAGTTCTGGAAATAAATGACAAAGGATATCTTTCTGGGCGTTGCGATTTCCTATAATCTCAACGGACATGGCTTCAATTGTAGCTAAAAGTTGCATATCTAAACAAGGAATCAAAGGCCAAGAACCAAAGCACAGAGACCATGTAACAGAACCGACATGATAGCGTTGTCTGTGATAAAGATCAAAATATAATCCGCGCTTAAATTCTACATCAGAGTAACTTTTATAAATCTCTTGGATACGCTGATTTTTTTCTTGTACAATATCACCAAATACCTCTTTGTTTAAAAGTTTTTCTAAAACTGAGGGAGGAAATCCCCAACAATTAATCCGTCGCTCAAAGAATTTTTCATAGGAAATATTATCCGGGGTAATTTGATATCCCAGTTGACCTCCTAATAATGAATCCATTAAGAATCCTGCTAAAAATCTCGGTGCAAATTGTTTTAATTGAGGCGTGAGTCCCCAAAACATAAATCGGTGACAGCCATTGGCTAAATGTTCCCATTTTGTGAGATGTTCAATATAGGAGGGATATTCTTCAAAGGGCAGATTAAGAAGATGGTGTTCTAATCCCAAAAGACGGACGACTTCTGTCGCTGTTTTTATTTCAAAATCGGATGTTCTTCCTAATGTTAAAGCAACGGTTGGTATATTCTTGCGATGTAAAAGTCCTGCCAATGTTCGGGAATCTAATCCTCCAGACAGAAGCAGCGCGTGTTTCATCTTAGGAGATGTTTGTTTCGCGATCGCGTCCTCAAGAACTTGTCCTAATATTTCTGTTTGTTGCTGAAAAGATAAAGAGGCTAAATCCCGTTCTTTTGCTAAGTTTAAAGAGCGAATTTGATATTGTTTAACTTCTTTAGTAAAGTTGTCTTTAGTTTTACTAATTAATAAATTTCCGGGTTCTAAACGCCGTACATTTTTCCATAATGTTTCCCCTTCTAATAATCCATTGGTGAGAAGAATACCCACTAAACCAGCGGGATTAAATTCTCCTTTAAATAGGGGATGATATCGAAATAACTCTGGACTAGAACCTACTAACATAACATCTTTTCCCCGATAGTAATAGACAGGAAATAAGCCAATAATATCGGCTCCCACTGCCAGCCCTTCTTCTGGATGATACACCGTGGCGGCATAAAATCCATCAAAGATAGGAGATTCAGAATTAGGGTTTTTCCATAGCTTTCTCAGAGTCGCGGGATCGACTCTTTTTGATTCCCCTTGAAAAAGGGCATCTCCCCAAATAATTCCTGCCCCTTCTTCTCCATTTTCATAACTTATTGGGGCTTGGGGATTCGCCGCCCAAATTGCCGAAAAATCCCCGACTTCACAGGCATTAATTATTAAACCTTCCACAGGGGGTAAAAGGGGTTTAATCTTTTCAATATAGCGCGATCGCGTTTCGGCATCAGGATCGACAATAATAACAAAATTTGCCATATTTAACTCTTTTTATTCAAGTTTGATTTTTCTGTCGCCCAAGCTTGTAATTCCTCAACAGCACCCTGCACTTTCCTGGGATCTGTAACCAGTCTAGCATAAGGAATTTGAAATGTCCACTCTTGATACAAAGCTTCATTTTTATGGTACGAGTTAGGTAAAAGGATATTGGGAATCCCTAATAAAACTGCCATGATATGTCCGTGTAAACGGTTGGTAATAACAATACTTCCTTGACTTAATTGTTCAAACCCTTGACTCATCATTTCCCATGCTAAATAATGTTGTCTCGGTTGATCGACATTCTCCAATTTTTCCACCCACGGATGTTGTAAATAGTTCGGTTTTGCTAACCATTTTTGAGGATTAGATACCCGTTTTTGCCAAATTTCACGATAGAGAGTCGCGATCGCGGGGAGTCGCCAAAGCCAAGGCCCATCTTTGCTTTTATAGGCCAATTGTGTCGATACCCAATCTGCTACTTTTAAGTTAGCAATTCCCAAATTTTCGGGTCTAAATTTTGGGTTTAATTCTTTATCCAAACGACAAAGATATACAATGGGGGCATCGGTACAATATTTATCATTATTAATTATAGCCGGAGTATTCGCTAGATAAAATGCCATATCTGGAGATTTAATTACCCGACAATTATCAAAATTTTTACAGGCTATTTCATAACTATAATTATCACGAATAAATATAGTTAAGTTGGGATGATTATTGAAAATTTTTGCCGTTTTTTCTAAATTTTCTGGGAGAGAAAAAAATACGGATTGCGGACCAATAATAATCGGGCGATCGCGATACTTTGTAATGATTTTTTCTTTAAACTCATGTGTATCATTCCAAATATCGCCTAAATTGCCTCCCCCCGGAAAGATTATCGGCGATTCACCGATTTTATCCTTCATTTTAGCTTCATCAAAATCATAAAATCTGGAAGTATAATTTACTGTGGTATCACAAATATCCTTCAGATAAAAGACAGTAGCTAACCAAATTACATGATCACCAATATTACTATGATTGGGAAAATCTAATAAAGCACATTTTTCATAATTACCAATACTTTTAAAGGCATTAAGCAGAACTTCCTTGATTTTTTCAGGGGTGGAAATATTCATCTCTTTTTATCCTTTAAGTCGTCTTTTTTCAGCAGAAATTGATGGGATAGCATAATGTACAGGGCATAAAAGAAACCGGGAATGCTTCTTTATAATGTATGGGCAAAAATGACAAGACAATTTTTTGTCTATATTCCCGGTTTCAGTGTCAGTTATGGGTTAATTGCCTTTAACTTCCGGGTAAAGCTAAAACGACTGTAACTTTGTTACTAAAGGTTAAACTGTTATCTACACAGTCTATCACAATAGTATCTCCTTCGACAAAGGTATTTTCCAGAATCTTATTTGCCAAGGGATTTTCTAATTCTTTTTGGATGGCTCGTTTCAAAGGACGGGCTCCATAAACCGGATCATATCCCACATCGGCAATATAATTTTTCGCCGCGTCTGACAATTCTAAGATAATTTTTTGCTCGGCTAAAAGCTTCTCAAGTCGCTTCACTTGAATGCCCACTATTTGCCGTAATTCCACTTTACTTAAAGTATGGAACAAAATAATGTCATCAAGTCGGTTCAGAAATTCTGGCCGGAAATGCAATCGCAGGGCATCCGTTACTCTTTTGTGCATTTCTTCATAACGAGAGTCATCTCCCGCGACATCTAAAATATGGTCACTTCCGATATTACTTGTCATTACAATTACTGTATTTCGGAAGTCTACTTGACGGCCTTGGGAGTCCGTAATTCGCCCATCATCTAACACTTGTAAGAGGATATTAAAGACATCAGGATGTGCTTTTTCTACTTCATCAAAAAGCACTACAGAATAGGGATGACGACGCACGGCTTCTGATAGTTGTCCTCCCTCATCATAACCAACATAACCCGGAGGCGCACCGACTAACCTAGAAACACTATGTTTCTCCATATATTCTGACATATCAATACGAACCATCGCGTCATCACTATCAAATAAAAATTCGGCTAGTGCTCGCGCTAATTCGGTTTTTCCTACTCCTGTCGGCCCCATTAATAAGAAAGATCCGATGGGGCGAGAAGGATCTTTCATCCCTGCCCGCGCGCGTCGAATTGCCGCGGCAATGGCTGACACGGCTTCATTTTGTCCGATGACTCGCTGATGTAAATGTTTCTCTAATTGTAATAGTTTTTGCCGTTCTGATTCTAATAAACGATTAACAGGAATACCCGTCCATTTTGCCACAATTTCCGCGATATCTTCTTCCGTAACTTGTTCTCGCAATAGGGAACCCCCTTGGGCTTGCATTTTCATTAATTCGGCTTCTTTAGCTTCGCGATCATGCATGACTGTTTCCAATCTGCCATATTTTAATTGGGCGGCTTTATTCAGATCGTAAGCGCGTTCCGCTTGTTCAATTTGTACTCTTAATTGATCTTCTTCCTCTTTTAACTTATTAATGGTGTCTAATAGTTGTTTTTCACCTTGCCATTGGCTGGAGAGTTCCACTTGTTTACTGGTTAATATCTCTATTTCGCTTTTGATTTTATCTAAGCGAGGAATGAGATTGGTATTACTAAATTGTTTTTCCTCACTTTGTAGGGATAATTTTTCCATTTCTAATTGCATTAACCGCCGATCAATTTGTTCTAATTCCGTCGGTTTTGAGGTAATCTCCATTTTTAATTGAGCCGCGGCTTCATCTACTAAGTCGATGGCTTTATCCGGCAGAAAGCGATCGCTAATATAGCGACTGGATAACATCGCGGCCGCGACTAAGGCGGAGTCGGTAATTTTTACACCATGATGACGCTCATAACGATCTTTTAAACCCCGTAAAATGGAAATAGTATCTTCTGGGCTCGGTTCCCCGACAAACACTTGTTGAAAACGCCTTTCTAATGCGGGATCTTTTTCAATATGTTTGCTATATTCATCAATAGTTGTCGCTCCAATACAGCGTAATTCTCCTCTGGCTAACATAGGTTTTAATAAGTTGCCCGCGTCCATTCCTGAACCGGAACTGCCTCCTCCTCCAGTACCAACAACGCTATGTAATTCATCAATAAATAGAACAATTTGACCATCGGAATGGGTTACTTCTCGTAATACTGCCCGCAGACGTTCTTCAAATTCGCCTCGAAATTTTGCACCCGCGATTAAACTACCCATATCCAGACTAATTAATTGACGATTTTTCAGAGATTCTGGCACATCTCCATTGACGATTCTTTGGGCTAAACCTTCCGCGATCGCGGTTTTTCCTACCCCCGGATCACCTATTAAAACTGGGTTGTTTTTTTGACGACGAGAAAGCACTTGAATCAGGCGACGAATTTCATCATCACGGCCAATTACGGGGTCAAGTTTACCCGCTTTTGCTTGTTCGGTCAAATCTCGACCATATTTAGTTAACGCGTCATAAGTGGCTTCAGAATTTTGGTCTTGAACTTTGGCACTCCCCCGAACGGCTTTAATTGCTTCTTCCAATTTTTGACGATTAATTGTATTAGAAGGAGGGGTTAAACCCGGACGAGGTGGGGGGCCATCTGTACGAGTTAAAAGACGACGGCCTACGCGTTCATCATCAATAAAAGCCAATAATAAATGTTCAATTGCTATAAAACTATCCTGCCAAGAATTTCGGGTGGCATCGGCAGCATCTAAAAATAAATCTAAGCCTCGTCCTAAATATAATTGTTCTACATTCGCAACTTTGGCTTGACGTTTGGTAAAGGCTTCTAGTTGTTGAAAAAGACGCGCTACATCCACTCCTGCTTTTGTCAATATTGTATTGGCGAGTCCCTGTTGTTCAAGGAGTGATATGATCAAATGTTCAACTTCTAACTGTTGTTGGGAGAAGCGACGGGCGACATCCTGAGACTTAACAATGGCTTCCCAGGCTTTATCGGTAAATTTACTTGGATCTGTCGGTTGCATTTGTGGGACTTTCGAGTGTTTTTTTTCAGTTAAGATTTGATCGGATTTGACCACTATTTGTGACACACGATCGCGTGCTTCTATCTTAACTTGTTCTAATTATAATCTTTTCTGGACTATTTGGCAAGTGAATTTGGGGTGTCATCGGACTAATTTTTTTTCTGATTCTTCCTTTTCCCTCACTATCATGGGAAAGGAAAGAGACGCGATCGTGCTCAATCCCGATCATAATTATCAATATTTTTTGCTCTTTTGATCAAAGTATTGCCAAAAGACAGACTTTCTGATAAAATAATTAAATTCTTATTAAAATGTCGATATTAACGTGAGATTTTCTGCACATATCGACAAAAATAACCGATCAGGGTGGTGGGTTAGGTGGAAAAATTACCTTTTTTATGAGAGATAAATATAGTCCCACATCACCGGACAATATCGTTAACCTTATTATTGACTCAATCAGGTTGCCTTAATGTTATTTCCTACTTACCAATTTCTCATATTTTTTATTATCATATTTAGTTTCGGTATTTCCTTGAAAAAAGATGTCGTCAGATACAAAATATTTATTTTAATAGTGAGTCTGGTTTTTTATGGATTTTGGAGTTGGCAATTTTTATGTCTCCTGATCCTCTGTACCATTATTAATTATCTTTTTCTCATCCCCCTTCCCCAAAACAAATCTAAATTTATCCTGATTGTCGCGTTAATATTCAATATCGGATATTTAGGTATTTTCAAATACTATAATTTTTTCATCAATTCCTTATTAGAAAATATAACTACCTTAAACATACCAGAAACTTTAACCACATTACAAATTTTTGCGCCCCTGGGAGTTTCGTTTTATATCTTTAGAATTATTTCCCATCTGATTGACAGCTATCAACAAAAAATTCCCCATCCCAGTTTCATTAATTATGCCACTTATATTACCTATTTTCCTCAAATCACCTCTGGTCCGATCTCGCGTGCGCCAGAATTTTACCAACAACTAAACACACCTAACCATTATGATTATAAAATCGAACAAGTTATCGTTTTAATTCTTTCGGGACTATTCAAAAAATACACCCTATCAAGTTTTCTCTTTAACTTTACTCAATCCCCGTTTAAATTACCTCACAATTATTCGAGTTTAGATTTAATTTTAAGCGCGATCGCGTACTCCTGTTTAATCTATGTTGACTTTAGCGGTTATTCCGACTTAGCCAATGCCATATCTAGTTTATTAGGATTTGCCCCTATTCAAAACTTTAATATGCCCTATCGATCGCGAAGTTTACAAGAATTTTGGCAGAGATGGCACATTAGTTTATCAGAATGGTTAAGAGATTATCTGTATATACCATTAGGAGGGAATAGAAAAGGAAAAATCAGACAATATATGAATTTAATCATAACCATGTTAATCGGTGGATTTTGGCATGGTGCAGGATTAAATTTTATCGTCTGGGGAGGTTTACATGGTATCGGCTTAATTATTAATCATACTTGGAAAAAGTTGACTCAAAACTGGGAAATTCCCTCGGATACTTTTGGAGATCGCCTCCTTAACATTTTATCCTGCTTTGTTACTTTCACCTTTATCACTGGCACATGGATATTCTTTAATACGAGCAGTTGGGAAAATGCCATAAACTTTTGCCAAGAAATTTTCACCTCAGATATCAAAAAAGTGACTTTCAATGTGTGGCAATTATATGCCGTCTTTATCACAGTTGCATCAATGACTTTTTATGGTGATAAAATAAGGAAATCTCTGATGATAGTATTATCTCTGAAAAATGTCTTCTTTCGAGTGGCTATTGTTTCCGGCTTCGTCTATGCTATTCTTATGCTTGGACCGAGTACCATTCCACCCTTTATCTATTTTGGATTTTAATAAATATGAAAGATCGTGATTTTTTACTGCTGGCTAATTCTGTCATTCTTACATTAATAGTCACTAATTTTCCCGTCTTTCTCAAAAGTTTAGGATCAAGCCCATTGGGGAGTGTAGAAATTCGACAAGCTTCACAACAAATTAAATTTAATGGCTTTAGAAAAGTTGAACAGGAATTTTGGAGTAGTATTAAAGAGGTTGATTTTGACAAAGTTGAGCGAAAATCAGATCTTGTCGAAGCAGCAGAAAAACCGATAATCAAAGCGGTAAATAAAACTCCAAAACCTGTCGAAAATGTGAAACCAAAATTGCAACGGGTTAAGGCTAATCCCAAAATAAATAAACAACCATTGGCGAAACCTCAACCAGAGAAACCCTATACAAAGTTTTTATTTATTGGTGATTCCATTATGTTTGATTTAGGCACTCAAATACAATATACTTTAAATAAAGAGTATAAAATCAAGGATACCAAATTAGCCTATAAAGTATCCAGTGGTTTAAACCGGATTGATTATTATGACTGGTATTCTCAGACTACAGACATTTTAATTGATTATAAACCTGATGTTTTAGTCGTGATGTTTGGCGGCAATGATAATCAAGATATCCGAGATTTTCAGGGTAAATATCGTGTCTCTTTAAGTGATGAATGGAAAAAAGCTTATCGAGAAAGGGTTGACAAATATGCCAAAATAGTTTCCCAGTCTTCCTTAAGAAAAGTTTATTGGGTAGGCCAACCCATTTCCCGAAACGCCCGTTATAATAAGTTTTTTACCGCGTTAAATGAGATTTACCGAGATGTCAGTAAATCTTATCCTAAAATTCAGTATATTTCGACTTGGGAAAGATTTTCGGTTAATGGGGCTTTTGCCCCTGTTTTAGCAGATAAATCGGGTAAAAAAGCCTATGTTAAAAATAGTGATGCTGTTCATTTTACATATCATGGTGCTAAAATTGCCAGTGAAATTGTCATTGATAAACTCGCCTTTGATAAGATTATTAAACCCATACCAGTTAAAGACAAAAAATCTTAATTGGGGATTGGGGATTGGGGATTGGGGAAGTTTCCTTCTTCCTTCTTCCTTCTTCTCTCTTCCTTTGTGCCTTTGTGCCTTTGTGGTTAATTAATTCTTCCTTCTTCCTTCTTCCCTTCTTCCTTCTTCAGACTAAAGAATGGAAATTAAATAACTTGACGATTTGGTTTGTCGGGGAGATATTGAGAGCGAAAGCAGGCAAGATGCCTGCACTACTTTATTAAATTTTCATTCCTAATTACCTAGGGTTTTTGTTTGGATTAATTCAATTTTATAACCATTGGGATCTTCAATAAAAGCAATAACAGTTGAACCATGTTTCATGGGACCGGGTTCGCGGGTAACTTTGCCTCCTTGGGCTTTAATTTCTTCACAGGTTTTGTAAATATCATCTACACCGATCGCGAGATGGCCAAAACCATTACCTAAATCATATTGTTCGACGCCCCAATTATAGGTTAATTCCACAACAGTATGATCAGATTCATCGCCATAACCGACAAACGCGAGGGTAAACTTACCATCGGGATAATCTTTTTGACGCAGAAGCTTCATCCCTAAAACTTGGGTATAAAATTTGAGAGACTCTTCTAAGTTTCCCACGCGAATCATTGTATGTAATAGACGCATGATAGTTACTCCTGTTGTCTGGATATATATATTATATTAGGACTTAGGCAACAATGCTAGTGAGTGACACGCTCACCAATCAGGTGAAAAGGTCTCAGGATACCCTACTATAAATTTGGGAGATGTCTTATTATATGAGAATTTAGGCAACAATATTTAGGATTTAGACAACAATACTTAAAATTGAGGCAACTCATAGGAAAAGGAGTGTGGGCATCTCCGCGCACTATGGGAAAGTCCCTGAAACTACAAACATGAATATCAATAATTTGATAACCTCACCCAGTCCTCTGATTTTATCCGCTCTTAATTACGGAGGAAGGCAGGCAAACAGCCCAGTCTTGTCTTTGCAAGATAATTGTTCCTCATCCATCTTGGGATAGCATGGCTAAGGCATGGCTGTCAACCCCTCCCCTCTTCTTTATCCGCGGTAAAAACCTCCAGCACTTCCCTTAAAAAAACGACAAGCATTAAGCAGCAGCTAGGGTGGTTAATAGGATAAATATTATATTATTAGTTGTTCACAAAATACTTAGCTATGTATATATTGATTGGTGGAGCCGGCATGGTAGGGCTGAATTTAGCTCAACAGTTATTAAAACTTGGCCATACCATTGCCATTATAGACACAGACCCGGTTGCCTGTCGCTTTGCCCGTGAAAAAATTGGCGTGATGGCATTTGAAGGCAGCGCCGTTAGTACAACCGTACTTCTCGAAGCCGGAATTAGACAAGCAAACGCAGTTGTCGCCGCCTTGAGAGATGACGCCTTAAATTTAGCCATGATCACCTTATCAAGAAGTTATGGAGTTTCTCATATAGTCGTGCGAATGCGTGATTCTGAATTCGTCGAAGCCTATAGATTGGCTCAAGCCAGTCATATTATTAATAGCGTTGATTTAGCAGTCGCAACAATGGCTAATGCCATTGAATACCCAGAAGTAGAATCAATGATGCACTTTGAACAAGGGCAAGTAGAAGTTTTAAAACTACCCATTCCAGAAGATTGCTATGTAGCCAGTCGTACCGTTGTTCAGATCGCTCAAGATCCGCGCTTTCCTAAAGGTTCCTTAATCATTGGTTATCAATCTCATGCCGCCGGCAATTTAGAAATTCCCAATGGTAATACCGTCCTCGAAGCCGGATCAACAATTCTAGTTGTGACTCGTCCTGAATTAGTCCACCCCATGATAGATTTTCTGGGGCTTCACCCTAATCGTCTTCCAAAGAAATAAGTTTCTCATCCAATTGTTTGATATAAGATTCCACCATATCTTCGGGAACAATTCGCTTACGCAGGGCATCACTAACAGCACCTTTTTCCGCTAAAAGCAAACGTCGGCGAATAGCATCTAATCCAACATTATCACCCTTTACTTGACTAGCCCGATATTGATTATAGATATCCCGTAGCACTCGCTCAGACATTGCCACTCTTGCCTGATAGGATGCCCATAACTCTTCATAAACTGCTTTTGGCAAAACACCTGACTTGAGTAAACTATCCAATTCATCTTGCGCCGCTTTACAAGCAATCAACTGAACTTGTAACTTTCCAGTTTCCTGTATGGCATTAGAAATAGAGCTAATATTTAGCTGTTTTACCATCCAGGGCAAACTTAATCCCTGCCCTACCAAAGAAAACAAAACAGCACCAAAAACTAATTGAATAATCATATCTCGTCCGGTTAAATTCAGGGGAATACTAACCGCCAATGCCATAGACAAAGAGCCTTTAATATTTCCCAAAAATAAAACGTGTTGCCAGTTCATGGGAATTGGGCGATCAAACCATCGTAGTGCTGCCCATAATAGATAAACGGAGAGAATGCGTGCTAATTGATATGCCAAAATTACTAAAACAATAGACGGTAAAATTCTCCAGAGAGTCATCGGGTTAATTTCTATGCCAATTAACAGAAAAATAAATGTATTGACTCCAAAACCCGCATATTCCCAGAAACTTTGTAAGGTAATTCGATTTGAGGCTGAGGGGCTTTGGGGAAGTCCAAGGGTACCAAAAATCAGACCGGCGATAACTACTGCCACAGCACCAGATACACCTAAAAATTGTCCGATTTGAAAGGTTCCTAATGCTAGAGCTACAGTTAGTAAAAGGCTACTCAAGGGATCATTTAAGCGAACAAATATCGGCAAGCTTAAGTAGCCTAAAATTCCCCCGACAATTGCCCCACCTAGGGCAACTACGACGAGTTCTTTTACTCCTTGAGCGACGGTGAGAGAGCCCGTAGAATAAACGACTAAAATTAAATTAAATAAAACTAGGGCGGCTGCATCATTAAAGAGTGTTTCTCCTTCCACAATTGTTGTTAACCGAGAAGGCACTCGAATCTCTTTAAAAACGGCAATCATTGAAACTGTATCTGTATTTGCCAGAATCACGCCGATCAGCCATGCAGGAATCCAAGGAAGTCCTAATCCAAATTTCAGCAGAAAAGCAATAATCGCTGAGGAAAAAATAGACCCTGGCCCGGCTAAAACTGCGATGGGTTTAAAGGCGTTGCGAAGACGGCTGATATCTGTATTAATTGCTGCTTCAAAAATAAGAATCGGTAAGAAAAGATTGAATACTAAAGAGGGATCTAAGCCAATTCTATGAGACAAAACATCTGTAATGGGTAAACCTGCTAACACCAAACCTGTCACATAGGAAATTCTTAGTCGCTGGGTGACAAGGGCAACAGCCGTCGCAATCATTAAAAGAATGATTAATATAATTACCAGTTCAGGAATGCTGGCTGTTGTTTGGTTATTTGTAGCTGGGTTAGTGCCCAGGAGAGTTGGTTGTGATACAATCCAATCTATCATTGCTGCTTGTCTCATAAACTCGATTTTTTCGGAAAAGTTGAGATTTTAACTACTGTTTGAGTCTACAACAAACCATTGATTCTGTTTGAGAAACCTGCTTTCTTTAATAACCCCGATTTCTTTTAAAGATCCGGTGTTTTCAAATCTAGGCTTCTTGAAAAATGGTCGGTTGAGGAGTGAATTTCCCTTGACAACTGCCAATCGGCTATGATATCATAAAACAAACCCATCAGGAAGAAGTCTCGCAAAATCAAAAAATATAATTATGGAGGTTGGTTGCTTGGCAATTAGATAAAAGCCAATAGGAAACCTCGAAAAACCTGCTTACCTCCGAGATGTGAAAGTTTTAGTCAAAAGTCATAAGTTAATGCTCAATAGACCCCCATAATATTGTTGACAAGAAAAATCAGTAAACCCCAAATGACTTTTGAGAAATGATTACAGACTAATCAGCGGCTCTACATATAAAGTGCCTCAGAAAAGGAATAGTTTTATATAAATTAATCACCGGCATAATCGGCCCAAAAATAACCCTCAAAGCCGGAAACTGCTCAAACAGAAAACTCTCAAAACCGATACCATCAGCCAAAGTAAGTAAATAAGGGAAAGCGGCAAAAATCCAATCAGAAACGGTAGTAGTCTGGCCCCAAGATATGAGCTATCGTCCCAAATAAAAACCTTTGTTGTTACTTAGTTCTAAACACAGGATAGGGTAATCACAACAACACCATCCCAGAAAAGCATCCACGACTGAATGGGGAGTCAGACAAAACATTACCTTAACCAGCCTTCACTAAGCCTAGGGATATTAGGGCAAAATCACCAATTAGAAATCAGGGAACTCCCCAGATTTTTAGATCACCATAACTGCGAGTGACAATCATTTGATTATCAGGGGAAATAGTGATACCCAAAATCCGATCGCGGGAAGTTCTTTCCCCACCCTGGTTAGGAGTGGTTTCTAAAATCGTCAGTAATTCCCCAGTGATTAAACTCCAAACATAAATGGGACTGCCCCAATAACTGGTACCACAACAGAGTAAAATTTGTCCATCTAAACTGAGAGTCACAGAGCCAATACCACCATTAAGACAAAAGAAAGAAAACCTTTCTTCACCGGTTTTCAGATCCCAGACTTTGAGGGAACCTTCCCGATCTCCACTCACGAGAATTTCACCATTGTCACTGATACATAAAACCGTGATCGCGCCGGAATGTTCCTTTAGATTATACAATAGTTGACCTGTATTAACATCCCATAATTTAATGGTATAATCTTGACTGCCCGTGGCTAAAATATCGCCTTCTGGACTTAACCCCAGAGCCGTGATCGCGTGAGAATGACCTCTAAGAGTATAAGTTTGAAAACCGCGTGTTAAATCCCATATAATCGTAGTTTTGTCTTCACTTCCACTCACTAAAATCTTACCATTTTTACTAAGAGCCAGACAATTATTTTGTCTTTTTCCCCGGCGATTATGACCATAAAAATGATAAAGAGTTTTCATGTTTTCTAAATCAATAACATCTATTCTCGTATCACCTAAAGGATTATCGGACTTACCCGCGACGGCCAAAAAACGACTATCGGGTGTCATCACTAAAGTATTAATTGGGTCGGGACTAGAATTGCTAAAACAGACAGAGTGAACGGGAAGAAACTCAGGATAGAGCCAATGTAAATTAGGAAATTTAGTCCAGTTTAAATGCCATTGAAGACAGAGAATTTTACAGTCTTTGCCCTGAGCATCCTGAGATAATCCCTTATAAACATAAACCAAAAGGCTTTTTCCATCGGGAGTGATCGCGTGAGTGCCATAGGCACAACTGAGATTCTCAAATGTATAAAGACACTGAAAAAAAGGATAGGGATTAAAAGTTTGTAAAGCTTGTTCTACCCTAGATCCAGTTGCTTGTCGGAGGATTTTATACGCGGCTATTTGCACTTGGGATTGGGGATCTTGAAGGGCCCCAATGACGCAATCGAGACCTTTTGACCCATATTTGGTCGTTTCCCATAGGGCCTTGAGACGCTCTTGAGGGAATGGACTGGTTAAACGTCCCTTGAGTGCCTCCAGTCCCCCTAAGACAAGGGAACCGGGTAGAGGTTGGCTCTTTCCGCCTAATACCACGTCATATTTTTTGGGTTCATTCTCAAGGTTAATCATCAGAAAAATCGGTAAAGATGTTGAATATTACACTCGATACTTAAACAATCCCATATCTTATAAGTGCTCAAAAGTCAGTAGTCTGTGCTCTTTTATGAGATGTCACGAGTTAGTACACTAGCTAGGGTGACTGACAATAGCAGTTACTATTATCAAGCATTGATTCTCAGAGGTATTGATATGCCCGAAACAGCGATCGCGTCCATTAAGGCCCGTGAAATTCTGGACTCGCGGGGACGTCCTACCGTCGAGGCGGAAGTAAAATTAGTCAATGGTGCATCGGGACTCGCGCAAGTGCCCAGTGGTGCATCTACCGGAACCTTTGAAGCCCACGAATTACGCGATGGCGATAAAAGTCGTTATGGCGGTAAGGGTGTCTTGCAGGCTGTGGAAAATGTCCACGCGAAAATTGCTCCCGCGTTGCACAAAATGGAGGCAATTAACCAGGCTCAAATTGATCGTACTATGATTGACTTGGATGGTTCTCCCAATAAAGCGAATTTGGGTGCTAATGCCATTCTCGCGGTTTCTCTGGCAACGGCCAAGGCTGGCTCCGATGCCTTGGGATTACCTCTTTATCGCTATTTAGGTGGCCCCCAAGCCAATTTGCTCCCGGTTCCCTTAATGAATGTGATTAATGGGGGGGCTCACGCGGCTAATAATGTTGATATTCAGGAATTTATGATTGTCCCCTTGGGCGCTCCTACGTTTCAGGATGCTTTGCGCTGGGGTGCGGAAGTCTTTGACTCTTTGAGTAAGGTTTTGAAGGATAAAGGGTTATTGACTGGGGTTGGCGATGAGGGTGGTTTTGCCCCTAATTTGCAATCGAATCAAGAGGCTTTAGATATCCTTATTGCCGCGATCGAAAAAGCTGGTTATAAACCAGGTAAAGATGTCGCCCTCGCGTTGGATGTCGCGGCTAGTGAGTTCTACAAAGATGGCCAATATACTTATGATGGTGTTGCACATTCTCCTGGGGAATTGATTGACTATTTGGAGAAGTTAGTGAGTCAATATCCGATCGTTTCTATTGAAGATGGATTACATGAGGAAGATTGGTCCTCCTGGCAACTTCTTACCCAAAAAATTGGCTCCAAAGTGCAATTAGTGGGTGATGATCTTTTTGTCACGAATGTAACTCGTTTGCAAAAAGGGATTGAGTTAAAGGCGGCTAATTCTATTTTGATTAAGCTTAATCAAATTGGTTCTCTGACAGAAACTTTAGACGCGATCGATTTGGCGACTCGTAATGGCTTCCGTTCAGTTATTAGTCATCGCTCCGGTGAAACGGAAGATACGACTATTGCTGATTTAGCGGTGGCGACTCGCGCGGGTCAAATTAAGACGGGTTCTCTTTGTCGCAGTGAACGGGTTGCGAAATATAACCGTTTATTGCGGATTGAAGATGAATTAGGCGATCGCGCAATTTACGCGGGTGCTGTTGGTTTAGGGCCAAAAGTTTCCTAAATTTTCTTGAGAAACCGGGTTTTTTTACCGAGATTGAGAGTTTGAACGAAGTATTTTGGTGAAAAAACCCGGTTTCTGCCTAAGTCTTGTCGGTAATCGGTAATCGGTAATCGGTAACAGGTAATTGGTAATCGGTAATCGGTAATCGGTAACAGGTAATCGGTAATCGGTAATTGTTAACCCTCTTCCTTCTTCCTTCTTCCTTCTTCCTTCTTCCTTCTTCCTTCTTCCTTCTTCCTTCCTCCTTCTTCCTTCTTCCTTCTTGACACAAAGATTGGTAGAATAGGGCAGACGGTATGAGGTAAAACAAATGGGCTGGATTCGCTATGTCGCGATCGCGATTATCAATACATTTGGCGTAGTGATCGGAGTGATCTTCATACCGATTTACCCATCTGCCGCGGTAGCTCAATCTACCCCAATGCCACTATTACAAGAGTTTTCTTTGTCGGATTCGCCTCAAAAGGTAACATCTGTCGCGGAACTTTATAAATTACGCGATCGGCTCCGTGCAGAGCTTAATAAATTTGCTAATTTTCCCGAATTGGGTGCAAATAAAGAGTCTTGGCAATATCAATCAAAACGTCAACAATATGATAATTTAGTCGCAAATCTTCGTCAAGTAGAAGCACAAGTTTTAGTAGAAGAAGAGGCTAATAAAATTTGGCAAAAAGGGATTAAATTTGCCAATGAAGCCGCCCAATTAGGGACAAAACCTAATCCTGATTCCGAACTTTGGCAACAGTCCAAACAATTATGGGAAAACGCGATCGATACTCTCCATCAAATTCCCCAAGGTACTTTTTTATCAGATAAAGCTATTGAAAAAATTATTGATTATCAAGGCAATTTAACCCAGATTAATTATCAATATCAAATCGCTCGTTCTGCTGAAGAAAAAAACGGCAAAACCAAAGAAAATCAAGTTGCTCAAAAAATGATGGACTTCACTCGAAAATCCCTAGCACAACCATCAGGATTTTCTTTTTTAGCAGATACTAACCGAGATGGTATTATTAATGAGAAAGATTTGCCAGGACGGGAACAATGGACTTTTGAAAAAGGTGCTTTAATGTTGTTTAATAATGTGGATGCGGATCGGAATGGTAAACCCGATTGGCAAGAGCAAAAGGTTCACCACGATCGCGCCGCGGAGAATTTAGCTAAAGTACAATTAAAGTTAACTGAGGATTTTACAGGTGCTCAAATTTATTTAGTAGCCGATCGCGTCTCTCTTCCTTATGTAAATGTTTTTCAGAAAACCGATGATGGGTGGCAAATTGTTGATATTTCAGGAAAAAAACCTTTGGAGTTTTCTCGTGAGATTATCTTAGGGGTTGAGGCTAAACAATATCGCGATCGTAATTGGAGTGGTATTATGGCTTTAAAAGCCGTCGCGATTAAAAATGGTAAAGAAAAAGCCTCTGATACGATTCAAATCGGTGTTACACCTTGGCTTATGTCACCGAATACACAACCCGTTAAAGAAGTTTATGTTAGCGATCGCGGTAATGTTAATCAAGCCTTTGTAGAGCAAGTTAAATCCATTGTCGAAACTACTGGAGCGCAATTAAAAATCCTTCCGGGCGGTTCCCCTTTCCCTGAAGATGACATCGCGATCGGTTATGTGCAGTTTCCTACACCCCAAGGGATTAAAAATATTAATGTCGCCCTGAGTAAATCTCATCAAAACGACAATGATAGTCAAGATAATTATGGCAAATCATTAATGAATCGTGATTTCGGTTGGTTTACTAAAGGAAAAGCGCGATCAGTGGATGTATTAAATCAAAGTATGGATGAATTTGGGAATTTACAAATCACTCCCCCCCTCCCAAATTATCCAATGGGACGAGTTTATTATGGCAATTCAGGCACAACAACCTTTAATCCCGAAATCATCGATTTTATCAACGCGCAACAAATACAAGGCCCTCCCGTAGATATAGATACCTCTTGGTTACTCATGGGCAATGTCGATGAAATTATTAATTTTATTCCCAGTCAATCAGGCAAACCATTAATGCTTATTGTGAGTCCAGAAGCCGGTATTAAACTATTAGAAGAATTAGATAAAAATGGCTATAGTGAAAGCACAATTAATCGAGATTTAAGTACACAAACAACAGTCAAAAACGCGTTAACAAATAAATCATTAATTTTGCATAATGAATACTTACAGGGCACAAAAATCAATCCCTTAATAGTCAAATTAAAACGCGAATTTCAATTAAGTGATGAGCAAATTATTCAAGTACCCGTCATGTTTGGTTATAGTGGTTATGCCTGGTGGCCAAATTTAGTAAATGCTGTTTTTATCAATGGACAATTACTGCTTTCTAACCCGCGGGGAGCATTGATAGAAGGACAAGATTACACCCAAGAAAAAATCCGTCAACTTCTCGCCAATGCTGGAGTGACAGTCAATTTCTTAGATGATAAATATTATCACGAACTTAAGGGAAATACCTATTCGGCTATTAATACCACTCGCAAAGGAGAAGAAAAACCCTTTTGGCAAGCTTTACCCAAAAATTGAAAATACGCGAAACCCGGTTTCTTGATCAATAGCTCCCCCAAAAACAATAAAACGAAGAAAATCCCTCGTTTGTAGGCACTGAACCCCCATACCCCCATAGGAGATAGTACAACACTACTTCGTGAGGATCGTGACAGAATAACTAAACCTGGGGGATTTATTTAGCTGAATTAGTCTAAAATAAGAAAATACCATTGAACAGTAATTTATCAAGAATGTCACCCAATCCTTCTATTAATACAATTCCCGTGAAATCCGAAAAAACAGAGACACTAACTTGCGCCAGTCCTCATCAAGTAGATATTAAGTATATTAATGACATTCAAAGCCAAGTGCTCAACCCCTTAAAAGCACAAAGAATGGCAGAATTTTTTAGTCTATTAGGAGATCCGAACCGTTTGCGGTTATTATCTGTATTAGCCAAAAATGAAGAACTTTGTGTTTGTGATTTAGCCGCAGCATTAGAAATGAGCGAATCAGCAGTTTCTCATCAATTACGAGCCCTACGGGGAATGCGTTTAGTCAGTTATCGCAAACAGGGACGACAAGTATTTTATCGTCTTTTAGATAGTCATGTACTCGACTTATATCGCGCTGTCACGGAGCACCTTGACGAAGAAGACTTTTGAATCTTCCCTACACATTTTCCCCATTGACTTTCTCTCCCTTTTCTTTCCTCTGTGCCTTTGTGCTGGGAGCATCTCAAATAAGTAGGGACATCGCAGTGACGTGTCTGAAAAGTAGGGACACGGCACTGCCGTGTCCCTACTATATGTCGCTTGGAAAAAGTGTTATTATACTGTGCTTTGTGGTGGGTAATTCGGATATTTTATCACCATGTTTTTGAGGCAAAGAATCACGACTTACCCATCCAACAATAATGGCAAAATTAATCAACAATATGACCGATCGCTCGAATTGCGTTTTTAATCGCATCTTCAGAGGATTTTCCATCAATACTCACTATTTTATTCTCTAAATCAATATTAATATGAGCATCCTCTTCCAGCCTTTTTAACGCCTTTGTCACACTGTTAACACAGCTAGAACAAACCATTGAAGGGACTTTTAATTGTACTGTCATTTTTCACTCCTTTTCTTGATGTGTCGAGTTTGAGGTTTTAGGTATCAGGTTCTAGGTTTTAGATGAGTAACTAACACCTATTACCTATTACCTAATTACCAATTACCGCGCTTTTTTACTTAGTAACTTGAACCAACATGAGGTTGATTTTGAAACAACGTTTCCAGATAGACTCGTGCCGCTTGACGATACAAGCGCGAAGAATCTGGTGTACCACTTTCACCATTTTGCAATAAAAACAGGGACAATGCCGCGGCAAATACTCGATCCTGATCCCAGTCGGGATGCGTCTCTAGGTAATTCGCGAGGGACTCATGCAGCGTTTCAGGAATTTCGGCTAATATACTTACGGTTGAGTTGATCATTTTATTCTCTCCAATAACAGAAGGAAGAAGCAAGAAGAAACAAGGAAGAAGGAATAATGGAATGTTTGCTCGGATGCGACAGGTATCTTATCAACTCTCACTGATCGCGACTTTTCCTGTTTTCCATTTTGTATTTGTGCTTTTCATTTTTCTATCCTTCATACCTAGTGACTTTATTGTGTTCTATGAGGGGGTAGGTTTGTCAATGTGACAAAATGTTACAAAGACCTTTAGAAATAAATAATATTTACGAGAGAATAAGGGTTTTAAGGTAGTTTTTTTGACAAATCTTTACAAAATTGGGTCTTATGAAGAGAGGAAAAGAGGGGAAGAGGGAAATCCCCAGTTAATTATCAAGTGCTAATCTTAGCGTTAACATCTGTGGAAAACTCTGTATAATCTGTGGAAAACCCCCGATAACCCTGTGGAAACCCTGTGGAATTTCTGGGGAAAACTTGTCAAAAAGATAAGATTTGCAAAGATGGGGATTGGGGCTTGGGGACTGGTGATGAGTGATAGGGGAAAGGCAAGAAAAGTCCAAGGAATTTTTCTGGGATGTCATGGATGAGTGATATGTTATTCTCCCCATTGCCGATTACCCATTGCCGATTCCCAAATCACCTGTCACCGAGATCCCATCACCTCCTTTCTAAAATCGATCGCGTTTTGGCGAATCTGATTCAATTCTTCTGAAGATATTTTGTCAAGATTGGCTAAAATAAAACTCATGGGGCCTTGCGATCGCAATTTTTCTCGATGACGTGCCAGAAAATCCCAATAAAAGAAATTAAAAGGACAAGCTTTGTCAGAAGCGCGATCGCGTTTATCATACTGACATCCCTTACAATAATCACTCATTTTATCAATATAATTTGCCGAAGCCGCATAGGGTTTAGAAGCTAAAATTCCCCCATCGGCAAATAAACCCATCCCAATCACATTAGTTTGCATCACCCAATCATAAGCGTCAATAAAAACACTATGAAACCAATTTTCCACCTCTTGAGGCGAAATTCCCGCGATCAGTGCAAAATTACTTAAGAGCATTAAACGCTGAATATGATGAGCATAACCCGTATTTTCAATTTGTTTTAAGACTTGATGTAAACAATTCATATCAGTTTGATCAGCATCCCAGAAAAAATCGGGTAAAGGGTGAGAATGTTGAAAGTAATTTAACTGAGAATAGTCAGCATCCATAAAATGATAAACACCCCGAATATACTCACGCCAACCCATCACTTGACGAATAAAACCTTCTACACTATTTAAGGCTAAATTTTTTTGATGAAACGCGTTTTCGGCGGCTTTTATTACCTCGAAAGGATGCAATAAACCCAGATTCAGATAAGGAGATAATAAAGAATGCCACATAGTCTCCTCCCCTGTTACCATTGCATCTTGATAGGGGCCAAAATCAGGGAGACAATATTGAATAAAATAATCTAAAACTTGTAATGCTTGTTGACGGTTTACTCCCCATCGAAAAGGCTCAATTTTTCCATAGGTAGGGATATTGAGAGATTTTACATGATTAATAACTTGCTGTGTAATTTCATCGGGTTCAAACCAAAGAGGTGTCGGAGTGTTTAATTTTCCTTTAGGAGGTTTGCGATTTTCTTTATCAAAGTTCCATTGTTCTCCTATCGGTTTTTTTCCTTCCATTAAAATATTAAATCGCTGACGATTTTCTCGATAAAAGTATTCCATTACTAGGCGTTTTCTGGGTTGTGCCCATTGCTTAAATTCGGTTTCTGTCCAGAGAAATTGATTATTTGTGATTAAGTTAATTTGACAGGATAATTGTAGAGTGAGAATAAATTGCTGAAAAGGTTTATCATTGGGAGTCATTATTCTTAATTCAGTAATATGGTTTTCTCTGATCCATTGCTGAAGTGGGGTTTCAAAGTCAGGAGATTGTTGATAATAGGTAATTTGCCAGCCATTCTGTTGTAATTCTTGGGCAAAATGACGCATCGCAGACCAAACTAATATTAATTTTTGTTGATGATAAGGTCTAATTTTAATATGATTTAAGGATTCAATAAAAATGACGGGTGTGATTGATTTTTGATGAATCACACTCATTAATGCTGCTTGTTGTTGGGAGAGTTGATCGCCTAATATCCAGATGCCGATAGTCATAGTATTTTCTGATAGTTATTGTTAGTATTAATTTCCAGTAAAAATGAGACGTATTAAACGCTAAAATTCTTACTGTGACGTTTTTTTTAATTCCTCAATTTTCATGGAAATGACTATATAGTGTTGACCTTTTACAAGTAAAATTTGTGGCACAGGCATCTTGCCTGTGACGGGATCAGAGCCCTGCATTTACATCTCATTTAAAAATGCTATAATAAAGAAATTGATTTACGAAGAGGGTAGCCTGTTGTCCAAAGAGGTATTGTTTTAATACCTCTTTAGTTGTGATAATCGCGATAAAATGGCTGTAAGTTTCTGTCATGGGTTTTCCATCCCCACTAGGATAAACAACTTCTTTCCGGGCAACAGTTTTTATCCCTGTTGTCATTTTCGGTTTTTCCTCCTTTTCCCGTGAAAGTAGTCAAGATGCGCGATCGGCCTGACTACTACTTATCTCTGTTGATGATAGCATCAAATTGATAGACATCTGCCAAAAATTACGTCAAAGGCAGGCAGGATGCCTACCCTACAGTCGTTTTTAGAGAATTCTAATACCATCGAAGCCGATCGCGTGTTTTTTGTGTCTCTGGGGTTTAGGAATGAAAAATTAATAAAGTAGTGCAGGCATCTTGCCTGCTTTGCGGCATTTATGGGCTCCACTACCAACCCAATAGTCAAGTTATTTCATTTACATTCCTTAGACATCTCCCAAAAATCATCTCAATCCCAGGCAGGATGCCTGGGCCACAATAGACATAAAAATCA
>JBBITB010000067.1:0-34496 GCA_037440985.1 Microcoleaceae cyanobacterium bin_387
CAGTCCCCAGTCCCCAATCCCCAATCCCCAATCCCCACAATGCACAAGATAGAAAAAATTAATATAAAGATTTTATAAATTTATGAAGGGGATCAAAATCCCTGAAACCATTGAGAAGTCGTGCTTTGGGGCAAAGAACCAAATGCCATTTTCATAAATGGGGGGAAAAAACGGGGATCAAAGTAATTCCCTTTTGCAAAAGTTCATGTTAATGTGTTGCAGTCCCTTTAGAAACAACATAAACGGAACGACTACGAGTTTCCGGGTGCAGTTGGGTGTTTCTTGGTCAACAGAGTTTGACCTCAGTCTCGAAACTGACAAACAAGACCCCTACCGTTCACCGGGGAATGAAGACCCTATCAGAGACTTTTCCATTGGGATCGGTTCCTCCGATTGATGGCCTAGCAAGCCCATCTTCAATCCTCGCTCCACAATCGCTCTTCACAACCAAAATTCGCTTATGAAGGAAAAACTTGTTGGTGGCTTATTAGCAGTCCTACTGATCCCCTCTTCTGGATCAGCATCGACGCAAGCAGAACAAGCTCAAACACCAGAATCACGTCCTCCAGTTCCTCACTTTCTTGACGGATCTGTTGTACCTGCATCTGTGAGTCCCACAGTGGACATAAAACCACTACCGAGCTTATCTGTCTCTCCAACTCCCCTCATCATTTCTCAGTCAATCAATCCCGTAAAACACGGACAATATCAACAGGCTCAGCCAGAAGCCAAAACCCTTAAGACAAATACAGAAGTAGCTATCAAGCACAATTCCGAAACGGAAGCTAACAATTCAAATTCAGAGAAAACACGGGTAGAAGTTGAAAAAGTTGGAGAATATCAACAACCCGGCAATGAAGAAACAGATCCTAATGTACTCGCGAAGATTCATGCCCATCAATGGAAAGGCAAACCCGCGGCAACACTTTATGTCCGCAATATTCCAGTTTTAACTTTTATTGGTTCTCAAAGTAATATTAAAGGCGCAGTCGCAGATAATGGGGAAGTTTCTGTCGCCTATAATCTTCCCAAAACAATGCAGTCATCTGATCCTCTTGTGAAACAAGTTTTAGATGACCCGGTATGGCGTGCCAGTCAGATCGCCGCGAAAGTAAATCACTTAAGTCGTTACAATGTCGATCCCAATACGATTTTTGTGCGCTGGGAAGGTGTCCCAAAACCACAATCTGAGTCGAAGCCAGAAAAAGGACGCTACATTATTGGGGCTAATGGCGAAGATTTGGTCGAAATTAATACCCAGACAGTTTTACCAGAAACAACAAATAATCAAGCGGAAGATGCCCTCCAGGCGACGAACCTCCTCCGTCGTCTTCTGGGTAATGCTCCTCCTGTCAATGAGATCGCGGGTAAACCTAAACCCGAAGCTAAACCTCAACCTCCTGTTATCGCCACGGGTTTCTCCTCTGTCTTTCGTCTGACAGGCTGGGCTTCTTGGTATGGTCCCGGTTTTAATGGTAATCTCAGTGCCAATGGGGAGATATTTAATGAAAATGACCTCACCGCGGCTCATAAGGAATTACCCTTTGGTACTCTGGTACGGGTGACTAACCTTGATAATGGTCGTTCCGTTGTCGTCCGTATTAATGACCGAGGTCCCTACGCGGGCGATCGCATTCTTGATCTTTCCGCGGGTGCTGCGAGGGTTTTGGGAATGATCGATAGTGGGGTTGCGCCGATACAACTTGATGTTCTCAAATCTCCATCCCTAGGCAATTTCGGACAATAATACCAGGAACAACACAAAGGATATACCACAACCCTTTGTTGTTAATCATCCCTAAATTTGCGGAGTCACAAACCGGGTTTTTTCACGAAAATTTGTTACGGTTTGAGGAGATACTTAAACTCAAAACCCGGTTTCTCTCACCATTTTTGATGCTCCTGGTGGCCAAAAGCCTGTACCTGTAAAAACGCTTTTGTCTTACCCTAAAATAAGTACGGTCTTTTTTGCTTCTGGGAGTTTCAGTGTGCGCCTGTTTACAACGATCGCGGCTTTACAGTGTTACTTAAATTTACATCGAGCTAATGTATCTACAACGTCTGTAGGTTTAGTTCCGACAATGGGCGCGTTACATCAAGGTCATTTAAGTTTAATTGATCGCGCTCGTCAAAATAATACTCTTGTAGTGGTTAGTATTTTTGTTAACCCTCTTCAATTTGCCCCTAATGAGGATTTTAAAGAGTATCCTCGTCAATTAGAGAAAGATCGAGAAATCTGCGAACAGGCCGGTGTGGACGCGATTTTTGCCCCTTCTCCAGAAGAAATTTATGGCAGATTCCCTGAATTTTCTCTTTCTTCTTTTCTGATAGTTCCCCCCCCGGAAATGACATCGGTGTTATGTGGAAAATATCGCCCCTCTCATTTTCAAGGTGTCTCGACTATTGTTACTAAATTATTGAATATTGTCCAACCAACACGGGTTTATTTTGGTCAAAAAGACGCGCAACAGGTTTCGATTTTACAGAGATTAATTAATGACTTAAATCTGTCTGTGGAGATGGTAGTTTGTCCGACTCTACGGGAACCTTCGGGACTGGCATTTAGTTCTCGTAATCAATATTTGACCCCATCACAAAAGGAAGAAGCTTTAGTTTTATCCCGTGCCTTACGACAGGGTGAAAAGGTTTTATTACAGGGCGATCGCGCTGCTTCTGTGATTTTAGCCGCAGCCAGGGCAGAATTAATCAAAGTTCCTGGGGTACAACTGCAATATTTAGAATTAGTTGATCCTCAAACTCTAATGCCTGTAGAAACTGTAGAAGAATCGGCTTTATTGGCAATAGCCGCGTATCTCGGTTCGACTCGTTTAATTGATAATATTATTCTGCGAAATCGTCAACCTATAGTCGCGATCGATGGCCCCGCGGGTGCAGGAAAATCTACCATTACTAAATTAGTCGCAAAAACATTAGGATTAATTTATTTAGATACCGGCGCGATGTATCGGGCTGTTACTTGGTTAGTCTTAAATTCGGGTATTTCTGTCGAGGATCAACCCGCGATTGCGGAATTAGTTAGTCAGTGTCAAATTGAATTTAAACTCGATGGAGTTACCCCCAGAATAGAAATTAATAACCATGATGTAACTGAGGCTATTCGTACCAGTGAAGTGACGGCAAATGTCTCCACCATAGCCGCACAAGCGGAGGTGAGAAAATTTATGGTTAAACAACAAAGAAGTTTTGGCAAAAAAGGGGGAATGGTTGCCGAAGGGAGAGATATCGGTACTAATGTTTTTCCTGATGCGGAATTAAAGATATTTTTGACGGCTTCTTTACCAGAAAGAGCTCGCAGAAGATTGAAAGAGTTACAAGAAATGGGGGAAACAATTACTGTCGAAAACTTAGAAAAGGAGATCGCGTTACGCGATGAAAAAGATAGTACCCGTGATATTGCTCCCTTACGAAAAGCCGAAGACGCGATCGAAATTCTCACCGATGGCTTAACTATTGATCAAGTCTTAGAAACAATTGTTAATCTTTATCAAAGGGTAATAGGGAATGGGTAATGGGTAATGGGGAATAGTACAGCCGATTGCAGATTGATGAAGTACAGCCCATAAACCCCAAATCAAGGCCCGGGGACACCGACAGAAACCATTTTTTTGTACTTCACTTACCTGAAAAATGCTGTAGGTAATAAATCTGATTTATTAACCCAGTTTTATTTCAGATATATCTCTCTTTTCTCCCCTCTCCTCCTCCGAGACGGGAGAAGAGAGGGATGACAAATTTTCATCTAAAGTAACACAATTTCTCCCCGATTCTTTACTTTGATACATCAATTCATCAGCACGTTTAATCAAAGATTGAATTGTATCATCTTTTCGGGCAAGTGTCGCACCAATGGAAACTGTCACCTGTAAATTTTCTTCATTAACAGTCAACCAAGATTTTTCGATAAATATTCTAATTCTTTCTGCCACTTTTGCCAATTTTTCCCGATCTACATTGGTGACAATAACGACAAATTCCTCACCGCCCCATCGGGCAATCACATCCATCCCTCGGATCAAGTTTGATATGGTTTTTGTTACCATCAATAATACGCGATCGCCGATTTCATGCCCATAGGTATCATTAAATTTCTTAAAGTGATCGATATCTAAAAAAAGGATGCCAAAAGGAATATTATAAAGTCCCATTTCCTTCCAACGATATTCTAATTTTATTTCCAAAAATTTCCGATTTCCCACTTGTGTTAAGGGATCAAGAAAAACCTCTTTTCTTAAATTTTCTAGCTCCTTAATTTGATTAACTTTTTCGGAATTATCAGAAAAAACCTCCACCGCACCTATCACTTCACCTTCTTCATTAAGAATAGGAGAAACTCGCACCGATACGGGGACACGATGGCCATCTTTATGATGTAAATAAACATCAACTTCTAAATTGTTTTTATCCAATAAAGTTTGAGAGAGGGGACAACCGACAAGACAAAGTTCATGCCCACAATCATCAATATGTTTCAAAATATTATCCGCACAACAAAAACCGACGACTTCTTCTTTGGTGTATCCAGTAATTTTCTCTGCGCCTTTATTCCAAAAAGTAATCCGTTTACCGCGATCGACGAAATACACACCATCGGGAATATGTTCAATTAATTCTTGGTAAAATTTATCATTCATTATTCTCCCTCTCCCACACTCAAGCTTTTTTTTGATTCTATTATAACGTAAGTTGCTAGTAAGAAAAAGTCATTGATCCAGAGAAACCCAATTTCTCTGTAAGAATAGATATATAGCAATTTTAAATGAGATGTAAATGTGGTACAGGCTCTAAGCCCGTCACAGGCAAGATGCCTGTGCCACAAGTTTTACTTTTAAAATAGAAACACTATAGCCATCCTAAATAAGTTATGAGAGTTTTCGCAGTGCTAGTATCTTGCTGGTTTGCGTCGAAACTATTCGCTCCCGATACGCGAGCACTCAATTTATTAACATTAAATTGATATGCTCCCCAACCCAAATATGGGAAACCCAAAAGATTTGTTGGGTTTCGCGGTGCTCAACCCAACCTACAAAAAATCACTAACTTATTTAATTTCCTTCCTTAAATTAGAAAAAGGTGAGCATCTCCAGTGCCCACCCTAGGGGAAAAAATTCCTTTAAAACACCTCCACACCTTCTAATTTCTGAGCCATTTCCGTCTTCACGATCGCGCCTTCTCCACAAGTGCGAGGGGTAGGAAACATCTTACCCGGATTCGCTAAACCCTTGGGATTAAACACCTCTCGAACCCATTGCATTGTCTCCAAATCTACCTCATTAAACATCTCTGGCATATAGCATTTTTTATCAGCCCCAATACCATGCTCTCCCGATAAACTCCCCCCCACTTTCACACATAACTTAAGAATTTCTCCCCCGACTTCTTCCACCTTTTCTAACGCCCCAGGCACAGAATTATCATAAAGAATTAAAGGATGTAAATTCCCATCCCCCGCGTGAAAAACATTCGCGATCCGATAGCCTGATCGAAGACTTAACGCCTCAATTTCTTTTAAAACATAAACCATTTTTGTCCGAGGAATAACCCCATCTTGGACATAATAATCAGGGCTTAAATGTCCCGCGGCGGCAAAGGCTGCTTTTCGGCCCTTCCACATCTTTAAACGAGTTTCCGCGTCATTAGCTGTAGTAATATTACGGGCTCCATTTTTCCGACAAATTTCTGCCACCCGTTTTTTATTTTCCGCCACTTCTACTTCTAAACCATCAATTTCGACTAACAAAATTGACGCGGCATCACGGGGATAACATCCCGTCGCGACAACATCTTCCACCGCATTAATACTGAGATTATCCATGATTTCCATACCCCCTGGAATAATCCCCGCACTGATAATATCAGAAACGGAAGCACCCGCGTCTTCCATGCTATTAAAATCGGCTAATAATACACAAATAGATTCAGGATATTTTAAGATTCTTAAAGTTACTTCAGTGGCAATACCTAAAGTCCCTTCGGAACCCACAAAAACCCCGGTTAAATCATAACCGGGCATTTCCGGTATTTGTCCACCAATATCGACGATCAAACCATCGGGAGTAACGATTTTTAAACCGATAACGTGATTGGTTGTCACCCCATATTTCAGACAATGAACCCCCCCAGAATTTTCGGCTACATTACCACCAATCGAACAGATAATTTGACTGGAAGGATCGGGGGCAAAATAAAATCCCGCTCCGCTTACCGCTTGCGTTACCCAATTATTAATAATGCCCGGTTGTACTACGACTTGTTGATTTTCTAAGTCAATTTTCAGGATTTTTCGCATTAACGCGGTGACTATTAATACACAATTTTCTATGGGTAAGGCTCCCCCTGATAGTCCCGTTCCTGCCCCTCTCGCAACCCAGGGAATGGCATCGCGATCGCAGATTTTTACTACCTGTGAAACTTCTTCAGTTGTTCTCGGTAAAACCACAAGAGCCGGACGTTGACGATAGCTCGTTAGGCCATCACATTCATAGACTAATAATTCTTCTCGACGTTGGACGACGTTATTTTTACCAACAATTTTTTCAAATTCTTGGATAGTGGGTTTCCAGTTAAATTTTGTTTTTTGGGCAAGCATTTTGTTTCTCTTTTTTGTGAGGTTATTGTCTATTTTACCATGATAGCATTAAGTTTTATTTTGAACCACAAAGGCACAGAGGACACAGAGAGAAAGAAAAGAGGTTTTTCGGTTCCGTTAATTCGGTTATTACAACCGACTAAGGGAGATTCTGAGAAACGGGGTTTCTGAGCTAACGGACTCTTGTTAATCGTTTATCTGCCATGAGAAACCCGTTTCTTTAGCCTCGATGAATTATTTTAAAGTTTTAATTCTACTGTTTCTCCGGGTTGAGGGGTGAAAAATTCTGTTGATAATCCTGAATTTTTCAAGCCTTCTCGAAATTCGGCTATACTGCCCACAGGACGAATTAGTTGAGGTAAAATCCCACTGGCGCGTATTTCTCCTAATGTTGTGGGCAGAAAATATTTGGGTTTTAAGGTTTCGACTAAATTTAATGCCTCCTTTGAACCCATGATTAATTGTCCTAATAGGGGGAAGATTTGACCGATAATAGGCGCGATCGCGACATCGACTCGATCGACCCTTTCTTTAATTTTGGCCAAGGGAGATAAATGAGGTTCATAATAGAGGGTTTTTCCGGTAGTTAAATCTTGTAAAAGATAACCATTTTCTTCTTGGCCTGTTTGAATTGTTGCACCCGGTATCGCGATGATATTTAAGGTGTCATTGAGACGATATTCTTGCCAATGTGATAAAGCAATTACGGTTTTATAGCCTAATGTCTTGATCCGTTTTGCCGCGGTGGGAGACACGATCGCGGGGATGTCCCGATCCAATTGGGCTAAAGTTGGCAGATGACAATGATCATCCACCCCTTGAGAAATGAGAAGACAATTAAGGGGTGGTAAGGAACTGGGAGTGAAAGCAGGGGGTTTTTGATGGTAAGCTGTAAATAGCCAAGGTTGACCATAGAACACTAGAGGATCAACTAGCCAAGGATCAAGGAGGATAGTTTGATTGGAGATCGAGATGATCCAAGAGTTAAGGTCAATCCAAGTCAGTTTCATGCTAAATTCTCAAAACACTTGACAAGTGTTACTGATCGTAGCAGATTAATACAGAGATTACCCAAAACCCGATTAGGACTCTCAGGTTATCTCCCCCTACTTACTCTAGGAAGAGTCAGACAATAGACTATCTATCGAGTCCTATTAAAATTTTATTTTATTTTGAGAAATCGACCCAAAATCTGTTATGATAATAATGCCTAATAATAGGGTGCATTTGAGAGGTGAAAGATAGGGGAAAAGGAGAAGCAAAACCCAAGAGTTTAAAGGGAAAAATTCCCAAAAAACCCCGAAACAATCACAAAATTAGACCCAGTATCGACCATGTTTCCTTGTTTCAAGAAAGTACATCAAAACCAAAAAATCTGTCAAAATTGTGAAACAGTGGTGCAATCTGGAAAACACAGGACTGGAGAATAATAATCACGCCGAAAGCATCATTAGGGAGGAAAACAAATGAAACAAATATTAGTGGTGGATGATTCGGCCACAATGCGGCGCATGGTAATGGCTTCATTACGCGATCTACCCGGAGTGACATTTGGGGAGGCAAGTAATGGACTAGAAGCTATTGAATATTTAGCAATTTCACCCTGCGATTTAATGATTCTGGACTTAAATATGCCCGATATGCACGGCTTAGAAGTGCTGAAATTTGTCTTAGGACATCCCAGTTATAGAGATACACCCATCGTTATTTTAACTACCAGAGGAGACGAAGGAAGTAGAGGAGAAGCGATCGCGGCAGGAGCCGCCTGTTATCTAACTAAACCCTTTGAACCACGTTCGTTGTCCTCACAAGTCAAAGAATTACTTCATGGATAATTCTTTGGGTAGAAACGAAATATTGTGCTGAGAAGAGGGGGATCGTTGTGTCAGATGGCAATAGCAACTTTTTTGCGGACTTTTTCGACGATTATTTCGCCGAATCAGAAGAGCATCTCGTCATAGTGCGCGAATGTTTATTGGCATTAGAACCCTGTGTCAATGAAGAACACATTGATACTACACTGATCAATCAACTATTCCGCAGTTTTCATTCCATAAAAGGACTGTCTGGGATGGTAGGGGTAAAAGACGCGGAGGAATTAGCACACCAGATGGAAAGCTATCTGAAAGTGTTAAGAGAAGGAGAAGTAGGATTAACAGCCACGGGATTTGATGCCTTGCTGGATGGGACAAAACTATTAGAGCAAGTCATTGCCCAAGCAAGAAATCCGACATCAGAACTGGATATTACACCCATCAAAGAATCCCTACAAGCCTTGATCCCCACTCTAGCCCCACCGGAACCCACCTTAACGGAGGTAGCCTCAACTCATCCCTTAGTCGCGGTATCCCTGAAACTGAAAGAAGGGGAACAAGAACATTTAGAGGAAGCCGTCACAAAAGGATTCAAACTCTGGCAATTAGAGTTTGTCCCCAGTAACGAATTAGTTAAACGAGGAGTCAACGTCAATTATATTCGCGATCATCTCCAAACCATAGGTCAATTAATCCACTCCGCGCCGCGGATGACGAGCAAAGGCGGGATAGTATTCGACTTTCTCTTGGGAACCCCAAAAAATGTCGAACTCCCCTTTAACCAATGGGAAAAAGACGGATTGACTTGGATGCCCTATCCCATTTCCCAGTTATTAGCATCACCAACCCCCCCAGAGGAAGTCAATGCACCCGCATCACCCCAACCCAGTCCCACCGTCACAGTATTAGCTGAAACACCACCATCTCAACCCCCGAAGACACCACCAATACCGACAACGGACACCCCTACCACACCCACTGCATCACCCTTAGTTACTCAATCCACAAATGTCGTCCGAGTTGACTTACCCAAACTGGATGAATTAATGAGGATGGTAGGAGATTTAGTCATTTCTCGTGCCCGTTTAGAAGACTTACTGGTTCGGCTGAAAGACAATTTACCGCCAACCCAATTACGATCGCTCCAAGAAATCAATCTCACCTTAGAGCGACAACTGCGGGACTTACGAGAAGGTGTCATGGGAGTGCGTTTAGTCCCCATCGGGGATGTCTTTGCGCGAATGCAATTTGTCGTGAGGGATCTGGTGCGAGAAACAAAAAAACAAGTCCAACTTGACTCCGAAGGCCAAGAAACGGAAATTGATAAATTTGTCGTGGAAAGAATGATGGACCCCTTATTACACCTAGTTCGCAACGCGATCAGTCATGGCATCGAACCCGAAGCCGATCGCGTGAAAAAGGGTAAATCCCCCCAAGGGAAAATTAAATTAAAAGCATCAACCTCTGGGGAAATGGTAGTGATTGAAATTCACGACGATGGACGCGGGATCGACAGATCCCAAGTCATGGAAAAAGCGCGTACCCTGGGTTTACTACCCGATGAAATTATTAACAAAAATAATCTTTATGACAGTAACACCCTCCTTGATATTCTCTGTGCCCCAGGTTTTTCCACTTGTGAGGTTGCCGACTTAACCAGTGGTAGAGGGGTAGGAATGAGCATCGTCAAAAACACGATTCAGGAACTAGGGGGCTTTTTGTGCATCGAAACTGAACCTGATCAAGGGACACATTTTATCATTCAACTACCCTTAACCCTCGCGATCGCGGACGCGTTAATTATCAATGTTAGTGAACAAACCTTTGCCATTCCCCAATCCGCAGTGCGCGAAGTTATCGAAGTTGCACCCACCGGCATCACCCTCTTGGAAAATAACGAAATTATCGCGTATCGCTCCGATGTCTATCCTTTGATTAGACTAGGGGAGATTTTTGCCTTACATCCCCACCAAAGGGCTAACACCAACAGTCAAAACTCCGACGCCAACACCCCGGAAAAAAACCTCCCAGAGCCATCGGAAACCAACGTGATCGACCTAGGGACTGCCCAGAGCGCGATCAAGTCCCTTTTGCGAGTCATAATTGTCGGAAGTGGCTTAAAACGCGTCGCCCTTGCCATCGATCGCATTATCGGACTACGCGAAATCGTAGTCCGATCACTCGTAGATCCCTTCGTTCAAGTTCCGGGTATTTCTGGTGTGACAGAATTAGGGGATGGGCGCGTTATCTTAATTCTTGATGTTAATGCCCTAGAACGCATCTGGACCCAATTAAAAAGAGACGTGTAGGTTGAATTGAATCCTTTAAACTCAAAGTAGTCAGATTGACTATTGAATCAAGCCAACCTACTAACAAAACACCCAATCCCTAAGGCCCAATCGCCAATGCCAAAAAACTATGAAAGAGACAGAAAACTCCACGGAAACCTTTATATTTTTTGAACTAGCAGGAACCACTTATGGGATACCATCACAAGTTGTTCAGCAAATGGAAATGGTAGAACGCATTACACCCGTTCCCAATGCCTTATCCTTTGTAGAAGGAGTTGTATTTTCCCGCGGACAAGTCGTACCCGTTTTAAACTTGCGGGTGAGATTTGGCTTTGAGAAAATTCCTTATAATATTCGTAGCCGCTTAATCGTCATTCATACCAATAATCGTACTATTGGCTTAATCGTCGATACAGCCAGAGAATTTATATCCGTTAACAGGAGTGCCATTCAACCACCACCAGAGGCGATTTCAGGATTACGAGGTCGCTATCTTGCGGGAATTGCCACTCTCGGAGAACGAGTCGTATTAATCCTAAATGTCGAAGAATTACTAATCGTTGACGAATCGGTTCTCAGCTCAATCCCTCTAAACAAGATCCCGGTATAGGACACGACAGTGCCTTATCCCCAGGTCGAGAGAAGATTCAAGAAACGCGATTCAACCCATTAATTAATAACAGAAAAAAGGAGAAAAAATTATGGCAAAAGCGAAAAAAGAGTTGGGAAATGGAGCTAATCCCAAAAATAATCAAAGCGAAAGCCCCGATCAAATCTCTTCTGCGGTAATTACCCAGGTGCGGGAACAATCGGAACAAATTAGTAACGCGACTAATCACATAGCCCAATTTATCGGACAAGTGGCAGAAGGGGCCGAATCACAAATCAAATCCCTCGATCAAACATTGAGCGGCATTAACCAAATGTCCGCATCCCTGAGGGAAACCGCGAACCAAGCCGAATCCGTAGGAACTTCCACTGAGGAACTGGTTTCCTCCATTAACGAAATGGCGGCCTCCATAGAACAAGTCGCAGGAGGCAGTATTGAATTAGCCTCCGCGGTGAAACAAACCGCGACATCGATTCAAGAAACCACCACCTCAATCCAAAGCGTAACGAATACCTCCCAGGAGATGGCAACCTCCGCGACACAAGTCACCACCTCCATGACGGAAATCGCGACATCCATTCGTAGCGTCAGTCGAGATACGGAATCCCTCGCGTCCGCGGTCAATGAAACCGCGGCCTCCATTGAAGAAATGGGGGGGTCCATTAAAGGAGTCGCGGCAAATGCTGATGAATTAATGGCCAGAGCCGAAGAAACCACCACCTCTATGAACGAAATGGCGGCCTCCATTGAAGAAGTATCCAGTACAGCAGAACATCTCTCCGCCACCGTTGAAGAAGTATCAATATCAATCGAAGAAATGGCTCGTTCGATCCAAGGAGTCGCGAGCAACACTGATCGCATTAGCGACGCGGCCACCAATGCCGCCACCAGTGCCCAACAATTAGACAGATCCATTCGTTCCGTCAGTAGTCTCACCAAAAAAGCCGACGAAATTACCCGTCGCGTGGCGCGTGATGCCGAAGAAGGGGGCGGGAGCATCGAAAAAACCATTCAAGGTCTCAGTCGTGTCCGCGACTCTATGGTACTATCAGACCAGGTAATTCGCGAAATGGGTAAACGTACTAACGAAATTAGCAGTATTGTGGATACCATTAACTTGATTTCTGAGCGTACAAATCTTCTTTCCCTCAACGCGTCCATTGAAGCAGCCAGAGCCGGAGACGCGGGACGGGGTTTTGCGGTGGTGGCTGAGGAAATTCGTAATCTTGCCGATCGCGCTGCCCAAGCCACCTCAGACATCGCGGCGATTATCAAAGGGTTACAAGGAGTTGTCCAAGACGCGATTAACACCTCTAACGAAGGGATGCGAGTCGTGGAAGAAAGTGGTCGTCTCGCCGAAGATGGAGTGAGTGGCTTAAAGAAAATCCTATCGGGGGTAGAGGAAACCAGCCAATTAGTGAGTCAAATAGCCCGTGCCACAGAAGAACAACTAGGCGCGGGTCAAGTTGTGGTGACCGCGATTAACACTACAGTCAATCAGACGAAAGAAGTCGCGATCGCGACATCAGAACAAGCCAAAACCTCCCAGGGCATCGTCGCGTCAACTGCTCAGATGCGAAAAATCACCCAACAGGTGACAAAAGCGATGAATGAACAAGCCCGCGCAGCCCGGGATGTCATCAAATCCGCGACTAACACCTCCTCACTGGCAACCCAAGTGAGAAAAGCCACCGCAGAACAGGCAAAAGCCGCGAGTCAAATCATGCAAGCGGTAGAATCAATGCGACGGGGAGCCTCTACCACTGCCCGAGCGCTGGCAGAACAGTCTAACGCGGGAGAGCAAATCTCCTCAGAATCACAAAGACTGGCTCATCTGATTAGCGGAGTCAGCAAAGCCATGACAGAACAAAGTACCGCGTCTAATCAGATTCAAACCGCAGTTGATTCGATGAGACGTCAATCAGAGCAAGTGGCTAAGGCGATGACTGAACAGTCGCGCGCCATAAAAGATATGACTACCGCGGTACAGACAATCTCCAAACAGATAAATTTAATTACTCGTGCTAATCGAGAACATTCGACAGTCTCAGGCAGTATTCTTAATGCTTTGGGTGATATGCGACGTATTACAGAACGTAACGGCATCGGAGTACAGGAAACCCAACGGGTGGCAAAAAATCTCCTCGAACGGGCAAAAATCTTGACCAGTATCACTGATCAGCTCATTAGTAAGTAAGGAAAACCATGATCAGAAAAGGGGGCAGGTTTGACTGTAGGGAGACGGCACTGCCGTGTCCCCACATTGAACCTTGTACAGGAGAGGGCACAGCTCATCCCCAATCTCCAATCCCCAATCCCCAATCCCCAATCCCCATTCCCCATTCCCCATTCCCCAATCCCCATTCCCCATTCCCCAACTTAATTATGCCAGCCTCTAATGCTTCCTCTATTTGCATTTTCACCACAGATGCGAATCTGAATGTACGCTCTTGGGATTCCCGTATGGCAGAAATGACGGGAAAAAGTGCCTCAGAGGTTTGTGGTCAACCCTTGAGCGTCATCGTACCCGATCTGGAATCGCGAGGCTTATTGACGCGGTTTTCGCGGGTACTCAGTACAGGCGCGATCGAATCCCTCGCCCCTGGCTTTCATCATTATTTAATTCCCTGTTCCCCAGGGACTCCCTCCAAGTATTTTGACAAAATGCAGCAGCGGGTGACGATCGCGCCAATCCGCGAAAAACAAGTCATTACAGGAGTCGTTGTAATGATTGAAGATGTCACAGCCCGGATGGATCAAGAACGGGATTTAGCTGTGCAATTGACTCAACCTCGAGAAAGCCATCGCGCTTTAGGTAGGGATCAGGCTCTACCGTCTCTCTACGGCCCCGCTTCCATCATTGATGCTTTAGCTGATGAGAGTTGGCAAGTACGTCGAGACGCGGTGGATACCATTGCCTTAAACCACGATCCCGACATCGCGGTGAAACTGGTGCGAGACTTACGAGAAGAGCATCATAATATCAGTATTCTCAATAGTGTCCTCCAAGTTTTAGCCCTAAGTAATGTGGACGCGGTGCCCGCTTTAATCGCGTGTTTATCAGACACGGATGCTGATTTACGCATTTACGCGGCCTTGGCTTTAGGGGAACAACATGATCCTCGTGGTATTCCCTCATTAATTCAGGCTTTAAATGATCCTGATACCAATGTGCGTTATCACGCGATCGATTCCTTGGGGCATTTACGTGCGACGGAAGCTGTGGATATTTTGACGGAAATTGCCGCATCGGGAGATTTTTTCTTAGGATTTCCGGCTTTGGATGCCCTCCTTCGTATCGGTGAACGGGCAACGGCTTCTCCCCGCTTAGTTCCCTTATTGCAAAATGAATTATTAGGTCCGGCGGTGCTGGAGGTTTTGGAGAAAATCGGAGATCGGGAAGTGGTTCCGGCCTTGGCGGAATTATTAAATGGTTTTCAGCCTCCTACTTTGCTGGTGGTAAAAGCGATCACGGCAATTTATCGACGGGATGAACGGATTTATGGGCAAGGGATTGCCATTGCCGATTTGACGGTTCATCGGTTGAGTGAAGGAGCGATTGGGGCTTTGATTGATGCTATTCCCCACGCGAGGGAGGAAGAATTAGCTGATTTGATTTTGCTTTTGGGGTGGTTAGAGGCACCAGAGGTGGAAGTCGCAATGACAGGATTAATCAGTCATGGCTCACTGCGCGATCAGGTAATTGATACATTAATTCGTTATGGCCGACGGGAGAAGGATAAGGGCGATCGTATTTGTGCTCTCTTGATGGATCAACTCAACTCCGTGGAGATAGAAACCCGTGAAGCCGCGGTAATGGCTTTAGGGAAAATTGGTAATTCTCGTGTTGTGAGCGCGCTCATTGCATTGTTAAATGAAGAGACTGAAAGTGAATTAGTGATCACCGCGACTAATGCCTTGGCTCAAATTGGTGATCGCAGAGCCTTTGAACCCTTATTAACTTTATTAGGGCATCCCGATCCCGCGGTGCGTCAAGGCGCGATCGCGGCCTTAGATTCTTTGGGACATCCTGAGTTAGAAAATCAGGTGACTCAATTATTATCTAGTCCTAATCCCCGATTACGAGAGTCGGCTGTGCGAATTGCTGGTTATTTTGCCTTTCCTCAATGTGTGGAATTTATCTTTGCCTGTACTCAGGATGAGTCCGAAAAAGTACGTCGTGCCGCGATCGAACATCTGCCCTATTTAGAAGATGATCAAAGAGCCCTCGATACTCTGCGACGGGCCCTGATGCAGGAAACCCCTAGAGTCAGAGCCGCCGCGGCAAGGGCCTTAGGGGAAATAGAAAACGTGAGCGTCTATCAAGATTTAATCGAAGCCCTCTCCGACGAAGATTCTTGGGTTCGATATTATGCCGTTCGTTCTCTGGGTAAACTAGACCATAAAGGATACAGACAGGATACCTGTGTTACCCCCCAAAACGCTTCTCTGTTTGATATCTTAGCTGCTTTAGCACTCACCGATCCCAGCAATCCTGTACGAGGCGCGATCGCCGAAGTCTTAGGCAATATTGGAGGCATAGATGCCGTTCCACTTTTAACCACCTTAGCCGAAGTAGAAGATGGGGATGGTGATATTGCACGCGCAGCCCTAACCGCGTTAGGATATATTGAACATCCCGATGCCGATTCTGCCCTATTGAAAGCTTTATATTCTCCCAATCCAGAACGTCGTATTGATAGTATCCAAGCCCTAGGAAAACGTGCTGTCGGGACTGCTTTACCCCCATCTTCAGAAGATACGAAGGGGGCTTCCGATGCCTCTAGGACTGCTGTGGATGCTTTGCAATGGTTGGTTCTCTCTGATACCGAACCGAAAGTCATTCAGTGCGGCATTGATACCCTGCAACGGGTAAACCGTGATGAGGCAACTCAGGCTCTGATTGAATTAACGATTGAGCCTACTCGCCGAGAAGCTTGTTGTACCGCGTTGGCTCAATTGGGAGAAAGTCATCTTGATCAGATCGCGGTGGGATTAAATCATATTCATCCAGGGGTGCGTTGTGCCATTGTCAATGTCTTAACACGGCTGAAAAACCCCAAGGCATCGGAACTCCTAATCGCGATGTTAGACGATCAAGATTCCGAAGTCCGTTTAGCCTCCACAGTGGCATTAGGACGTTTGGGAAATCGTGCCTGTGATGACAAACTTGCCCATTTAGCCCATACTGATCCTGATCCGGCAGTACGTCGGGCGGCCCAAAAGGTGTTACATCCATGATTTCAAGACTGGAAACAGAGTTCAGCACCGGGGGGCGGATTTCATACATTCTCTGTTTTTGCAAAAAATTTCTGCCCTTATGCCCAATTTTTTCCATCAACAGGGAACCGAGCTGGGTGAAGAGCTCCCGCTCTTTAGTTTTCTGATCTTATAGACATCTCCAAAAACTACTATGCCTTTGATCAGATTTTTCGGAGATATCTTATGTAGATATCGGAAACTCGATTTGAAGTTGTAGATTTGAGAGGGGAAATGAGGAGAGATTTCGCCTTTCTACCTCTAAAAAAGTTTGAGCTAAAGTCGAAACGTTTTCTTTATAGGATTGTGATGAATGAGATTTAAAGCAGAACCTTTCACTTTGCCTGAAAGTATTTTCACTATTTTACGAGATTTAATCCACGAACGCACAGGACTTTATTATGAAAATTCTCAACGCACGATGTTAGGAGAAAAATTATCCCCTCGTCTGTTAGAAAGAGATTTAGACTCTTTCTTAGACTATTATTATTTGCTCAAATATGATATCAATGCTGAGGAAGAATGGTATTATTTGATGGATCTTCTTTCCGTCCAAGAAACTTTTTTTTGGCGTGAGATTGATCAGGTAAAAGTCATGGTAGATATTTTACTTCCACAATTGTCGGAACTCCCCCAATTTCGATATCAGCCTTTTCGGATCTGGTGTGCCGCCTGTGCCACAGGTGAAGAACCTTTATCGATCGCGATCGCGCTTCAAGAAAAAGGATGGTTTGATAAAGTAGCCATTGAAATTCGTGCCAGTGATGCTAGTCAGAAAGCCATTACCCAAGCCCAAAAAGGAATTTATCGAGAACGCTCTTTTCGCACTTTACCAGAATATCTCAAACAAAAATACTTTGAAAAAATAGAAGAGGGTTGGAAAATCGAAAAAAATATTCATCAACGGATTCAATGGTCCCTCGCCAATTTAATCAACCCCAGTGACATTCAAAACTTAACTCATGCAAATTTTATTTTTTGTCGAAATGTGTTCATTTATTTTTCTGAACAATCTATGAGGCAAACAGTCTCATTATTTGAGCAGGGTATAAGTAGCCCCGGATATTTATTTGTCGGAGCCGCGGAGTCTTTATTAAAAATCACTAAGCAATTGGATTTACAGGAAATAGGAGATGCTTTTGTCTATGTAAAAAAATAGAAATACAGGAGAGTCAAAAAACATAAAATATAATGATAAGAGCAAGTCCAGTTAAACAGATAAAATGACCATGAGGCCACTTTTCAAAGCTATTGGTGTCAAGTTAAACTGAAAACCACCAGGGAATGAAAGTTCCTCAGTCATAGCTAAAGTCCTCCCCTATAGGACTGAAAAAGTCATTCATACTCGCGTTAAACTAACTAAAAAGGGCAGAATTAATCCCATCAGAATCAGGGTTTGAAAAAAATTCCCTCATTTGTTTATTCTTTCTATATGCGAGGACTTGAGCTGGGAGGTAAAAGTTTTACCCCAGAAAGACTAAGGGTTTTACCTGAAGTTGATACTAATGTTTTTCCATCTCTTAACTATAAGCCAAAACTCCCCCTAAAACTGGTAACACTAAATATTATCATTAAGTAACGGGACTTGATAAACCCCCCAAAGAAAGGAAAATTCACCCTCAGAGATCCTCTTAATTCAGGAGAGAAAAAATGAACAATAAACTAATTCGTGTTTTAATTGTAGATGATTCAGCCTATGTGAGAAAAGTCGTTAAACAAATGCTATCACGCAGTCCTTTTATTGAAGTGATAGGCATTGCCCGTGATGGACAAGAAGCCCTAGAGCTAGTAGAAAAACTCAATCCAGATGTGGTGACATTAGACTTAATTATGCCACAAATGGATGGTGTTGAATTTTTAAATGTACAAATGAAACGTCGCCCTATTCCTGTGGTGATTGTTAGTATTGCTAGTGAAGATGGAGAATTAGTATTAGCCGCCCTTGATGCTGGAGCCGTTGACTTTGTGCAAAAACCCACCGCGTTAGCTACGGAAAAAATTTTTGAAATTAGTAACGAATTAATTGCTAAAGTGAAAACCGCAGCCCATGTGCCTTTAACTCATCTACCCATTCAGCAAGACTCTCAAAAAACACTCTCTCCCCTGCAAAAAAGAATGAATCATATTGGCGGTATTGATATTGTCGTGATTGGTATTTCCACGGGCGGCCCCCAAGCTCTTACTGCTTTAATTCCTATTTTGCCGGCGGATTTTCCCATACCTATTGCTATTGTTTTACATATGCCAGTTGGTTATACGGAAATGTATGCCCGTCGCCTCAATGATATTTCTTTCCTTAATGTTATGGAAGCTAAAGAAGGCGTTTTAGTACGTCCTGGGACTGTTTTTATTGCACCCGCGGGACGTCATTTAACTTTTATCCGTCAAACTGATGGTGCAGTTGTTACCCATTTGGATGCTCGTCCTTTTGATAGTTTACATCGCCCTTCCGTTGATGTTTTATTTGAGTCGGCAGCAGAAATTTATCGCGATCGGACTCTGGGAATTGTCATGACAGGAATGGGCAGTGATGGTAAACAAGGCGCTGCTTGGATTAAATCCCACGGTGGTATGATTTTTACAGAATCAGAAGAAACCTGTGTTGTCTATGGAATGCCGAGAGCGGTTTTGGAAGCTGGATTAAGTGATAAAAGTTATCCTCTCTATAATATGGCAAAAGCCATTTTAGAGATCGTTTAACCCCAACATCTCTGATCATCTCAAAAAAAGAACCGTGACTCATCCTGAAACGTGATAAAAATGAGAAATCAGGAAATTTTGTTCTATTGCAGTAAGGATTTATGCCCATAGAGAATCTGTAGAAGCAATTCTGAAAAAGTTGCCCCAAAATCACCTATGGTATATACAACCCATTGGGTATCTTTATACAAGGGATATGGGGTTGAGCCTATGGGGTGTAGGATTTAACATAGTAAGAAAGGGTGTGGGATTGAGTCTATGAGGTGTGGGATTTAACAAAGAATGTATTCCTTTCTGGTTTTTCCCGATCATCCTCGTGCAGGGTTGGCACAAATGGAAGCCGAATCGGGACGAAATTGATTCGTAATACCATAACGTTTTTTTGGGGGAAATGTTAAATTCTCCCTAGGCCTAATACCCCACACCCTATGTTATTCCAATAATCAAATTTATACTATTTGGTACACACCCTATTTTCTTCAAAAAAAAGATTCCCAATGGCTTTTATCCAGTCAACAAGTTCGGATGATTGCATCAAATCCACCATAACAGGGTTAGATTACAATCATAAATTGCGAGACAAAATGAGATCAATAAACCTTAAATCAGTTCGAGAAAGGATCTAATTATGTTGCTTACAGCTAAACAAAACCACAGTTTAATTAATTTTATTGAAGACGGATTTGTTGGCTCAACAATTAAAAATCTAAAGGAATTAATACTGGAGGATGTAAAAATAGAAATAAAAGATATTTATTTGAATCAAGTGAATCGTTTAGGAACTAAATTTGCCCCCTTGATTGATCAGGAGGTATCCACAATAAATCAATGTTTTAGTGGTTCTATTTCAGGCGATGCTTTTTTTCTGTTAGATTATACAAATGCTTTATATTTATGTAACTCACTCCGAGAAACCTCAATTTTACCCTCGCCTCACTTAGATTTTGATCGTCGTGATATTTTAACAGAATTTGGTAATATTATTCTCAATAATTACCTGGGAATGTTTAGCGAACTATTACAATTACAAATAAATTTTTGTTTCCCCTGTTTTCGTTTAGAACCTTTTCCCAAACTTATTAATCATATCGTTATTGGAAAGAACGAGATTCGTTATTCATTAGTAATAGAGATATCTTTTGATTTTTCCGATCAGTCCATTATTTCCTATATCATATTAGTCTCTGGAGTTTTATCTCTTTCTTGTTTAATTCATTCCGTGGAAACTTGGGCGGATTTAACTAATTTAACTTTTAATAATGTTGAGAAGTTTAAACTTTAGGAATTTGTCGGTTGTGTTGAATCCTTGAAACAGTAGATCATCTTAATAACTATTGATTTAACCTAAGCAATATAATATTGTACGATTGAGGTATAATCAAGATATTGAAGTGAGGTAACTGGGATGAAATTACTTTATCCTATTAAAGTTTTTGATTGGGAATTAAGTCAGGAAATACCGACTTTGACAGGGTTAGAGGGATATATGGGTTTACAAGCTTTGGTGAGACTTCAAGGAGTCCCCCTGGGTATGATCGAAGCACCCATAACCGCGGGAATTTGCCCAAAACAAATCTTAATAAAAGGGATTTTGGAACAGTATAGTGATAGAATTTTCCCTTTTTTATTACTCAATGGATTTATCTCTCAATCTGAAGGATTACGTTTACAAGCTTTATGGGATTTGCCTTGGCCTCATTATCAGGGTGAATTGCCTTTAGTGACTGTTGCGATTTGTCTGGGAGAATCAGTCGAAAATCTCGTTATTTGTTTAGATTCTATTAGTCAATTAGATTATCCTTATCTTGATATTTTAATTATTGATAATACTCCGAAAAATGAGGATAGAGAAAAATTGGTTTCCCAATACCCTCAATTTCGTTATGTGCGGGAACCTCGTCCGGGTTTAAGTTGGGCAAGAAATCGGGCAATTTTAGAGGCAAAAGGGGATATTATTGCTTTTACTGATGAGGATGTGATTGTCGATCGCGCTTGGGTAAGAGCCTTAGCAGAAGTCTTTGGAGAAAACCCGGAAGTAATGGCAGTAACGGGTTTAGTCGTACCCTACGAATTAGAAACCCCAACCCAAGTTTTATGGGAAAAATCACAATGGTTTGAGCGCAAATTTCAACAAAAATGGTATCACAGGGGACAAGGAAAAACAGTGCCAAATGATTTATTAGCCACTTGGCAATTAGGCACGGGGAAAAATATGGCTTATCGTCGTAGTATTTTTCATACCATCCCCTCTTTTAATCCCTCTTTAGGCGTGGGGACACCTTTCCCTGATGCGGAAAGTTTAGAAATGTTTTTTCAAGTGCTGAAAAACGGATATACTTTAGTTTATGAACCCCGTGCTTTCGTCCGTCACCGTTATCCTCAACACCGAGAAAAATTAGATAATTTCTTAGGACTATTTAGCTCAATTTATGGATATTTAATTAGTAGTGTTGTCTCCGATCCAGAGTATTTTTTATCTTTGAAAATCACAGGAATTTCTTGGCTACTTAGATGTTATTTTCCCCGTTTATTTTTGGTTTTAACTGGTCCGAGTGAGTTCTCCCGTGATTTAATTTTAAGGGAAGGAATTCAGATTTTAACCAGTTTTCCTAATTACCAAAAAGCCCGTAGTCAAAGCAGAAAAATCAACTCGGAATTTGGGGATTTTCCAGAGATTAAACAGGTAATTTCAGAAGCCCCTGAAGTCGAAACTAAAAGCGAAACCCCCAAAACAGACGCGATAGACTTCGGCTCAAGCGAAGCTATCGCGGTACGAATCATCAATCTGAACGAACCCCTCCCAGCCCTCACCGATGTGATTGACTATCGAGTGGTGCGTATATTTGTTAGTTGGAATGGTTCACCCTTTGGGGAGTTCGATATCATTAATAATTATTACCCCATCAGTATAAATCGCCTAGGGGAAAGCATTATGGAAAAAATAGGTCACGAATTGTTGCCCCCCCCGGATATCTGTAACTATTCCCAGATAGAAAATTATATAAAATTTGTCTTACAACAGCAAAAAAGTTTAGCTCCAGAAAGCAAAATCCTCTGTCCCGTGATAACAGTACCCGAAAAATTATCACCAGAAATATCCGTTTCCATAGTGATCGCGACTTACGATCGACCCGAAGGATTGAGAAACTGTCTCAAACAGTTAATGTTACAAGAATCACCTCGGAAAATTGAAATTATTATTGTCGATAATCATCCCTCATCGGGTATGACAGAGCCCATCATCAAAGAATTTCCTGGGGTAATTTTAGTAAAAGAATCCCGTCAAGGTTTATCCTATGCGCGGAATGCAGGTATCCTCGCGAGTACAGGAGAGATTATTATCGCGACGGATGATGATGTGACAACACCCCCTGATTGGTTGGAAAAACTCTTAGGGCCTTTTGTCAGACCTGATGTTATGGTAGTGACGGGAAATGTATTACCCCTAAAATTAGAGTACAAATCTCAATGTTTATTTCAAGCTTACGGCAAAGGGGGTTTAGGACGCGGGTTTAAGAGGTTTGAGGCTAATAGTAATTGGTTTACGCGGTTTTGGTGGCAAAGTGTCCCCACCTGGGAACTAGGCGCGACAGCTAATGCCGCTTTTCGGGCTGAGATATTTAGTGATCCAGAGATTGGTTTAGTCGAAGAAACCTTGGGCGCTGGGACACCCACGGGCGCGGGGGAAGACCTTTATCTGTTTTATAAAGCGCTCAAAGCCGGTTATACCATTATTTATGAACCCCGTGCCTGGTTATGCCATGAGCACCGCACAGAAATGACGGCTCTGCGTCGTCAACTTTACAATTATGGTAAGGGTACTGCCTCTTATATGTGGTTGACTTGTCTGCGCGATGGGGATCTACGAGTCTTGATTAATTTATTGTTAGGATTGCCTTGGTTTAATCTCAGGCGAATTATCTATCGTATCTTAGGTCGCACTCATCATCCCATTTCCTTAACTTTATGGGAAGCTCTGGGCCATTTGCTGGGGGGTTTTGCCCTGTGGCAGTCTTATCAACGGGTGAAACGAGAAGGCAGAAGTCAACCTTATATTCCTGTGCGCGATCGCGTTAATATCTGAGAATTAAACTAAAAAATCAGGGTGCAAAAAAGAGTTGTAGGTTGGGTTGAGGCGCAAAACCCAACATACCAATCAAGGCTAGGCAGAAAAAACCGGGTTTCTGCTCCCTAGGTATAAAACCCAAGTTGCGAATTAAATTCCGAAACCCGATTTCTGGGTGCTTGAGAGAAACTTATCCCCCTTTTTGAGATATGATTTTGACGAAAAAATCTAGCCAAACACAGTTCCGATGGGAACCACTTTATCTCTACGATCTCCTCAAACAACTGGTGATGCGAGATATTAAAATTCTCTATAAAAAGTCAATGTTCGGAGTCGGGTGGACTCTCATTAGTCCTCTCCTGCAATTAGCGGTTTTTGCCTTCATTTTTCGTCGGGTATTACCTGTCAATATTTCTCGATATACATCCTTTATTTTTTGTGGGTTACTGGTTTGGACATGGTTTCAGACTTCACTGTTTCATTCTACGGGATTAATTACAGGAAATCGCCCCATGATTCGGATGCCTGGGTTTCCGATCGCGATTCTCCCCATCGTCACAGTGATGACAGGAATGATTCATTATTTGATCGCGATTCCTGTCTTACTTTTATTGGTCTTAAGTGACGGTGGATATCTCTCACCATACTTGTTTATCTTACCACTATTATTATTAATCCAGTTTGGTTTAACGGTAGGTTTAGCCTATCCTTTATCTGCCTTGAATGTCACCTTTCGTGATACACAATATACGATTGGAGTGATTTTGCAAATGTTATTTTATATGACTCCGGTTTTCTATGATATCCAACATCTTTCCCCTCAACTTCAGTTAGTCTATCGGCTTAATCCTTTAGTCACCCTGCTCGAATCCTATCGGAATATTTTAATTTATCAAAAAGCACCGAATTGGGGATGGCTTTTGATAGTGGCTCTGATCACCGCGATCATTTGTTTCTTGGGATATTATATTTTTCAGCGTCAGAGTGTGCGTTTTGTTCAGGAAATTTAATTAAAAAATGGAGAAAGCTTAATGAAAGATGCCATTATTGTCGAAGGTTTAGGAAAGCAATTTGATCGTTATCATGCCAAGCGACCTAATACGATTATGACCGCGGTTTTGTCAGGAATGCGACATCTCAAAGCCCAATCTCGTTTCTGGGCCCTCCGCGATATCACTTTCTCTGTTGCCCCAGGGAAAATGTTAGGAATACTAGGTCAAAATGGTGCAGGAAAATCGACTTTATTACAATTAATTGGCGGTGTAGGTGTTCCCGATGAAGGTTCCATTCAAGTGAATGGACGTATTGGCGCGTTGTTAGATTTAGGGGTAGGATTTCACCCGGAATTGACGGGGAGAGAAAATATTTTTGTCGCGGGTGTTGTTGCGGGTTTAACGGAAAAAGAAGTGAGGCGAAGGTTTAATGATATTGTTGAATTTGCGGAATTAGGGAACTTTATTGAAAATCCTGTACGAACTTATAGCAGTGGGATGCAAATGCGTTTAGGGTTTTCGGTCGCGGTACATACTGATCCCGAAATTCTCTTAGTGGATGAGTTTTTATCGGTGGGAGATTTAGCTTTTCAGTCGAAGTGTTTGCAAAGAATTACAGAGTTTAAGGAAAGAGGATGTGCGATTATTTTAATTTCCCATAAGGCGACTCAAATTCAAGAATTTTGTGATGAAGCCATGTGGTTACACGCGGGGCGACTGATCGCGCTAGGAGATCCCAAAGAAATTACCAAATTTTATATCACAAAAATGCGACAGGATACCGATCAACGGATCTCTAGCTTAACATCCAAGGCACGAAAATTAGGGGGTGAGTTAAGAATTAATGAAAATCGGATGGGTTCTTTAGAGGTGGAAATTACCGATGTCAAATTCTTGCCTGCCAAAGAGATTAATAGAGGAGACTCAGTGACGATTGAGATCCATTACGAAAGTGTAAATCCTATTATATCACCGATTTTTCGCGTGAATATTAGTAGTGAAGATGGGTTAACTTTATTTCAAACAGATTGGGAAACAGGGGATCAACTGAGAACGCTGCAAGGGAAGGGAACGGTGAAACTGGAACTGGCACGTGTGGATTTAGGGAAGGGGAAGTATTTTGTCAATGTGGGGGTTTATGAAGAAAATTGGGCTTATACTTATGATTATCAATGGAATCTTTATTCTTTAATCGTTCACGACACAGAAAGTGAAAAAAATCTTTTCCATCCCCCCTCTCATTGGCAACTGGGAAGTGTGGAGGATTCTCCAGATAAGACGGTCGGCTCTGGTTTTTGATAGAATATTAGTAAATAATCGGAGTAAATTTCTCTAAACCCGATACGGGGAAGGCTGGGCGGATTTGATCTCAAACCTCAAGAATCTTTGTACCATAAGTTCAATCTGCCCAAAAAAAACTCCGGGGCTTTTTTTACCCGGTTCTATTTAAGTCAACAGACAAGCGGGAAAACCCGCCCCGATCGCGGTGAGTGGGATATCTACTAATCCGGTTTCCCCAGGCCATATCCCACTGGTGTCAACTTAACCTCAAACGTACTCACAGACTACTGTTTGGCGATTAGGCTCCGATCCCCCCTAACCCCCCTTTTTAAGGGGGGGACAAGAATCTTCTCAAAGTCCCCCGAATTGCTCTTGATTTAGGGGGATCGAGACTCAGCTAAAAGCGAGATTTCTCAATAGTTTTAGGCTTAAGTTGACACCAATGGCTATATCCTTTACCCTTGCCCTCTGTAGGCTCTGAAGGATATACCAATTTCTCTACCCCAGAACACCCTGATGTATATTCCCTCTGTTAGTCAGGTTATTGATCGTAACCCCTTGATTACGCCCCCTCATACGCCAATCCATGAGGCGATCGCGTTAATGAGTCGAGGGGGAGCAAGTTATATTTTAATTGTAGAGGAAAAGGAGGGAGATTCCCCCCGGATCGGTAGTCTTCCTGATGTCTATCCTTTTTCTCCTAGTCCCCTATTAGGGATTTTCACAGAACGAGATATTATCCAATTGACCGCGATCGGCGCATCTTTAACGGGTTTTCCCATTTCCCAAATTATGATTCGTAGCGTTGTCACCGCGCAAGAATCAGAAATTCGGGATATGTTTAGTCTCTGTTCGATGCTGCAAAAGCATGAAATTACCCATTTGCCTATTCTTAATAGCTCCGATGAATTGGTGGGCATTATTACCCCCCAAAGTTTGTTGCAAGCCTCTACCATCAAAGAATCTGACGCGAATATACTACCTCATCGAGGGGGGGGACAACCCGCGGTTCTTCCCCCTCGTCCGGGGCTACACATTCCCCTCAATGTCCTTAAAGTTCACCAAATTTTGCGCGCCAATGATCCTCGTTTGGTGCAGGCATCCCCCAGGGATTCTTTGCGTTTGATTGCCCAATTAATGTTTCAACATAATGTTAGTTATGTGGTGATTACGGAACGCGCCGAAGATACGAAAGAAAGGGATCAAGAAAGGGGAGTTCCTACTCTTTTTATTGATCAGTCCACTCTTGCTCCTGTTTCTTCTCTACCGACAGGGGAAGGCTCTGCTAAGGTGGCTTTAGGAGTAGTGAGTGCGGCGGATCTGGTGCAATTTCTGGTTTTAGGTTTGAATTTTAATCGGACGAGGGCGATCGATGTTTGTAATCGAATGCCTTTGATTGTGCGTCTTCATGTTTCTCTGAGTGCAGGCTTTGCCTTATTACAAAAGACTTTTTTTCAGTTGCCCCTGATTGTGGTAAATGAACAGGGACACCCCATTAGTGTTCTTAATCCCGCGACGATTATTCCCCAAGCTTTAGACGCGAAGGCTTTACATTTAGGCCTTCTCACCCTTCAGCGTCAATTGGATGCAACCACCTTAAAGTTGCAACAGATGAATCAACAAGTGGAGTCTCTGGTACGCGATCGACAACAACAGGCACTTCTCAAATCAGCATTGAAAGAGATTTCCGAACGTGCGACTTTAGCTTTACAGGCAAATCAAGATGGTATTTGGGATTGGAATTTAGAAACCAATGAGGTTTTTTATTCTTCCCGTTGGAAGGAAATGTTAGGTTATTCCGATGATGATATTTCTCATACCTTAGAGGAATGGTTACAACGGGTTCATCCTGATGATTTCGATCGGGTTAATCACGCTCTTGAGGATCATTTAGCCCAAAAAACACCTTCCCTCTCTTTGGAGTATCGGATGCGTTGTAAAGACGGCAGTTATCGTTGGATTTTAAACCGTGCTCAGGGGACTTGGAACTCCACCGGCCTCGCGGTGCGGATCTTGGGTACTTATACGGATATTACCCAGGAAAAGGAATGGGCTTTAAAGATATCTTCTCAGTTAGAGTCTTTTGATGATATCTGCCAACGGGAGGCCGCGCTGCGACAACTTTATGAATACACGATTCATTTAGAAGGACCTTTTGAGGAACGTATTACTCGTTTGTTGGCGATGGGATGCGATCGCTTTTCTATGGATATGGGGCTTTTAGGCCGAGTGACAAGCGATCGCTATGAGGTAATGGCGGTTTATCTACCTCAAGATTTTCCTTTTGGTATTGCCAAAGGAGATAGTTTTGCCTTATCTAGCACTTTTGAACGCGAAGTATTACGCGCTAATACGGGGGGGGATCGGTTGGCATCGGAACCCCTGATCGTAGAGTCCGCGGGATCGGAACCTTTTTGGCGTCAACATCCGGCCTATAGTGTGCGTCGCATTGAATCTTTTATGGGTATTCCCATTATGGTCGATGGTCGGCTTTATGGCACTTTGAGTTTTTCTTCTCGACATTCTCAACCGAAATTTAAGTCCGTGGATTTGGAGATTTTTCAGTTGATGGCGGGTTATATTGGTAATGAGATTACTCGCGATCAACGGGAACAAACTTTAGAACAACAATATCAACGGGCTTTGTTATTTAAACAAATTACTTATAAGATTCGTTCTAAGTTAGATTCTCAGGAAATTTTCCAAACTACCGCGACTCAAATTGGTCGAGTTTTTGGCGTTAATCGTTGTACTATTCATACTTATGTTAAGGAACCTTATCCCCATCTTCCTTGTGTCGCGGAGTATTTGGAACGGGGTTATGATTCGGCCCTGGATGTGGAGTTATCTGTTACTTATAATCCTTATACCGAAAAATTACTGGGGGACGATGGCGCGATCGCGTCTTCGGATGTTTTTAGTGATCCTTTGTTAGAATCTTCCGCGCCTTTATGTCGTCGCATCGGTTTAAAATCAATGTTGGCCGTGCGGACTTCTTATCAAGGGGAACCTAATGGAATTATTAATTTACATCAATGTGATGTGATTCGTCATTGGAATCAAGATGAAATAGAGTTTCTCGAAGATGTCGCCGCTCAAGTAGGTATCGCGATCGCACAAGCGAAATTATTAGAAAAAGAAGTAAAAAGTAAACAAGAATTATCGGAAAAAAATGAGGCCTTAGAACAAGCAAGACAAGCCTCAGAAGTGGCGAATAAAGCGAAGAGTCAATTTTTAGCAACCATGAGCCATGAAATTCGGACACCAATGAACGCGGTGATCGGCATGACGGGGTTATTATTAGATATGGACTTAACCCCAGAACAACGCGATTTCGTAGAAACAATTCGCACCAGTGGCGATTCTTTATTAACAATTATTAATGATATTCTCGACTTTTCTAAGATAGAGTCGGGTAAAATGGATTTAGAACAACATCCTTTAGAATTGCGAACTTGTATAGAAGAAGCATTAGATTTATTAGCACCAAAAGCATCGGATAAGGGAATTGAATTGGCCTATCAAATTGATGCTACCGTTCCTATGAATATTTTAGGTGATGTTACCAGACTGCGACAAATCTTTGTCAATTTAGTCGGAAACGCGGTAAAATTCACCCAAAATGGCTCAGTGATTGTTTCGGTAACGAGTCGTCATTTTTCAGAAATTGTACCTTCTGGCAATACCAAAAATGACAGTCTTTGTGAAATTCAGTTTGCCGTAAAAGATACAGGAATTGGTATTCCTAGAGATAGAATGGATCGCCTATTTAAGGCATTCTCCCAAGTAGATGCTTCGACTACTCGTGAGTATGGAGGGACGGGTTTAGGATTAGCGATTAGTCAGCGTTTAAGTGAATTAATGGGCGGAAAAATGTGGGTAGTAAGTAAGACGATTAAGGATGAAACCCCCAATTCGGGTCAACAAAGTATCACGGGAGAGACACCGATAGGCTTTGTGGAACCGGTGATGGAGGAGAGTGGTTCCATTTTTTATTTTACCATTGTTGTACCTTCTTGTGTTAATAATTCCCCGAATGAAAATTTATATCTGCTCAAAGATAAGAATTTATTAATTGTGGAACATCATGCTATTCATCAACAGTTATTATGTCAACAAGCCCAGTCTTGGGGGATGAAGTCGATGGTAGTATCATCGGGGCAAGAGGCGTTAAAATTAGTAGAAAAAACAGCTTTTGATTTGGTAATTTTGTCAATGAATTTAGCCGATTTTGATGGCATTGATTTAGCACAAGGAATAGGAGAGTTAACCCGTCAAAAAAATGGGAAAGCTCCCTTACCAATGGTGTTATTTACTTATATGGGTAAACCAGAAATTTGGAAAAAGTTAGAAAGTGCAGACGTGAATTTCGTGGGTTTTTTGAATAAGCCATTGAAACAGTCTAATTTTTATAATATTTTGATGCAAGTTTTTCGTGCTGATCTGAAATATGATGAACATTTAGAGGGAGAAAATGGTTTCCAAAAGAAAGTCGGAGTGAAGGCACTCAAACATGATAATAAAGCAATGATCGCGACTTATCCCCTGCGTATATTGTTAGCGGAAGATAATTTGGTGAATCAAAAAGTCGCGACGAAATTATTGGCCAGTATTGGCTATAATAATGTAGATATCGTGGAGAATGGCTTGGAGGTTTTACAGAAGTTAAAAAATAGGGTTTATGATGTGATTTTGATGGATGTTAATATGCCTCAGTTGGATGGTTTAGATACTACGCGACGCATCAAACAGGAGTGGCAAGGAAAATTACTTCCTCGTATTATCGCGATGACGGCTAACGCGATGCGTGGCGATCGCGAAAAATGTTTAGACGCGGGAATGGATGACTATGTGACAAAACCTATTCGTCGCGAGGAGTTATTTGAGGCATTGACTAAGTGTAAACCCCTGAAAATAGAAGCAGATAAGTCAGATATCCCTCTCCAAGAAATAGTTAATCATGCTTGTGGGGATGTATCAGGGTTTACAATGGAGGTAAGCCATCAGGATATACCCTTAACGGTTTCCCCTGCTGTTGCTCTGAAGGATGTGGAGTCTGCAAAAATGATCAATGAATACCCCATGAGTGATAAGCCCGCGATTGATTTTAATAAACTTGATCCCATTCGGGAATTATATGAGGATGAGCCGGAGGAATTAGCCAGTTTAATTGGTAATTATTTGACTAATGCTGGGGGTTATCTTGATGATATTCGCAGCGCGATCGACAAAAATGATGTGTCTGCTCTGAAGGTGGCTGCCCATACTCTTAAATCGAGTAGTGCTCAAATGGGCGCGATGATTTTTTCGGGCTATTGTAAGGAATTGGAAACAATGGCGCGGGTAATGTTGGGAGAAATTATTGATGAAACTCCCGAGGATTGTTTTACCTCTGGAAAAGCGCAGAAGAAATTGTTATATTTGGAAGGCGAATGGCTTCGTGTAAAACCCGCGTTAGAAGAGATTATTTCCGGGTAATGGGGATTGGGGATTGGGGATTGGTGAATGGTGAATGGGGATTGGGGAATTAGTGAATGGTAATTGGGTTTCCTCATAAAAATCTTGGGACGTTTTTCCTGTGGGTTAGAGGCTGACTCACGAAAATCGCCCAGGAAAAAGCTACTAATTCACCTCTCCCACTCGATCGCGTTTTGGTTGCTAATACCAATATTCGATTAAGGAATAATATGATCACAGAAGAAATTAGGGTTTATGGTACGGTGCAGGGGGTAGGGTTTCGCCCTACTGTTTATCGTCTCGCTCAAGAATTAAATCTTAAAGGTGAGGTTTGTAATGATGGCGAAGGGGTATTAATTCTGGTTTCCGCTCCCTTAGATTTAATAGATGCTTTTGTGGAAAAGTTATCACAAAATTGTCCACCTTTAGCTAAAATTGATCGGATTATTCGTCGGAAATATCAACAGATTCTCCCTTTTGATGACTTTGTTATTACTAGGAGTTTAACGAGTAAAATTAATACGGCTATTGTCCCCGATGCCGCTACTTGTCCCCAATGTCAAGAGGAAATATTCAACCCTCTTTCACGGTGGTATCTTTACCCTTTTACCAATTGTACTCACTGCGGCCCTCGTTTAAGTATTATTCGTAATATTCCCTATGATCGCGTTAACACTAGCATGAAAAAATTCATCATGTGTGAGGCTTGTAAAAAAGAATATCAAGATGTAAGCAATCGCCGTTTTCATGCCCAACCGATTGCTTGTTCCGATTGTGGGCCCGAAGTTTGGTTAGAAAAAGCTGATAACCCCAATATCTTATTAAAAAATATTGCTGATTTTCAGACGATCTCTCGATTTATCAAAAAAGGATTTATTCTAGCAGTAAAAGGAATCGGTGGCATTCATTTAGTTTGTGACGCGACTAATGAAAAGGCGGTAAAAACTCTCCGACAACGGAAAAAACGATATGACAAGCCTTTAGCATTAATGGCGAGAGATGTTTTTATTATAGAAGAGTATTGTCATGTTTCTGAGGCGGAAAAACAATTATTAAAAAGCTCGATCGCGCCGATTGTGTTAATGAAAATAAAGGGCAAGAAAAAACTCGCGTCATCCGTTGCCCCCGGACAAAATACCCTCGGTTTTATGTCACCCTATACCCCTCTTCATCATTTAATTTTCACAGATATTGATTTTCCCTTAGTTTTTACCAGTGGTAATTTTTCCGATGAGCCTCAATGTATTGATAATGAAGAAAGTCGAGCAAAATTACACTTGATCGCGGATTATTTGTTACTCCATAATCGAGAAATTGTCAATCGGGTAGATGATTCGGTGATGAGAGTGGTTAATAATAAAAGTCAAGTGTTAAGAAGGGCGAGGGGACTCGCTCCTTCTCCCCTACGTTTACCTCCGGGTTTTGAGAAAATACCGCCCCTTCTCGCGATGGGAGGTGAGTTAAAAAATACCTTTTGTTTAGTGAAAGATGGAGAAGCTATTTTATCTCAACATTTGGGAGACTTGGAAAACGCGATCGGGTTTCAAGTGTATCAAGATACTCTCAATTTATATTTAAAGTTATTTGAACATAACCCGGGCGCGATCGCGATCGACTTACATCCTGAATATTTATCAACAAAATTGGGGAAAGAGTTAGCCTTAGCTAATAATTTAAAAATATATCCTATTCAACATCATCACGCCCATATTGCCGCGTGTATGGCAGAAAATAATATTCCTTTAGACGCAAAACCCGTCTTAGGAATTGCCTTAGACGGGTTAGGATATGGCAGGGATGGGACTTTATGGGGGGGAGAATTTTTATTAGCAAGTTATCGGGATTTTCAAAGATTAGCTACTTTTACACCTGTACATATGATAGGGGGACAACAAGCTATTTATCAACCGTGGCGTAATACTTATGCCCATTTAATTACTTATTTTTCCTGGGAAGAATTAAGGGAAAAATATCGAGATTTAGATATCATAAAATTTTTAGACCAAAAACCTCATCAAATTTTGCATCAAATGATACAAAAAGGGATTAATACTCCTTTAGCTTCATCCGTAGGAAGATTATTTGATGCGGTAGCCGCCGCGATGGGAATTTGTCGAGAAAATTGTAGTTATGAGGGGCAAGGCGCGATGGAAATGGAAGCCCTCGTCGATGAGGGGCTCTTAAATAATAAAGAAATTACAGGTTATCCTTTCAGAATTGTGACAACAGATCAGAAAAAATTTCATCCCGAATTGTATATAGATTTACAAACATTCTGGTTAAGTTTGTTAGAAGATTTACTTCAACAGATGCCTTCAACGATCATCGCGACAAAGTTTCATAAAGGGTTAGGAAGCGCGATCGCGTCTCTTGCCCAAACACTTTGCCAGGAAAACGCGATCGAACAAGTCGTCTTAACAGGGGGTGTCTTTCAAAATCGAATACTATTAGAGCAAGTGAGTCAGAGTTTAACTCAAGTAGGAATCACCGTACTGACACATCATTTAGTCCCGGCTAATGATGGTGGTATTTCACTGGGGCAAGCCGCGATCGCGGCGGCTCAATTACTAGACAATGTGTAGCAAAATAGGGGTATGTTTGATTATGAATAATCGAGAAAATTCCAGGGGAGAATGGGATGAGCTTCCCGAAAACATCCAAAATTTATTAATTCATGCGGTGAAACATTGGGAAAGTTTTGCCGAATCGAATAAATATATTAATGAGGCCTTGATTTTGGCGGGTGAGCATCAGGATCGTGTCACAAGGGTTTATCGTAGTTTATTTTATAAAGAATTACGAAAATTAACATTAAATCGTGAAGAAATCAGATGTTATGGTACAATAAAGTAGAGCCTAAAAAAGCCAAGGAGAGATGAAAATGTGTTTAGGCATACCGGGTAAAATCATAGAAATTACCGATGTCGCAAATCAATTAGCGATGGTTAATATTGGCGGTGTCAAACGTCAAGTTAATATTGCTTGTATTGTGGATGAACAACATCCGGTAGAATCTTGTATAGATGATTGGGTATTAGTTCATGTTGGTTTTGCCCTTAATCGTTTAGATGAAGAAGACGCGGCAGAAACTTTGCAATTACTTAATGAAATGGCAATTGTTAATGGGTAATGGAGAATTGGTAATGGGGAATGGGTAATGGGTGAAAATATCAAACTCAGTTAGGATTCCAGAGTTACCCATTAACAAGTCACCAGTGATCATTTCGGGAGCATCCCATATCAGTAAATTGGTAGTGCAGTGGAGCCTCTTGCTCCCTTAGATCCCTACAGTTTTTTTTCGCAAATTTGGGATGCTCCAAGTTATCATTTCCTATTCCCTATTCCGGGTGCATCTCCTAATTGCAAATTGGTAGTGGGAGCGTCTCGCTCCCTATTAGATCCCTAGGGAGCGAGACGCT
>JBBITB010000068.1:0-14922 GCA_037440985.1 Microcoleaceae cyanobacterium bin_387
CGCGGGGATTATGGGATACTATTTTTAGTATAATGGGATGCTTGCAAAAATTTTCAAATTGTCACTATCCCATTATTAAAGCTTGTCAATATCACACCTTAAATAGTACCATACCCCCTATTCCTGATCAACCCCCCCCATGTAAAGTTTTGTTAAAGAAAGAAAGTTAAAAACAGGAAAGAGAAGGGAAAAAGCGCGATCGCGCTCTCATCAAGTCTGCTAGATTTATCAAGAACCCAGAAATTATCCCCTCATCTGAAAAGACTCCACCCCAGCACCAAGTTGTCACAAATTACAAAAAGATATCAAAAAAAACGAATACCCCCTTGACGGAGCACTAGATTCCCCATCAAAGTCGCAAGTTTTAGTGATGACTTGATTTTGCCCAACCTACTCTCATTCTGTCTTCTGTTAAGGTATTATGGGGTTTTAATGAGTTGTGATCTTTTGTGAATCAAAAAGGCACAAAAGAATGGGTTTAGTTAGTTTTAGATGCCAATACTCGTGAAATTATCGGGGTATCTCGACTGGTGTGAAAAACCGGAAGCATCTCAAGGTTGTAAATTGGCAGTGGGAGCGGAGGGCTTCCTAGCCCGATCGCGCCGGGAACTCTCCGCTTTGATGCTCCCCACAGGCTACGCGAACCCACTACAGTTTTTTTGCTTCTTTGAAATGCTCCCTGAAACACCTTATCTAAAGTTAGAGAATCACATCGAGTTTATCTGGTATTTTGTGCCTGATTACAATTCATCATTACTTGTTTAACACTACCTCAAAGTAATACTCAAGTTAAGAAACCTGGTTTCTTTCCCAGACTATACCTAAAGAAAATCACTTCAAAAAGGGACGGGCAAGGAAAAAACTCGCGATCGATTTTGCATCCACAGGTTCCCCCGCCAAAATCGCATTTTCTAACTCTTCTGGTGTCAATAAAACCGTTTCCATATCCTCATCTTCATCCTGTTGTGGAGGTTTTTCTAACTTCTCCAAATCTTGCGCTAAAAACGCATAAATAATCTCATCAGAATAACCAGGTGCGAGAAAAAACTGCCCTAATTTTTGCCATTTATGAGCACGATAACCCGTTTCTTCTTCGATTTCCCGTGTAATAGTTTGTGCCGGATCTTCATTAAGTTCCAAAGTTCCCGCGGGAAACTCTAAAAGTCGTCCCTGTACCGCAAAACGATATTGTCTTAAAAGGACTAATTTACCATCATTTGTCACAGGAACCGCCAGAGCCCCCCCCGGATGACGCACACATTCCCAATCTCCCTCTGCACCATTCGGAAGACGCAGGTGAGAGACTTCATAATTAAATTTGCGTCCCGCATAAAACAGACGTTGCTTTAAAATTTCTGGGCTTTCTTGACCGATTTCCATTGTGATAAAGACTTTCAAGTTAATCATTTTCTATTATAGCAGAAGGAAGAAGGAAGAAGGAAGAAGGAAGAAGGAAGAAGGAATAGGCAAACTTACTTATTGCCTATTACCTATTACCTATTCCCCAACCCCCAATGCCTAATTCCCAATCCCTAATCCCTAATCCCTAATCCCTAATCCCTAATCTCCAATTCCCTCAAACTCCTAAATTTTGCTGTACCGCGAATACTAAATGATCAGCCCATTCTTTAACTAAATTTTCACAAGACGCTTCAACCATAACACGAATTAAAGGCTCCGTTCCCGAAGCACGAACTAATACTCGTCCTTGTGTTCCCATATTATTTGTGGCATGGTCGATCGCGTGTTGTAATTTTTCATTTTCATGCCATTTGAGACGTTTTTCTCGGTCTTCAACCCGCACATTAATTAACAATTGAGGATAAGTTTGGAAACTTTGATTCGCCAATTCTGCCAAAGAAAAACCAGACTCTTTCACTAATACCGCCAACTGTAAAGCCGTTAAGACACCATCACCAGTAATAGCATAATGAGGACAAAGAATATGACCAGATTGTTCTCCTCCTAACATCGCGCCTGTGCGTTTCATTTCTCCATGTACATATTGATCACCCACAGGAGTACGAATTAACTCACATCCTAAAGCTTTCCAAGCATTCTCAAAGCCTAAATTTGCCATCACCGTTGAAATAATTAAATTCCCCGGTAACATTCCTTTTTGACGTAATTTACTACCCCACAAATAGAGAATATAATCACCATCTATAGAACGACCTAAATTATCAACCGCCAAAGCTCTATCGGCATCACCATCAAAGGCAAAACCTAAGTCCGCATTATGGAATTTTACCGCGTCTTTTAATAATTGTAAATGAGTAGAACCACAATTAACATTAATGCGATCACCATCGGGTTGATCGTGTAAACAAATTACTTCTGCGCCCATTTCTCGAAATACCCTGGGGGCAATTTTAACCGCGGCTCCCCAAGCTAAATCTAAAACAATTCGCATTCCTTTTAAACTAACTTCAGACGCGATCGGACGATGTAAAGACTCTGTATATTCTTCCACTAATTCCGGGCGAAAATGATGATGAGAACTGACTTCACCTATAATAGATAAATTGCCAGACTGTCGAATACCCGCCTCAATTTTCTCCTGTAACGCGCTCGGTATTTTTGTCCCATCCTTGCCAAAAAACTTAATCCCATTATCTTCTGGGGGGTTATGGGAAGCGGATATCATTACTCCCCCAATAGCATCCGTCACACTTGTTAAAAAAGAAACACAAGGAGTCGGACATAACCCCACATTCCACACCTCTAACCCCGCGGCAGTCAGGCCTTCAGAGAGAGCTATTGATAACATATCACTAGAATTTCTGCTATCTTGTCCTAAGATAATCGGGGCCTTTTTGCCCGCGTGTTCCCCTAGGACTTCTCCAGCCCAGAAACCGACTTGCAAGGCAAGGGACTCTGTGAGTAAATCTCCCACCTTACCCCGAATACCATCGGTCCCAAAAAGGGGAGTATTGGGTAAGGTTAAGGTTTGTGCTAATTGTATCGCGTGAGCACTTAGAGGGTAAGTTTGTTGACGGGAAGGGGTTTGCACCATAATTGACTCCTCAAATTTTGATAAAGTTACACAGAAGCATAACATTTTCAGATTAGATATCCTGTATTGCCTCTGTCTCTATGAGCAAGCTAACAAGAGAGTGAGCCTTATTTCCGTAAAGTTGAGGTTAAATTTGATTAAGGATTTTTCGCGAGAAAATGAGCGCGATCGTTTGTCCCTTATGGTATCAAACTAATTAACTTCTCCAAAAAGGACTCTTGATATCAGAAAAAATGACTCAACCAAAATCATTAGCCGAATGAAATTGAGGCTTTTCTGTTTGACTGGGGGACTATTGACTATATTCTACATTGTTTTTCCCCGTAAACGATTCAAATTTAAACGCAAAATATCACCCGGTTTAGGTGGAATCTTTTGCACAAATTGTTGAAAATTTGTCAAAGAAATAGCTGCGTTGAAAATGCCATATTGATCAAATCACTATTATTAATTTTTCCCACAAAAGAAGTCGCAACTTTTATAAATTCTTCATTACATTCAGTATCATTATTAATACCTAATAGGGATGAAATTGATCAAGAAAAGTCCCTATAATATTCATTGTAATGTTGCTATTAAAACAAGGAAGAAGATAATCTGGATTATGAGAGGTAAATAGTTCTACACAATCATCGGTAGAAATGGCACTATTATGAAATTTATTTCTCTCCAAATATAGGAATATTCAGGAATAAACGAAACGTAAATATTTTCCTGATGCCACAATAATTTACTAACTGTTTTTTCTTTTTTTCCTGATTTCCACCAAGGAAAACTAAAAGAACCCCCATCGGGCGCGGCAGTCCAAGCCGGTTCGTCTAAATGCCCATTAATTATAATAGGTGTTTGTGCTTGATAGATGGTATAGCTGGGTAATTATCGGGCACTAATAGTGGAACAAGAGAGAATAAACAGGAAAAAACAGACCAAAAATAGCACAACATAGTTTTTCTGAAAATAATCATAATCGGGTTTCACTTCAGTAAAATTAGCCAGATTGAAAGTATAAAAGTCACCAGGTAAATATCCAGAAAATACCCACGCAGTGTCTAGGAAAAAGGAAACAGTAAATCTAATTTTAGTCAGCCTACCATGAGAATGAACGAAGGGAACGCGAGTTTCCCCATCCCAAAGCTCTAATCACTATTTGATCCCTTTTGAGGTATGTTAAACAAAAATAAGTAATCTTACCTAAAGAAATTTGTGAAATACTTCTTCTTATCAGAAGGCTGGACTATTGGCCGAGTCTGGGGTGTTGGGGGTCTATGGAACGAAACCGCGTGGAGACGACAGCCCGACATCCAAAAACTCAACCTTTGTCTGTGGGATCAAAACGAAAAAATGTGGCTCTATCGAGTCGAAGATACAATTCTGATGGTAGAAGTCAAAGCCACGCCAGCTCACCTGGCGAAAAATCCGGGTCAAAATATTGGTAATGTCGTCCTGACACGTCTAATTAGCGCGGATCAAGTCTTAGAAAGGTTGTGCAGTAGTTTTGCGCGTTGTGAAATTCTTTCCTCAACCTCTTTAGGTTCTAGTCAAGACACAGGAGGATAAGTTGGAATCAATCTCGTGAGACAATATTGCCATCGGTTCTAATACTCGATACACTTCTTTACATCATCGAAGTGATCTTCCTAACCAGGCACATCTTGGTGAGACAGGAAGCCACCACTATATCGGAGTCGCGAGATAGTGGTGGAGACTTCACATAACTTTCATTTTTATGCTTTGATTGTTTTAGCGTCCCAACGGTGTAGGTCTTATTCACAGCCAAAACCGAAGGGGTGGTAAGACAAGGAAAGCTTAATAAGAGCTGAAACAGTCATCAAACTTAGACAACATCACTCATTTTGGAGGCGCGTAGTCAATGGGACTACCTTGGTATCGTGTACATACAGTCGTCTTGAATGACCCAGGCCGCTTGATTGCTGTACACCTTATGCACACTGGTCTGGTCGCGGGCTGGGCTGGCTCTATGGCCCTTTACGAACTGGCAGTTTTCGATCCTAGTGATCCAGTTCTTAACCCCATGTGGCGTCAAGGGATGTTCGTACTTCCCTTTATGGCCCGTCTGGGTGTCACCCAATCCTGGGGTGGTTGGAGCGTAACCGGTGAAACCGCGGTTGACCCCGGTTTCTGGTCTTTTGAGGGTGTCGCGGCCGCTCACATTATTCTGGCGGGTCTGTTATTCCTGGCTGCTGTTTGGCACTGGGTGTATTGGGACTTGGAACTCTTCAGAGATCCCCGCACTGGAGAACCGGCTCTTGACTTGCCAAAAATGTTTGGCATTCACTTGTTCTTATCTGGTTTGCTTTGTTTTGGTTTTGGTGCTTTCCACCTTTCTGGCGTTTTTGGTCCGGGGATGTGGGTATCTGATCCCTACGGTTTAACGGGTCATATTCAACCTGTGGCTCCCGCGTGGGGCCCGGAAGGTTTCGATCCTTTTAATCCGGGTGGTATTGTGGCTCACCATATTGCCGCGGGTATTGTCGGTGTTATTGCTGGTTTGTTTCACTTGACGGTGCGTCCTCCTGAACGGCTTTACAAGGCTCTACGGATGGGGAATATCGAAACGGTGCTTTCGAGCAGTATTGCCGCGGTATTCTTTGCTGCTTTCGTGGTCGCGGGTACGATGTGGTATGGCTCTGCGGCTACCCCCATCGAATTGTTTGGACCGACTCGTTATCAGTGGGATAGCGGTTATTTCCAACAAGAAATTCAGCGTCGTGTCCAAACCAGTGTCGCGGGTGGATCAACGATCGCGGCGGCTTATGAGCAAATTCCTGAAAAGTTAGCTTTCTACGACTACGTTGGTAATAGTCCCGCCAAAGGCGGTCTGTTCCGCGTCGGTCCGATGGTTAATGGTGATGGTATCGCGAAGGGTTGGTTAGGCCATCCTGTGTTTACAGATAGCCAGGGCAATGAATTATTTGTTCGTCGTCTGCCTAACTTCTTTGAAACTTTCCCCGTTGTGTTGACTGATAAGGATGGCGTGGTTCGCGCTGATATTCCTTTCCGTCGCGCTGAGTCGAAGTATAGCTTTGAACAAGCGGGTGTAACGGTAAGTGTCTATGGTGGTGATTTAGACGGTAAGAAGTTTACGAACCCTGTGGATGTGAAGAAGTTTGCTCGCGCTGCACAGAAGGGCGAAGTGTTTGAATTTGACCGCGAAACTCTGAAGTCTGACGGGGTTTTCCGTACTTCTACTCGTGGTTGGTTCACCTTTGGACACGCGTGTTTTGCGCTGTTATTCTTCTTTGGTCATATTTGGCACGGTACTCGTACTATCTTCCGTGATGTGTTCGCGGGTATTGAAGAAGACCTCGAAGAGCAAGTGGAGTTTGGTCTGTTCCAAAAACTGGGCGACCCCACTACTCGTAAGGAAGAAACTGTTTAAGTTGGATTTCTTGATCAAGTCTGTTATTGACTAAAAAACCCGGTTTCAAGGATGAAACCGGGTTTTTTTTGAGATTTGTTGCATTCTTCAGCGTTGAGATATTTGGGGCAAATCTTGGGATAAACTGATAGAGAACCGGATGACCAGGAATTTATAATATGGAAAGTGTTGCTTACATCTTGATTTTGGCTTTAACTTTAGGTGTGCTCTTTTTCGCGATCGCGTTCCGCGAGCCTCCTCGAATTGGTAAGTAACTAAGAGAGTTTACTCTCTTCTTCACTATTTGGTCTTATATCCCCCACTATAGTTCGTACTCCGACCACTGTGGCGGGATATAAGTCTGTCTCAAAGGATATACCCTCAAGACAAATTTTGGGTAGTTCTTAAGATTAGATCGAGAAGTTTTCCGATATGCTCGGACATCTTAAATGACCTTTCTCTGACAAGACCGCGGTGATATAATACACTCATATTACTTTAGGCTTGAGTCAGCATCGGTTAGGTCGTGAAAAAGCATTCATTCTGAGCCAAGGGAATTTTCTGGATGGGGGAAACCCCTATGGTTGCCTCTGTGGGATAACCACCTTCATCAACTTAGTTGGTGATGTTCTACTAAGGATGTTGATGATGTCGATGATGTCAGACAATTCTTGGTGATAAATCAGTAGTTCACTAACTGTAAATTAACCATCATGCGCTGTCCAGTCTGCCAGCACACTAACAGTCGCGTTCTTGAGTCTCGTTGCGCGGAACAAGGTCAAAGCATTCGCCGTCGCCGAGAGTGCTTAAGTTGTTTGCATCGTTTTACCACTTATGAACGGATTGAGTTTGTCCCTATTACGGTGATTAAGCTCGATGGCAAACGGGAGTCTTTTGATAAGTCTAAAGTTCTACGGGGAATGGTTCGCGCTTGCGAAAAAACAGGTATTACACCGGAGACGTTAGAATCTCTCGTCGCCGAAATTGAAGCGGAACTTCAAACGCGATCGCAACGGGAAGTCCCTAGTTCCGAAATTGGTAAATTGGTACTCAAGCAGTTATCATCCCTTAGTGAAGTGGCCTATATCCGCTTTGCTTCAGTGTATCGACAGTTTCGGGGGATACGGGATTTTGTCGATACTTTGGAAGACTTGAGAAAAGAAGATTTACAAAGTCCTTTAGCAGAAACACCACAAACACCGATAAGAAAGGGGACGGATAAAACTGATTACCCCCCACAGCCAGTCTTGACTGGGGTGAATGAGGATTTGTTAACTCCCACCCCCAGTCTCAGTTAAAGCATCAGTTAAGATATATGCCCTTGAGTCCTGGGACTAAAAGGAAAATTAATTTTGTTTAAGGACATCAATCCCTGATACAATTAGAGGATCTGAACCATCTTCATAACGGGGGCTGGGAAAGAGCCCTAGTTGATCCGACTCAGGTAGCAATACCTACGTTAGTAGCAAGAGTTAAAGTTCTTAGTCATTAGCACTCTAAACGTCAGGTTTAGAGTCATAATAAAAGATCGGGTGTAGAGTTGTACCCCGTAAGGGTTAGTTATGACTAGACTTTACAAGGGGTTTTGAGAGATGAGAGAAGTGCTCCGCTTCTCTATAAAACTCTACAATACTCATTATTAGGTTCAACAATCATCCGTCAACCACCATAGCAGGAGAATAATCTAGGAAACGTTCGCATGGCTTTAAAAACAATCGCCAAAGATGTTGGCTTTACTCACGATGATTTTGCTGCCCTACTAGACAAATATGACTATCATTTTAGTCCTGGTGATATAGTCGCGGGTACGGTGTTCAGTATTGAACCGAGAGGCGCTCTGATTGATATTGGTGCTAAAACCGCCGCCTACATTCCTATTCAGGAAATGTCTATCAATCGTGTCGAAGCACCTGAAGAGGTTTTGCAGTCTAACGAAACCAGAGAGTTTTTTATCCTCACGGATGAAAATGAAGATGGACAATTAACGCTCTCTATCCGCCGTATTGAATATATGCGCGCTTGGGAACGAGTCCGTCAGTTGCAAGCGGAAGATGCTACGGTAAGATCCCAAGTTTTTGCGACGAATCGTGGGGGCGCGTTGGTACGAATTGAAGGGTTACGGGGCTTTATCCCTGGTTCTCATATTAGTACGCGCAAACCCAAGGAAGAATTAGTTTCAGAAGAACTGCCTTTAAAATTTTTAGAGGTTGACGAAGATCGAAATCGCCTCGTTTTAAGTCATCGTCGAGCTCTGGTTGAGCGTAAGATGAACCGTTTGGAAGTGGGCGAAGTCGTTATGGGGACTGTGCGTGGAATCAAACCCTATGGCGCGTTCATTGATATTGGCGGTGTGAGTGGTTTACTGCACATTTCAGAAATTTCTCACGATCATATTGATACGCCTCACAGCGTCTTCAACGTTAATGATGAAGTGAAAGTGATGATCATTGACTTGGATGCGGAACGGGGTCGCATTTCTCTGTCCACGAAGCAGTTGGAACCTGAACCGGGCGCGATGGTGAAAAATCGTGAACTGGTTTATGAAAAGGCTGAGGAAATGGCCGCGAAGTTCAAGGAAAAATTACTGGCTCAGAAGCAAGGTAAATCTATGGAACTTCCTGTGGAAGAGCCTGTTGCTGAGGAAGAAGTTGTGGACATTGCGGAAGAGGATCTTCCAAGCGCGACTGAAGACTAATTGTCGTTTTTCTTACTTATTAACCCGGTTTCTTTGAGAAGCTGGGTTTTTTAATCTTATTGCACAAGGAAGAGGGAAGAAGGAAGAAGGAAGAAGGTTGACAGTTGACAGTTGACAGTTGACAGTTGACAGTTACCCATTACCCAATCCGCAATCCCTAATCCCTATTCCCCATTCCTCATTTCGACTGCTAGATCATACTAACATGGCACAATCTATCAGTTTTTTGATATAATTTTTTTTGTACCCGTTGATTGGGAGGAAGGGTTATGTTTGACGTTTCCTTAGCAAAAGCCCAACACGCCCTCTGGAATTTGAAACTCAGTTCCTATTTGTATGGAACTCAAGATATCCCACCATTAAATATGATCGCGCCCTCGAAGTGTTATTTGGGGAAATGGTTATATTCTCAGGGACTCAAGGATTATCCTGATTTACCAGAAATGCGTCTTTTAGAGCAAGTTCATCAAGAATTACACTCGATCGCGCATCAGGTAATTTTAATGAAAATGGTGGGCAATTTACCTGGGGCAGAACAGGAGTTATTGAAGTTAACTCCCTTGAGCGCCCAAATTCTGGCTTTGCTATCTCAGATACAACAAAAAGTCGCTCAAGGTGTTCTTCTCTGAATCATCAATTTCTGTGAGCAGCCATATTTTTTTTACTTTTTGATTTGAACTGAGGAAACTGGCTTCTCCTAGGAAAAAAAGTTGTAGGAGTTAACAACTTTTAGCTCCTACTCGTCTAGTAAACAAAATTGTGAGGATAATAGGACTTGTACTCCGTTACCCACCACTATAACGATGAAAAATTTTTCGACATTGGCTGTAATCTTTTCTAGCACGACGATCGCGAGTTCTCTTGTATGGGGTTCAATTCCATCAGCCCACGCCTGTTATCTGGATAACCCTAGTGTGAATCAAACTTCTACGACAAAACATTGGGGTGCTAATGGCTCTGATAAAATGAATCCTTGGGCAAAAGCAGGCGCGATCGGATTTTTTTCTGTAGGGGGTTTATTTAGCCTAGGTATTCTCTATAAAGGTTATCGTGCAGGTAAAGAAGTAGAAATCGGGTTTGAGGGGATGACGGAAAAATTTGATGTTGCACAAACAGAAGATGCGGAGTCAAGCCGGAACCCCACACTTATCACGTCGAAAAATAGTCATCACCCAGAAGCACCCGGAGGGAAATTAGATTTGAGTGGAGATCGTGACTCTAATTGTGTGGAAAAAGAAGTTTTTGTCAGTAAGTAAGAAAAAACAAAGCCAGTTTCTTGAAGAAAGCGGCTTTCTCTCTTTAACCCCAATTGCCAGTTAAGCCAAGAAACCCGGTTTGACGCGATGTCGTTACCTGATAAAGAAACCGAGTTTCTCTCAATGGGTGGATTTTTACCCATTGAAACCGGATTTTTCGGAGAAATCTTCTGTCGGTGAAGGCTCTACCAAGAAACCGGGTTTCTTGCCCCATTAAGGTAAGTCCTGTTATATTTATACTTGTCATATATAGAAATTCTCATCCTTGTGAGCTAGAGAGTTTTCTCGTTTTTCTTAACTCTTAAGTCTTAACAGGGAATAAATTAGACCTCATCTTTCCCTAAAAGTGAGAGAATGATGTAGGGAAATAAAATCAACCACAAAGACACAAAGACACAAAAACACAAAGACACAAAGGGGTAACTTTCTCGGATTCTGAGAGCCTTTCTATTTTCTTTCCTGAGTGCCTAAGTGTCTTGCTGGTAAAAAACGGCTCACCTGCTCTCGCAATTCTCATACTTATGATGGACAGAGTTTTCTCGTTTTTCTTAACTCTTAATAGGGAATAAATGAGATCTTATCTTTCTGAGAGAATAGAATCTCTATTATTTTTTGAGTAATCTCATCAGAAAGAATTAGAATATAACTGAAGAAAAAATAAACCGTATTAGAAATATGTGGGAACTCTCGATTTATCAGCAAATTCGCAGTCAATCAAGGGCCATTTTTTCTCAAGTTTTACGCCCCAAACAATTTGCCATTCTGGAAGCCTGTTTAATCGGTTTTATCTGTGGATTAGCGGGTTATTTACTCAAATTTAGTGTGGGATGGTTAGGGAGTTTACGAATCTCGACAGCCCTGATTATACCACCCATTATTTTATTACCAATCGTAGGATTATTAGGCGGATTGACTACAGGATTTCTGGTAGAAAGATTTGCACCAGAAACATCAGGCAGTGGTATTCCTCAAGTAAAAGCAGCCCTTTCTGGCATGGGAAAACCTTTGAATTTACGAGTAGGAATTGCTAAATTAATTTCCACAACTTTAGCCGTCGGTTCCGGTTTAACATTAGGAAGACAGGGACCGACTGTACAAATTGGGGCGGCTTTAGCCGCGTGGATTAGTTCAATGGTTCCGACTTCTCCTGAGTATCGACGTCAGTTAATTGCTTCCGGCGCAGCCGCGGGGTTAGCAGCGGGTTTTAATGCTCCCATTGCCGGAGTTTTATTCGTTATTGAAGAACTCCTCCATGATGTTTCTGATATTACATTAGGAACCGCGATTATTGCTTCATTTATTGGCGCGGTTGTCTCTCAACATTTAGGAGGTGATTGGTTAAATCTAAATTTAACGATCTATAAAACCAGTTTTGTTCCCCAAGAAATACCATTTTATGTGGTCTTAGGAGTTGGGGCAGGCTTATTAGGTGCGTTATTTTGTAAAGGCGTTTTAACGATTTTAAAATTTTATCAAAAAAACCTTCTTTTGGGTTTACCATTACGCATTGCCTTCGCGGGATTAATCGTGGGATTGAGCATTGCATTGTTACCAGATGGTTTCCATAATAATACAGGATTACGAGAATTGTTAGTGGGTGGAGAAGCCACTGTAAAAATTACCTTTGTCGCGTTTCTTGCCCATTTTATCTTAACTATTATTGCCGCGGGTTCAGGCGCACCCGGTGGTTTATTTGCACCGTCTTTAATTCTGGGGGCGGCTCTGGGTAATCTCATCGGAAATTGGCAATTATATTTCTTTGATATCGGTTTACCGACAACTTATGCACTGGCAGGAATGGGGGCTTTTTTTTGTGCGGTTTCTCGCACTCCGATGACAGCCGTTGTTATTGTTTTTGAAATTACCAAAGATTTTCATCTCGTTCTCCCTTTAATGATCTGTGCCGCGATCGCGTATGTTGTCGCCGATAGAATTGATCCGGGTTCCCTTTATGATCGGATTTTAGGATTAAGTGGCATTAATCTACATCAAGAGAAATCTTTTAGTGATATGTTAAATACGATTCAAGCTGAAGATGTGATGCAACGTCGAGTCGAAACCCTTTCTAGTCAGATGAGACTAGATGAAGTTTTACAAGCTTTTTCCCGTTCCCATCACCGAGGATTTCCGGTTGTTAATAGCGGAAAATTAGTAGGAATTGTAACACAAACAGATTTAGTAAAAGCGAATCAAAAGAAGTTAGAAGGAGATACTTTTTTACAAGAATTTATGACACCACAACCTCTGACGGTTTCTCCTCAAGATAGTCTCAGTGAAGTTTTATATCAATTAAATCGCTTTAATATGAGTCGCTTACCTGTAACGGAAGGGTATCGTTTAGTGGGAATTATTACTCGTAGTGATATTATTCGCGCAGAGTCGGCTCAATTAACAGGTCAAATTGACCAAATCGGTCCTCAAGTTGCTCCTTCTTATGTTGCCTATCAAACACGACAACCCCAAATCGGGAAGGGACGATTATTGGTGTCTTTAAGTAATCCTGAAACGATGCCAGCTTTATTAAATATAGCCGCCGCGATCGCGAAGGAAAAAAATTATGAAATAGAATGTTTACAAGTGAGTATTGTTCCCCGAAATAGTCCCCCCTCTCAAGCCGATGTACGAACTACGATGAGTCGTCGTCTTCTCCATGAAGCTGAAAGAATTTTAAAACCTTGGGATTTATCTGTACATACACAAATTCGTCTTTGTCATGAGATTGCACCGGCTATTTTAGAAACACTTAAAGAACGTCATATTGATTTAATTATCATGGGTTGGAAAGGCGTAAATTCGACACCGGGTCGCATTTTTGGTAATGTAGTAGATACGGTTATTCGTCAAGCTTCTTGTGAGGTAATTTTAGTAAAATTAGGTAAAAATTTTGCGTTGAAAAAACAATGGAAAGGTGCTCGCCAAGAAGATACTGAACTTTCTCCCCTGGCTTTACGTCTTTCTTTTTTGAATAAGTCTCAAGAGTCGGAAAAAGAATCCGTGACGGTTTTAAATCGGTGGTTAGTACCTGTGCGAGACTGGAATAGGGCCGCCGCGGTGCGTTTGTTACCTTCTTTGGTGATGATCAGTGCAAAACCCGAAATTCATCTTTGTCAGGTGCATCAACCTTCTGGGGATGAACCTGATCCCACACAGTTACAACAGGCGGCTGATTTTCTCAAAAAAAGGTTGCATTGTCCGGTACAGGTGACTTCTATTTGTGCTAAATCTGTTTCTGATGCTGTCGTCGATTTTGCGGAAAAACAATACTGTGATGTGATTGTTTTGGGGGCCAGTCGAGAAGGATTATTAACTCAAGTTGTTAAGGGTAATATTCCAGAAGCGATCGCGCGCAATTCCGAAAGCACTGTGATTTTAGTCCGTCCCGCGGTGTAATTAAATTTAAGGAGAAACTTCAATGGGAATTGAACGGAAAATGTTTCGTGGAATGTTTGCACCAATGGAAGTGGTGTTATTAAAACAACCTTGTTTTACCCCTGGGGGGTTATTTGAACCGGGTAAGTATCGTATGCAAGATTTACCAGATATCGCGTTTGATATGGGGTTAGTGGAAAAATTGCCGACAGTGCCTCACAGTCAAGATGTTTCTCCCTCTGAAGAGCCTACGGAAAAGAGAGATTAACGAATCGGACAACACAGAAACTAATTTTGGGTGGATAATGGCACGGAACTTGACAAAAATTTGCACATTTTTTATATTTGTTAATAGCCATTATTTTTTATAATTATCTAGTTTCAAGCTGCAGTGAAATCAACTCCACGGGAGCATCACCTTTTGATAAATTTCTAGTGGGAGTCCGTGGCTCTCTCTGAGATCCCTAGGGAGCTAGAGACTCCCACAACAAATATAGGTTTTTGGGCTGGGATGCTCCCAAAGTCCATCGACTTCCCACCCGGTTTCTCCTTGTTGTCTTACCGCGTCATTATCGTGGTTCTCACAAAGATGGAGCATTCCCAAAAACAGTGGTTTCAAGGGTTTTAAGTTTAAATGAATACTTCATCTATCCCAGAAGTGCTATATCAAAAACAACCCACAAAGAGTGTGAGAAAGTTTAACTACTAAATTTCATTTATCTAATCAGGGGAAACCGGGGAATTTATTACTAATTTCAAATAGGAGAATATAGATCATGGCTGATTATCATCTTATGGGCAACGCTCACATTCATCTCGTGAGAAATCGGGTTACGATGATTAAGGGTGCTATAAATACAATGAATATCACAGAATCAGAGAGTCATTCATCTCCCTTATTTACCTGTCCTATGATCCCCCAGGAGGAACAGGCATTTATGGACGAATTATTACAAGAAATCATTTTTCCATCTTCTACAGAAAAATTTGTGAAAATTGAGACACGATCGCGATGTGAACCCCATCAAATTGTTTATCTCAAACAGTTTGTTTTTACACCCAATCATGTCTTTATTCCTGGTAATTATCCTGTTGAAGAATTACCTGACAGTGCTTTTGAAATGGGATTAGTCGGATCGATCATTAGTTAAAAGAGGGAAGAGAGGGAAGAGAGGGAAGAGAGGGAAGAGAGGGAAGAGAGGGAAGA